>JALHMC010000007.1 GCA_022844225.1 Hyphomicrobiaceae bacterium | reverse complement strand
ACCATCGGCCCGGCTGGAATCGGCGGCATCGGGTTGTCCGGGCATATGGACGTGGTGCCCGTCACCGATCAGCCCTGGGACACCGATCCCTTTCGCGTGACAGAGCTGGGCGGCCGCCTTTATGGCCGTGGTACGTGCGACATGAAAGGCTTCGTAGCCTGCGTGCTCGCCTTGGCACCCGAACTGGCGAAGCGCCCGCTGCAGACACCCGTGCACATCGTACTGTCGTACGATGAGGAAGTCGGATGTACCGGCGTCAAACCCATGATCGAGACGTTCGGGAGTTCGTTGCCTAAGCCGCGACTGATCATCGTCGGTGAGCCGACCAACATGACGGTTGTCAATGCGCACAAGGGCGGCTCTCGTTTCATGACCGTCGTAACCGGCAAGGACGCGCACTCGTCGAAACCGCAGCTAGGCGTCGGTGCTATCCGTATCGCGGGGGAGTTGATCTGCGAGCTTGGACGCATGGAGGAGCGGTTGAAGCGGCGCCACACCGACCCGCGCTTCGATCCGCCGTACGCTTCGATCACGGTCAGCGGAATAGAGGGCGGCATCGCCCACAATATCATTCCGCCCTCGTGCGCGTTCCGCTGGGGAGTGCGCACGCTTCCCGGTGTCGACGCAACCGGCATCGCCGGAGAGCTGCAGGCCTTTGCCGAGCGCGAATTGCTGCCCGCCATGCGTGCCGTCCATCCGGATTGCAATATTGAAACAACGGCAGTGGGCATTCTGCCGCCGTTTTCGTCGGGTGAAGCGTCAGAGGCGACAACCCTGGCGCTGAAGCTCGCCGGCCAGAACGAGACCTTCGCTGTACCCTACGGCACGGAGGCGAGCCATTTCGAGGCCGCAGGCTCCTCAACGGTGGTCATCGGGCCGGGCAGTATCGACCAAGCCCATCAGCCCAACGAATTCGTCGAGATTGTCGAACTCGAGAAGTGTATTGAGTTTCTGGGCAAGGTTGCCGATTGGGCCGAGATCACGCCTCCACGGGCGTGATCCAGTTGTAAAGCGCGATGCCGCCGTCGACGACGAGCGTGGTGCCGGTAACGTAGCCGGAGAAGCGATCTGACAGCAGCGCAACGGCCGGTCCCGCCAGATCTTCGGCTCGTCCGAGGCGACCAAGTGCAATCTTACCATCGAAACTGAACGCACTGGCATTGAAGCCGCCGCCGGGAATGGCTCCGGGCGCGATGGCATTGATGCGAATCCCGGCAGGCCCGAAGGCGCGAGCCAGCTCCTTCACCAGCATCGTCTGTCCAGCCTTCGACGCAGAGTAGTGCGGCAAGTTACGTGGCGTCTCGGCATGAAGTGAGGTCACGATCAGCATCCGGCCTCGGATGCCCGCTGCTTTCATGCGGCTGCCGATCTCGCGCGCCAGAAGAAAGCCCGAGCGCACATTGACGCCCAGCATCGCGTCGAACGTCTCCTCGGATACCTCCGTCAGATGGTCCGCCTCCCGACGTGGCGGCGAGGCGGAGTGGACGAGCATATGCACTGGCCGGTCACCAAGGCTCGCAACGAGCCCGCGCCATCCGTCACGCTGAGCGAGATCGACGGTCACGGTCTCGACGGCGGCGCCCGAAGCTCGGAGCGCATCCGCCACCTCCGCATTCCGTGCGGCGTCGATGTCGGCAAGAACGACCTCGGCACCTTCTTGCGCCAGTGCCGTCGCGATCGCGCGGCCAATGTTCGAGGCGGAGCCGGTGACGACAGCTCGCTCGCCTTTGAACAACTGGAAAGATTGCATGCTGTGCCTCGAGGTGAGAGGTGGAGGGCGACTATCCGACCCGCAAAACCGCTCCGTCTTGCAAAACGTCGAGGAGCGCCGCACGACGATCAGGTGCTATTTTTTGCCTCGGAATTTCGACAAGTCGAAAATCTTGGCACCACCGGGATCGGCTGGGTCGCTCTCGCTGCCTTCGGTGGCGCTCTCCGCCTTGTTGACCGCAGCAATGGACGGCTTGCCGTTGGAGACGGGAGTGGCAGCGGGAGGCGCGGACGGCGTGTCGGGAGTTGGACGCGAGCGCTGTGTCGAAGGAGCGAGCGCATCACCTGCATCGCGAATTGCGGTCGCATCGGGTCGCGCCGTGTCGTCGGATACCTTCTCAGTCTTGTTGCGGCGGGCTGGCCGTCGTCGGTCGGGTCGCTCGGTGCCGCCGCTTTCCACGGTCTGGCCGTCCTCGATCTCGCCGGCACCCGCGTCCGCTACACTTTTCGGATGGGAAGGGCCGGCCAAACGGCGTTGCCCCTTGCGAGGGCCTTCGCCCTGTGAAGCGTCCACGTCTTCGAATTGCAGCACATACGGCACGCTCGGGTCATAGAAGACTTTGACGGCCGCGAACGGCACAACGAGACGCTCTGGAATTCCGTCGAACGTCAGCTTGACCTCGAACCGCTCGTCTTCGACGGCAAGATCCCAGAATCTGTGCTGCAGCACGATGGTCATCTCTTGCGGGTACTTTTCTTTCAGGCGCTTGGACATGCCAACGCCGTGCGCCTGGGTATTGAACGCAATGTAAAAATGATGATCCCCAAGGAGCCCTGTTCGGGAAACCTGAGCGAGGCACGCCTTTACAACACCGCGCAAGGCGTCCAGCGCCAACGCGTCGTAGTCGATATGCTGACCTGACGTCATGTCGTGCTGATCTCGCGTCCCGCCACTTTACGCCTAGCATTCCTGTAGCACAGCGCACAGGAAGTGGGGGGCTTCTGTTGCCAGGCGCCCCCCGAGCCCCGCCTGACGTTGCTACACGCCAGGACTTAAGTTCAGGTCATGGGAGCAGCATTACGCTGCGACCGCGACCTCAGCATAGTTGTCATTGGCAACTATCTGTTTGACCCGATAACGGTGGTATCATGCCGGGCAAAAGAGCGTCCTTTACACCCTCGTCGATCCTATTTCGCCCCCATCAGCAACCGACTGCGGCACGTTCAAGTCATGCCTCGAACGTCCTGCAGTCGGCTCCTGGTGGAGGCGCCGGGTACCGCCCCCGGGTCCGATAGGCTTATTCCGACGTCCATTTATCGCCATAGCCGGACGAATCCGGCAAATCTAATATAGGCTCCGAAGGGCGCGATTGAAAGATCGCTGTTGCCAACAGAAAGACGATTCATGTCGACACGGACTTTTCGCTCGTTCGTCGCCGGCAGCGGCGTCTGGCGCGGCGTCAGTACTTGGCACCCGATCCTCGCGATCCTGGCAGCTATCGGGGTAGTCGTGGTCGGCCAAGTGGTTCCGATCCTGGTCATCGAAGCTGTGACGGGAGGCAAGATCCACACCGCCCCCGCCGACTACGGCCCCGAGGCGATCTATGAAATGATGCAGGGGTCCGGCGCGGCCATACTTCTTCTCGGTCAGGCGTGCCTGGCACTGCTCACAATCGGCGTCGCAAGCCTGCATGGCGCTCGCTTTGCCGACACCTTGAGTCTCAATCCGCCCGAAGGTGGACGGTCCGACTATCTTCACGCGTTCGTGCTGATGGTGCCGCTTCTCGCGTTGGCGAACGCCGCAGCCTACACGCTGAGTCCGGACGGGTTCATGTCCGATTTCCAGCAGTTCGCGGGGCTCGCGCGCACCGATCAGCCCGTCGCCGCATTCTTGGCGATCGCGGTGGGTGCACCTCTATGGGAGGAGATGCTGTTCCGGGGCTTCCTCTTGGCCCCGCTCGTCGGGCCGCTCGGGTTCTGGCCGGCCGCCGTACTGGTTTCGGGCGCCTGGACCTCACTCCATATCGGCTACTCCGCGGCGGGGCTCGCCGAGGTCTTCATGATCGGCCTGTTCTTCGCGTGGCTCCTCCGCCAGACGGGCAGCCTGTGGATACCGATAACGTGCCACGCCGCCTATAATGCTGTCCTGTTCCTGGCGCTACGCTATTTGACTGCATAACCCGCTCAACCAACTGAAGGAAAAGTCTATGGCCAAGACGCTGCTTGTTACGGGGGCCTCGGGTGGCATCGGCGCGGCAACGGCACGACGTGCGGCGCAGCGCGGCTACGATGTTGCGATCCACTACGCGGCCAATGCAACAGCCGCGGAGGCCGTCGCGGCGGATGTGCGCGCCGCAGGCCGACGTGCCATCACACTCCGCGCCGACGTTGCCGACAGTGGCCAGATACGCTCCATGTTCGCGGAATTCGACAGCCAGTTCGGGCGCCTCGATGCCTTCTTCAACAATGCTGGCATCTTGTTCGCGGGCACGCGCTTCATGGACATCGGCGAAGAGCAACTCGATCGCATCATCGCCGTCAACCTCAAGGGCGCCTACATCGCGGCCCAGGAGGCGGCGCGCCGCCTCGCCCGCAGTCGGGGTGGCACCGGCGGGGCGATCGTCAACATGTCCTCCATGCTGGCCAAGCTCGGTGGCGGCCTTGAGAACAACGACTACGGCGCCACCAAAGCCGCGATCGAGGCGATGACTATCGGCATGGCGAAGGAGCTTGCGGCCGACGGCGTGCGCGTCAATGCCGTGCGGCCGGGCCTCATCGACACGCAAATTCACGCTCGAGCCGGCGACGCGGGACGCGTCGATCGCCTGATGGCCTCCGTGCCGCTTGGCCGCGCCGGTTCACCCGAGGACGTTGCCGAGGCAGTGCTTTGGCTGCTGTCCGATCAGTCAGCCTACACGACGGGCACCATCGTCGACGTAGCCGGTGGACGGGGCATCTGAGACATGCCCGAGCTTCCGGAAGTCGAGACGGTCCGCCGGGGGCTGGAGCCGGTCCTGTCAGGCGCGCGCATCCGTCGCGTCGTCCAACGCCGGCCGGATCTGCGCTTTCCACTCCCCGACCGTTTCGTCGAGCGTCTCGAGGGCCGGACACTCGAGCGCCTCGACCGGCGCGCCAAATACATCCTCGCCTATCTCGACTCCGGCGAAGTGTTGGCGATTCATCTCGGCATGACGGGACGCTTCTCGATCGCCGTCCCCGGCGGAGCCAACGGTACCCAGCTCGGTGAGTTTACGCACGACGCCGGTCACGATCCGACCCACGACCACGTCGTCATCGAGACCGAGGCCGGTGCGACGGTCACCTACAACGATGCCCGCCGCTTCGGCTACATGAGCCTCATTCCGGGCGAATCGCTCGCCGCACACCCCCACTTCAAAGCCCTCGGCATCGAGCCGCTGGGAGAGGAACTGACGGCCAAGTTTCTGTCGCGAAAGGCCGAGGGACGCACGGCCGACCTCAAGGCCTTCCTCATGGATCAGCGGATCGTCGCCGGTCTCGGCAACATTTACGTCTGCGAAGCGCTCTTTCGAGCCGGACTGAGCCCCCACAGGACCGCGAGCGTCCTGGCTCGCAGCGGCGGCAAGCCCATCGATCGCTGCGAGAGACTTGTGATTGCCATCCGCGAGGTCCTGGAGGCTGCGATCGCAGCCGGCGGCTCCACGCTCCGCGACTACCGCCACACCGATGGTTCACTCGGCTACTTCCAGCATTCGTTCGCCGTCTATGGGCGAGAGGGCGAGGCTTGTGTCCGTTCGGGCTGCCACGGCACCGTACGTCGCATTACCCAGGCGGGCCGGTCGACATTCTATTGCGGTGCCTGTCAGCGCTGATGCTGGCTCGGCAAAACGTGCCTGCAGACCGGGTTCAGGCTAGGCGCATACATCCCAGTCCACCGAAGATGGCAACCGTCGCCAAGACCCGAAGCGGACTGAAGCGCTCGCCCATGAAGGCGGCGCCGATCGCCGCTCCGAACAGGACTGAAGTCTCGCGCAACGCCGCGACCGCACCGATCGGTGCGTGTGTCATTGCCCAGAGTGCCGCGCCGTAAGAGGCCATGACCATCGCCCCGCCGATAAGGCCCACATGCCATTCGCTGGTGAGGCCCGTTCCGATTTCGCGGGGCTTCCAAATGGCCATCATGGGAAGCAACAGAACACCCGTCAGAAGCATCATCGCCGAAACGTAGCCGCCAGGATTGCCGGAGAGTCTCGCCCCCAGTCCGTCGATCAGCGTGTAGGCCACGATGATCACGATGTTCGCGGTGGCAACCGCAAGGCCACGCACCCCGATGCCACCCCGTGTCAGCGAATGAAAGCCGAGGCCAAGAACACCGAGGCTTAGCAGAGTGACCCCTGCGAGGGCGGCCGGGCTCATTGTCTCGCCAACGATCAGATATCCCCCGGCGGAGGTGATCATGGGGGCCGCGCCACGCATCAGAGGGTAGATCGCCGAGTAATCTGCAAGCCGGTACGACATGCCGAGCAGGAGGAAATAGACGACATGGATCACGCCGGAGGCAATCACGTAAGGATAGCTGGCCGTCGCCGGGAGCCCGAGGACCGCCAACAGGGCGAGCGAGACGATCGCTGCACCAGTCGCTATCACTGTTGCGCCGATCAGCGGGTCGCGCCCTTTCGTGCCTTTGGCCATGGCGTTCCACGTTGCGTGGAGCAGCGCCGCACCTAGAACGATCAGGATGATCTCGGTCGCCATGTCTCTATTCTCTGCGCTGAGATGGGCTTATGCACAGCAGCATGAGACTAGTCGCTGCGAGGAGGATCGCTGCTCCCCCGTAGATGGCAAGCGGCGTTGCCATCTGAAACAGGAAGCCAGCCGCCAACGGGCCAGTACCCGCTCCGATGTCACGCCAGGTAGCCTGACGCGCCAGGGCTCGTACGCGTTCCGGTCCAGGGTAGGCTTCCGCAACGAGCGGCGCGGTCAAGGGTTGTGTCAGGGCCCTGAGCACGATCGTGGCGACCATGGCGCACCACAGCAGCCAGCCATCGCTCGACAGTAGTGCCAGCCCCACCGAAGCGCCCAGCGAGGCGAGGATCAGTATCCGTCGCGCCCCGTACTTGTGCGCCAGGTGCCCGCCGAGAGGCGAGAACGCGACCTCGACCGCATAACGCAGGGCCATTGCGAGACCCGCTGCGAGCACCGCACCTTTCGGATAACTTGCGGCAGCCAGCAGTCCGAGCCCGAAAATGAAGAGTCCGTCCATCGTGAAGCCGAGGGCGAAGGACCAGAGGCTGATGGCCCCGGGGCGCTCGAAGCGAGGCCCGCCTTTGACCGCTTTCTCGAGCCGATGCGGAATTCCGGCCGCAACCAAAGGCGCCAGGCAGGCGATTGCCGAGAGAGTGAGGAAGACACTACGCGGGCCGAGGAAATGCGCCATCACAGCCCCACCGACGAGCCCCAAGGTGGGCCCCACGGCTATGATCGCGCGAGAACGGCCGTTGCGCTTGGCCAGACCGTCCGCAACGCTGGTCGGTAAAGCCTGGTTCGCGAGGTTCATCGCAGCAAAGGAAAGTCCCCAGATCAGTCGGGCGACGATCAAAGGCCAAAGGCCGGACAGCACCGCGTAGCTGAACGTGGAAACCGCCGCGCCGACCGCAGCGAGCACACACGCGACCCGCGCGCCTCGCCGTTCATAGAAGCGGCCGACCCAGCCGTAGCCGATGATGCGAACCAGTCGGTTAGCGGCGAGCAGCAAGCCGGCTTCCGGCAAAGTCACACCGAAGGTGGCCGCATAGATCGGAAGCAGCAGGTAGAGAAGCGTATCCCCCGGCAGCGTCAGGGCCAGCGTCACGGCAGCACGTAGAGAGGCGCGATCGGCCTCGTCCGCGGTGATCGGCGAGGCGGTTCTGGCTGTCAAAACGTGAGTCAAGCGGCGGTACCGGTCAAGTCGTCGAAATGACAACGCGGATTGTGGAGTTCGCTCTTAGGCCTGGCCATCAAGTTTTGCGACACTTTTGTGACAATGATCTGGTCGTTCGACCTGCAACTTGACTGAAATGAGCAGGGCTCTCCTCGTAATGCCACTAAAGGTGTGTCGAACCAGACGGGATTGGACGTGCTCTTTGCGCCCCGCGTTTCTGTTGTCGGCCGACCGGCCCCACCATGCTTCGCTGATCGAGACCCGGCTCGCCGCCATAGCCAGACCTAGTGGTCTCGCGCTAAAGCCTTGTGCCTGAGCGACCGCAATCCAGGCATCAATCGAGGAGGCTTCACATGGCCAGCTACGAATGCATCATCGTCGAGACGAAGGGCCGCGTCGGCCTCATTCGCCTCAACCGTCCTCAGGCGCTGAATGCGCTCAACGCGCAGGTCATTCGGGAACTGGGGAGCGCGCTCGATACTTTCGAGGCCGACGAGAAGATCAACTGCATGGTCATCACCGGCAATGAGAAAGCCTTCGCTGCGGGCGCTGATATCAAGGAGATGCAATCTAAGACCTTTATCCAAGCCTACAAAGAGGACTTCATCTCCAAGTGGCACAGGGTGTCTTCGACGCGGAAGCCCGTGATCGCGGCCGTGGCTGGCTTCGCCCTCGGCGGCGGCTGCGAGCTTGCCATGATGTGTGACTTCATCATCGCAGCCGACACGGCCAAGTTCGGCCAGCCGGAGATCAAGCTGGGCGTCATGCCGGGTGCCGGTGGCACGCAGCGCCTGACTCGCTTCGTCGGCAAGTCAAAAGCGATGGATATGTGCCTCACCGGTCGCATGATGGACGCGGCCGAGGCCGAGCGCAGCGGGTTGGTAAGCCGCGTAGTCCCGGCCGACAAGCTAATGGAGGAAGCCATGAAGACGGCCGAGACCATCGCGGCCATGTCCCAGCCGATTCTGATGATGACGAAGGACAGCGTGAACCGCGCCTACGAGACGACGCTCACCGAGGGCCTTCTTTACGAGCGGCGCACCTTCCATCCCATGTTCGCCACCGAGGACCAGAAGGAAGGCATGACCGCCTTCGTCGAGAAGCGGAAGCCGAATTTCAAGGATCGATGAGATCTGCAACTCCTTCATTCCGCGGCTTGTCCGCGGGATGAGGGAAATGCGCCCTTACGTTTACGCCGGATGCTCGCGAGGCGCCTTTTTGGCGCCTTCCATGACGTCGGCCCGCGTTCCGACATGAGCGGTGTGGCTCCCTGCCTCGACACCGAGGAGCATCGCGCAATCACGTGCCGCGGCCGCAATCCCGGCGGTATCGACACCCGTCTTGATCCCCATCTCGTTCAGCATGTGCACGATGTCCTCGGTGGCCAGATTGCCGACCGAGGCAATCGTATGCGGCATCGCGATACCGCCACCGACACCACAAATCGCGCCCTCGACGAACGAGGCACCCGCATCGATAGCCGCCAGCACATTGGCAAGACCCGAGCCGGCGAGGTTGTGCACGTGGAAGCCGATCTCGATGTCGGGATACGCATCCAACGCCCGTCCGAAGAGCTCCGAGACGTGGCGCGGGTCCTCCATGCCGAGGCTGCCGGCGAGGTAGAATCGGCGCATGCCGGCGTTGCGGAACTGACCGAGGATGGACAGAACGCGCTCCTCGGGGATGCGGCCCTCGTAGGGGCACCACATCGACATGCCGAGCGCCATCACCCAACGCTTACCGGAGCCGTCGACCACACGGAAAGTCTTGATCGCTTCCTCGACGCCCTGCTCGAGCGTCATATTCTGGTTTTTCTTGTTGTAGGCCTCAGAAACGGTGATTAGCCCCAGCAACTCGTCGAGTTCCGTCTTGATGCCTCGCTCGGCGCCTCGCGCGTTTGGCACGAGGCCGCGATAAATCACGCCGGGCTTGCGCGTGATGCGCGCACACACCTCCTCGGCATCCTTTAGATTCGGGATCACGCGCGGATGCGCGAAACCCGTGACCTCGATCACAGGAAGTCCCGTCTCAGACAGCCGGTCGACGAGCTTGACCTTTGTTTCCGTGTCCACAGCACGCGGAAAGCTCTGAATGCCGTCACGCGCGGCGACATCGACGACCGTGATGGAGGAGGGAAGGCGAAGGGGCATGGCACATCCAACAAATGCGAGTGGTCCTGGAGTGATCTCCGGGGAAGACGGGCGCTTGTCTGTCGAACGAAGCGAGAGGGGTCCGGCCCTAGACGTCGAGCCCCGCCGCTTTTACTTCCGCCTCCGTGAAGCCCAGTCGCTCGATCAGGATCTCGCGATTGTGCTGGCCAAGCTTCGGCCCGGCGCTTGTGATCTCGCCGGGCGTCTCGGAAAATTTCCCGACGACATTTTGCATTCGCACGGGGCCACCCAGCTCCGCATCCTCGACGGTCGCTATGTTTTCGCGCGCCTGGAACTGCGGATCGGCGAAGATTTGCGAGATGTCGTTGACGGGTGCGACCGGCGCGTCGATGGCCAGGAAGCGCTTCATCAGGTCCTCGAAGTCGAGCTTGCCGATAGCGTTCTGCAACTCGACGTCCAGCGCTTTGGCGTTGTCGAGCCGCACGCGATTGTCCGAGAAGAGCGGGTTCTTGACCAGCTCGGGCACCTCGAGCGCCTGGCAGATGCGCTCGAACGTCGATTGCGCGGAGCCCGCCATCGACACCCACTTGCCGTCTTTCGTCTGATACGTATTGCGCGGGGCCGTGAAAGGCAGGCGGCTGCCTTGGCGCTGCTGGATCTGGCCGAGCTGGTCGAAATCGATGGCTTGCGGTCCGAGCAGCGTAAACAGTGTCTCGTAGATGGCGAGATCAACGACCTGTCCTTTGCCAGAGCGCCGCTTCTCGTGAAGCGCCGCCGACGCCAGGAACGCAGCCATTAGTCCCGTCGTGGAATCCGCGAGACCGAAGCCCGGAAGCAGAGGCGGCCGCTCCGGCTCGCCGTTGATGTGGACGAAACCCGAGAAAGCCTCCGCGAGCGTGCCGAAGCCGGGACGGTTCTTGTAAGGACCGGTCTGGCCGAAGCCGGTCACGCGGACAATGATCAACCCCGGATTGATAGCGTGCAGCACCTCTGGGCCGATGCCCCACTTTTCCAAGGTACCGGTACGATAATTCTCGACCAGGATGTCGGCGTCTTTGACGAGGCGTTTCACCACCTCCACGCCGAACGGCGTCCTGAGGTCCGCCGTCACCGACTTCTTCCCGCGGCCAAGGATCTTGTAGTAGAGGCCCACCCCGTTCTTGTTACGGCCCCAATAGCGCACCTCGTCGCCGGTTCCGGGCCGCTCGACTTTGACCACATCGGCCCCGAAGTCGGCGAGGAACATGGCGCTCATCGGCGCCGCCAGGAAATTGGAGATGTCGATCACCTTCACACCCGCGAAGGGCTTCAGGCGTACGTCGGGGGCGGGTGTGTCTTTGGCCAAATCCGTGCTCCTGGCGGCAAATGTGTTGCCTCCTTCTTCCACGGAAGCCATGTCCGGACAAGCCGCTTAGGGCCAGCCGGTCGCCGACTCTAGTCGGATCGTGAACGGCCGGGTGACTGACGCATCCAGGCCTCCATCGCGCTAGTCCAGCTCTTCTGCCACGCGCTCGATGCCTGCATCCAAAATTGCGTCGGCGCCATCGCGATCTCGGCCAAGTCGACGGTCTGGCCTGTAGGGCTCCGATCGAGCGTCCCTTGAAAGACGGCGGGGTTAGCGCGGGTCTCGAGCTGCTGTTTCCAGACCGAAAGCATGTGGTCGATCATATCGGCCTGCAGTTTGGAGGCCTCCAACAACTGGGATCGGGTCGTTTCCACGAGAGAGGCAGGCCAACCTGCGGCAGTCGCGGCCTTCCCCAACTCGTCGAACGCCTTCTTGCCATAGAGATCGGCAGACGCCTTGATCTCGTTGCGCCAGTCGAGCATCGCGCCGAACGCACCGTCAAATGCCTCCCGGATCTCCCGTTCCGAATCTGGGCCGTCATTGTTCGTTTTGTTCATGGCACGCTCCTGCTGTCACTGATGCGAGCGCAACCGGTCTGCCACCAGCGAGTTCCGATGAGTCGTTTGCTCTTCAAGAAGATAAGGCCGCGTCGGCCTCGGTGAACGGCAATCCAGTCGCCTCGGAAACGGCACGATGGGTCACCCTGCCGGCATGCACATTCAACCCGGTCCTGAGGTAGGGGTCGTCCGCCAGAGCGCGCTTGGCGCCCTTGTCGGCGATTGCGAGAACGAACGGCAGCGTGGCGTTGTTCAGCGCGAACGTCGACGTCCGGGCCACCGCGCCCGGCATGTTTGTCACGCAGTAATGAACCACGCCCTCTTCGACATAGGTCGGCTGAGCATGCGTCGTCGGCCGGGAGGTCTCGGCGCAGCCACCTTGGTCGATGGCGATGTCGACGATCACTGAGCCGTTCGGCATCGCCCGCACCATCTCTCGCGTGACGAGCTTGGGCGCCTGAGCGCCTGGTACGAGCACCGCGCCGATGACGAGGTCTGAAGCGACGACGTGCTCTTCGATCGTGGCCCGACTGGAGAAGGCCGTGTCCACGGCGGCCCCGAATTGCTGATTGATGGTATAGAGGCGCCCCACATCGACATCGATCACCGTGACGCGGGCCTCGAGACCAATCGCCATGCGTGCGGCATTGATGCCGGAGACGCCGCCGCCGAGTACGGTCACGCGCGCGGCTGGGACACCAGCCACGCCGCCGAGCAGCATGCCGCGTCCGCCCTGCTCCATCTCGAGGCAATGAGCGCCGGCCTGGACGGCCATTCGTCCGGCCACCTCGCTCATGGGTGCCAGCAACGGAAGGCCTCCGCGTGGACTTGTCACCGTCTCATATGCGATGGCCGTTACGCCCGAGCGGACGAGCGCCTTCGCCTGCTCTGGATCGGGAGCGAGATGAAGATAGGTGAAGAGCGTTTGACCGTCGCGGAGCCGACGGCATTCGTCAGGCTGTGGTTCCTTGACCTTGACGATGAGGTCGGCTTTGACGAACACCTCTTCGTCTGTCTCGGCGATGCTCGCGCCGGCACGCACATAGTCTGCATCGTGGATGCCTTGTCGGGCTGCTGCTCCCCTCTCGACCAGCACTTGATGGCCGTGAGCGACGGCCTCCCGAACCGCACCGGGAGTCATGCCGACGCGGTATTCATGCACCTTCACTTCCTTGGGAACGCCGATCAGCATCCGTCATCTCCTCGCCCGCTCATGCCCACTACATAGTGTGCAGCCGGCGGTCAGAAAATGCCGGGCGAAGGTGCGGATGCTCAGCGGCGCTGAGCCGTGCTGATATGATGCGAGAGCCGCGCCATAAGTGGTCCCGAGATCCGCCCAGAGGGTACTAGGCCGCCATCCATCTCGAATTCCCGGATCGCACGGACGGTTTCTTCGGAAGCCAGGCCATCGGGTGGGGAACCGAGATAGCCGAGCTTCGCAAGCCCCTGCTGCACGGCCCTGATCACCTGCTCGGCATGGCCCGCAACCCGGCCGGTATTTGGCTCGAGACCGATCGCGGCGCCTGGCGCCGACGTCCCATGCCTGAGGTGGGCGAGCACTTCCGGAGAAGGATCAGCCGTCAGCGGCAACCCCTGGTCGTGTTCGTAGGCCATGACGGCGGCACGCGTTACCATTCCAGTGGCTCCGTCGGGTGGTCCCGGTTCATAGCCGCGCTTCGCGAGTTCGGCCTGAACACTTCTGACGGTTGCTTTCCGTGTCTCCGCGGGGTCACCGCCGGGGATGACCATTTGAGCGAATGACCCGGACGACGGCGCGAAGCTGCCGACCCTCCGCGCGTCGGTATCGCGCGATCGCGTAGTCCTCGAAGACTTGGTGTTCTCAGGCAGAGGAGCAACGAGGCTGCTGCCGATCAGTGCGTCGAGCGCTTGGCGTCCCAGGTTGTCCGCATCGACGCCGGGGATGGTTCGCACGACAGCGGGGCCGGCTTTGGCCGGAGGCCTTGCAGAATTCTGAAGCACCAGAAGATTGGTGCTGATGCCAGTACCGATTGCGAGGAAGGTCGCGAGCGCAGTACGCGCGTAGAACGGAGAAAGCGGCACGCAGGGCTCCCAAGGCACGGCGGTTCGCATGATCAGGGATCAGGGCACGCCCGACGCCTATGTTGACCGAACTGATAGCGGCCGAATGCTTAACGGAACCTTTCAATCTCAAGTCGAAACGCCAGCAGCCGGCTCGAAATTTGGAAACCAACAAGACCGACACAGTCGCAATCGTGATTGCTAGCAATTTTATACAAATTGCCCGATCCAAGTTTGCGGGATGTCGGCAACTCCCGGTTAGCCTTGGCGATGGAGCAGGTAAGGATGGGCAGCGACCGAGGTAGAGACGATGTTCATAATTCGATCCGCGTTCTGGATTGCCCTCATCATCGCACTGATACCGAGCGATCCGAGCCAGCAGGCGAAGATGTATCAGACCGCGTCATATGCCGTGCATCGGGCGGCGACGTTCTGCGATCGCAATGTGGCCGTGTGCGACAGTGCAAATGCATACTGGGGCCTTTTCAAAGAGAAGGCGGCTGTCGGCGCTCGCATGCTGGGCGACCTGGTGAACGAGCGGCTGACGGCCTCACCGGTCCCCGATCGGGCGCCGCAAGTCGGTCCAAGAGAAATGACGCCGGTCTTGGAGCGGTCTGCGCCGTCGAGCGAGACACTCAGGCCATCTGATCGTGCTCCGGATTGGCGGTCGCGCGCACGCGCCCAGCTCTGATAATGGGCTCTCGCCGGTGTTTCCCGATGTGCTCCGGGACGACATCTACAGAACATGCCTTGCATTCGCCGCCATTTTGGGCGAAACGCGTCGCTAGAGCCATCTGATCAAGCGGCGTGCCACGGTCCGCGCGAGTGGGAAGACATCCCTATTGCGAACTGGCCCCCCGCGAGGCAGCCTCTTGCGAAAATCGTGGGACGGCCGTTAGTGTGCCGCCGAGGTCAGGGCGGGATGCTGACTGCGATTGAGTGTGCGTCGCTCTAGAACTGCGGTAGCCATGTCGGAGCAGTCCGGGCTCCAGCGCGAGTTTGGTTTTTTATGGTGAATGCTGAGATAACGTCGGACGACTTGGCGCTGGTCGCGGCCTCTATGGATGGCCTTGCGCCAGGGGCTCGTGTAGTCGCAGCGATGTCAGGCGGCGTGGACAGCTCCGTGGTGGCCACCCTGATGAAGCGGCTGGGGTTCGATGTCATCGGCATCACACTGCAGCTTTATGATCAGGGGGCGTCTGCCGGCCGCAAGGGAGCTTGCTGTGCAGGCCAGGACATCCGTGACGCCCGTCGCGTGGCCGAGCAGATTTCTATCCCTCATTATGTTCTCGACTACGAGAGCCGGTTTCGCGAGACCGTCATCGATGCCTTCGCGGATAGCTACCTTCGTGGCGAAACCCCTATTCCTTGCGTGGCCTGCAACGAGCGCATCAAGTTCGGCGATCTGGCGTCTGCGGCGCGTGATCTGGGCGCAAGCGCTCTGGTGACGGGCCATTATGTCGGCTGGCGGCGCGAGACAACCGGCCCGGCCCTCTATCGCGCCGCTGACGCAGATCGCGATCAGAGCTACTTCCTCTTTTCGACCCCGCGAAACGAATTAGAGTTCGTTCGCTTTCCGTTAGGCGGGCTTTCCAAGATTGCGGTTCGCAGGCTTGCGGAGCAGGCGAGCCTTGCAGTTGCAGACAAGGCCGACAGTCAGGACATCTGCTTCGTCGCGGGAGGCCGCTACTCCGACGTGATCGCGCGCTTGCGGCCCGGCGCCGCAGAGCCTGGAGAAATCGTCGATGTCGAAGGGCGCCATCTCGGCGATCATCAGGGCATCCTGAATTTTACGGTCGGCCAACGGCGAGGCCTCGGCATTGCGGCCCGCGATCCGCTGTACGTCGTGGCACTCGAACCTCAGTCGCGTCGTGTGGTCGTCGGGCCCCGCGAGATGCTGTTGACGCACCGGATCGAGATTGACGATGTGAATTGGCTCGGCCACAAGCCTGTGGACGAGTTCATCGCCGATGGCGGGCGATTGCATGCCCGTGTACGGTCCTCTGCGCCGCCGCGACCCGCGCGACTGTTGCGCGATGGCGGTCGTATTGCGGTCGAGCTGGACTCAGCCGATTACGGAGTGGCTCGCGGGCAGGCATGTGTGCTCTACGCCGACGTGTCGGAGGGAGCACGGATGCTCGGGGGGGGCTGGATTGGCCAAGCAGTAAGCCTTGGCGAGGCAGCACGGCAGCGTTCGCAGGCGCGTAATGCGCAGGCGGTTTGTGAGGCGGAACAAGGCTTGCGCACCCTAGGTTGAGGGAGTGCTCGGTCGACGCAACCGCGTCGGCTGTCGCCTGAAGATTGGGACTACGGAGGATCTATGGACTTGTCGACGCGTCATGGCAGCCGGAAGCTGTCGCGCCCGTTTGGTCGGGGCCTGTTCGCGCCCCACTCTGGCCACGGAAGTCGGCTCGATGAGGAGAACGTCCTCGACGCGTACCGCCGTTGGGCTCCAGTTTATGACAATACGTTCGGCAGGCTGACGACAGAGGGTCGGCGCCAGGCCGTTGAGATGATCAATCGCAGTGGGACGGGTCGTGTGCTCGAGCTCGGCGTCGGCACGGGCCTCTCCCTGTCGATGTACTCGCCGAATCTGGAGATCGTCGGAATCGATATCTCGCCCGACATGCTCGAGCGAGCCCGCAACAAGGTTGCGACCGAATCGTTGGAGCAAGTCACCGGTCTCCATGAGATGGATGCCGCGGCTTTGGATTTCCCGGATGCCTCGTTCGACACCGTCGTCGCCATGTACGTGATGACCGTTGTCCCGGATCCTGTTTCTGTCATGCGGGAGATCAATCGGGTGTGTAAACCGGGCGGCGAGGTGATGCTGCTCAATCACTTCAGCGAGGAGACGGGTGTCAGGGGCTGGGTGGAGCGACGTCTGGCGCCCTTCGCCAGCCGCCTCGGGTGGCATCCCGTATTCGATGTCGATCGGGTGATGGTGTGCGACGACCTGAAGCTGACCGGTCGCCATACGCTGAAGCCGTTCGGTCTATTTACGTTGCTCCGCTTCCGCAAAGCGGTCGAAACTGCGGTCGCCGCCTAGGCGATGTCGTCGGGCAAGGTCTCCGGGCCGTTATCTGAATGCGCCCGGGGAGATCTCCGCTAAGCCGCTCTTCGCAACGGTCGGAAGAAGTCGCGAATTTCGTTCGCCAGCGCTTCCGGCTGCTCCATCGCCGCGAAGTGGCCGCCTTTGGACATTGTTGTCCAGCGCTGGATGTTGACGTAAGTGCGCTCGGCCAACGAGCGCGGCGGCGACAGGATCTCTTTCGGAAACTCCGTATAGCCGGTCGGCACCGTGATCGCCCCTCCCTCGGGGATCGGCCAGGGCTCGTGCATGCGCGCATAGTAAGGCCAAAACGACGACCCGATCGCGCCGGTCGCCCAATACAGCATGATGTTCGCGAGCATCGTGTCGCGATCGACCGCGGACTCGATCGTCCCATCGTTGTCGGTCCACCGGTAAAACTTCTCCGCAATCCAGGCGGCGAGCCCGAGCGGCGAGTCTGTCAATCCGAACGAGAGCGTCGTGGGGCGCGTGCCCTGGATCCATTGGTAGCCGGTTTCTTCTTTCAACCAGTGTGCAAGGTGATCCAGGAACCGCTGCTCCTCGGGCGTCGGTTTGGCCAGGGACGCGTCCCGTCGAACCGCCAGCAGATTGACGTGAATGCCGATCAGCCGATCAGCGAATTGGTAGCCCATGCGGGATGTTATGAACGCACCCCAGTCGCCGCCCTGGGCTCCGAACCGGCGGTAGCCGAGCACGTCGCTCATCAACGCCGCAAACGTCTCGGCAATCCCCACGATGCCGAAACGCGGCTGGCCAGGGGTGAATGACAACGTGTATCCCGGCAGCGACGGTGCCACGACCGTGAAGGCATCGGCCGGGTCGCCACCAAACCGCGCGGGGTCCGTCAGCATCGGCAGAATGTCCATGAACTCGATCACCGAGCCGGGCCATCCATGAGAGAGGAGGAGCGGCATCGGATCGGGGCCTTTGCCTGGCTCATGGATGAAATGCAGGTCGATCCCAGCGAGAGGCACCGTGAACTGTTGGAACGCGTTGAGCCGAGCCTCTTGAGCACGCCAGTCGAACCTGGTGCGCCAATATCCTGCCAGCTCCTGCATGTAGGCCACGCTGGTGCCGGTCGACCAAGGCTCCACAGGCGGCGTTTCGGGCCAGCGAATACGGTCTAGGCGGTCGCGCAAGTCGGCAAGCGTCCCGTCGGCGACGTTAAGGCTGTAAGGTTTGGGCCCGGAAAGTCCCATGTGTTTATCCTCTCGACGCGTAAGACACACTTTGCCGCTTATCGCCAACGGGTCAACATCGTCTAAGGGTTATGCTTCGAGGCCTCGACTGACGGCGGTTACGCCCTCGTGTAACTCGAATGGCACTTCGTTCGTATGGCGCCGGTGCAGACGACATGCGAGCATAGAAGGGAATCAGCGTCTCGAGGACGCAACAACAGGGCATAGGACCGAACCGCGTGCAGCTGCAGTGGACGGCGTTGGCGGCGGCATCCCGGAGGCCGTCCTCCAAGGCGATCGTTGGCCTTGGCGTGACGCAGGTTATTGGCTGGGGCACCTCGTTCTCGGCTCTGCCGATCTTCGGCACACCTATCGCCCGCGATCTGGGTCTCGCGCGAGAATGGGTCTTTGGCGGCATTACCGTCATGCTTCTCGTATCGGCGCTTGTCGCCCCTCGCATGGGCAAGCTCGTGGACCGTTTGGGTGCGCGCCCGATCATGGCGGTCGGATCTTTCATCGCAGCCCTGGCTATGCTCCTCCAGGGCTACGCATGGAATCTGCCGAGCTACATGCTGGCTTGGGTCGTGATCGGCGTCGCGACGCCTATGATGCTGGGCAACGCAGCGATGCCGGGCCTCGTTCAGGTGGTCGGCCCCAATGCGCGGTCCGCGATCACCAGCCTAATGCTGATCTCGGGACTGACTTCAACCGTTTTCCTGCCCTTCAACGCCTGGCTCTTGGGTACCATCGGTTGGCGCCAAGCCTACATCGTATTCGCACTGCTGCATTTGTTGGTTTGCGCCCCCCTCCACTGGCTGGTCTTGAAGCGCGGAACGGGCCACGAGCCCGCCCCGCCCCCGACACCCGCCGGCAAGCGCTCGCCAAAGGCATTCCCGCCGGAAGGCGTGTTGCTGCCGGATCAGCGCCGGAAAGCCTTCGTTCTGCTAGCCGTCTGGATGTGCACCGAAGGCCTGATAACGTGGGGGCTTTACCTGCAGGTCATCGACATTTTCACGGCGTCGGGTCTGACCATGTCGCAATCAATCGCCGTATGGGCGATCGTCGGACCATGTCAGGCACTCGCGCGCCTCGTTGAGTTGTTGAGCGGCGGACGCCACTCAATCCTGACGACGACGCTCGGAGCCTCGCTGGGCGTGAGCCTCTCGTTCGTGGCACTTCTGCCGCTCGGTGTGTCACTCCCCACGGCCGTTGCCTTCTGTATCTGCATGGGCCTTGGTCACGGCCTCTTTGCCATCGCTCGTAATACGCTTCCTCTGGCGCTTTTCGGCGTCAAGGAGTTCGGTACCTACATGGGCCTCTTGACCGTGCCGCAGAATATCGTCAACGCCGTCGCACCGGTCCTTTTCGCCGCCGTATTGTCGCGCGTGTCGCCTCAAGGCACACTATGGATCGCCGCCATCAGTGCGTGGATCGGGCTCGTCTCGGTTTATTTTCTGGTCACGTATTGCAGGGCATCGATGAAAGATCGAGGGATCGACCTGTGAACGCACCATCCGATCAATCGGCGAAGGGCTTGTTGATTGCCGACCTCGTCGCCCCCGGCGATACTCTGATGTGGGGCATGGGCCAGGCCGAGCCAGTCGCATTGTTGCAATCGCTGAATGGCGAGATCGACGCCCTGCCGGATGGCACAAGAGCCGTGCTCGGCCTAACCCTCACCGAAACGCTCGATGCCCGTCGTTTCTCTGGCAAGGTCGCCGTTCGTGCGTTCGGTGGCGCCGGCACCAATCGCCGTTTCCAGGATCTCGGCAATCTCGATGTCCTGCCGATGAACTACTCGGCGGTGCCTGGAGCTATCCGATCGGGCGCTCTCCGTATCGATGTAGCGCTGACTTCGCTGTCGGCCGACGGGAGTGCATTCAATCTCGGCCCGATCGCCGACTACATCGCCGACGCCGTGGCCTGTGCCCGGGTCGTCGTCGCCGAAATCAACGATCAGCTACCGGTCACCTTCGGCGACACCCACGTCGAGCCGGCACGCATTACCCGATCGATCCCTGTCTCGCATCCCCCTGTCGAGATGCGCGTGCCTCCGCCCGGCGACATTGAGCGTGAGATCGGGCGCCTCATTGCGCGGCTCGTTCCAGATGGCGCCACGCTGGAGGTCGGACTGGGGGTCATTCCGGACGCCGCACTCGCCGCGCTCTCGGGAAAGCGCGATCTTGGCATCCACTCCGGCACCATCGGTGATGGGGTCGTTGCGCTGATCGAGGCGGGCGCGGTCACCAACGCCAGGAAGCCCGTTGATACCGGGTTGACGGTGTCCGCCGGCATCCTCGGCACGATGCGCGCCTACCGCTGGGCGCATCGCAACGAGCGTCTGCGTGTACGTTCTCCCGTCTATACCCATAACGTCGCCGTGATGGCCGCCATCCCGAGCTTCATCGGTATCAACACGGCGCTGGAGGTTGATCTGACAGGGCAGATGAATGCCGAGACCGCGGGGGGGCGATCGATCGGCATGATTGGCGGACATGCCGATTTCATGCGCGGCTGTCAGCTTTCAGTGGGCGGCATCGGCATGGTCGCGCTTCCGTCCACGGCCAAGGGCGGACAGGTGTCCCGCATCGTACCGCGGCTGGGTGACGGCGTTGTCACGACTGCGCGTGGGGACGCCGACATCGTGGTCACGGAGCATGGCATCGCCGAGTTGAAGGGACGCTCCGTCGCTGAGCGCGCCCGCGCATTGATTGCTATAGCGCACCCCGATTTCCGTCGCGACCTGACGGCAGCTGCCGAGCGGCTGGTCTAGCATTTACTCGGCGAGGCCTAGGCGCAGGAAGGTGCCGCGGACGAGTTCCCGCACGAACGTGTCCCGATAGGGAAAGGCTTTGAGATAGTCCGCTAGCCGATAGCCCGGGTGCACCGCTGCAAGCCGCGTGAGATAACGCTTCGCGATCTCGGTCCGCCCTGCCAGTGCATTGCAAAAGGCCGCGATCGCGAGGATGTGATAGTGAGCGTTGCCTTGTCGCGCCGCGCGATCCGCCAGTTCGGCACCGTCCTCGAACCGTCCGAGCAGCGAAGCATTCATGGCTTGCGTTGCCAGCATAGCGAAGCTCATCAGATCATAAGGGCTGAGGCGCCGCGCGATCTTGACTGACTCTTCGCTGCGGCCGTTCTGGGTGGCGAGCGCCCGCGCGAATGCCACCGAGTAGTGGCCTATGGCGAAGTTCGGATTGAGTGACACCGATTGTTCGATCTCTTCGATTGCGAGATCGAACTCCTGACGCAGCAGAAATGCCCGGCCGAGTGCCCAGTGCCCCTGAGGATCGCGCGGATCGAGAAGGAGCGCGTGCCGGGCGAACTCGGTCGCTTGGTCGATCTCGGCTTGTCGATCCTTGCCGATCTCGAGAAATGCTCTTTGCCAGTGCACGAACGAAAGACCCGCAAAAACCCGCGAGGCGCCCGGATCAAGCTGCGCCGCCCGCTTGAACAGCGTCTCGGCTTCCTCGTAGCCCTCACGAGTGAACTGAAACATGTGCCACGCGCCGCGATGATAGGCGCTCCAGGCGTCGAGGCTGGCCGGCGGGGTCAGCAACGCCCGCTGTCGCTCCGATTGCTCGATCTCCGACTCGACAGTACCAACGATGATGCTCGCAATCTCGTCCTGCACGAGGAAGATGTCGTCAACCGCCCGGTCGAAGTGATCGGCCCACACCTCGCGTCCGACCACCGCGTCCGTTAAAGCAGCGTGAATGCGCAACCGGTTGCCGTGAAACTGTATATTGCCTTGAAGCACGTAGCGCACACCGAGTTGGGTGGCGATCACCTTCGGATCTTGCGACGGGCCGCGAAACTTGAAAGCCGTTCCTCGCGAGATCACGAACAGCCACCGCGTACGCGCCAATCCCGTCATGATATCAAGCGCGAGCCCGTCGGCCGTCAGTCGCTGGTCCTCGCTCCCGACGAGCATGTGGAAGGGCAGCACCACGAGCGACGGCCGCTTGGGAAGGCTGAGATCGATCCCCGTAATGTCGCCGACCTCACCTGGTTCGGTGGCTTCGGTTGGACTTGCAATGAGCGCTTGCGGCACGTGCGGCACGACTGTCGGGGGCCGCTCGAGCGCTTGCCGCTCGGTCGTCGACTCCGCCTCGATCGTGCCGTTGGCGGTTGTCACATCGCCGACGAAACGAAGTCCACGCCGATGGATGGTGCGGATCATCGCCTGAGCTTTCCCATCGTCGCCGATGGCGCGCCGCGCGGCTTTGATGCGGCTCGAGATGGCGGCTTCGGAGACGATCCGTCCCTTCCAGACACGCTCGACGATCTCGTCGCGCGTGATCATGCGGTCGCGATTCTCGATGAGCAGCAGAAGAAGGTCGAAGACCTGCGGCTCGACTGGAATTCGTACTCCGTCGCGCCGAACCTCGAACGTCTCCGTGTCGATGGCGCTTGAAGCGACAAAATAAATCATGGGCGCTTCTCCAGTATACTTCGGAGCCGCCTTCACCCTTGGCTTGGCGCGCCGGCCGGCGCGAGTTCTCCAGGAACTCTCCAAGTCTTCTCCAGGCGGCCCTCAAGCTCTGCGATCGCAGAAGCCTAATGTCGAGATCCGCGCTGCACGGCAAACAGCCCGGCAAAACGCCGGCACAGTCACTGCTGACATGCGCGAAAGAGGTCGAAACCTGGGTCACAGATAACGGCCTCTAAACTCCTAGGCAAGTCCTGCTCTGGTCAAGACGTTGATCCGGTATCGAATAATCCGCCGAGGGCGGGTGGGTTTGCGCGGCCACCATTCGGAATTTGAAGGTCGAATTTAGATCTGGAGAGAAAAATGCAACTCGACATGAAAAAGCTGGAACCTTTGCTCGGGACCATGGTCAACGAACTTGGCGCAGCGGCGAACGCCGCGCTCGTTCTGATTGGTGACAAGCTCGGCCTCTATAAGCGGCTCGCCGAGTTTGGTCCGATTTCCGTCGGGGGTCTCGCGGAGGTGACCGGTACCCAACAGCGCTATGTTCAGGAATGGCTGGCGGCCCAGGCTGCGTCCGGCTTCGTCCACTACGATGCCGCGACCGATCGCTATTCCATGTCGCCGGAGCAGGCGGCCGTCCTCGCCGATGAAGATAGCTCGGTCAACATGGCTGGAGGGTTTCATTCACTGGCGGCTATCTTCGCCGGGGAGCCGCGCCTTTCCGAGGCGTTCAAGAGCGGCACCGGCGTTGGTTGGGGCGATCACTGCAATTGTCTGTTCTGCGGCACCGAGCGATTCTTCAGGCCGGGCTACAAGGCTCATCTCATCGGTGAATGGCTACCCGCTCTGGATGGCGTCGTGGATAAGCTCGACAGGGGCGCCGTCGTTGCCGATGTCGGTTGCGGGCATGGCGCATCGACCGTGATCATGGCCGAAGCCTTCCCACGGTCGAGCTTCATCGGCGTCGATTTCCATGGTCCCTCTATCGATCAGGCGAGGACGAAGTCTCGCAGCCTCGGTAACATCGCGTTCATGGTCGCAAAGGCGCAGGACTTTTCCGACGACGGCTTCGACCTCGTCACCGTCTTCGATGCACTCCACGACATGGGCGACCCCGTCGGTGCCGCGGCCAACATCCGTAGGCGACTGAAGCCTGATGGGACCCTCATGCTGATCGAACCGATGGCGGGAAACTCGCTCGCCGAGAACCTCAATCCTGTCGGGCGAATCTATTACGCATTCTCGACAAGCATTTGCGTGCCGGCATCGCTCAATCAGGAGGTCGGAATGGCGCTTGGCGCGCAGGCAGGCGAGGCGCGCCTGCGAAACGTGCTGCAGGAAGCCGGCTTCAGTCGCATCCGTCGCGCGGCCGAAACACCTTTTAACATGATCATCGAGGCAAGATCCTGAGATCTGGTCTGGCTGTCATTTTCCAGGGGCGCGGAGAGCACTCTTCGCGTCCCTTCTTGTTCTTGCACGGGTTCAAACTTGTGCTGAGATAAAGCGATCGTGATCGACGGTGCTTTGTTCGGACGACGATCTCCACATCTTCTCCAGAAAGTCTCCGCACCCGCGTCAAGCAAGACTTATCACGCTCGCGCATATTCAAATCGTCGAAAGGGTCGGGCCGCCAGAATAAACGGACCGGCCGAAAAAACAAAAAGACCCTCTCATAAACCAGATCGATATTCGAGGAGATGATCATGAGCACGACAACGACGCTACGGCCCGGCCCGGCTCCCAGGTTTGTCAACCGGATCGCCGCTCTCATCGACAGGCTCACGTCTACCTATGTGGCGCACTGCGAGTTCCACAGAGCGCGGTCTCAGCTCTTGGCACTCGACGATCGCATGCTGAAAGACATCGGCCTCGACCGCAGCGAGATCACCTCAGCGCTATTGAACGAGCGCGGCGAACGCGTGAACGGCGCCGCACACCACACGATAGTGCGCGCGATCTTCTGATCGAAGCGCAACTCGAGATCCGTGACAATCGTCGATCATCGGCGATTGCAGGACGCGGTCGGGGAATCGTCCGCCGACCGGAAACTTAAACAACGAAACCTATGAGGAGATCGTGACATGTTCCAGAAGATGAAAGTCGTTTTTGCCACCTCGGGCCTCGCCGTCCTCCTACTGGCCAGCAACGCCTCCGCCGCGGACGTCAATGCCGGCGTATTCGGCGGCCTTTCCGACACGGCGCCACGCTCGGTGTTCGACCAGATCGGCGACAGCGCACCGCGCTCCCCATTCGATCAGCTCGCAGATAGCGCCCCTCGGACGGTTTTCGATGAGTTGAAGGAGAGCGCGCCGCGCTCCACCGGGGTCTTCGGTACCCTTGGGAGCAGCGCGCCCTGAGCGAAGGCCAGCCGCATCGGAAGGCTCGTAGTGGCATCGCGAGCCTTCCGACACTCAAGGCCAGGACCACCGAAATCGATACATGAAACGAGAAATGCCATGCCGGCCACCCCAGCCAGTTTGCCCCAACTCGCCAATCGGATATTCCTGACTGATGGCGGTATAGAGACCAGCCTCATTTTCAACGATGGATTAGAACTTCCACATTTCGCCGCATTCCATTTGATGCGGAGTGAGGAGGGGCGTGCCGCCCTGGTCGCGTATTACGAGCGCTACATCGCGATCGCCAAAAAACACGAGCTCGGATTCATTCTCGAGAGCCCGACTTGGCGCGCGAGTACGGATTGGGGCGCCAAGCTCGGCTATAGCCCGGACGAGATCGCCGCCATCAACCGCCAGTCCATCGCTCTGATGCGAGACCTGCGCATCGTGCACGAAAGCGCTGCGACGCCGATGGTGATCAGCGGTTGCGTTGGTCCGCGCGGTGACGGCTACGACCCTGGTGTCGCGATGTCGGCCGACGAGGCACAGGCCTACCACGGCCACCAGATCTCCGCGTTTGCGGCAGCAGGCGCAGACATGACCACAGCGATCACGATGACCAACGCCGCAGAGGCCATCGGCGTTGCCCGAGCAGCCCGTCGCGCCCATCTCCCTGTCGCGATCTCGTTCACGGTCGAGACGGACGGCAGGCTGCCGACCGGGCAGCCTCTCGGCGAGGCAATTGAGGAGGTCGATGCCGCGACCGACGGCGCGCCCGCCTATTACATGTTGAATTGCGCCCACCCGACGCATTTCGATGCCACGCTCGAGTCCAGCGCCG
Source organism: Hyphomicrobiaceae bacterium (assembly GCA_022844225.1). Taxonomy (GTDB): domain Bacteria; phylum Pseudomonadota; class Alphaproteobacteria; order Rhizobiales; family Hyphomicrobiaceae. The sequence goes on along the minus strand of JALHMC010000007.1, from coordinate 105,102 downwards.
ACTGGACGCAGCGCATCCGCGGCTTAAGAGCCAATGCGTCCCGCATGAGCCACCAAGAGCTCAACGAATCGCCAGAGCTGGATGCCGGAGATCCAGCCGAGCTCGGGCGCCAGTATCGCGACATTCGCCTCCGCTTTCCCCAGATCGCCGTCCTCGGCGGCTGCTGCGGAACGGATCATCGTCACATCGAAGAGATCGGCAGCGCATGTACGGCGCGTGGCCGAGGGAGGCGACAATGAGCGACCACACAATCGATAATCAGGTGGATGTTATCGAGCCCGAGCACACTTCCCGTGCGCTGAAGACGCTCACTCTTGCCTTTGCAGAGGATCCACCCACCCGCTGGCTTTTCCCTGAGCCGGAAACCTATTCCCGCCACTTCGCCAAGTTCGCCCTCGCATTCGGCGGAGATGCCATCGCTGATGGAACAGCGCTTGAGATCGAAGGGCACGCCGGAGTGGCACTCTGGATGTCGCCAGGAATCGGACCAGACGAAGACGCGTTGCTGGATGTGATCGAGCGCAGCGTCCCGGCGCCGTGCCGCGCTCGTGTTCATGACCTCCTCGCCGAGATGGGTCGCCTGCATCCGAGCGGTGATCACTGGTATCTTCCCTTGATCGGGGTCGATCCTCGGCGTCAGGGTGCAGGACTTGGATCTGCGCTACTTCGGCCCGCGCTGCGAGCCGCCGATGCCATGCAGCTGCCGGTCTATCTGGAGGCGACGTGCCCCCGCAATGTCAGCCTGTACCTGAGACACGGCTTCGAACCCATCGGCGAGATCCGCATCCACGACTGTCCAGTGATCACGCCCATGCTGCGCCGCCCAAGAGCGCGATGATGACCGACGCCACGTCAGCGCGCATTCTCGTTCGATGCGGCGTCGGAGGCATTGCCGCCTCCTAGATCTTGGTCAAGGCCTGAGAGACCGGCAATGAAGGCTGGCTCATCGTCGAGACATCTGAGGTCGAATATCAGCGCCCCTTTCTCGATCCGGCCGATGACGGGAATGGGGAGGCGGCGAAATGCGGCCGCAATGGTCTCGACGCGAAGCGCCTGACCCTTGCGGGTGCGGCCGCCCTTCGGCTCGACGGCGACAGCAATGCTCGGAATGGTTTCGAGGGGCAATGCCCCCGAGCCGATCTGGCTCGCGCACGCAACGGTATTGACGATCACTCGCTCCGCTCCGATCGCATTCTGAATGGCGAGGGCGACGGCCGGGGCCAACGCCTGAAGCTCGGCAACACTTCGCGTCAGGAGCCTGAGCGTCGGCAGGCTTTCTGCCAGGCGATCGGGATTTCGATAAAGCTTGAGCGTCGCTTCGAGGGCTGCGAGCCTCACCTTGTCGAGGCGCATGGCGCGCTTCATCGGGTTGCTCTGGCAGGCCTGCACGAGATGGCGTCGGCCAACGATGAAGCCCGCCTGTGCGCCCCCCAACAGCTTGTCGCCCGAGAACGTGACGAGATCCGCACCGTCGCTGAGCGCATCCATCACCGTTCGTTCGCGCTTTAGCCCCCAGCGTGAGAGGTCCACGAGAGTGCCAGATCCGAGATCGTCGACGATCGGCAGGCCGGCCTCGCGGGAGAGCGGGGCAAGCTCACGCGCCGTCACCTCCTTGGTAAAGCCTTGGATCAGGTAATTCGACGTATGCACCTTCATCAATAGCCCGGTCGCTGGGGTGATAGCGGCCTTGTAGTCACGAAGGTGCGTGCGATTGGTGGTGCCGACCTCGACGAGGCGTGTACCGGCGCGGGCCATGATATCGGGCAATCGGAAGGCACCGCCGATCTCGATTAGTTCGCCGCGCGAAACGATCGTCTCCTTCGCGAGGCCCAGTGTGTTGAGCACGAGAAGTACGGCGGCCGCATTGTTATTGACGGCGATGGCGTCCTCTGCCCCGGTCAATTCGCAAAGGATGTGGCGAATGGCGTCGTCCCGCTCACCGCGCCCGCCACTGTCGATGTCAAACTCCAGGGCGGCCGGATGGCGCATCGCACGGACGGCGGCCTCGATGGCCACCTGGGGCAGCACGGCTCGCCCGAGGTTCGTGTGCAGCACCGTTCCCGTCAGATTGAAGACGCGCTTGAGATAGGGAGCGTCCGCGCGCGTCAATGCCTCTACTGCCGCCGCAGAGATACGAGCGGCAGCCTCGGCTCGTGGCAACGACAAGCAATCCTCTCCCCGAACCTGGCGCCGGTAGATATCGAGCGCAGTTCGAATGGCCCCCACGACGGCCTTTCGGCCATGACTCGCGACTGCGGCATTAGCGATCTCACCCTGCAAGATCTCGCCTACGGACGGTATCTGGTTGACGACGGGCGGCATGAGCGTTGGAGCACTCGGATGGTTAAGGGAGCTGATCGCGATCAGTCGGAGGAAATCGAGGCGCACCAGCAACTTCCGTCACCGCGTGGCAGACCTGCGACCATGAGTTACGTAGCATGCCGGACGTCGGAGTGTCACAAATCGTTCCGGTCGTTGTCTCCCCTGGCCGAGCGCCGGGTATTATGCATTGACAACTGGCCTGTGGAACAGTCTTGCGCTGACACGCAAAGCGCATCATATTCGCGTCGTCGAACTCGCTTTGGTGCGCACTACACGACAGCTACCCGTGGCTGACCATGTTGTTACCACTCCAATGCGTGATTTGATGGTTTCCGGCGCTAGTGTCGGGGGCCTGTTACATCTTTGGAGCACTAGAATGGCCACTGGCATCGTGAAATGGTTCAACGCGCAGAAGGGTTACGGCTTCATCCAGCCGGACGAGGGTGGAAACGACGTTTTCGTCCACATCTCGGCCGTGGAGCGCGCTGGCCTGACTGGCTTGCGTGAGGGCCAGCGCATCACGTACGAGATCGAGAAGGGCCGCAACGGCAAGAGCGCCGCGGTCAATCTCAAGACCTAATGCCGGCCGACCAGGGACACGATGCGCCCTGAGACGACGGAAGCTGTGCCGGACGGAAAATTCGGTGCGCGTCCCGCGCACCGAGCAACAATTCGAACTCCCCACAGACGCTCATAGGCGAACCGCAACCCCGGCCAGCTGACGAGTATACGCGGCCCCGGTCGGCGCGGCTTGAACGTCGGCTGCCGGGTGCCGGACGAGTGGCGGGATTTCGCTTCTCAACACTGCTTGACATTTTATTGCGGCGCCTCCGGCCATCTATCGATGGCCCAAGTCGGCGCGGCAAAGGCGGAGACTGCATGGCCAAGGAAGAGATGCTCGAGTTCGAGGGAGTCGTGGCAGAGGTCCTGCCGGATGCCCGCTGCCGTGTGACGCTCGAGAATGGGCACGAGGTGATCGCCTATACATCGGGTCGCATGAAAAAGAACCGCATCCGCATCCTGGCTGGCGACCGCGTGACCGTCGAGATGACGCCCTACGACTTGACCAAGGGCCGTATCAACTTTCGTCATAAGGATACGCGCTCGCCGCCGCCGCCGGGAGCCGGTGGTCAGGGTGGCGGAGGCCGCCGACCGCCTCCGCGCAGGCGCTGACTTTGGCCAACACGATGTATGCCGTGCTCGGTGGCTCGCGTTGGTAGGACTCACGTATCAACAAGCCGTGCGTTGGCACTAGGCGCCGGTTTCCTTACGCTCCGGTCGACAGTATCGCGACGATGCGCGACGCTTGCGAGAATGTCGGAGCCGCCATGCAACGCAGTTCTTCCTCGGCGACCACTTTCCACTCGGCCTGCACGCCAGAGCAGATCGCTGCGCGCGGCTCGCGCAAGCCGGTCAATCTCGCATTGCAGGGCGGGGGTGTGCACGGTGCATTTGCTTGGGGCGTGCTCGATCGCCTCCTGGAAGACGATCGTCTCGCCCCCGATGCCATAAGCGCCACAAGTGCGGGCGCCATGAACGCCGTAGTCATGGCGTGGGGCGTCTCGCAAGGTGGTCGCGATGGTGGCCGCGCAAAGCTCGCGGAATTCTGGCGAAAAATCAGCCAGGTCGGCGAGATGTGGAATCCAGTACGCCCCGATCTGTTGGCGCCGTTCACCCAAGCGGCGAGTTGGCCGCTCGACTTGACGCCGGCCTATTTGATGTTCCAGGCGGTGACACACACGTTCTCGCCCTATCAGTTGAACCCCCTCGATCTGAACCCGCTGCGCGACGTGCTGCTCGATGTCGTCGACTTTACGCGACTGAGGCAATGCCCGTTCGCGACCCGCATCTTCCTGTGTGCGACGAACGTGCGCTCAGGCAAGATCCGTGTGTTTCAGAATGCCGAGGTGTCGGCAGACACAGTGCTCGCGTCGGCTTGTCTTCCGTACATCTTCAAGGCCGTCGAGATCGAGGGTGAGTACTATTGGGACGGTGGGTTCATGGGCAATCCCGCCATTTTCCCTCTCATCTACGAGGGCGCATCACGTGATGTCATAATCGTCCACATCAACCCGCTCGTGCAGGACCGCCTTCCAACTTCGGCGCCCGAGATCTTCGACCGGATGAATGAGATCTCGTTCAACTCTTCTCTGATGCGTGAGATGCGCGCCATTGCCTTCGTCTCGCGACTTGTCGAGGACGAGAAGCTCGATACCAACCGCTATCAGCGCATGCTGGTGCATGCCATCAGCGATGACGACGAGATGCGAAAGCATGGTGCCTGGAGCAAACTCAATCCGGACTGGGCCTTCATTCAGAGGCTGTTCATGGCGGGTCGAGGAGCAGCGGGTCGTTTTCTCGACGCCCATTTCGACGATGTCGGCACGTCCTCCAGTGTCGACATCGCGGCGACCTACCTCTAGAGCGTGTTACTCAGTGGACCTGCACGCCGAGTACAGCCTGGATCGATGTGAGGGCCGCCACCGCATCCATGCTGGCGTAGATCAATTCGTCGACGCCTGCGGCCTTGAGCGCGCTCTCTTGATCTTTGGGGCGTCCGGCAAGGTAGACGCGCTTCGCACCGGCTGTCTTCAGCAACGACGCCGTGGCCTCGCCGATTTCGCCGTAGATGTCGTCGGACGAGCACATGCAAGCAATCCCGGCGCCCGACGCTGCGAAGGCCTGACCGGCCTCGGTCGATGTCAGGTAGCTTCCGCCGCCAATGCCCTCGATCCCACCAGCCGCAAGAAAGTTGCGGATCCACGTGGTGCGCGTCGCATTCGCGGCAAGCGGCCCGAGGGCGGCCAGAAAGACACGCGGCCGGTGTCCTGTCAGCTTCTCGTAGGCGTCCGCATTGTCGCGCAGACGCTCGAACGGCTCACTCGCTCGCTCGAGCCGCAACGGCTGAACTCTGGCGCCATTCAATCCGACTGAAGGAAGCTGGGTCGGCCAAGCCTCCACGGTTACGCCATCGTCACCGAGGCGAGGGAACGCCGAGGTTCCGGTCAACTCTCTCCGTCCCGTCGTGATCTGCTGTCGTCGCGCGGCTTGCGCTTCGGCTAGATCGGCTTGCACGCTGCCGCTCTGCAGCGCCGCAGCAAGTCCACCCTTTGCCTCGATGGCTTGAAAGATGTTCCAGGATTTGGCGGCGAGTTCGTCCGTCAAGCGCTCCACGTACCAGCTGCCGCCGGCAGGATCTGCAACACGTCCGAGTCCGGCCTCTTCGAGAAGCACGTGATGCGTGTTGCGTGCTATTCGCCGCGCGAAGGAGTCCGGCTTTCCAATCGGCCAGGTAAATGGCAGCACGGTGATGGCATCGGCGCCGCCCATCGCCGCACCAGCAGCGGCGATCGTCGTGCGCAGCATGTTCACCCAAGGATCTCGTTTTGCGAGCATCCGGACCGACGTCTCGGCCGTGAAGCTCATCAGCGACGTGGCGGACGCGGCGCCACAGGCGTCCGCGAGCCGCCAGATCACACGGCGGGCCGCACGATACTTGGCAATTGTGAGAAATTGGTCCGCGTCCGCCGCAAGCGTGATGGCGATGCTCGGCAATGCGGCGGCCGGTGCGATGCCTTGCGCCTCGCAGGCGCGCAAGTAGGCGACCGTCGAACTCAGCACGAGCGCGATCTCCTGCGCCTCGGTCGCACCGCCCTGATGCCAGGCGTGGCCGTTGGCACGAAGTGCAGTCACATGAGGCATGGACTGCGCAATGCGAACCAGGTCGGCCGCAATCTCAAGCGCGCGTGGTATCGAGTGATAGAGCGCTCCCGTGGTCGCCAGTACGCCGAGGGGGTCGTAATTAAAAGCCCCGTGTCGCTGATTGTCTGTGACGCCTGCCGCCCTCCACAAAGCCATCAGGCTGCCGGCTGCATCCGCAGTGTATTCGCCCGCAATCAGAGAAATCGGCGCCACGTCGAGCATGACACCCTCGAGCGCGCGACCGATGGCGGCCTGCTCATAGCCAACGCCCGTCCAGCCGGGGGCGGCAATCTGCAAAAGAACCGAGGTTGTGCCGCCGGCTAGATCCTCGAGTATGGCGGCGTTGGCCGCGACCGGGTCGGATTCCGCGCAGATCTGGCGGAGATCCCACCCGCCAGTCTCCGGTACCCTGGAGCCGCGAACGAGAGGTGCTGACGCGGGTGCGAGATCGTCGCGTCCCTGAGCAGCGTGGCGTCGCGTATAGAGCGGCTCGATCCGAAGCCCATCCGCTGTCTTCGAAACAAGTCGGCGCTCGAAATCGCCGCCCTTGATCGCCTTGTCGACGAGCCGGCGCCACTCCTCCTCGGTCGGACGGGGGAAATCGGCGGCGAGTGCAAGGTCGGTCATCAGCTTGGTCCATCCGGCAAGTGGGTCTGAATACGAGTTCTAGTGGCGGCCACGCCGAACGCCAAGTGCCGGCCTATGCCGCCTTGCCGGTTGCGAAACAACCTCTATGGGGCGCAGAATGTCCCAAACCAAGGGAGCCCTGGATGGCAACGACCGAACCAACCCGCAAACCACACGATATGGGCGGCGATCCGGCTGGCCCAGTCGACACCCACGAGCACACCCCGACGCTGGTCGAACGCCGTATCGATGCCATGATGCAGCTGCTCCGCCAGAAGCCGCGGGCGTTCTGGGTCACCGATGAGAATCGCCGCACGATCGAGAGTTTGACGCCCGAGACGTACCGGGACAGCAGCTACTACCAGAAGTGGTGCCTCGCGATGCGCAGCTTGCTCGTGGAAAAGGGCGTCCTCACGGATGCCGAGATCCAGACCAAGTTCGAAGAAGTCAAAGCACGTCACAGTGTGCAGGTCGAGGGTCCGAGCAAGCGGCAGTCCAAGCCGAAAGCGAAATCCAGCATGAAGTCGAAATCCGCGCCCAGAAAGAAGAAGGGGACGTCGCCATGAGCGCGCGTTTCAAGACGGGCGACTGCGTGATCGTCAGGACGGACAACCCTGCGGGCCATGTCCGGACGCCCACTTATCTGCGAGGCAAGCGCGGCGTCATCCTTCGTGAATTCGGTCCGTGGCCGAACCCCGAGCAGCTGGCCTATGGCAAGCCCGGATGGCCGCGCAAGACGAACTATTGGGTGCAGTTCGCCATGGATGAGGTTTGGGGCGGCAGTGGCGCCTATGCCAAGGGCGACACGGTCGTCGCCGAGATTTACGAGCATTGGTTGGAGCCGGATACGGCCCGGAGGAGCGAGTCATGACCCACGACGACCATAGTCACGATGGCCACGGTCACGACCACGCTCACGAGCATGGCCACGACCATCCCCACGATCACGGTCCGTTCCAGCCAGACATCAAGGAACCTTCGGAGGATTGGGAATTCCTCGAGATCGCGCTGCGTGAACTGATGATCGAGAAAGAGATCATCACGGCGCGAGAAATTCAGGACAAAATCGAGGAATGGGACGGAAAGTGTCCGGAAATGGGCGCGCGCGTGGTTGCCAAGGCTTGGTTCGATCCCGACTTCAAGGCCCGATTGCTGGCCGATGGCAACGCAGGAGTTGGTGAACTCGGCCTCGAGGTGCCCGGCCTCAAGTTAGTGGTGCTCGAGAACACACCGAAGCTGCATCACATGATCGTGTGCACGCTTTGCTCATGCTATCCGCGTCCGATCCTGGGCCTGCCGCCGCTCTGGTACAAGTCGCGCGAGTACCGCTCCCGTGCCGTACGCGAACCACGCGCGGTGCTCGCTGAGTTTGGCACCGATCTGCCCGACACAGTCGAGGTCCGTGTCGTCGACTCGACGGCTGATTGCCGGTTCTTGGTGCTACCGGTTCGCCCGGAAGGCACCAGCACCTGGAGCGAAGAGCAGCTCGCGACACTCGTGACCCGCGACTCCATGATCGGGACGTCGATCGCCAAGTCACCAATCCGGATCGCATAAGAGTACAGGACGACCGATGGCCCGCCTCCCCTATCTGGATAAGTCCGCGCTCGCACCCGAGAACCAGGATCTCCTCAAGCGAGAGATCACCCTCTTCAAGTGCATGGTCCACAGCCCGAATGCGGCGCGAGCCTTTCAGGGCCTCGGCGGCTTCATTCGTCATAAGAGCCGCCTGGACCCGCGATTGCGCGAAATCGCGATCCTCGCCGTGGGCTGGCTGACGCAGGCGCCATACGAGTGGTCGCACCACGTCAAGATCGGCCAGGAGTTTGGAGTGAGCGAGGACGATATCCGTGGCGTTATCGCGGCCTGCGACGGCAATGTGGGCTCGCTCGAGCCGGTTGCTCGCTTGATCGTCGAAGCGGCGCGCGAAATGACGTTTGATCTCGCCGTTTCTGACACCACCTTTGGACGTCTCAAGGAGAGCTTCGATAACGAGTGTCTGACCGACCTCGTCATCACGATGGCATTCTACAATGCCGTCGTGCGTTATCTCGGCACGATGCGGATCGACGTCGAGCCAGAATACCAGCCCTATCTCGACAAGTTCCCGTTGAAAAAGCCGATGTATTAGAGAGCACCGGCAAGACGCCGGGGCCCATCTCGCAAATGCAGCATTTTAAGTGGGGCAAATCAGGGTTGATTTGCCCCGCATGTGTGAATAACCTCTCCCATGAAAAGGATGGTGGGAAAAACCACCACGTTTCCGTCGCCGGTGCTCCAGCAGGATCGGCTTGGTCAAAAATGGGAGGAGGACGATCGTGAAATCGCTCGTCGTATCGACCGTCGTGGCTGTTCTCGCCGCGACGACCGCTGGCGTACCTGCAATGGCGCAGAAATCCGGCGGAACTCTGAAAATGATCCATCGAGACAATGCGCCGTCCGGCTCCATCCACGAGGAGGCCACGAACTCGGTCACCGAGCCATTCATGGGCGTCTTCAACAACCTTGTGATGTTCGATCAGACTAAGCACATCAACAGCGCGGAGACGATCGTTCCGGATCTCGCCAAGAGCTGGGAATGGGATGCCACCAAGACGAAGCTCACGTTCAAACTGCACGAGGGCGTCAAGTGGCACGACGGCAAGCCCTTCACCTCGGCTGACGTCAAGTGCACGTTTGATCTCGTTCTGGGCAAGGCAAAGGATCGCTGGCGCAAGAATCCCAGGGCTGTCTGGTATCACAATCTGCAGGACGTAACCGTAAACGGGCCGAACGAGGCGACTTTGGTACTCGCCAATCCGCAACCCGGCTTCATCAACCTCCTGGCGTCCGGTTACACGCCGATCTATCCGTGTCACGTCAACTCGCAAACGATGCGGACGGACCCTATCGGTACCGGTCCGTTCAAGTTCGCCGAATGGAAGCGCAACGAGAAAATGAGGTTCGTCAAGAACCCGGACTATTTCAAGAAGGGTTTGCCCTACCTCGATGCGATCGAGTGGACCATCATTCCAAGTCGCTCGACACGAATGCTTGCGTTCTCGGCGGGCGAGCACGATGTCACGTTTCCAAACGACGTCGTGGTGCCTTTGCTGAAGGACATCAAGGCGACGGCACCGAACGCCATCTGCGATCTGCATCCTTCGAATGTGTCGACCAACCTGATCGTCAATCGGGAGAAGGCACCGTTCGACAATCCAAAGGTCCGGCAGGCGATGGACATGGCAATCGATCGGGACGCCTTCATCACAATCCTGAGCGAGGGCAAAAACGATAAGGCTGGAGCCATGTTGCCTCCGCCCGAGGGCCAGTGGGGTATTTCGAAGGAGGATCTCGCGAAAATCCCGGGTTATGGCAGCGGCGCCGACATCGAGAAGGCGCGCAACGAAGCCCGCAAAATCATGGAAGGGCTAGGTTACACGGCCGAGAAGCCTCTTCAAATCAAGGTCTCCACGCGTGATATCGCCGTCTACCGCGATCCGGCGGTCATCCTGATCGACCAATTGAAGGGCATCCATATTGCTGGCGAATTGGAAGTGGTCGATACGTCGATCTGGCACGCGAAGGTGGCGCGGAAGGATTATATCGTTGGTCTCAACCTGACGGGCGTCGGCGTGGATGATCCGGATTCGAACCTCGTCGAAAATTACACCTGCAAATCGGAGCGCAACTACACCCAGTATTGCAACGAGGAGGTCGACAAGGCCATCTTCGCGCAATCACGCGAGACGGACCCCGCGAAGCGCAAGGCCATGGTCATCGATATCCAGAAGAAGCTGATCGAGGACGTCGCGCGCCCGATCATTTTCTACGGTCGCGTCGCAACCTGCTGGCATCCGCACGTCAAGGGGCTCGTGCCCCACCACAACTCGATCTACAACGGATCGCGGTATGAGCAGGTATGGTTGGACAAGTAACCCGGATCGGTAAGTTTACGAGGCTCGTGGCGGTTGATCATCACGTGCCAAGACGCTAGCGTTGATCCGGTACACGATCATCGATCCGTCCCGCTGCTCGCGGGGAGCGAGCACGGGGCGGATCGTGTTGTCTTGGGAGGTTTCATGACAAGAAGATCCACGCTCGCCGTGGCCGTCGCCGGTTTGCTCGCCGCTGGGGCCGTCGGCCCCGCCTTTGCACAGAAGAGCGGTGGTACGTTCAAAGTTCAGCATCGGGACAATCCATCCTCGTTGTCGATCCACGAGGAAGCGACGGTCTCGGTCAACATGCCGATGATGGGTGTGTTCAATAACCTGGTCATATTCGACCAGCAGAAGCCGTTGATGGCGCCGGAAAGCATCGTGCCGGACCTCGCGGAGAGCTGGTCCTGGGATGACAAGAAAACCAAGCTCACGTTCAAGCTGAGGCAAGGCGTCAAGTGGCACGACGGCAAGCCATTCACGGCTGCCGATGTGAAGTGCACGTTCGACCTGCTGTTGGGCAAGTCCAAGGATCGCCTGCGCAAGAACCCCCGAGCAATCTGGTATCACAACGTCGAGGACGTGACCGTCAACGGGGACTTCGAGGCGAGCTTTGTTCTCAAGAGATCGCAACCGGCGCTGCTCTCGATGCTCGCATCCGGCTATTCGCCGATATATCCGTGCCACGTGAATGCCGCCACCATGCGCACGAAGCCGATCGGCACGGGACCGTTCAAGTTCGTTGAATTCAAGGGCAACGAGTCGATCACGATCGTTAAAAACCCCGACTACTTCAAAAAGGGCAAGCCCTACGTTGACCGCATCGAGTTCAAGATCATCTCCAGCCGCTCTACGCGCACCTTGTCGTTCGTCGCCAAGGAATTTGACATGACGTTCTCGGGTGACGTCACGATACCCCTCCTGAAGGATGTGAAGTCTCAGGCTCCGGATGCGCTTTGCGATGTGAATGCAGCCTACGTATCACGCAACCTGATCGTGAACGAGAAGGCGCCACCATTCGACAACCCCCAGGTGCGACGCGCTATGGCGCTGGCGATTGATCGCGATGCATTTATCACCATTCTGACCGAGGGGCAGGGCCAGAAGGGCGGTGCCATGCTGCCGGGCCCCGAGGGGCAATGGGGAATGCCGACGGAGCTTATGGAAAAGATGACAGGGTATGGGCCTGACGTCGCCAAGAACCAGGCAGAAGCCCGCAAGATCATGAGCGATCTCGGATACTCTGCCGACAAGACTCTCAAGGTGAAGGTGTCGACTCGCGATATCGCCATCTATCGTGATCCTGCTGTCATTCTCATCGATCAGCTCAAGAAGATTTTCATCGAAGGTGAGCTCGAGGTGGTGGATACGTCTCAATGGCATGCCAAGGTGGCCCGGCGCGATTACGCGGTGGGCATGAACCTGACGGGCGTCGGCGCTGACGACCCGGACGTGAATTTCGTCGAGAATTACTCCTGCAAGTCCGAGCGCAACTACACTCAGTACTGCAATCCCGAGGTCGACAAGCTCATTGAACAGCAGTCTTCCGAGGCGGACCTGCAGAAGCGCAAGGAACTGGTCTGGAAGATCGAGCACATGATCAACGAGGATGTAGCGCGTCCGATCATCTATCACGACCGCTCGGCAACCTGCCGGCAGCCCTACGTGAAGAACTTCGTCCATCACCAGAATGGCATCTACAGCAACTGGCGTTTTGAAGACGTTTGGCTCGACAAATGACGCCAACCGGACAACACTGAAGCAGGGTGACGCGAAGTGACCTTCGCGTTACCCGATGGCCTCGTCGAAGGAGGCCGGGCTCGGGTAGAGGGCAACTCTGCGGCCTTCAATAAGAACAGCCTCGAATGAGGCTTCCTGGAAACGCTGTCTCTAAGGGAGTGCGGGCGGTGGCCGCTTACTTGATCCGTCGTTTCCTGTTGATGATCCTGACTTTGTTCGGGATGTCGATCCTGATCTTCGTGATGCTCCGGCTCGTTCCCGGCAACATCAGCGATATCCTTTTCGACGCCGCCGGCATGGTCAACCCGGCCGACAAGGCGCGGCTCGAGGCCGAGCTCGGGCTAGATCAACCGATCATCGTGCAATACTGGTCTTGGATTAAGGGGTTGCTCACGGGTGACCTGGGCTATGCTTACGTCTCCGAAAAGCCTGCCATCGACGAGATTCTGCCGCGCATTCCAGTCACTGCGAAGCTCGCCGGACTCGCGCTCTTTTTCTCCGTCGTGATCGGTGTGCCGCTCGGTGTGATCTCGGCAGTCAAGCAGGACTCAGCGCTCGACTATGTGCTCCGCGTCGTCAGTCTCAGTGGATTGTCGCTACCGTCGTTCTGGCTCGGCCTGCTGATCCTGATGGGTTTCGTGCATTATTTCGGTTGGATACCGATCTACACCGACAAGCCGTCGAGCTTCTGGCATGAGGTGGGCCTGCTGAGCATTCCGGCTCTGGCGGTCGGCTTCCGAGCGTCGGCGCTCATCATGCGCCTCACCCGCTCGTCCATGCTTGAAGTCTTGCGACAGGACTATATCCGCACGGCCCGTGCCAAGGGCGCCTCGAATGCGTCCGTCAATTACAATCACGCGCTCCGTAATGCCGTGCTCCCGGTCATCACGATCATCGGCATTGAGGCGGCATTCCTGATTGGCGGCCTGATCGTCACGGAGACCGTATTCAATATCCCCGGAGTGGCCCGTTTTCTGGTCGAAGCGATCCGCTGGCGCGATTACCCGATCGTCCAGAACCTCGTCATGTTCATTGCGGTCGTCACAGTGGTCGTAAACTTTCTGGTCGACATGGCCTACGTCGTGCTCGATCCACGCATCAAGTACGAAGACTAAGGCTCGCGTCGGAGAACCGTTATGGCAACCGTTGACCATCAGGCCGAGCTGAACCGCGCTGGAGCCAACATTAACAGCTCCTGGACGCGCTTCACGTACTATGCCCGCCGCTATCCGCTCGGTGCGGCCGGCCTCTTGATCGTGATCGCGTTTGTCGTGATCGCGATTTTTGCTCCGCTCTTCACGAGTTTCGATCCGACGTCCACAAACCCTCGCACCTCGCTTGCAAAGCCGGGCGGAGAGCACCTTCTCGGCGCCGATTTCATGGGCCGGGATATGTGGGCACGTATCGTCTACGGAGCGCGCATCTCGTTGATCGTGGGCATCGGCTCAACGGTGGTCGGTTGTTTCTTCGGGGTGATCATCGGTCTGCTTTCCGGCTACTATGGCGGCTGGCTCGATCTGATAACGCAACGTTTCATCGACATTATGCAGGCTCTGCCGCTCCTGGTGATGGCCCTGCTGATGGCGGCTTCGCTCGGACCGTCTCTGTCCAACACCATCATCGCGATCTCGATACCGATCGTGCCGCACGTAGCGCGCGTGATCCGCTCGAACGTGCTGGCGTTGCGCGAGATGCCATATGTCGAGGCCGCGAAGGCGGTCGGCATGAGCGAGACCAAGATCGCCTTCCGCCACGTCCTCCCGAACACGATTGCACCGCTCATCGTGCTCGGCACCGCTCAGCTCGGCTCTGCGATCCTCACTGAGGCGTCACTGTCCTTCCTCGGCCTCGGCGTCCCCGAGCCCCATCCGTCATGGGGCCGCATGCTGTCCGAATCCGCTGCCGAGTACGTGCGCACGGCACCCTGGCTGGTCATCTTCCCGGGGCTCGCAATCAGTCTCGTGGTATTTGGCACCAACCTTTTGGGTGACGCTGTGCGCGACATCCTTGATCCGAGACAGCGCAGCTGATGGCACTCGTCTGTTCTGCGTCTCGTCCCGATAGGAGATCTCTCCGGTGAGCACCGCTGATACGGCAACATCGCCAACCATGAGCACCGTCCAGGATGCCACAGCCGATGTCGACGGCTCGATCCTGCTGAGTGTCGCCGATCTGAGAACCTTTTTCTTCACGCGACAGGGGCTGGTCAAGGCCGTCGATGGCGTCTCGTTCGCTTTGAAGCGGGGCGAGACGCTGGCGATCGTCGGTGAGTCGGGCTGCGGGAAGAGTATCACGGCGCTATCGCTGATGCGCCTTGTACCCGACCCGCCGGGCCGCATCGTCGCGGGCAGTCGCGTGGTGCTCGATGGCGTCGATTTGTTGTCGCTTCGTGAAGCCGAGATGCGCAAGATCCGCGGCAATGACATTTCTATGATTTTCCAAGAGCCGATGACTTCGCTGAACCCGGTCATGACCGTCGGTAAGCAAATCGGCGAGGTGCTGACCCTTCACCAGGGCATGAACAAGGCCGAGGCCGAGGCCAAGGCCGTCGATATGCTACGGCTGGTCAAGATCCCCTCACCCGAGCAGCGCGTGAGGGAATATCCGCATCAGCTCTCCGGTGGGATGCGCCAGCGTGTGATGATCGCCATTGCGCTCGCCTGCAATCCCAAGGTGCTGATCGCCGACGAGCCGACGACCGCGCTCGATGTGACGATCCAGGCGCAGATCCTCGATCTCATCGTGGAGCTGCAGAAAAAGCTCGGGACGGCCGTCATCCTGATCACTCACGACCTCGGCGTAGTAGCAGAGACCGCGCAGCGGGTGATTGTCATGTATGCGGGTCGCAAAGTCGAGGAAGCCTCCGTCGAGGATCTCTTTGGCCGATCCCTGCATCCCTATACGCGGGGGCTGATGGCCTCGATCCCAAGGCTCGACCTGATGCGCGGCGTAGACGACGCGAGCCCTGAGCGCCTCCAGGAGATCCCCGGCATCGTGCCGCCGCTCTACGCCTTGCCGAAAGGCTGCGTATTCGCGCCGCGTTGCGCGATGGCCGATGATCATTGCCGACAGAACTATCCGAACTACGAGGAGAAGAGACCCGGTCATTGGGTCGCTTGCTGGAAGTCCGACCAAGTCGCCGGAGGAAGCAATGGCTGATACGCGTGAGCACGATCTGCCGATTGCTCCGGCGAATAAGAAGTCCGGGATGCCAGCCTCCACTGGCACTGGCATCAAGGAAGAGCCGGTTCTGGAAGTCCGGGATCTCAAGAAGCACTTTCCGGTCAAGAAGGGGCTTCTGAGAAAGACCGTCGGCCACGTCTACGCCGTCGACGGCGTTAGTTTTACGATCGGGCGCGGCGAGACGGTCGGTCTCGTCGGTGAGTCGGGCTGCGGCAAGTCCACGGTGGGTCGCACGCTGCTGCGTCTCGTCGAGCCAACGGACGGCCAGATCCTGATCGACGGCAAGGACGTGACGCGCCTACCCAGGGAGGAGTTCCGCCCCTACCGACGTGAGATGCAGATCATCTTCCAGGACCCATTCTCCTCGCTCGACCCGCGCATGACCGCTGGTCAGATTGTGTCCGAGCCGCTCGAGGTCCACGGAGAAGGCGACAGGGCGTCTCGCCGCGAGCGCGTCGCCGAGTTGTTCGGGCGTGTCGGTCTGCGTCCCCAGCAGATGGACAATTTCCCCCACCAATTCTCGGGCGGTCAGCGGCAGCGCATTGGCATCGCCCGCGCTTTGGCACTCAACCCCAAGCTGATCATCGGAGATGAGCCCGTCTCCGCGCTCGACGTGTCGATTCAGGCTCAGGTCATCAACATCCTGATGGACCTGCAGAAGGATCTCGGCCTGTCTTATCTCTTCATCAGCCACAACCTCGCCGTGGTTGAGCATATCTCGCATCGCATCGCCGTCATGTACCTTGGGCGTATCGTGGAGTACGCTGACAAGAAGACGATATTTACCGCCCCGCGGCATCCCTACACCGAGGCGCTCCTGTCGGCCGTGCCGGTGCCGGATCCATCGATCAAGCGCAAGAAGCTGGTCCTCGACGGTGACGTACCGAGCCCAGTGAAACCGCCGTCGGGCTGTCATTTCCACACGAGATGCCCGATCGCGCAGCCGCGCTGCAAGGTGGACTCGCCGCCCCTCGTCGAGAAGTCGCCCGGGCAGTTCGCCGCCTGCCATTTCCGCTGATCACAGTAGCGCGCCCCGCTTGCACCCCCTAAAACCCCTGATCTATCGGGGGAGCAAGATGATGGCTCGCATTCTCACGGCCTTGCTTCTTTGGACGATGGCGCTTGGTGCCGCCGAAGCGCGCCAGGTGGCGCTCGTCGTCGGCATCGCCCGCTACGATAACGTCCCCGCGCTGACGAACCCCGGCCGGGACGCCGCTGCTATCGCCGACCGACTTCGCGACCAGGGATTCGATGTGGTCGAAGCGTTCGACGCGGACCGTTTCGCTCTCGAGCGAGCTAGGCGGCAGTTCCTCAGCGAAGCGCGCGGCGCCGATCTTGCGCTGTTCTACTTTGCCGGCCACGGCATTCAGCTCTTCGACCGCAACGTCCTTCTCGTGCGCGATGCAGATCCGGCACGGGCCGAATCGATTGCCGAACTGGGGCTCGACCTTAATGCCCTTATGGGAGACGTCCGCGCTGCCGGTCCCGTCCGTGCCGCATTCCTGATTGACGCCTGTCGCGACAATCCACTCGGCTTCGACGAAACGGTGGCGCTGCTACGGCGCTTCGAAACCGGCGCAGCGAATGTCGGAACTTCGGTGGCCGCGCAGGGAACCCCCCGCTCGTCATCGCGTGGCCTATCTGTCGTGGCGCTGCCGAGCAAAGGCGTCGGCGCTGCGGAGACACTGGCGTTCTTCGCCGCGCAACCCGGCAACGTGTCGTTCGACGGTGACGGGCGCAATTCGTACTACGTCGAGGGACTTCTCGAAGCGCTGGCGCATCCGAACCGCCCGTTGACAGAGGTCTTGCGCACCGCGAGCGCCTACGTGCGCACGGTTACAAAGGGCGAGCAGGTGCCGCAGCTCGTCAGCGACTGGACCGGCGATGTCATTCTGGGACGCGCCGAGAAGGCCGTCGTCCGCTACCTCAACGTCTCGCGTTCGAGCGGAGATGCAGCGCTCACGCCGGATGAGGCCCGGATCGTGGGCGAGGCCGCGAGGGCGTACCCCGTTCTCGGCGGCACTTTCATCGTCAAGGAGAGCCAGAGTTTTACCGGAGAGTGGCGTGCCGCGGGCGCGGGCGATCAGGCACGCGCCAAGGCGATCGGCTCTGTCAACGGCTTCGCAATCGATTATGACGTCGACCGCGACGGGAGAGCCGAGACAATTGGGCTCTATGTACGTCAGACTAACGTGGTGATGGAGATCGTCGACGAGGGCGTCTCGCTGCTCGACTCACCTTGCTGGGATTTTGACAATGAGCAGGTCGGTGCAGTCGAGATCGCGCTGCGCGACCTTAACGGCGATCGACGGCCGGAGATCTTGCTGCACTATCAGACGGAGCCGGGAAACTGGGGCAACCTTTGCATTCTCGAATACCGCGGCAGCCAGGACCTTGCTTCCTCACGGCGTGGCTCACAGAGCACGGGCTTCGCCGATAAGCAGCTCTTCCGGGTCCTGCTGCGCCACGAAGGCGCATGGACGGTCAACATCGGCGCCGACAACTCGATCGCGACGTGCGCAGGCTCGAACTGTCATACGCGTTCGGCCTACACCTATGACGGCACCCACTTCCGCATGACACTTGACCAGAGCGAGGTGCCGTCGACGGGTAAGGCGCGGCCGTTCCGCGACCACGCCGAGCATCTTGCCAACCAGGACGCCGACCGGCCGAAAGGGAGCCCCGCCTCTGCCGCACGGCCAAGTCTGCCGTCACCGAATTCCTCTCTCGCTGCCCCATCGTCGACCGCGGTTGACCCGACCGCTGAGATCACTCGTTGGGTCGCCGAGGTCTACCTGCCGTCCGGAGCTGGGGGCAGTGTCGAGGCTCTTCAATATGAGCCGCAGGTCGCCTACTACGGCAAGCGCGTCGAGCGCCCGGTAGTTCTCGCCGACAAGCGCCGATATATCGCCCGCTGGCCGCACCGCAGCTACCGCCTGACGCCCGGAACTGTGCGCATGGCGCCTGCTGCCGGCGGCGGTCATGACGTCACGTTCGAGTATGTATTTGAGGTTTCCGACGGAAAGCGCACGAGCGCTGGTCGTGGCCGGACCCGCCTCTCGCTGCGCTCGGCAGGCACCGGCTTTGTGATCGCCCGCGAGGAGGGCGAGGTGCTAAAGCCCTAATCGTCAGCCCAGGCGCGATCGTCTCTCTGCTTTCCACCGGCTCGCAGTATGCTAACGTCCGGACAAATTGCGAGAGGAGGCGGCGGGCCGCTCCGTCCGCCTCCCAAACCCGAGGGAGTGCCCATGCAAACTCAGACTCAAAGCTCTGCCAATCGTGGTGCCGACGCTGTTACACGCGGTCTTGCCGGTTGGTCAGCGCAGTTCTCGAGTGCCGCCGCGACCGCTAAGGCCGACAGATGGGCGCGACACGCGCTGCTCGATTGGTTCGCTGTGACCATCGCCGGAGCCAAGGAACCGCTCGCCGCGATCTTGGCCGAGGAGTTCAAGTCGTCCACCTCGGGCCCGTGCACCGTGATTGCGACCGGCACGAAGGCTTCGCTCCACGACGCGGCGCTGGTCAACGGTGCCGTCAGCCACGCTCTCGACTACGACGACGTCAACCGCCTCATGCACGGCCATCCGACCGTTCCGGTTGCTGCCTCGGTCCTGGCTCTCGGCGAGATGATGGGCAAGAGCGGGCGGGACGTGCTCACCGCGTTCATTGCCGGCTATGAGGTCGAATGCCGTCTGGGCGACATGTGCGGCGACGGCCACTACGAGCACGGCTTCCACGCGACGGGAACGATGGGCACCTTCGGTGCGGCCGCTGGGGCAGCCAACCTGCTCGGGCTCGACGCCGACCGCACCGCCATGGCGCTCGGCATAGCAGCCTCAGAGGCAGCCGGGCTTAAGATCAATTTCGGCACGATGACGAAGCCGTTGCATGCCGGTAAGGCCGCGCAGAATGGTCTCGTCGCAGCTCGGATCGCGGCTCGAGGGTTCACGGCCCGCGACGATGCGATCGAGGCACCGCAAGGCTTCCTGCAGACTCAGGCACCGGGCTGGAAGGCCGGTCCTGTCCGGCCCGATCCCAACGCGCCGATGGCGGTCGAGGAGAACCTCTTCAAGTACCACGCCGCTTGTTATCTGACACACTCGCCGATCGAGGCTATCCGCGAACTCAAGCGCCAGCACAACATCGGTCCCGACGACGTGAAACTGATGACGCTTCACATCGATCCGGGCCACCTCAAGGTGTGCTGCATTCCGGAGCCGAAGACCGGCCTGGAGATCAAGTTCGCACTGTCTCATCTCGCCGGAATGGCGCTCGCAGGCGCTGACACGGCGGCGCTAGGCACCTACTCCGACGAGAACGCCAACGATCCGAGGTTCATTGAAATTCGCCAGCGCGTGAAACTGGCTCCGGAGCCGCGCGATGGCAGGGCACGCCATGGTGCCGACGTGACGATGCAACTCAATGACGGACGCGAGATCAGGGTTGCCTACAACGTCGGCATCCCGGCAACCGACGTCGATGCGCAGGAGCAGAAGCTCGTCGCCAAGTTCAATGCGCTCGTCGAACCTGTGATCGGCCGCGCCAAGGCCAAGACTGCCCTCGACATGATCATGCGCTTCGAGCAGCTGCCGAGCCTGAAGGGGCTGATGGAGGCAGTGGCGTAAGCGGTCGAGGTCCTTGGACCGTGCGCAGTGAGGGGCGTAAGGCCCCTCGCTAGTCGCGGACCTGGCGAAGCGCCAACGGCGGAGTGCACCCAATCATGAGTGACATAGAAAAGTCGTATCGGCTCGACGGCAGGTCCGCGCTCGTCGTCGGCGCGGGCAATGGTATCGGCCGCGCGATAGCGCTGACATTTGCAGCGGCTGGCGCGGCCGTCGCATGTTTGGACGTCGAGGAAGCCCGTGCATCTGACACGGTGAAGTCGATCGTCGGCAACGGGGGGCTGGCGCACGCGTTTCGCTGTGACGTAGCGAGCGAGACATCCGTCACCGAGGCGGTGGCTGCAGCGATTGCAGCTGTGGGCGCTCCGCGAGCCCTGGTCAACGGCGCTGCGCTGCACGACCCGTCCGGCACCATCGTCGAAATCACGCCGCAGTGGTGGAATGCGGTTATTTCTGTGAACCTCACTGGTGCCTATCTGGTCAGCCGCGCGGTGATCCCGCACATGGCCGCAGCTGGCGGTGGATCCATCATCCACATTGCCTCGCAAATGGGGCGCGTGGGGGCGCCGGGACGGGCTGCCTACACGGCGACGAAGGGTGCCCTCATACAACTTGCCAAGACCATGGCACTCGACCACGCCAAGGAACGCATTCGCGTCAATACGCTGTCGCCCGGTGCTATCGAGACCCGCCGCCTCGAGTATCGTTGGGGCGACATGGCGAAGGCGCGAGAAATGTCGGCACCGCTCCACCCTATCGGTCGCCTCGGCCAGCCGGATGAGATTGCACTGGCCGCGCTCTATCTCGCCAGTGACGCCTCGGCGTTTATGACGGGCTCCGACCTGTTGATCGACGGCGGTTACACGGCTATCTAGACGGCGCAGTCGGGACCATCCGGCAGCGGAGCGAAGGGGTGTGGCGTGATACGGCTGGCCAGCCTCAACGTCGAGCGATCGAATCATCTCGATCGCTTCATTCCGTTTCTGGCGGCGCGAAATCTTGACGTTGTCTGTCTGCAAGAAGTGGTCGAGCGCGATATTCCGCGCATCCAGGCCGGGACGGGGCTCGCCCACGTGCACTTCGCGCCGATGGCGCTCCACCCTGTCGATCATCAGATCTACGGCGTCGGAATCCTCGCCCGGCATCCCTTCGAAGCAACGGGTTGTCATCCATATGCAGGGGGCGGCAGCGGGACGGATTTCTTCGACCGCTCGAGCGAGGAGAGCAAGTACGCGACCTGCCGCTTTCTGGCCGTGCGCGCTGAGCTCGGCGGTCCAGGTCGCGGCATCTCCATCGCGACGACGCACTTCCCTTGGACGCCCGATGGTTCGCCGCGGCCGTTTCAGGTCGAGGCGGTCGACCGATTGACCAGGTTGCTCAGAGGGCCACTCGTGCTCACCGGCGATTTCAATGCGCCGCGCGGCGGACCCATTTTCACTGAGCTAGCCAAGGTCTGGAACGACCATATCCCCGAGACTGCGAAAACCAGCATCGACCCGCAGTTGCACCGCGCAGGTCCATTGCAGTTGATGGTGGACGGTCTTTTCACGACGGCCGACTTCCATGCCGAAGACGTCACTTTGCACACCGGTCTCTCGGACCATCAGGGTATTACGGCACGGATCTCGCGTGCCACGGGGTGACCTGAGACGATTTACCGATGCGGCCCACAATCGCGGCAATTGCCCATTCGTGATTAATCGGTAATTGCGCCATCCACATAAAACCACCGTCCATCCTCACGAACGAAGCGCGATGTCTCGTGCAACGTGTCGGTGCGGCCGCCGCGGCGTGACTTGGCGATGAACTCGACCTTCGCTCGGTCGCCATCTTCCTTCGCCGCGAGCACGCGTAACTGAACCCACTCCTCGCCGGGCGTGAGTTGGACGCTCTGCGGCCGCGTCGCCGCGTGCCACGTACGGAGTAGGTAGTCTGCTTTTCCGAGGGCGAAGGCTGCGTAGCGCGAACGCATCAGCTTTTCGGCCGTCGGCGCCGAGTGCCGCCCCAGGTGATAAGGCTCGCAGCAATCGGCGTAGAGCGTCGTCTCGCTCTTCTTGCGGCAGGGGCAGCGCATCCGGCAGCTACCTTTTCAATGGTCTGCCCGTCTTGCGCTCCAATCGCGCCAGCAGACGGTCCAGCTCGACCATATCGCTAGCGTCGAGTTTTGGTCCGGGGGCGCGCACCGACGCCGATGCGATCGCGCCGCGGCGGCGCAGGATCTCCTTGCGAATGGCAAGTCCGATGCCGGGCTGCAATTCGTGCCGGATGATCGGTAGATAGAGGTCATTCAAATCCTCGGCCTCCTCGGGATTGCCGGCGCGGAAGAGCCGATCCATCTCGACGAGCATCTCGGGAAACGCGAAGCCCGTCATCGCGCCGTCCGCGCCGCGTAGATATTCCTGAGGCAAGTGAATGCCGCCGTTGCCACACAGGATCGAGATGTGTCGACGCTCTTTCCCGTCGCAGAGCTTGCGGATCGCGGACAGCTTTCTAAGCCCCGGCGCCTCCTCGTGCTTGAACATGACGATCTGCTCGAAGCGGTCGACGAGGCCCGCGAAACATCCGGCAGAGAACCAGACGCCGGAGAGCTGCGGGTAATCCTGCACGCAGACGGGGACCGATTTGCCGAGCGCCGTCAGAACGCCCGACATGTATCCCGTCACCGCCTCGTCGGTTTTCAGACCCGAGATCGGCATGACCATGACGCCGGCGGCACCCTGTTCCAGGGCGCTGCCGGCAAGCTTTACCATCTGCGTCGTGCCGGGGTTCGAAACACCGACGATGACGGGGATGCGACCCGCGGTGGCATCAAGGAAACGCTTCGAGACGGCGATGGTCTCGGCCTCCGAGAGCTTCTGGAACTCGCCCATGACACCGAGGATGGTCATGCCGTCCACGCCGCAGTCGAGATAGAACTCGACCAACCGGTCGATTGAGGCGAAGTCGATGGCGCCCTCATCCGTAAAGGGCGTGGCTGCGATAACGTAGACACCCTTGGCGTCGGCAGAGAGATGGGCTGGCATGGGGGCTCCAGTCGTTGAATCGGTCGGGAGAATGCCCGAGAGGTGGTCGGCGATGCAACCGGGCACGCGAAGACTGGCATAACGCGTCAATCTAGCGTATGAGCGCCGATCGAAATGTCGGGCCTGGGCCCGAAGCGCGCCATCTCGTTGCGCTCTACAAATCGGAGATACATCTCATGGCCCTGTCGCGCCGACAGAGCGAAGGCCTCGTATACCTTGCTCTTTTCGCCCTCACCATCCCTGCGGCCAATTGGTTGATCGGCAACGTGGGCACCAAGTGCGTGCCGAACGGTCCCTGCCTCGTGCCGGTCGCGCCCGGCCTCATGGCACCGTCAGGCGTCATTACGATCGGGCTCGCGCTGGTTCTGCGCGACCTGGTGCAGCGGCGGCTGGGGGTGCAGGCGGCTATAGCGGCGATCCTGGCCGGTGCGCTGCTCTCCGCTCTGATCGCACCGCCGAAACTCGTCATGGCGTCGGCGGTCGCCTTTCTTCTCGCAGAACTCGCCGATTTGGCCGTGTTCACGCCTCTGCAGAAGCGGGGGTTGGTACTGGCAGTCGCCGCCTCGAGCGCGGTGGGTCTGGTTGTTGATTCGATGATCTTCCTGCAACTCGCCTTCGGCAGCCTCGAGTTCCTGCTCGGGCAGGTCGTCGGCAAGGCTTGGATGGTCCTGTTGGCACTCCCGTTCGTCGCTTGGATACGTCGCCGCGACGAGCGACTTGGCCTCGTACCGGCTTGAGGGCGTTCGGCATGGTATCGCGAAAGATGTCTGGAGCGTCGCAGCTCGGCAAGCAGGTTGGCCTACCCGATACCCCCGAGGCTGCCCAACTCGATCGCGTGCCAAACCCGCATACGGACACCCATTACGTGGCGCGTTTCACGGTGCCCGAGTTCACATCTCTCTGCCCCGTGACCGGCCAACCCGACTTCGCCCATCTCGTCATCGACTACGTGCCCGAAAAGTGGCTGCTCGAGTCGAAGTCTCTGAAGCTCTACCTGGGAGCGTTCCGCAATCACGGTGCTTTTCACGAGGATTGCACTGTCGCAATCGGCAAGCGCATCGCGGCGCTTATCGAGCCTCGCTATCTCAGGATAGGCGGTTACTGGTACCCCCGCGGCGGGATCCCTATCGACGTCTTTTGGCAGTCCGGCAAGGTGCCGGCTGGCCTATGGCTGCCTGATCAGGGTGTCGCGCCATATCGTGGAAGAGGGTAGGTGGCGACGCCGCTGGCGCGAGGAGCGGCGACAGGAAGCCCATCACATCGGCAGGCGGGCCACCTGGTGCGTGAAGTAATTGTCCACCGCCGTCACGATCGCGCCCGCAACCTTCCGTCGCCATGCATCCGATCTTAAGTTGGCCGCGTCCTGCTTGTTCGTCACGTAAGCCAGTTCGACGAGGACCGATGGCACCTTCGCGGTTTTAAGCACCCGGAAAGCGGCCGAGCGGTCGGGATTGTTCATCATCGGCGTGGCGTCGCCCATGAACTCGATCATCGATCGCGCGAACACGTTGGTCCGTTCGTGGGTCACGGCCACCTCGCGCTGGGCCAGATCTGCAAGAAAACCGCGCACGATATTGGTATCGGCAACCTCGACCCTCTTGAGCGCTTGGATTTCCTTGTCGGAGAGCAAGTCCTGCGTCACCTCTCCAGCGGCCGATCTCTTCAACTCAGTGGCCACGCTGTCGCGCAACGAGTAGATCGTGGCGCCGCTCGCTCGCGAACTTGCATAGTCGGCGTGGATGGCCATGAACAGGGCGGCCTTGTTGCGCTCCGCAAAATCGCGCCGTTCGTCGAGGTCCACGAAGGTGTCGACTTCGCGCGTCATCAGCACGTTGTAACGGCCTGTTGCCTTCAGAAGATCTCGCAGGATAATCGAGAACGCGAGCACGACCTCCTTCTCGATCGTTCCATTACGCTTCGCGCCACTGTCGTGGCCACCATGTCCGGGATCGAGAACGATTGTCGGTCGAAAGGTGTGAGCGGCCCGATCCGAGGGCGTTCGCGCCCGGCGCGGTACGGGGGGCTGGAGCGAACCGAGCCCGGCGCCGCCGATCTTTGTCGCAGACAGCAACTTGGCAACCGCCGGCTTGAAGGCGGAAACCGGAACGATCTCGAGAACGAGACGCGGTCCTTCGCCAGTCGCGTCCTTCTCGATGGCCGCCTTTTCAACGACGACCGGATCCGTAACGTCGATGACGACACGGAGCCTCCCCGGGGCCGCAAGCCCGCCGCGAAACCCGCTGACCAGTCCGATCGCACCGTTTCGGGGTTGCGCAGGTAGGCCCACCTTCAAATCGGGTAAATCGACGACGACGCGATGGGGATTGCTCAGCGAAGAAACCTGGAAACCAGCTTCCCGTTCGAGCGCGATGACGAAGCGGGTTCGCGAACGATTGCCATCGATCGAGTCGCCGGACGGCCTCGCGACGGCGGGATGCGTCACGAGCCAAGTCAGCGCGAACATCAATAGAGATAGCGCAACTCGGCATGCGCCGGCATCGCGCGCTCCGCTCGACATCATCTGGTAGGACCCCGTCTCACGCAATACGATCCGCTCTTCGAGCCGACACAAAATCGCCGACGAAAGTGGCTTTTTGCGGGAACATCACTTGTCCGAATCGTTAAGCTCCAATGGTTGATTTTTTATTAACGTGAGGCCGCGCCGGACCGCTCGGCGTTGGCGGGCTCCGAGCCCACATGGATCTTTCGGAGGCGCCGCCGGCTTCGGAGGATGTGATAGTTCCACAGGCAGCGCGGCGTGATCAAAAAAGGAGCGTGCCGCAGCATTGGGCGAGTGTCTGTTCGAAATTTAGGCATTGATCTGGTCGAAACGAGGGATGCACCGACTCATTCCGTCGCGACCGGAGGAAAATCGAGCAAATATTCAAGGGCTTGTAACAATTCGGGATGCGCAATCTCAAGCTGGCACAAGTACTGCAATCCGTTAACCGGTTGCAATTGTGCAGTCGGAGGACTTGATGTCGATAACCAGACGCCGGGTGCTCGGGGGAGTAGCCCTGATCGCTTCGCTAGCCATGGGTGCCCCGGTCGCCCTCGCCCAGGACACGATCAAGGTCGGCGTGCTCCACTCGCTGTCAGGAACGATGGCGATCAGCGAAACGACGTTGAAAGACGTCATGTTGATGCTGATCGAGGAGCAGAATAAGAAGGGCGGATTGCTTGGCAAGAAGCTCGAGGCCGTCGTCGTCGACCCCGCCTCCAACTGGCCTCTGTTTGCCGAGAAGGCCCGCGAACTGATCTCCCAGAAAAAGGTTTCAGCGGTCTTCGGCTGCTGGACCAGCGTGTCCCGCAAGTCGGTGCTTCCCGTCTTCAAGGAACTCAACAACATCCTCTTCTATCCCGTCCAGTACGAGGGTGAGGAGAGCGAGCGGAACGTATTCTACACAGGTGCCGCGCCAAACCAGCAGGCAATTCCCGCCGTCGACTACCTGATGTCGAAGGACGGCGGCGAGGTAAAGCGGTGGGTACTCGCGGGCACCGACTACGTCTACCCGCGGACCACCAACAAGATCCTCGAGGCCTACCTCCTCGCCAAGGGTGTGGCGAAGGAGGACATCATGATCAACTACACGCCATTCGGCCACTCCGACTGGCAGACCATCGTCGCCGACATCGTCAAGTTCGGCTCGGCGGGCAAGAAGACGGCCGTGGTCTCGACCATCAATGGTGATGCCAACGTCCCTTTCTACAAGGAACTCGCCAATAAGGGAGTGAAGGCGACTGATATCCCGGTGGTCGCATTCTCTGTCGGCGAGGAGGAACTCGCTGGCGTCGACACCAAGAACCTCGTCGGCCATCTCGCGGCCTGGAACTACTTCCAGTCGGTGAAGGATCCAGCCAACGACGCATTCATCACGAAGTGGAAGGACTTCACCAAGAACCCGAAACGCGTGACCAACGATCCGATGGAAGCGCACGTGATCGGCTTCAACATGTGGGTTAAGGCCGTTGAGAAGGCCGGGACCGTTGATCCAGACAAGGTGATCGACGCCATTGTCGGCGTCGAGGTGCCGAACCTGACCGGCGGCGTATCGAAGATGCTTCCGAACCATCACATCACCAAGCCCGTGATGATCGGCGAAATTCGCGCTGACGGCCAGTTCGACGTCGTTTGGCAGACGAAGGGCCTTGTCCCTGGCGATGCCTGGTCGGACTTCCTCGAAGGATCGAAAGATCTGGAAGCGGACTGGGTCGGCAAGAAGTGCGGCAACTTCAATACCAAGACCAATAAGTGCGGCAGCTGACGCAGCCCGACTGACGCTAAAGACGCCGCCCGGGTCACGGGCGGCGTCTGGGTGGGAGGATGCGATAGCTATGCGCGGCATTTTCGATCGATGGACTCGCCGAGTGGTGGCGGCGTTGTTCACACTAGGGCTTTTCTCGGCATCGCCGAGCGTAGTTGCAGCTGGTTTGCTCGACGAGCCGCTCGCCCGGCTTCACGCCGACAGTTTCCCCGAGACGACCAAGGCCATAGAGGAAATCGCGCGCTCGGGAGCGCCCGAGGCGGAGACCCTGCTTCGTGCGATGGTGGATCGTCGCCTGCTGTTCGATGCTTCGTCGAAGACGGTCGTAGTCAAGGATGCAAGCGATAAGTTCCTCGACGCACGCACGCTCAAACCGCTAGCGTCGCCACCAGCCGCGCTCTCGCCGGTGCGCATCAACAATCGGTTGCGCGGGCTCATCGACGCAGAGTTGGGTACGCTGGCTCTCGTCTCTCCGGATCGAACTCGGCGTTTCGAGGCCGCTGACGCACTCTTTCGGTCGCGGAAGGCTTCCGATCTGAAAGCCGTCGAGCAGGCTATCGCCCGCGAGAAAGACGGCGCCATTGCCACAGCGTTGCGCAAGGCTCACTCCGCCATTCAATTGGCTAGGGACGACGCATCGCTCAGCGACAAGCTCGCTGCTGTCGGCGAACTGGCCGCCTTCACGGACACAGACACTCTGGGGCTGCTCAACCAGACACTGGCATCGGCCCAGCAGCCCGAACTCCGAACGTCCCTTGAGGCGGCGATCACCCGGATCGAGCACCAGCGGCAACTGCTCGCGGGGGTCCAGAATGTGATATACGGGCTTTCTCTCGGGTCGGTGCTTCTCTTGGCGGCTATCGGTCTCGCGATCACGTTTGGCGTCATGGGCGTCATCAACATGGCGCACGGCGAGATGGTGATGCTCGGCGCCTACACCACTTTCGTCGTACAGGAGGCATTCCGAGCCTGGGCGCCGGCAGCTTTCGACTTTTCGCTGCTCGTGGCGATCCCCCTGGCGTTCGTCTTCACCGGCCTCGTGGGGATCGCAATAGAGCGAGGCATTATTCGGTTCCTCTACGGTCGCCCTCTCGAAACGCTGCTCGCCACCTGGGGGGTCAGTCTCGTCCTTCAGCAAGCCGTCCGCACCACGTTTGGTCCCACCAACCGTGAGGTCGGCAACCCGAGCTTCATGTCCGGTGGCTTCGAGGTGTTCGGCGTCTCCATTACTTGGGGCCGCCTGTGGATCATTGTCTTCACGCTCCTGGTCTTCGCCGGTCTTCAACTGGTTCTGAGGGCGACGCGCCTCGGGCTGGAAATGCGAGCCGTCACCCAGAACCGACGCATGGCCGGATCAATGGGCATCCGCTCGGCCCGCGTCGATGCTCTGACCTTTGGTCTGGGGTCTGGCATCGCGGGAATAGCCGGCGTCGCGCTGTCTCAGATCGATAACGTCTCGCCCAACCTTGGACAGTCCTACATCGTCGACAGCTTCATGGTTGTCGTCTTCGGTGGCGTAGGCAATCTCTGGGGAACCTTCGTTTCGGCGTTCGCGCTTGGCATCGCCAACAAGCTTCTTGAGCCGGTCGCGGGTGCGGTGTTGGCCAAGATCTTCATCCTGGTGCTCCTCATCCTCTTCATCCAGAAGCGGCCTCGCGGTCTCTTCGCCCTCAAGGGACGGGCGGTCGAAGCATGATCACCAAGCTTCTCGTCGACAGTCTAGACCGGCGCGCCACTCTCTTTTTGGGGTTCTTGGGGCTGATCCTGGTCGCCGTCCCGTTACTCAATCTGTGGGTGCCCGAAGGTTCCGCCTTCCATGTCCCGACCTATCTCGTGTCGCTGCTCGGCAAGTACGTTTGCTTTGCTGTTCTGGCGCTGTCGCTCGATCTCGTCTGGGGGTACTGCGGCATTCTAAGCCTCGGCCACGGAGCGTTCTTCGCGCTCGGCGGCTACGCGATGGGCATGTATCTGATGCGCCAGATCGGCTCGCGGGGTGTTTATGCCCATCCCACTCTTCCGGACTTCATGGTGTTCCTCAATTGGAAAGAATTACCGATATTCTGGTACGGATTCGGCTCTTTCCCATATGCCCTGTTGATGATCGTCGCCGTACCGGGCGTGCTGGCATTTGCTTTCGGCTGGCTCGCTTTTCGAAGTCGTGTCGCTGGCGTCTATCTGTCGATCATCACGCAGGCGCTGACTTACGCCTTGATGCTGGCCTTCTTTCGCAACGACATGGGGCTCGGTGGAAACAACGGCCTCACCGACTTCAAGGACATTGTTGGATTTCCGGTGCAAGCACAAGGCACACGCGCCGTCCTCTTCATGCTGTCGGTCGCACTGCTCGGAATGTCGTTCCTGCTGGCACGTATCCTTGTGACGTCAGCCTTCGGCAAGGTTCTCGTCGCCATCCGTGATGTCGAAAGCCGGACGCGGTTTCTTGGCTACCGCGTCGAGAACTACAAGCTCGTCGTATTCACGGTGTCCGCCATGCTGGCTGGCCTGGCGGGAGCGCTCTACGTACCGCAGGTCGGCATTATCAATCCGTCCGAGTTCGCACCGGCCAACTCGATCGAGGCGGTGATCTGGGTGGCCGTGGGCGGGCGGGGAACCTTGATAGGCGCGGCCGTCGGTGCCTTCGTCGTGAATCTGCTGAAGTCCGTCTTCACCACCGGTGCGCTGGCCGCGTACTGGCTGTTCGTCCTCGGTGGGCTGTTCATCCTCGTCACGCTCGCTCTACCCAAAGGCATCGTGGGGACTCTGGAGGATCTCGTTGCTGCAAAGCGCAAGCGCATTGAAGAGCGGGATCGCCGCGGCGCTGTTCCTGAGTTGGCGGAGTAGGCAATGATGGAGTCGATTGCACCCGCCCCCGTGACCAATGCCCTCCTTTACCTGGACGGCGTGTCGGTCTCCTTCGATGGCTTCAAGGCATTGAATGAGCTTTCGCTCATTCTGGAGCATGGCGAGATGCGTGCCATCATCGGCCCCAACGGCGCCGGCAAGACGACGATGATG
Organism: Hyphomicrobiaceae bacterium; assembly: GCA_022844225.1. Lineage (GTDB taxonomy): Bacteria > Pseudomonadota > Alphaproteobacteria > Rhizobiales > Hyphomicrobiaceae. The sequence goes on along the minus strand of JALHMC010000007.1, from coordinate 74,686 downwards.
GACGTCATCACCGGAAAGACTCGCCCCGACCTCGGGACGGTACTGCTCGATGGCCGTATCGATTTGACCCAGGTCGACGAGGCGGCCATAGCTGAGCTTGGCATAGGTCGCAAATTCCAGAAGCCGACAGTATTCGAGAGCCATACGGTCGCCGACAATGTTCTGCTGGCGCTGAAGGCGCCACGAGATCCGCTCGCCGCCTTGTTCGGCATTCGCAATCGGATGCCTCGCGACCGAATTGATGCCGTACTCGAAACGGTCAAGCTCATCGACTTGCGGGATCGCGTCGCCGGTGACCTCAGTCACGGTCAGAAGCAGTGGCTCGAGATCGCCATGTTGCTGGCTCAGGACCCGAAGCTACTGCTGGTCGACGAGCCTGTGGCCGGCATGACCGATGCCGAGACCGAGACGACGGCTCATCTGCTTCGCGAAATCGCCCGCAGCCACTCGGTGATCGTCGTCGAGCACGACATGACCTTCGTCCGTGCGCTTGGCGTGAAAGTGACGTGCTTGCACGAAGGCTCCGTGCTGGCCGAAGGCTCGATCGATGACGTGTCGGCGAACGAGCGCGTCGTCGAGGTTTATCTGGGGCGCTGAGACGGAGGGGAAACGTGATGCTGCCGCCACATCAACCCGCACGACGCAGAAAAAAGACCGAGAGTGTCGTGCAAAGGCCGTCGCACGTCGCACTTGATGGCAGAGGGACGTGCAGAGCAGATCTGTCGCCGCTCGGAAAACTGCGCAGAGTAAAGCCGGCGCCCCGCGTCCTCGGATGCGGAACGCGGGCTTCGCCCGTTGCCTCGGCACGCAAGAGGAAAATCTCATGCTGAGCGTTGAGGGTATCGACTTGCACTACGGCGCGGCGCAAGCGCTCAGGGGCGTTTCAGTGGAGGCGACGGCCGGTTCGGTGACTTGTGTCCTCGGCCGCAACGGCGTTGGCAAGACGAGTCTACTGCGCGCGATCTGCGGGCAGCATAGGGCGAGCAAAGGGCGGATCCTCTGGGAGGGCGAAGACATCTCGAACCTGCAGCCCTACGAACGGGCTCGTCGAGGCATTGCCTTCGTACCGCAGGGGCGCGAGATTTTTCCCTTGCTCTCGGTCAAAGAGAATATCGAGACGGGCTTTGCTCCGCTGAAGCGCAGCGAGCGAACGATTCCGGAGTATGTCTTCGAACTCTTTCCGGTCTTGCGGTCGATGTTGCGCCGCCGCGGCGGGGACCTTTCGGGCGGACAACAACAGCAGCTCGCCATCGCCCGCGCCCTGACCATGCGTCCGAAGCTGATCGTTCTCGATGAGCCCACCGAGGGCATTCAACCTTCGATCATCAAGGATATCGGCCGTGCCATCGATACGTTGAGAAAGCGGGGCGACATGGCGATCCTACTCGTGGAGCAGTACTTCGAGTTCGCACGCGACCTTGCCGATAGCTACGCTGTGATGGATCGCGGGCAGGTTGTCCTGGCTGGATCCCGCACCTCGATGGTGGAAAGCGATGTCCGGCGCCATCTATCGGTCTGACAGCAGCGGTTCAGCGCTGTCCAAGGCGTTGGCCCCGGTTCGGGTTACCGGAGGCGTGCATGCGCGCTTTCTAAGTGACGGCACCCGGACAGCCGTGGCCAGCGTGGTCGAACGCGGCGGCTACCGACTGGCTCGACCCAGCACGTTCGGCGCGCATCTCGAGGCATTGCAGGTCAACACCGGGGGCGGCGTCGCAGGCGGCGACCGCATCGAGACCGTCTATGAACTCGGCCCTGGCACAGATGTCGTGCACACAACGTCGTCGGGGGAACGCATCTACCGGTCGGAAGGGGCCCCGGCACACCTCGACGTCCGCCTCGCGCTCGAGCCGGGAGCGCGCTTGGATTGGCTTCCCCAGCAGACGATCCTCTACGCGGGCGGTCGCCTTGAGCGTCGTGTCGACGTGGACGTGGCCAGCGAAAGTCGATTGCTCATGGTCGAGATGACAACGTTCGGTCGACCCGAGAGTGACGAAACCCTTTTGCCCGCGAGCCTCAATGATCAATGGCGCATTCGGCGTGATGGACAACTCGTCTACGCCGAGGCGGTGCGCTTGTCCGGCGAGCTCGGCGCAACTCTGGATCGACCGGCAGTTGGCGGCAGCGCCCGGGCCTCGGCACTCGTGCTGTTCCTCGCTGCCGGTGCGACGGAACATGTCGATGCGCTGCGGCGTGCATTCGACTGCGACTCCTGCGAAACCGGGGTCAGCTCCTGGAACGGTCTATTGGCGGCTCGGGCGCTGGCTCGCCGGCCTGGGGACTTGATCGCGGCGCTGGCACGCGCCATTCCAGTTTTGACCGGACGTGCACTGCCGCGTGTCTGGGCGATGTGACAGATGGAGGGCAAGCGCCGCCATGAATTTGATGCCACGCGAGAAAGACAAGCTGCTCGTCGCCATGGCCGCCATTGTCGCGCGCCGGAGGCTGGATCGAGGCGTGAAACTCAACCATCCTGAAGCGATCGCGCTGATAACGGATTTCGTTGTCGAAGGCGCGCGCGACGGCAGGAGCGTGTCCGAGCTGATGGCTGCCGGAGCCCAGGTGATCTCCCGTGCGCAAGTCATGGACGGTGTCGCCGAGATGATCCATGACGTCCAGGTCGAGGCGACGTTTCCCGATGGCACCAAGCTCGTCACAGTCCACAATCCGATCCGCTGAAAGGTAGCCCAGATGCCGCCGTACGCCCGCATTGCCTTGCTCGCTGCAACCGCTGTCCTGCTGGCGAGCCCTGCCAGCGCCCATCTCGATCCTGCGGCACACGGCTCGTTTGCTGCCGGTTTCACGCACCCGCTTTCCGGCATCGACCACATTCTCGCGATGGTGACGGTCGGCGTTTGGGCCGGCCTGCTCGGTGCCCGTGCGCGTTGGCTCGTGCCGGCTGCATTCGTCGCAACGATGATCCTAGGCTTTGTCGCGGCGGTGGCCGGTATCGGCCTTCCGATCGTCGAGCCGGTCGTGTTGGCCTCGATCGTCGTGATCGGCCTGTTGGCTGCGATCGCGTTCCCTGTCCCCGCGGCTTCTGCGGCCGCGATGGTCGCCGTGTTCGCAGTCTTCCATGGCCATGCGCATGGCGGCGAGCTCGGTGTGGCCGGCGCTGCGCCCTTCGGCGCAGGCTTCGCCATGGCGACAGCCATGCTCCACGGTGCAGGGCTCGTCATCTGTCTCGCCCTCACGTCGACACTCGGCAGCAAGGGTAGACTTGCGACGCGGGCCTTTGCAGGCGCCGCAGCGGTCGGCGGGCTTGCCTTGTCCTTGGCTTGATGGAGCGCAGCATGATTCCGGGCGAGATCATCGTCGCCGATGGTGACATTGAGTTGAATGCCGGGCGCAGATCGCTGACCCTTGCGGTCAGCAATTCGGGCGATCGGCCGATCCAGGTTGGCAGCCACTACCATTTCTTCGAGGCGAACCCCGCTCTCACGTTCGATCGCGACAGGGCGCGCGGCTTCCGGCTCGACATTGCGGCGGGAACCGCGGTCCGTTTCGAGCCGGGACAATCGCGCGAGGTTCAACTGGTTGAGATTGCGGGCAACCGCACGATCTACGGCTTCCGCCAGCAGGTGATGGGTAAGCTCGGATGAATTCTGCGCTGTTCGCTAGCCGGCGGGTCCTCTGGATGCCGCTCGACTATGACTGGCAACGACAGTCGCCGGCCGACGAACATTGCTGCCGCACCATGGCGGCATCGCTGGAGATGTCCTGCGATATGCACGCCGATCCGTTCGACTGCCCAGACGTGCCGATCGTTTTCCATAAGATCTTCGCTGAGTACGGCATCCCCATTCGCGATGGTGGCACAAGCTATCTGCTGATCAGCCATTGCCCGTGGTGCGGCATTGGTTTGCCAGAGAGCTGTCGCGACCTCTGGTTCGACACGATCGAAGCGGCTGGCTTCGCGAACACACCCACGGTCCAGCTTCCCGAGCGATTCCGCACGGCTGAGTGGCGTTTGCACGCACAATCCTGAATTCTGGAGAGACCACAATGCCGAGGATGATCTCCCGTGCAGCCTACGCGCAGATGTTCGGCCCGACGACAGGCGACAAGGTACGTCTCGCCGACACGGACCTAATGATCGAGGTCGAGCGCGACCTCACGACCTACGGCGAGGAAGTGAAGTTCGGCGGCGGCAAGGTGATCCGCGACGGGATGGGGCAATCGCAAGTCAGCCGGGCCCAAGGGGCCGTCGACACGGTCATTACCAACGCCGTGATCCTCGACGCGGTGGCCGGTATTTTCAAGGCCGATGTCGGCTTGAAGGATGGCCTCATCGTCAAGATTGGTAAGGCTGGCAATCCGGACATCCAGTCTAATGTCGATATTATCGTCGGTCCCGGAACGGAGGCGATTGCCGGCGAGGGTAAGATCCTGACGGCCGGGGGCTTTGACGCCCACATCCACTTCATATGTCCGCAGCAGATCGAGGAGGCCCTTACGGCAGGGTTGACCACGATGCTCGGCGGTGGCACCGGCCCGGCCCATGGAACACTGGCAACCACCTGCACACCCGGCCCATGGCATATCGGGATGATGATGCGTGCGGCCGACGCCTTCCCGATGAACATTGGCCTTTCGGGCAAGGGCAACGCAGCGCTGCCCGCCGCCCTGATCGAGATGGTCGAGGGTGGCGCCTGTGCTATGAAGCTGCACGAGGACTGGGGCACCACGCCGGCTGCGATCGATTGCTGCCTCTCAGTCGCCGACGACTATGACGTGCAAGTCATGCTGCATTCGGACACGCTGAATGAATCGGGCTTCGTCGAGGACACCATCGCCGCGTTCAAGGGACGTACCATCCACGCCTTCCACACCGAGGGTGCAGGCGGTGGGCACGCACCCGACATCATGAAAGTTGCGGGGTTACCGAACGTGCTGCCGTCCTCGACCAATCCTACGCGACCCTTCACGGTCAACACCATCGACGAGCATCTCGACATGCTGATGGTGTGCCATCACTTGTCACCAAAAATCCCTGAGGATTTGGCGTTCGCCGAGAGCCGCATCCGAAAGGAGACTATCGCAGCCGAGGATATTCTGCACGACCTCGGTGCGCTCTCGATGATCTCATCTGATAGCCAGGCCATGGGGCGCATCGGCGAGGTGATCATCCGGACGTGGCAGACCGCGCATAAGATGAAAGTGCAGCGGGGCTCGTTGCCCGAAGACCAGGGCAAGGGCAACGACAATTTCCGCTGCCGACGCTACATCGCAAAGTACACGATCAATCCGGCGATTGCGCATGGAATGTCGCGCCACATCGGTTCGATCGAGCCAGGTAAGCTGGCCGATCTCGTTCTCTGGTCACCGGCGTTTTTCGGGGTCAAGCCGGATATGGTAATCAAAGGCGGCGTGATCGCGGCTGCACCGATGGGGGATCCCAACGCCTCCATCCCGACGCCGCAGCCGGTCCACTATCGACCCATGTTCGGCGCCTACGGTGGCGCGCGCACGGCCACGTCCGTGACCTTCACCAGCAAGGCGGCAGTCGCCAACGGTCTCGGCGGCAAGCTCGGTCTCGCGAAACGTCTGGTCGCGGTCGAGAACACGAGGGGTGGCATCTCGAAGAAGAGCATGGTGTTGAACGACGCTTGCCCCAATATCGAGATCGACCCGGAAACCTACGCGGTGCACGCCGACGGCGAGCTTCTGGTCTGCGAGCCCGCCAAAGTGCTACCGATGGCGCAGCGTTACTTTCTGTTCTGAGGGCGAGCCACGATGCTCCGGTCAACAGCTGTCATCCGCCGCGCCGATCTCGGCCAGCGCATCACCATCGATACCGTCACGCTCGATCGCGAGGCACGCTATCGGCGGCGCATCGCCATGGAGAGCGATCGAGGTCACAAGTTCCTGCTGGATCTGGCCGAGGCGACGTACCTAGCCCATGGCGATGCGCTGGAGCTCTCCAACGGAGCCCTGATCAAGGTGCAGGCGGCGCCCGAGAATCTGATGGAGATCCACGCCCACGACGCGCATTCTCTCGCACGGATCGCTTGGCATATCGGCAATAGGCACACGCCGGCAGAGATCACAGAACACGCAATCTACATCAAGCCCGATCATGTCCTGGCCGAGATGGTGGAAGGGCTTGGGGCGCATGTGCATGAAGTCCGACGGCCGTTCGAGCCCGAGGGCGGCGCCTACGGTTCGAAAGGGCCTCTTCAGAAGGGACACCATCACCACGGCGGGCACGGTCATGAGCATGCTCACGACCACGATCACGTTCATGATCACGGCCACCACACGAACCACACCCATGACAGGAAGTAAGGGTGCCCACTCCTCATGCTGACGGCGACCGGGATCGTGGGATGCTCGCTCATTGGAGTGGGTCTCCGACTTCGTCACATCGTCGGGGTTCGATGAACCAAGCATCCCTGCAAGGCACTGCCAGTGAAAATGCCGACGGTAGTGGGCGATCGGTTCCCACGGGCGCTCCGGCGTTACCGGAAATTCCCGGGACGCTGACAGTCGACGCACGCCTCTTGATCTGGCTGTCGCCCTCGTTCCCCGTCGGAGCGTTTGCCTACAGTCACGGCCTCGAGTTGGCAGCCGACCGTGGCTGGGTGCACAACCGCGACAGCTTGCAAGCTTGGTTGCGCGATCTTGTCGAATTGGGTTCGCTCCGCAACGATCTGATCCTCCTGGGCGCGTCTTGGCGTGCGGTCGTGGCGCAGGAGATGCGATCATTGGTCGAGCTCAACGCGCTGGCGCTGGCGCTGCAACCGTCGGCCGAGCGCCGGCTCGAGACGGTGACCCAGGGCACAGCGTTTCTCTCGACCCTTTCCGCCGCTTGGTCGTGCACCGCGCTGGTGTCGGCAACGTCGTCTCTGAAGGCAGAGGTGGCCTACCCCGTCGCGGTCGGCGCGGGATCGGCAGCGCATGGCATCGCCTTGGAGGGCACACTGCAGGGCTACGCGATTGCCTTCGCTTCCAACCTCGTTTCTTCCGCCATTCGTCTATCGATTGTCGGGCAAACCGATGGCCAGCGCGTGCTGTCGGTCCTCATGCCGGAGCTGCACGGGCAGGCAGCAGCAGCGGCCGCTACCACGCTCGACGACATCGGAGGCGCAGCATTGCGCTCCGATCTTGCGTCCCAGGCCCACGAAACCCAATACTCGAGGCTTTTTCGCTCATGACACACACGAGGCCAGACATCTCGCACGGACCTCTTCGGGTCGGCATCGGTGGCCCGGTCGGCTCGGGCAAGACGACCCTGACAGCGGCACTCTGCAAGGCGTTCCGAGACCGCTACGACATCTGCGCCATCACCAACGACATTTACACGAAGGAGGATGCCGAGATCCTGATGCGCATGCAGGCGCTTCCGCTGGAGCGCATCATGGGCGTCGAGACGGGCGGGTGCCCGCACACCGCGATCCGCGAGGACTGTTCTATCAACCTCGCGGCCATCGATACGATGCGCAAAAAGTTCCCGCGCCTCGATGTGATTCTGCTCGAGTCGGGCGGCGATAATCTCGCGGCGACGTTCTCTCCGGAGCTTGCCGATCTCACCATCTATGTGATCGACGTGGCCCAGGGCGAGAAGATCCCGAGAAAGGGCGGCCCGGGCATCACGCGGTCCGATCTACTCGTGATCAACAAGACCGATCTCGCGCCTCATGTCGGGGCCGACCTCGGCGTTATGGAACGTGACGCGCGCCGCATGCGCGGTGATCGCCCGTTCGTGATGACGTGCATTCGCTCAGGCACTGGGGTCGAGGAAATCGCAGCCTTCATCGAGGCACAGGGCGGGTTGCAAGCTCCCGGGCCTTGATTGCGCCCCCGCGCGAGTGTCACCTCTGGCCGCTGTAGACCTCTCGCTCGAAGCCGGCATGGAGTGCGAGCACCGTTGGATCGGCAAACGGGAGGAGTTGCGTGATGATCGTGCCGCCAATGCCACTCACCGGGTCGATCCAGAAATAGGAGTTGCGCAAGCCCGCCCAGCAGAGGCTGCCGCCACGACGGCGTCCGGGAACGTCGTGGGGTGTGATCATGAACGAGAGGCCCCAGCCGCAATGCATGCCCGGGAACAGATCCACATCGAACGACATCATGGGATTCGCGGTCTTCAGAACCCCCGCAGGAAGCTCCCCGATGTGGTTGCGTGACATCTCGGCGACGGTCTCGGGCTTCAAGACCTTCACGCCGTCGAGTGTGCCGCGGTTGAGGATCATGCGGATGAAGCGGATGTAATCGCCCGCCGTCGAATAAAGGCCGCCACCGCCGAGGAAGTCCTCCGGCTTCTGCGGCGGCGCCCAGGCGACAGATTCCAAGTGTCCGTCGGGAAAGCGCTGGTGGACGCCGGATAGGCGCTCGCTGATCTCGGGACGCAGAAGGTAGCCGGTCGAGTTCATGGCGAGAGGCCGGAGCAGGTTCTTCTGCATGTAACTGTCGAGCGTCCCACCGGTGACGGCCTCGAGCACTTTGCCCGCCCACTCGATATTGATGCCGTAGTGCCAGCGCTCACCTGGATCGAACGAAAGCGGCTGGCAGTCCTCTGGTTTGGCAAAGGTCTGGACGCGCGTGAGGCCTGTCATGCGATGGTAGCGGAGCATATCCGCGTTCCAGTTGTCGTAGACGAAGCCGGCGGTGTGGGTCAGCAGCCGGCGCAGAGTGATCGTTCCGCGCGCCGCTCGCAGTCGGGGCTGTCCCGCCGCATCGAAGCCCTCGAGTACCTTCGGATTGGCGAGCGCCGGGACCCAGCGGCCACAATCATCGTCAAGACCAACGCGACCCTGCTCGACGAGCTGCATGATGCAGGCTCCGGTGATGGCCTTGGTCATCGAGTGGATCCAGCAGACGGTATCGATCCGCATTGGGCGTTTGCCGCCGAGCTCCCGAACGCCGAATGCGCCTTCGTAGAGAGTGCCGCGGCTGTCTGTGACCATGGCGATCACGCCCGGCACGTCGCCTCGATCAGTGGCGGACGTGAGGAGAGTGTCGATAGCCGTTGTGCTGCTCATGTCACCGATCCCGTAGCCGTGCATCCAATGGTTGGGCGGGATCATAGTCCAATCGGCGGGCGTGTCAGTTGGACGTTTCGAGAGCGGTGACGACTAGGTCAGTGGCATTCGACTGTCATGACGGCTTCCGACCAGTTCCGATTTTTCAGATCTTCCGGCGAAATCCAGAACTGATGGACGCCGTTGTCGCCGAAGCTCCAGTGCATCAGGTCGTCGTAGTTGAGTTGCAGGAGGAGATAATCGTTCTCGTGCTCCCACACGGCGCCCTGCACATCCGTCCCCAATCCGAACATCTGATGGCAGACGCCGGCGGGCAACAGATATTCCCTGTTCACGAGAGTCCGCACTGACTCGGGGAGGGTCGCGTAGCCGCGGTCCTCGGCCGAAAGCAAAGCCACGATCGTCATATCCTCCAGGCTATCGGGGGAGTAGGGCAGTTGCCATCTGGCGAACGTCTCGAATTCTTTCTTGCCGCGCTCGAAGCGCGTGGCCAGGTCGCCCCACTCGTCGGCGGTCATGCTCGTCCATGGATCGCGCGACCGTGCCCATGCGCCGGTTTCGTGCACGAAGGACTGGAAGGCGTTCGCGAACTCTGCCAGCTCGGCGAGCTTGGCTTGCTTCGCAGCAAGGTCGGCCTCGAGCTTTTTTGCCTCCTCGGACTTGCCGCCGATCATCGACCAGATCGGGGCCAGTGCGCCACCGGGAGACGCGCGCCGGAGCTTGGTTCGCTCGGCGTCGATCTCGGACCGCAACTTTTCGACGACGCGCGGCGCGTTGACTTCGGCGGCTTCGCGCAGTTGATCGGCCATGAGCCAAGCCGAGTGCCACCATTTCGGCCGCGGTGCCCGCTTGACGCGGATCAGCGTCCGCACGTCAGGGGGAAGGTTTGCGAACTCCGGAGCATCCTCGCCGGGTAGTGCATCGAACGCCTTGCGCATCAGCTCATCGATGCCGGGATCTCCCCAATACTGGGAGAAGTCACCGAGTTTGGTCTGCTGGGCGCGAAAGGTCAGAAGTTTTTGCCAGTCCGCTTCCGACAGCAGCGTCCATGGCTCGCGCCCGTTGGTCCAGGCCAACACGTCCTCGACGAATGAATTAAACTGAGGCTTTTGGCGCTCGAGCGCGACAAGCTTCGTCTTGTACATTTCTATGCTGGCTTTAGCCTTCTTGATCTCCTCGGCCGACTTTGCGGCAGAGAGTTGCCCTTGGCACCACTCGAGCATCCGTTGGGCCTCAGCCTGCGGTTTGCCTGCGTGCTCGCGCCGACCGGCGAGATGATCGGCGAAATGCAGAGCGATCCGCCACCAGCGCGGGATCGGCGGACCATCGAACGCCGCTTTTGCCGACAGATTGTACTGGCGCCGGACGAACCGCTGCGAGATTGCCGCATGCTGCGCCTCGCCACGTTCATCCGGATCGTCAACGACCGGAACGTCCACCGGCGTGAACTGCACCGGCCAGTACGGGAACAAGCGCTCGCCTAGCAGATTGCGATGATAGTCGGGCGCGCCGCCGACGTCGCTCAGGGGTGGCAGGTCGAAGGGCGGCTCAGCCGGCGAAAGCTCGTGGCTTTCGGGGACGTAGACGACGGTGCCAGAGAAGAACGCCAGCGAACCGGTATCGGGAAGCGGGGAAGGTCCGAGAGCCGCGTAAAGCTCTGCGAGGTCGAGCTGGGCGAAGAAGTGGAGCGGTCGTCCGCCTTTGCCGCGCGGCCACGGCATGCGTCCCAGCCGAGGTGCGCCTCCGAGCCAGCTGCGGGCCATCGCCCAATTATCGCCCGGGTGACGCGCGCGGCGCGAGACGACGACAGTTGGCAGTGGAACGAGTTTCATGACTTTGCCTACGCTCGGGCCAAGAATATCCCCGTCAGCACGACGAGCATGAGCAGCGAGATGACCGCATAGATCAGCACGAAGGCATACCAACCGCGGCCCGCTTTGCCGTCCGGGGGCGTGGCATCGTGCAGAACCATCTTCTGGCCAGCGAATTTCTGCATCCATTCGGCCTGATCCGCAGGCACCACCATTTTCACGTCGGGCGCATTGCGGAACTCGAGCTCGACAGAGCGCGAGTCGAGGTACCAGGTCGTTTTCCACCCCCGGATGTCGCCGTAGGGGATGAAGAGCGGGTCATGAAACAAAGAGAATGGCGGCATGATCCGGAACGAGATGCCGTTCGGATGAACGCCGATATTGATGATGCCCTTCACAGAATTGTAACCGCTCAGGCCGAGCAGCACGCCGTTCTGCATGCGCCGCGTCTCGATGGCTCTGCCCGTTTGGCCGGCATATCTGGCTGCCAGATAGCGCCAACGGACGGCGGTCCGCCAAAGCATGCCGAAGAAAAGAAAGGCGAAGACACCCAATCCGAACACGCTGAGCACGGCAGATCACTCGACAAGGCTCGCGGGCCCTGCTGTGATTTGAGGGCGCCGATGGGTTACGTTCATTCAGCAAGATAGCCCAATCGGCTGAACACATCGTAACTCTTGCGGCTGAGCGTCTTGGCAAGCTCAATAAGGAGCTGACGAGCCGACTGCAATCTCGCTGCCGGGCCCGAGCCCGCGCTACCCGATCTCCCCCGCCATGAAGCTGGGCAACCAAGCCTCGTGCACCTTGCGGAGCTGCGCCAGGGGCAGGGGCTGCTCGCCCTTTAGTGTCAACGCCTCCCCGCCGACGCGGCCGACGATCCGTGCCGAAAGCGCCAGCAGGCGGGCCCGCTCCGCAATTTCTTCGGCTGTCGAAGGCTGGCAGGCGATCAGGTAGCGGCCTTGGTCTTCGCCGAACCAGATGGCGTGAGCCGGCAGCCGACCCTCGTGGGGGAACAGTTCGACACCCTTACCGCCGGCCATCGCCATCTCGGCCAGTGCAACCAGCAGGCCGCCGTCGGAGATGTCATGCACCGTATTGGTTTTGCCCTCGCGAATGAGCGAACGCACGAGGTTGCCCGCTTTGAGTTCGTCGGCGAGGTCGACAGGCGGCGGAGCGCCCTCACTCTTGCCGGTCTCGATCAGCTGGTAAAGGGACTGGCCGAGGTGGCCCTGCTCACGACCGATCAAGACGATCAGATCACCGTCGTGCTTCAAGCGGATATCGGCAGTCCGTTCAATATCGCGGATGAGACCCACGCCGCCGATTGCGGGAGTGGGTGGAATGCCCTTGCCGTTCGTTTCGTTGTAAAGCGAGCAGTTGCCGGAAACGACCGGGTACGAGAGGGCAAGACATGCCTCCTTCATGCCTTCGACCGAACCGACGAACTGGCCCATGACCTCGGGACGCTCAGGGCTGGCAAAGTTCATGTTGTCGGTGATCGCGAGAGGCTCGGCGCCGACGGCCGTCAGGTTGCGCCATGTCTCGACGACGGCCTGCTTGGTGCCCATCTTGGGATCGGCGAGGCAGTAGCGCGGGGTTACGTCACAGGTCGCGGCGATCGCTTTCGACGTGCCGTGCACCCGTACGACCGCCGCGTCGCCGCCGGGGCGCTGGATGGTGTCACCCATGACGGTGTGATCGTACTGCTCCCAGATCCAGCGCCGCGAACAGAGCTGGGGCGTACCCATCATGCGATCGAGGCAGGTGAGGATCGCATTCGGTGCGGGGACCCACTCGGGCAGGATCAGTTTCGGCGTGGGTGTCGGCACCCAAGGGCGCTCGTAGACGGGCGCCGAGTTTGCGAGCTTGTCGACGGGAAGGTCGGCCTCGACCACGCCTTTGTGTTTGACAATCAGCCGGCCTGTGTCCGTGGTCCGGCCAATGACGGCGAAATCGAGCCCCCACTTCCTGAAGATCGCCTCGGCTTCCGGCTCGCGACCGGGCTTCAGGATCATCAACATGCGCTCTTGGCTCTCCGAGAGCATCATCTCGTAGGCGGTCATCTCCGTCTCGCGCTGCGGGACGTGATCGAGATCGAGATCGATGCCGACGCCGCCCTTGTCGGCCATCTCCGAGGTGGAAGACGTGAGACCTGCCGCACCCATGTCCTGAATGGCGATGATCACGTCGGTCGCCATCAGCTCGAGGCAGGCCTCGATCAGCAGTTTCTCGGTAAAAGGATCTCCGACCTGCACCGTCGGGCGCTTCTCGGCCGATTTGTCGTCAAACTCGGTCGAGGCCATGGTGGCCCCGTGAATGCCGTCGCGGCCTGTCTTCGAGCCGACGTAGACGACGGGGAGGCCGACGCCCTTTGCGGCCGAATAAAAGATCTTGTCGGTTCTGGCGAGGCCGACGCACATGGCGTTGACGAGGATGTTGTTGTTGTAGGCGGCGTCGAAGTTGGTCTCGCCACCGACTGTCGGTACGCCGACGCAATTGCCGTAGCCACCGATGCCGCGCACCACGCCCGACACGAGATGGCGAGTGCGCGGATGCTCCGGCGCCCCGAAGCGGAGAGCATTGAGGTTGGCGACGGGACGCGCGCCCATCGTGAAGACGTCGCGCATGATCCCGCCAACGCCGGTTGCAGCGCCTTGGTAGGGCTCGATGAACGAAGGATGGTTGTGGCTCTCCATCTTGAAGACGGCCGCGTCGCCGTCGCCCAAGTCGACGACGCCGGCATTCTCGCCGGGGCCCTGGATCACCTGCGGGCCGCTCGTCGGTAGTTGCCGCAGCCAGTAACGCGTCGACTTATAGGAGCAGTGCTCCGACCACATCACCGAGAATATGCCGAGCTCGAGAAACGACGGTTGGCGCTCCAGGATGGCAAGCAGGCGCTGGTACTCGTCGCCCTTGAAGCCATGGGCGGCGACGACCTCGGGAGTGATGGCGGGGTAATTGGCGCTCATGGAGGGATAGCCGGCTGTCATTGCTGGGTGCCGGGCTTATAGCGGGCCGCGAGGCATTTGTCGCTTCCGGCAAGCTCAATGAGTCTGAGCCGCCTCTAGCGGCAGACACCAGACGGCGAGCAGGGGCTCGGAGGCTGAGGAACGCATGGCGTGGATGATGTCCGGTGGATTGTAGACAATGCCTCCAAGTCTGGGGCTGTGCCAGGCTCTCGCGTCTTGTCGCCAATCGCCCGCGGAGAGCACGAGGTAGACTTCTTCCGGAGGATGCTGGTGATCGGGGTAGGTGATACCCGGCGCCATCAGGCTCATGCCGATGCGCACGTCATCACGCCGCTCCAAGGCTTCAGCCGCCGGTCCGACGATGTCGACATTGGCGTGGCCTCTGCTGAATACGGGATCGTCGCTGGGCTTCAACCGCCATGCCAGCGCCGGTGCGAGAGCTGCAATGCAATCGGCGATACGTGCCAGATCTTCTGGGCCAGCCTGAGCGATGGAGATTGCGCGCGACAAATGCTCGCAAGCCGGCAAGGTGAAAGGACGTGGCGCGTCGGGCCTAGGCGCCGGCTCGGCCAAAGCCGCGTTCACCCTCACCATGGCTCGAGCGGCAGGCGAGCCGACTTCAACCCGTGCGGCGATCGCCAGTCGAAGGTGAGCGAGGAAACCACCCAACTCAGGTGAGCGTTGCATGAGCACCACCAATCTGATCAGCCAAACTTCAGCAGGCCGTGAGCATCCTTGCTGCACGAGACCGCTGAATACACTATATTGAGTATCGGAAATCGTCGGCCTTGAACCGAAGGATTTATCTGAACAATGTCTACTTCCTCGATCCCCCGTACCCCCCGTCCTCGCCCCAAGGTCATGACCATGACCCCGGCTGCGGTCGAGAGAGTGCGCAAACTGATGGCAGCAAAGGGCCCGACCGTTGCCGGTCTCAAGATTGGCGTGAAGAAGGGCGGATGTGCCGGGATGGAGTACACCCTCGATTGGGTTGAAACCGTCTCGAAATTCGATGAGGTCGTGGAGCAGGATGGGGCTCGCGTCATCGTCGACCCGCAAGCCGTGCTCTTCCTTCTCGGGACTCAAATGGACTGGAAGGTCGACAAGCTCGCCTCGCAGTTCGTTTTCAACAATCCGAACCAATCGAGCGCCTGCGGTTGTGGCGAGAGCGTCAACCTGGTGCCCGCGTCCAGGGACAAGCTCGAGGCTCTCGAGCAGTGACGTCTGCGACCATCACCGGCGATGAGCCGGCTTGGGTGGGCGAGGTGATCCGCTTCTGGCTTGAGGAGACGCCGGCCGAGGCGCGATTCAAACGGGACGAAGCTCTGGATGTTGAGATCGGGAGGCGCTTCTCCGTTGTCCATGCCGACGTCAGCGCTATTACTGTTGATGAGGCTGTAGCATCAGCGCATCGAGCGCTTTCGACCGTGATCGTGATCGACCAGTTCTCGCGCAACATGTTTCGCGGTTCGCCGAAGGCCTTCGCAAGCGACGCCAAGGCTTTGTCTGTGGCGCGCAAGGCCATCATGTTGGGCTTTGACCGGGAGTTCGACAAGTACGGACGCCTGTTCCTCTACCTGCCGTTCGAGCACAGCGAAGATCTCGCCGATCAGGAGCGCTCTGTTGCGCTGATCGCAGGGCTCGGCGATGCCGAACTCGACCGGTATGCGGTTGCTCACCTGGAAATCATCCGGCGCTTCGGTCGCTTCCCGCATCGCAATGACGTGCTGGCACGCGAATCGACTCCCGAGGAACTCGCATTCCTGAAGCAGCCCGGCAGTTCTTTCTGATAGGTCCCCTAGAATCGGATCGCCTCCAGTGAGTCGCTATCGTCATGCTCGACCATGATATCAAAAACCTGGTCGAGGACATGCTGGCGCCATTGGGGCCAGTAGTCGTCAAACGCATGTTCGGAGGCGGTGGAATTTTTCTCGATGGATTGATGTTTGGACTGATTGCTGACGGTAATCTTTATTTGAAGGCTGACGAAAGCAATCGCGCGAGTTTTGAGGCCGAGGGAATGATGCCCTTCGCCTACATGAAGAGGACGGGGCAAACGACCATCATGAGTTACTGGCGAGTGCCCGAGCGGCTGCTCGACGAGCCGGACGACCTCGTTGATTGGGCCAGACGGGCTTTGAGCGCAGCGCAAAGAGCCCAGCAGTCTCGCCGCCCAAAGATGACGAGACCCAGGACGGCATAACTTGTCCATCGACGGAAGTGGCGGAGTGCTCGCTTGCGACGTGTTTCTTGAATTGATTGGTTCTTGGAGCAAACGACTGTCGATCGATCACTTTTTCTGGATGCTATTGACGTCGATAATGTGTGACGTTAATTGTCAGGCACGTTTCACGCTATAATGATTTTATGGGGTGGGGCGTATTTCATACGACTGATGTTGAATAAATTGTTTGAGTGGAGGCGTATTATGA
Organism: Hyphomicrobiaceae bacterium; assembly: GCA_022844225.1. GTDB lineage: Bacteria > Pseudomonadota > Alphaproteobacteria > Rhizobiales > Hyphomicrobiaceae. The sequence continues at coordinate 58,493 of JALHMC010000007.1, read as the reverse complement.
AGCTGTTGGTTACATATTCAGCGATGGCCGCGATCGTACTCGGCATTCATCCCGCGAGTGCGAAGTCCGTGTGGGACCAACTGGGCGAATCTGCACCGCGGAGCGTGTTTACGGATATCCGTGATTCGGCGCCAAGGTCGATCTTTGATCAGATCGGTGATGCCGCGCCCGTAGGCAGGCCCGAACCCGAGCCTCTGGATCTCGTCGGCGAGTAGGGTTAGGTCGTGGCGGCAGCTGCCAGTTTCGATGAGTGCCGGCCAGCTGATTCTGTGTGCGGGCCGGCACGCGTCCCATATCGAAAACTGACGGGGACTGCCGCCGACTGGTAGCATGGCGCGAAACTCGCGAGGACCCGCGCCATGTCAACCGATGAAGTCGCCTTCGCATCTGCAGCCGCCCTCGCTCGCATGATCCGTGAGAAGCGGACCTCCGCCGTGGAGGTCATGCGGGCGACCCTGGCGCGGGCAGAGAAGGCCCAGGCGATACTCAACTGCTTCATCACGATCTCTGGGGATGAGGCGCTGCGGGATGCCGCTGCAGCAGACGCGCGCCAGGAACGTGGCGAACCGCTCGGGCCGCTACACGGCGTGCCTCTGCATGTGAAAGATCTCGTCAATACGGCCGGCGTGAGGACCACGTTCGGGTCACTCATTCACGAGACTAACGTTCCGTCAGTCGATCAGGTCGCGGTCGCGCGCCTCAAGGGGGCGGGGGCAATCCTCTTTGCCAAGACGACAACGCCCGAGTTCGGCCACATGTGCTGGACCGAGGCGCCATTGTTCGGCCGCACGCGAAATGCCTGGGACGAGACGCGCACGGCCGGAGGATCGTCGGGTGGCGCTGCGGTTGCTTGCGCGGCCGGCATCGGACCGCTTGCTGTCGCGACGGACGCCGGTGGCTCGACGCGCATTCCGGCCGCTGCCAACGGCCTCGTAGGCCTGAAGCAGTCGATTGGGCTGATTCCACACGACACCGCCCCCGATGCTTTCTCCAACATGAGCTACATCACCCCAACGACGCGAACGGTGATGGACACCGCACTGATGCTCGAGGCCATGGCCGGCTGGCATCCGTCAGATCCGCACTCGTTCGGTATGTCAGCCGCAGGTTCCGTTGATGCAGCCCGCGGCGAAGGCGATCTCAAAGGCATGCGCGTCGCATGGCGCCCATTTCTCGCGAACACCGTCTGCGACAGCGAGGTCTTGGCGCTCTGCGAGGCTTCCGCGCACGTTCTCGGTGACCTCGGCGCGATCGTCGAACCAATGGGAGACGATCTCGAGCCGACCGAGCCGTTCTGGCTCACACTTTCGACGGCCTTGTGGAATGCGCGATTTGCCGACGTGGTACCGAAGTGGCGCGATCGCATGAGCCCCACTTTGTTGGCGCAGATGGAGCGCGGAACGGATGTGAAAGCCGAGGATGTTGGGCGAGCTTTGATGCTGCGCACGAAGCTATATCGCCAGGTTCAAGATTGGTTTGAGCGCTTCGATGTCATTGCCATGCCGGCCTTGTCGCGCACCGCGCTCGGGATCGACGAGGCGCTGTTCGAGCCGATCGTAATCGAGAACCGCAAGGTCGATACTGTACGTCGAGCTTGGTACCCGTACACGCATCCGTTCAATCTCACCGGCAATCCCGCCATCGTTCTTCCGGCGGGTATGCATTCGGACGGCTTGCCAGTTTCCATACAGCTCGTCGGCCGCCGCGGTGCGGACCAGCAGTTGTTGCGGGTCGCAGCCTTGTTCGAAGCGGCGCGGCCGTGGGGCCAATTGAAGCCGAAGATTGCGGGCCTCGATTGAGATGCTCGCGGTCGGAGCAGCGATGCGCGTCTCGAATTCCGTCTCGCGACGATTAGCGCGCCTGCTGGTGAGCGCACGATCGCGCCCGCAACGTCGGACTTGACCGTTTGCGACAATCAGGCGCACGATGACGCAGGAGCCCAGAAGAGCTCAGACGTGGCGGGCAGATCGGTCGAAAGACGTCTTGTGCCTGACCTCGAGATAGACGTTTTGGGAGGTTACATATGCCGATATTGTGGCGCGCCGGTGCGCGTGGTGCCTCTATAGCGACAATTGCTTGTCTGTTGGCGCTCCTGGCCGGGGGACCCGTTTTCGCCCAGACCAAAGAACTGACAATGGGCAACGCCAACCCGCCGAAACACGGGACGTCGCAGTCGGCACAAGCGTTTATCGATAAGCTTGCCGAGCTTTCCGGCGGCAAGTTGAAGACGATCCATCACCATTCGGCGGCGCTAGGTGGCGAGCGCGAGGTCGCCCAGCAGATCCAGCTCGGCGCGGTCGATATGGGGCCGATTACGACAGCCCCGCTGTCAACGCTCGTCCCGGAGTTGTCGGTCTTCCAGCTGCCCTACATTTTCCGCGATTACGACCACGTCTACAAGGCACTCGACGGCTCGGACACGCTGCAGAAATACTATGCCGACGTGCTCGACAAAAAGGGCTTCAAGCTGATCGGCTTCTTCGCCGCCGGCTATCGAGGGATTTACGGCCACGGCAAGATCGAGGGGCTGGACGACGTCAAGGGCAAGAAAGTTCGGGTTCAGGAGGACAAGATCCTCGTTGCAACCTTTAAGGCGCTGGGCGCCATTTCGACGCCGATCGCTTGGCCGGAGGTCGCCACGTCGCTGCAGACCAAAGTGATCGATTTCGCCGAGGGCGGTATCAATACTTTCTATCACAACAAGTTCTACGATATCGTGAAGTTCGTGGCCGATGTGCGACATACGCATCAGTGCATAGCGCTCATCATGTCCAAAGCGTCTTACGCCAAGCTCGACGATGCCGATAAGAAGGCCGTCGACGAGGCCTGGGTCCACGCGCGGGCTTTCAACAGGAAGTTCATCCTCGACGAGGACAAGAGCATCCAGGACCTTGTCAAAGAGAAGGGTGTGACGATCACCAAGCCCGATCCGGCGCCGTTCCTCGCTGCTGCCAAGGGCGTTTACGAAGAGTTCTACGCAACGCCAGCCGGCAAGAGCGCCAAGGCGATGGTCGATCACATTCAGAGCATCAAGTAGTCCGATGCCGTCGCCTCATCCCGATGCACCCACCGGGGCTTCTGGTGGGTCCCCTCTCGCGCGCGGCCTCGACGCGCTGTTCACGCTTTGCGGTTATATCGCCGGGCTGATCCTCGCCGTAATGGCGGGCAGCGTGTTCCTCAGCGTGATCATGCGTTTCTCCGGCACGCAGGGACTTGAGGGGCTCGATGAGCTGCCGCGCTACCTGTTCGTATGGCTCGTGGCGTTCGGAGGGGCGGCTGCGATGCACCTCAACGAGCACACCGTCCTTGATTATTTCGTCAAGAAGCTCACTCCGCGGCTGCGCGCGATCGTAGAGGCCGCAGTTCACGCGGCAATGATTGCGGTCTTCCTCTATCTCATCAAACTCAGCTTCACGCTGGTGCCGAATGCAGCACTGCAATCGTCGCCGGGCCTCGAGTTGCGCCTCGACTACGTTTTCATGGCCGTGCCCGTGGGAGCGGGGCTGATCCTGATTCCGCTCGTTCGCCGCTTTCTCGAGTCGCTGGCTGAGGTGATATGGCCGAAACGCTCCTGATCGTTTTCCTAATCGCGATCGTCGCCGGAATGCCGATTGGGATCGCGCTGGCGGCGGGAGCTTTTGCGTCGTCGTTCTTCTATCCGATCGTCAATCCCATCATTGTGCCGACTCGCTTCGTCGGGCTTCTCTCGGATAGCTACCTCCTGCTTTCGGCGCCACTTTTCATTCTCGCCGGAAATATTGCCGCGCGCGGCGGAGTAGCGCGCGTGCTGATCGATCTCGCCACGGTGCTGGTCGGGCGCTTTCGGGGCGGCCTAGCCTACGTCAATATTCTCGACAGCATGTTTTTCGGTGGCATATCCGGATCGGCGGTCGCCGACGTCTCCGCGCTCGGCACGTTTCTCATCCCGCAGATGGAACGCAAGGGTTACGACCGTGATTTTGCAACCGCACTGACGGTCTCGACCGCCGTGGTGGCCCCGATTATCCCGCCATCGATCATCGCGGTCATCTTCGCGTGGATGGCCGATGAATCGGTCGCGGCGATGTTCGCCGCAGGCGTGATTCCGGGCATCTTGGTCGGCCTCGGCATGGCAATCCCGGTCTATACGATCTCGAAGGCTCGCAACTACCCCAAGGAGCGGCCGCCGACGCGAGCGGAGTTTTTAGCAGCCCTCTATCGCGCCACGCCGGCGCTCGCCATCCCGGCAATCATCATGGGTGGCATCCTTTTCGGCATCTTCACGCCGACCGAGGCTGCGGGCGTGGCCGTCGTCTACGCGCTCATCGTGCCGCCCATCTTCTATCGCGAGCCGAAGCTGAGAGATCTGCCTCAGATTTTCATAGACAGCGCTCGCCTTTCGGCCGTGATCGGCATGATTATCGGCTTCGTTGGAGCCTTCGGTTGGATCCTCACCTTCTCGAAGTTTCCGCTCGAAGTAGCCACGTCCATCGCTGCGATAGGGCCGTCGTGGTGGATGTTCCTCCTGATCGTGATTTTGCTTTACGTGGTGCTCGGTACGTTCCTGACGCCGTCAGAGATCATTCTCGTCACGGTGCCGGTGTTGCTGCCCGTGGCAACGGCCGTGGGTATCCACCCCATCCATTTCGGTCTCGTCTGCGTGATCGCCTCGGCCATTGGACACATCACGCCACCGGTGGGCTTATGTCTCTTTGTCGGCATGGCGATCAGCGGGCTCTCTATGGAAAAGCTCATGCGGCCGTTATTGCCGTTTCTCGCGGCGATCATCGGCACGCTCCTCGTCGTCGCCTTTATCCCGGAGACCACGCTGTTCCTGCCGCGTCTCCTCGGTTTCATCAAGTAGGCTTGACTGCAAAAAAGCGGTTCGGCGGGCGGGGCAAGCCGAGATGGTCGCGAAGCGTCGTTCCACTATAGGTGCGGCGAAAAAGGCCGCGTCGCTGCAACTCGGGCACCACTTTGTCGCAAAAGTCCTCGAGGCCTGCGGGAAGGTACGGGAACATGATCGTGAAGCCGTCCGAGGCGCGCGCGTCGAGCCATGCCTCCATCTCGTCGGCGATGGTCTTGGGCGTGCCGACCATGGCGAGGCCGGCATAGCCCCCCATCCGCTGCGCGAGCTGGCGGACCGTCAGGTTGTCGCGTCGCGCCAACCGGATGGCGCGCTCGCGGCCCGATTTCGACTGGTTCGACTCCGGTACGTCGGGCAAAGGTGCATCGGGGTCGAGCTTCGAGGCGTCGTGGCCGAGTGCGATAGAGAGCGACGCGATCGCGTTGGCCTCGTCCACGAGGCTGTCCAGGCGGGCGCGCTTGGCGCGGGCCTCGTCCACGGTCTCGCCAACGACGACGAAACAGGCGGGCAGAATCTTCATGTGGTCCGGGTTTCGCCCGATCCGCGTCATGCGGCCCTTCACGTCGGCATAGAACTCGCGGCCGGCCTCCATGTCTCCCTGGGAGGTGAAGACGGCCTCGGCGGTTTCCGATGCGAGTTTCTTTCCCGCTTCAGAAGCTCCCGCCTGCACGATCACCGGCCACCCCTGCACAGGCCGAGCGATGTTCAGCGGTCCGCGCACCGAAAAGTCGCGGCCCTTGTGCCCGAGCACATGCATCCGTTCTGGGTCGAAATAGATACCGGATGCTTGGTCTCGAACGAACGCGTCGTCGGCGAAGCTGTCCCAAAGCCCTGTCACGACGTCGTAGAACTCGCGCGCGCGCTCGTAGCGCTCGCCGTGCTCGACGTGTTCATCAAGGCCGAAATTGAGCGCGGCATCGGGGTTCGACGTGGTGACGATGTTCCAACCGGCGCGCCCCTCGCTGATGTGATCGAGCGAGGCGAATCGCCGGGCGATGTGGAACGGCGTGTCGAAGGTCGTAGAGCCGGTCGCGATAAGGCCGATCCGTTCGGTCGCCTGCGAAAGAGCCGAGAGCAGCGTGAACGGCTCGAACGACGTGACCGTATGGCTGCGTTTCAGCGCCTCCACGGGCATGTTCAGCACAGCGAGATGATCAGCCATGAAGAATGCGTCGAAGCACGCGGCCTCTAGCCGGCGGATCATCTGCTTGAGATGACCGAGATTGAAGTTGGCGTCGGGCCAGGCGCCGGGATAGCGCCACGCACCGGTGTGGATGGAGGCTGGCCGCATGAAGGCGGCGAGGTGGATCTGTCGTGGTGCGTCCATGCGTTCGGTCCAGTTTAGGATGTCAGTGGTCGATCAGGTCGAACACGAGGCGCTCTTGTCGGTATTCGGTAATCCTGCATCCCGCTCCGTGGACCGGAACTTGACCCGTCACCGTGACGCTTCGCTCATCGCTCGCGACATCTCCCGCAACAGGGTAGCCGACTCGGCCGCAAGTCTCAGTGAAGATGTAGGCCGTGCCGCGGTACTTGCCACCTTCGCGACGGCCCTCGAACACGGTGTCGCCCGGCTTGATGCCGGACGCAAGGAGGGCCGGACGAGGGATGGCATAGACGAAGCGGCGGCTCGATCCGTGGGCTTCGAGCCGCATGACGGAGCCGTCCTGAGTCCACTGGGGCCCGCCGGCAGCGCCAGGCGTGTCGACCTTGCTTTCCGGCGCTTTCGTTTCGTGTGTGACGACCTCCTTCTCGCACGTGAGATGGGCGGGGAGGCCGCCAGCAGCCATCTCGCAGAGAACGGCCAGCTCGACCGTTTTGCCGTCGTCGGTAAATCGGATTCGTTGGCGATACGTTCGCGCCTGGAATTCGTGACGTCGACCCTTGGCGAGGCAGTAGCCGCGCTTTTCGGTCAGTACCGTCTCTTGCAGGGTCTCGTAAGGGATCTCGCGGCGATTGGGGTCGGACTTGTGGAACAGGACCTCCTGATCAATTGCATACCGATCGCTCGTAGGTTGGCACTGCCGCACGAAGTCAATTGCCAACACGGGGCCGCCGCTCGTGACGGCCAACCACATTGCGACGAACGGGGCACTCACGCGCATCATGCATCTACCGTCCTGACGTGAAGCCGTGATCGGGTCACGCTCGCATGTCGGCGTCGTCCAATTCAAGGATCGCCTTAACATCGTCCAGAAAAACTGTGTTGGCATATAATAAGCATGCCTGCTATTTTGCGGGAGAATGACAACCGATCCATATCTCACTCGGTCGCTCGGGTTTCTTCTCGCGGATGTATCCCGTCTGGTTCGGCGGCGGTTCGATTCCCGTGCGAGCGGGCTCGGCTTGACACGGGCACAATGGCGGGTGCTGGCACAGCTTCGGCGACGCGAGGGCATCAACCAGACCGCACTGGCCGAGATCATGGAGATCGAGCCGATCACGCTTGGGCGGCATATCGACCGCCTTGTCGAGAAAGGCTTCGTCGAGCGTCGCGCCGATCCTGCAGATCGGCGCGCGTGGCGGTTGCATCTGCGGTCGCAGGTGCAGCCGGTGCTCGACCGTTTACGGGAGATGTCGGGAATGACCAGCCGCGAGGCGCTCTCGGGGATTTCAGAGGCCGATGCGAACCGACTGATCGAGCTTCTGCTGATCATCAAAGGGAACATGCTGGCTCTCGACTCCGCGGAGACGGATGCGAAGGGCGATAAGGCGAGAAGAGATTGAGGAGCGGCCATGCAGAAGTCGACGGCCGATCGGGTGGGGGCACCATCTGAACCACAGGCGGCTGTACCCAGGCGGCGATGGCGTATGCCATGGCCGACCAGACGTTTTCTCGCGACGGCTATGATTGCGGTCATTGGGCCGCTCGTGGCCGTAGCCATCGGCGGCCACCTGTACCTGGCAGGCGGTCGCGTCATGACGACCGACAACGCCTATGTGAAGGCAGACAAGATCACGGTCAGTCCGGTGGTCGCAGGACGAGTGGTCGAGGTGATGGTCCAGGCGGACCAGCCTGTTACGCGCGATCAGGTGCTGTTTCGTATCGATCCAGAATTCTTTCAATTGGCATTGGAGAAGACAGAGGCCGAACTCGAGTACACCAAGACACGCCTCGACGCCATGCGTGCCGAGTATCAGGAGGCCCTGTCGGAGCTCAAGGAAGCCGAGGATCGGTTGCACTTTTTTGCGGCGCAGCGGTCGCGGCAAAAACAGCTGGCCGACAAGGGCGTGGGCAAAGCGTTCGTTTTCGAGGAAGCCGACAGCAATGCGGATGCTGCGCGCGCCCGCGTCGCGACAGGTCGCCAGAAGCTGCAGCGCGTGCTGGCACAACTCGGAGGGGATCCCGAGATCAAGGCAGAGGCGCATCCGCTCGTTCGGGAGAAAATGGCCGCGCGTGATCGGGCGAAGGCAGAGCTGGCCCATACGATCGTCAAGTCTCCCGTGGCGGGAATCGTCACGAATTTCGACTTGCAGAGGGGCGAATACGTCGACGTCGGGCGCGTCGTCTTCAGCATGGTGGGGACCGAAGACACTTGGGTGCAGGCCAACTACAAGGAGACCGAGCTGACCCACGTGAAGGTCGGCCAGACGGCGACCATTCATGTCGACACCTATCCGGACCATGTCTGGAGCGCTCGCGTGATCAGTATCAGCCCAGCGACCGGCGCTGAGTTCGCAATTCTCCCACCGCAGAATGCCACGGGAAATTGGGTCAAGGTGGTTCAACGTCTGTCGGTCAGGCTCCGTCTCGAGCCGCAGCCGGGCGCACCGACGCTCAGAGCCGGCATGAGTGCGATCGTGGACATAGATACCGGCCATCAGCGACCTCTGCCGCGCTGGGCTCGGGGCCTTATGAGCTGGGCCAAGGCGAGCCCATGACCGCCGCATCGGCTGCAGCGTCGGGAACCTCGCCGACATCGGCGGCTCCGATGAGCGCGGCTCGGCTCAAGGTGATCACCGTCGCGCTGATCCTGGCGCCGCTGTTGCAGGTGCTGGATACGACGATCGTCTCGATCGCACTGCGCCAGATGCAAGGCGAGCTGTCGGCGACGCAGGATCAGATCTCTTGGGTGCTGACCTCGTATCTCGTGACGCTGTCGGTGACGACGCCGCTTTGGGGTGTGTTGGCAGGCACGTTCGGCAGGAAGCCCCTGATCCTGATCTCGATCGTTGGCTTCACGATCTTCGCGCTGCTCTCCGGCCTGTCGCACTCGCTCGAGGAAATCATGCTGTGGCGGGCGCTGCAGGGCATCTTCGGAGCCGCCCTGTTGCCCATCGCCATGTCCTGGCTGCTTTCGCTCTATCCACGCGAGGATTTCTCCATCGCGATGGCGTGGTGGGGCGTCGGCATGATGTTTGGGCCGGTATTCGGGCCGACGATCGGCGGTTACGTGGCCGAGTATCACAATTGGCGCTGGGCGTTCTTTCTCAACGTTCCGGTCGGCGTGCTGGCCTTCGTCATGGTGGCTTTCGTGGTGCCCGAGACGGCGCGCCGCCCTCCGCGAAAGTTCAACTACTTCGGTTTCGTGACCCTGGGTATCTCGATCGCCGCTTTGCAGTTCATCCTGGACCGGGGCCAACGACTGGACTGGTTCGAATCCTCGACCATTGTCATCGTCACGCTGGTCGGCTGCTCGGCGTTCTGGCTGTTCGTCGTAAACTCGCTCGCCTCGTCGACGCCCTTCATCGATCCGGCGATCTTCCGCGACCGTAATTATCTCGGCGGCACCGTGCTCCGGACGCTATTCGGCGTGCTGCTGTTCGGAAGTCTCGTCCTCCTCCCGCCGTTCGTACAGGAGATCGGCGGATACACGATCATGGACAGTGGCCTCATCCTGGCGCCGCGAGGAGCGGGCACAATGGCCGCCTCGTTCCTGACGGGCTACTTTATCAAGAAGATCGACCCGAGGAAGGTGATCGCGCTGGCGATGGCGACGATAGCGATCACGATGTGGCAACTCTCCACGTTCACTCAGGACATCGATCGGGATGCGTTGATCATCAATAACTTCATCCAAGGTCTGGCATTCGGCACATTCATGGTGCCGCTCAATGCTGTCGCCTTCACGACCATGCCGGCCGAGCAACGGGATGCGGGTACGGCGTTCTATTCCCTGCTCAACAACATCGGTCGCGGCTTCGGCGTAGCGCTGTTTTCGACCTACCTCGCCTATGCCAGCCAACGCTTTCAGGCTGGTCTGAACGAGCACGTTTCACCGATGAGCGAAACATTGCGGCATGTGCCGCTGCCATTGCCGTGGAGCCTCACCGACCCGGTCGGGCTGTCCGCACTGGAACGCACGGTGGAGAAACAGGCGAAGCTTCTGGCCTACAATGCCGACTTCCAACTGCTCGCGATCCTGATTGCGGCCTGCATTCCGGTGCTGCTGTTCATGAACAACCCGCACAAGCTGGGCAAACCGGTTGAAGTCGGGAGCTGAATAGCCGGCAACCGAGGTACTCTACTTGGCGGCGCTCGCCGTTTTGGAAGTTCCACGCCGCTGTTCCGCCTCGAGGTCTGCGAGCAGAGCCTGCGCCAGCGGCGCGAGAAGCGCGCCGGCATTGAGGCGCTGCCCGAATGGCTGCTCCGTCGAGCCGGTGCCGATCTGCACCACATAGGAGTAGGAGGCGCCCGTCTCGAAGCGAATCCCGCCGGCGATCCAGGTATCGACCGACTGGTTCGGATCGAGATTGGTGTCGGTGCCGGTCTTGGCGAAATGCAGCGACACACCGGGACGATTATTTGCACACCAATCCTTCATGCCCTTCAGCGTGCCGTGCGCGGCGCCGTTCGCTCGATAGCACAGAGGTGCCGCGAGCACCGCTTTCAGAAATGGCACGGCATGTGGCTTGATCAGGCGGTTCGGCACCAGCGCGCCGTCGGCCGACGGACTGCCAGCGCGACTTGAGAGGTCCCAGGCTTTGATGAGCGAAGGAGGCCGGACCGGAGCGCTGCCCCGCCCCTTCATGGCAGCGAGGATCACGCCCGCCATGTGGTGCACGGTGCGCGGCGAACCCGACACGAGGCCGCGTGCGGCAGCAGTCGACGCCGGCGTCTCCTCGCCGTTGCTGTCGGCTGGCGGCATGTTGAACCCGAAGCCGTCGATCAGGCGGCGGATGCGATGCTGGCCGAGACGCGAACCGCGGCCTTCGACGGCCGGGCTGAGGGAGCAGGCGAAAGCGACGATGGCACGGCGCCCCTGACGGAGTGTGCCGTCACCGCGGGCGCACGTCTCGAGCCCGCGCGCCGGAGCCTGCGGGTCGAGATAGAGACTGTCGGCCGTGTCGATGCCGGAGTTGCCTGCCGCTATAGCGACGAGCATCTTGCCGGTGGAGGCGATGCGGCGGGGCTCGCGCGCTCGGTCGTAGTGCCCTGTAGCTGGATCTCGGGCGTAGGGAGATCCGAAGTAGGCAGCCGTCTCGCCAGCCTCCCAGTAGCGGACGATCCGCCCCGATGCGTCGGCGGCCACCACCGAGATGTTCGGCGTTTTCAGCCCGCCGACCGCTGCCCGTGCCGGATCCAGCGTGAAGCCCGAATTGAGCCTAGCTTGATGCTGCCGGTCGAGCTGCGCCAGTGTTGTCTTGACCATCTCCCCGAACGCCAGGTTCGCGCCGACGTCGAGCGTTGTCGTCACGCCACGGACCTCGTCGCGCCAAGCGAGACCGAAGCGCTGTTTCATCTCTTCACGGATGCCAAAGCGGGCGACGGGCAGCAGGGCATTCGCCCGAATCATCGGATTCGCACCGGCGCGGCGCGCGAGGGTCGGCGCGTGTTTCTCGAGCGCCTCCTGTAGGCGGGGTTTGACGTGCGGGTCGGGCGGGCCACCCGCGAGAGTGACGAGCTCGAACAGCACGTCTTTCTTCAGTGTCTCGTCGGCGATCAGGCGCTCGGCACACGTCTTGGCGCGAACCTCGATGATGTAGCGCCAGTTCTCGTCGCGCGCCGCGTTCAGTCGTTCGTTGCCGTCGAGCAGGATGATCGGCTTGTTGACGGCGGACGCGAGCACGAACTGTTGGGCGACCGTGAGATCGCGCGCTTCCTTGCCGAAGACGACGCGGGCCGTCATCTCGACGCCGTGCAGCGACTGGCCTCCGGTGCGCTGCGCCAGCCAGAGATGGTTGGCCGCCCATTGCCTGAGCGCGGTATCGTCGCCGCCTTTCGTAAGCCCGTAGTAGATCACCGGCGCGAGCCACCACTCGGAGAACTTGCGTCGCAGCTTTCCGAGGCTGCCCTCGCGCGCGCTTGGCGGAGTCTTGTAGATCACGCGCGCGAGCTGCATCGGCAACGTCGACCCACCGACACCGAGTGTGGGCCGGCGCAGCGCGATCGAGCGGGCGACGCTCGAGTAGGGGATCTTGAGAACGCCGACGAGGTCGATGCCGAAGGGATTGAGCGGACCGCCGATGTAACGGTCTTCGTGGTGCGTGAGACACTGCCAATAGTGCTCGGGCACAACGCGCACAGGGATCGACTTGTGATCGGGATTGGCCTCGTAGCCATGGAGCTCGATCGGCCTGTCGGTCCAGTTGACGTCGCGCTGGCTGTCGAGCGTGCCGTCGTAGGTGCCGACGAAGCTACCCGACGAATCGTAAAGCGCCGTCGCAAGCCACCGCTCGGCGTCGTAGGTGAGTTTGTCGCCCAGGTAGTGGTGGCCGACATAGCCGCGCACGGGGGCAACGACATAAACGAGGGTCATTGCGAAAACGACGTAAAGGGCCGCGAGCGTGAAGACATGGCGTAGCGGGCCAAGCCGCGGATTGCAGGCGACCGAGACGAAGATGAAGCGGCCGAGCCGGCACGCGGTGCCGAACGTCATCTCGACCAGCAACGTGACGAGGCGCAGCAACGCGATCATGGGGCCGGCTGACGCTCGCGAGGCAGCGCCGTGCCACCTCCGCGCACCTCCATCGCTAACGGCTCAATATGGCACCGCTTCGACCCGATTGGGGCGAAACACGGTGCCTGCGCTCACCGCCCAGCGACCGCCACGAGAATGACGCCAGGTACGATCAGGGCGATCGTGACGAGCGTGCGCGTCGTGATGATCTCGCGGCCGAACCAGAGGTAGCCCATCACCATCGTGAAGACGGGCGTCGCCGAGACGATCGGGATCACCGAGACGAGATCGCCGATCTGGAGCGCACTGTTGAGGAACTGCAGCGACAGCGCGTTGGCGATGCCGGATGCCAGGAACCACAGCAAACTCGTCCGGGTGCCGCCGAAGGGACGCGCCTGGACCTTGAACGCGACGAGCGCCACGGCGAGCGAAACCGTATTCGAAACCATGACGGCGAAGGAGGCGCTGGGCACCTCGACAAGGCCTGTCTTGGTGACGGCATGACCGACCGCACGAATGAGCGACGCTCCGAGGGGGAGGGAAATCGCCCAGAGTGGCCAGCTGCGCTTGACACCTTGCGGGCTCCACGCTCCGACCACGGCGCCAGCGATGACGGCAAGCGTGCCGATGGCGATCGGTACCGTGAGATGCTCACCGAGAAACGTGATGGCGATGAACGCGCCGAACAACGGCGTTGCGGCCGTGAGCGCGCTGGTCAGCGTCGGCCCCATCACCTTGATCGAGGAGGTTGCGAGCACCGAGGAGAGCGACGGGCGAATGATACCGACGGCGGCAAACAGCAGGCACGCCCACGTCAGCCAATACCAACTCTCGACGAAGAATGGCGCAAAAATCCAGTAGATCGCCGCCGAGGCCGCGATCGAGACCAGCGTGCCGGAGCGGGCGTCGGTGCCTTCGAGGCCGATGTTGGTGAAGTGGTTTGAGAGCGCAAACAGAAACGCGGAGCAGAGCGCGTAGAGCGGAGCCAGGTAGGGAAAGCTGGTCATCCGTGACCGGGCTCCGGCGCCTGGTCCATGGTCTCGCGGAGGATGGCCTCGGCCTTACGCTTGTAGCGGCGCGCGCCGCTGCGAAGCCCCATCGGGATAGTCATCCGGGAGATCCAATGGCGCGGGCTCGTCTCTCGCGTGAGATTAAGGCGAGTGCCTTTTGCGGTATCCGTGAGCACGAAGCCGATGAAATCGTCGTCACCCTCTATCAGTACAGGATCGGTGCCTTCAGGGAGAAGCTCGTAGAGGATGGCAGTGCCCGGGCGCTCGTCGACGATACGGGTGAGCATCTCGAGCTGTGTTTTTCCGGCTTGTATCTCGACACACTCGACATCAGGGCGTCCCGGAACGGCACGCCCGACGATCCTCAACGGCAGGGTGCCCTCGAAGACCAGATCCCTGGACTTCAGCATGCGCCACACGATCTCGCGCGGCGCGCGGATGTCGATCCAATGCTCGTAGCGTCGCCTGTTCCGGCCACCCAGCATATCGGCCAGCGCGATGACGATATCTCGGCCGATGTGTAACAAGCGCATCATTCTCCAAGTCGTTTTTGGGCCGTGTCGTAGACACTACATCGTCGCGCCGATCACCCATGGCACATACTCGGCATCTCCGTAGCCGAGTTGCTCGGATTTGGATTTCTCGCCCGAGGCCATACGTAGCATGTAGTCGAAGATTTCCTGGCCCTTCTGCTCGATCGGCACGCCGTCGACGATGTCGCCGCAGTTGATGTCCATGTCGTCAAGCATGCGATTGTAGATGTCGGTGTTGGTCGCGAGCTTGAACGAGGGTGTCGGCTTGCAACCGTAAGCCGAGCCGCGACCTGTCGTGAAAGCGAGTACATTGCACCCGCCGGCCACCTGCCCCGTTGCGGCAACCGGATCGTAGCCGGGTGTGTCCATGTAGACGAAGCCCTTCTCGGTGATGGGCTCCGCGTAACGGTAGACGGCGTTGAGCGTCGTCGAGCCGCCCTTCGCCGCCGCGCCGAGCGACTTCTCGAGAATGGTGGTCAGGCCGCCGGCCTTGTTCCCTGGCGACGGGTTGTTGTCCATGCTCATGCGCGCGCGGGCCGTATAGTCCTCCCACCACTTGATGATCTCGACGAGCTTTTCGCCGACGTCGCGCGTGCGGGCGCGGCGCGTGAGCAGATGCTCGGCGCCATAAATCTCGGGAGTCTCGGAGAGTACGGCGGTACCGCCGTTACGGACGAGGATGTCGGCTGCGACACCGAGGGCCACGTTGGCCGTGATGCCCGAATAGCCATCGGAGCCGCCGCATTGCAGCGCCAGCATCAGCTCGGAAGCGGGCAGCGTCTCGCGGTGTGCCTTGCCGGCGATCGGCAGCATGTGGCGCACGGCCTCGACGCCGGCAGCGATGGTCTTTTTCGTGCCGCCGGTGTCCTGGATCGTCATCGTGCGGAAGGTGTCGCTCTCGACGATGCCGTAGGCGTCCTTCATGCGCGCGATCTGGAAGCCCTCGCAGCCGAGCCCGACGACAAGAACGCCGGCCATGTTCGGGTTTGAGGCGTAGCCCCAGGTGGTGCGCTTGAGGACCTCGAACGTCTCGCCGTCACTGTCGATGCCGCAACCGGTGGAGTGGACGAGCGGGATCACGCCATCGATCGTCGGGTGGTCAGCCAGCAGGCCGGATTTATTGACGGCTTCGGCGATGAAGCGGGCGACGGTGGCCGAGCAGTTCACCGACGTGACGACGCCGATGTAGTTGCGCGTGCCGACTTTTCCGTTGGCACGGCGGAAGCCCTGGAACGTCGCTTGCTGCTCGACAGGCAGGATCTGCTCGTTGCGGGCGTCCTGGCAGAAGGCATAGTCGCGCTCGAAGGCGGCGAACGTGCAGTTGTGGGTGTGAACGTGAGAGCCGGGCTGGATATCCTCGGAGGCAAAGCCGATGATCTGGCCGAACTTCAGCACCGGCTGGCCTTTGGCGATCGGCACTGATGCCATTTTGTGTCCGCGCGGAATGCGAACGGCAGCTTTCACGCCGCGCGCCGCCACGGTTTGAGGCACGGCATCGACGGCGACGATGATGTTGTCCTGGGCGTTGAGAGAGAGGGTGCGGGGCTCTGATCCGGCCATCCGCTCTGTCGCGTTGCTCATGTCGTCCACTCCGAATCGCGCTTCTGTGATCGGCGGTCGCGGATGCCAATCGCTTTCGCGGACTTTGCTACACTTTCGGGAAGCTGACGACAGGAGAGTTGGGCGGCTAGCCGGACGGAGGGCGAGGCGCAGCAAGGTGGCAGCGGCTGGGGCGCTCGGGCTTGCTGCAATCGAGCATGAACGCACGCAGCAGGCTGCTGCTGCGGAGGGCGCCGATCTCGGCAGACGAACTTCGAAATGCCATTTGCGAATTCGGAATTCCGAATGCTATGTATGCCTCGCGAAATTGGAGCGAGATGCCCCATGGCCATTGGCCAACTCGAGTTTCAACCGGCACTGATTGATCAGGTTCATGATCGCCTGCTCGGAGCCATCATCGACGGCACGCTCGCGCCTGGCCGCCGGGTGACACAGGAAGAGCTGGCAGAGATGCTGGGCGTTTCGCGTCAGCCGGTCAGCCATGCAATTCAGGTGTTGCGGCGGCGCGGCCTGCTCGTCGACGCAGGCAAGCGCGGCATCGCGGTCGCGCCGATCGACGCCGCACGTATCCGCGATCTTTATCAGGTGCGCGCCGCGCTCGACGGTCTCGCAGCCGAGCTCGCGGCGGTGAGATGCGGCGCGGGCACGGTCCCAAAGGCAGATCTGGACGCCCTGCACGCCGCACTGCTCACCGGCTCGCGCGAATCCGAGGCGACGGGGCGCACCAACCTCGGTCATCTGGTCGAGGCCGACGTGGCTTTCCATGCCGCCTTGCATCGGCTCTCTGGGAACGCGGCCATCGTCGAGACTGTGGCAGAGCAATGGCCGCACTTCCGGCGTTCGATGCGGCAGGTGTTGGGCGGCGACGGCGTGGCGCGCCGGGTATGGCAGGAACATGGCGCGATCCACGCGGCCATCATGGCCGGCAGGGTCAACGAGGCTGGCCAGCTATCCCGCGCTCATGCCGCAGGCGCTGCCGACGACATGGTCCGGCGAGACAAAAGGCTGATGGCGTCGGAAGCCTGAGGCCCGATCGACGAGAAGACGTTGAAACAGGAGGAAACATCCGATGAAACTCTCCGAAGCACAGGTCAATCAGTTCAACGAGGAAGGCTGGCTGTTTCTTCCCGAGCTGTTCACACCGGAGGAGATCGCCGTTCTCAACACGGAGGCGGAGGAGATTTACAAGCAGAGCCGCGAGGAGATCTGGCGCGAGAAATCAGGCGCTCCGCGCACGGCCTTCGCGGCCCACCTTTACAACGAGGCCTTCGGCATTCTCGGCCGCCACCCGCGCATGATCGAGCCGATCGAGCAACTGTTCGGCGAGAAGGTCTATATGCATCAGTACAAGATCAACGCGAAGGCCAAGTTCAGCGGTGACGTTTGGCAGTGGCATCAGGATTACGGTGTGTGGGCCCGCGACGACGGCATGCCTGAACCGCGCGCCATGAACATCTCGATCTTCCTCGACGAGGTGTTCCCCTACAACGGCGCCCTCATGCTGATTCCAAGAAGCCACAAGCAGGGTGTACTCGCCGCCGAGCACGACAAGTCAACGACCAGCTATCCTTTGTGGACCCTCGACGAGGCGACGGTCCAGCGTCTGTATGATGATGGCGGGCTCGTGGTTCCGACTGGGAAGGCCGGCGGCATGCTGCTGTTCCACGGCAATCTGGTGCATGGCTCGGCCGGGAACATCACGCCGCTGCCTCGCAAGATCGTCTACCTGACGCTGAATGCAGTCTCGAACTACATCAGGAAGCCCACCCGCAAGGAATGGATCGCGCACCAGGATTTCCGGCCAATCGAGCCATGCCCCGACGATGCGCTACTGCAGTACGCGCGCCGCTACAGGGAGGCGGCCGAGTGAGAGCCGCGGGATCAATTCGGAGCTGACGGCGCAATGCCTGCCTCGGGGACTAGCCCGGGCAGGCGTTGCGTCCGGCACTACCCGCGCAGCGTAGGGCGCATTGGCCAAGCGTGTCGTCAGTATGTGAGCGCGGCGCGAATGGCAGCGAGTTCGGCCTTCGCGTCGGGATATTCCTCATAGGAATGACCGGAGCGGCGATACCAGTATCGGCTGTTCGCTTCGTCCGGCTCCATCTTGTGAAGGCAGGCGTGAAGCCAGCATCCCGTAGCGTCGCCCTCGTGCTTCTGGGCCAGGGCGTGGGCCTCGTCCCAACGCCCGGCTAGAGCCGCATCGACACCGGCGATCAGATCTTCGCGGAGTGCCATTCCTCCCATCCTTTCCGGCGGAGTTCACAGGCCGGGCACTGACCACAGCCAGTACCCCAGGCGTGCGCTTTGGTCCTGTCTCCCTGATAGCAGGTCACGGTCTCGGCGACGATCAGATCGACCAGCGGTTGGCCCCCGAGCGTTTCAGCCAGCGCCCAAGTCTCGGCTTTGGTGAGCCACATCAACGGTGTCTCGATCGCGACCGGACGGTCGAGGCCAAGGCTCAAGGCTCGCGCCAAAACCTGGATCGTGTCATTGCGGCAGTCCGGATACCCGGAAAAATCTGTCTCGCACATCCCGCCGACAAGCACCTGGAGACCGCGACGCCAGCCGAGCGCCGCGGCGTAGGTGAGAAAGAGGATGTTGCGGCCGGGGACAAAGGTGTTCGGCAAACCGCTGGCGGTCGCCTCCATGGCCATGTCACGAGTGAGGCTCGTCTCGCTGATGGCCGCGAGTGACGGCAGGGCCAGCACGTGGTCTGGCCCGAGGCGAGCCTGCCAGGATTTCTTCAACCGACCGAGGCCGTCCCGGATGACCGGCCTCTGGCTGAGTTCGATGCGATGGCGCTGGCCGTAATCGAAACCAATCGTCTCCACGGTGTCGAACCGCTCGAGCGCCCAGGCAAGACACGCCGTCGAGTCCTGCCCCCCTGAGAAAAGGACGAGCGCCCCTTCTGGATTGACGGGACGGGACGCTGTGACGTCCCGCAGAGCTGCATCGTGACCGGCCCCTCGATCGGGAACGCTCATGTTTGGGCTCCCAAGGCTCAATCGGAGATGCAACCGGCAAACATCAGATGCGAGCCTCGCGCAAAACCGCGCCGTCGAACGCGTCCACTAGCGACGCGCGCGACCTCTGGTCGGAGCCTCCTCCGCATCGGGCAGTACACCGTCTGCATCCGGACCTTCTTCAGCTGCGCTTGCCTCGTCACCTTCCGGATGAGCCAACAGCTTTTCTGTAACGATGCCGGCATTTGCTCGGATGGCTCGCTCAATGTCGTCCGCGACATTCGGATTGGCCTTGAGGAACGACTTGGTGTTCTCGCGGCCCTGGCCGATCCGGTCGCCTTTGTAGGCGAACCACGCCCCCGATTTGTCGACGATACCTGCTTTCACCCCGAGGTCGATCAACTCGCCGACTTTCGAGATGCCCTCGCCGTACATGATATCGAACTCGACTTGTTTGAAAGGCGGCGCCACCTTGTTCTTGACCACTTTGACGCGCGTCTGGTTGCCGACCACGTCTTCGCCGTTCTTGATCTGGCCGATGCGGCGAATATCGAGACGGACGGAAGCGTAGAACTTCAGGGCATTGCCCCCTGTCGTCGTCTCAGGATTGCCGAACATGACGCCGATCTTCATCCGGATCTGATTGATGAAGACGACCATGCAGCCTGACTTGGAAATGGACGCGGTGAGCTTTCGCAAGGCCTGGCTCATGAGGCGAGCCTGCAAGCCGGGCAAACTGTCGCCCATCTCGCCTTCGAGTTCGGCCTTCGGCGTGAGTGCGGCAACCGAGTCGACGACGAGCACGTCGACGGCACCGGAGCGGACGAGAGTGTCTGCGATCTCCAGCGCCTGCTCGCCCGTGTCAGGTTGTGAGATGAGCAACTCGTCGACCTTCACGCCGAGTTTTCGCGCATAGACGGGATCGAGCGCGTGCTCGGCATCGATGAAGGCGCAAATACCACCCCTCTTCTGGGCCTCGGCGATGACCTGGAGCGTCAGCGTCGTCTTGCCGGACGACTCTGGGCCGTAGATCTCGACGACACGGCCCTTGGGAAGTCCGCCAATGCCGAGCGCAATGTCGAGGCCGAGCGACCCGGTCGAGATCGCTTCAACGTCGATCGATTTGTCGTTCTGGCCGAGCTTCATGATGGAGCCCTTGCCGAACTGCTTCTCGATATGCGCCAACGCAGCGTCGAGTGCCTTCGACTTGTCCATCGTCTCTCCCTCGACGAGCCGGAGCTCGGGTGCAGCCATAGCAGGTCTCCTCTTATTCCACGGTGTCGGTGTGTCTGCAATTAACCCTTAATGTACATGTAATGTTCTCATTAAGCAAACGATATGTTCTCAAATGTTCCAGATCGGGTTGGAATCAGGCCCCGGCGATTCGATAGTGGTAGCGATAAGCCTCATCGAAGCCGAGCGCACGATAGAGGGCTATCGCTGCGCTGTTGTTTACGGCGACCTGAAGGTATGCAGACGCCGCACCGCGTGCCGCGGCCCAGTTCAACAGGCCTTCGACGAGGCACCGACCGGCACCCTTCCGTCTAGCCTCGGGGGCCGTGACAATGTCGAAGAGGCCGGCGATGCCGCGTTCGCAGGCGGCGATGCCCCACGCGACGGGAGTTGCGTCCAACTCGAGTCGGGCGAACGCGACTGGCGATGGGATAGTGCTGACTATGCGGTCGTGGACGGCGCGCCGGGCGTCGGGCACGCCATTGGCCCGGGCAAAGCCTTCGAGCCAGGCTGGAGACGGTGCGGGATCGACGAAAACGTTCGGAGAAAAATCGTGAAACGGCCGTGATAGACGAGCCGTCATCACGATCGTCTCGTCGAGCCTAGCAAAGCCCCGTCTCGCCAAAGCCGCGTCGTCCGCGCCCGAGGCGAGTGGCGAAAGGCGCACCACGATCGGCAGTCCGCGCGCAGCATAAAGCGGTGCCGCATGGTCGAGTATCGCCTCGAGCGGGGCACTTGGTTGCCAAGCATTGATCGAGTTCGCACGCTTGGTGTAGCCGTCGGCAAATCGCAGGAGCCAGCCATCCATGACCAGGGTCTGGTGGGCCGGCCAGGCATTGAACGCCCTCTCTTCGAGGGCGCGTACGAGTGGCGAACAGGTCGGTCGATTATCCATCCGCTCCGGCCCGCGCGAAGGCTAAAGGAAGCTCGGTCGTATTCTTGATTTCCTCCATGGCGAACGCGCTCGAAACTTTGGAAATATCGATGCGCGAGATGAGCCGCTTGTAGAAAGCGTCGTAGGCGGCGATGTCGGGAACGACGACGCGCATGAGGTAGTCCACCTCGCCCGACATCCGATAGAAGCCGACAACCTCGGGCATATCGGCGACGGCGGCATGAAAGCGCTCCAGCCAGGCGAGGGTGTGCTGATCGGTTTTGATCGAAACGAAAACGGTGACGCCGGCATTGACCTTGGTGGCATCGAGCACGGCGACACGCCGCTTGATCACCCCGGCTTCCTCGAGCTTCTGGATGCGGCGCCAACAGGGCGTGGTCGACAGCCCAACGGACTTCCCGATCTCGGCTACGGGAAGGGTTGCGTCCCGCTGGAGAATGGTGAGGATCTTGAGGTCCATGGCATCGAGCACGGCGCATTGATCTCCTGCAAGCATGTTGTCCCCAGGAGCGTTTAGTGAATTAGTTTGCCTTTGACTAGGTCTCAATCCGAGCTCATGGAGAATAATATTTCTTTGTTCGGCGCGGTTGATCGGATTTCGATGCGTCGTGCGCTAGATGTTCAGCAGGATGATCACGCCGACCACGATGAGCAGAATGCCGAGGCCCTCGCGGGAAGCGACGCCTTCCTTGAACAAGCTGCGTGACACGAGGGCGGCGAAGAAAATCTCGACCAGCGCCAACGTCCGTACTTTTGCTGCGGTCGCTAGGGCGAATGCGAGAAACCACATCTCCGAAGCGAAGGCGCCCATGAACCCGGCAACAAGCGAAGGCCGCCATGCGGCGAAAATCGCCATGAGCGTCTTTCGGTCGAAGAGCAGCAGATACGATGACAGGAACGCGACCTGGAGTGCCAGGCCGGTCACCACTGTGGCTGTGGCGGCGACGATGAAATTCGGGTGCTCCAGTGCCAGGATGCCTCCGCGATAGCCAACCGCAGACGCGCCGAACATCGCGCCCGCGGCCAGACCGAGAAGGATGGGTCTCGTGCCCAGGACCTCGCCGCCCGTGTTTTTGGGCCACGACATGATGAGCACGCCCAGCGTGGCGATCAGGATGGCGACCGCGAGGCCCGGCGTGAGTCGATCACCCAGAAAGAGAAGCCCGAACAAGGCAACATGAACCGGTTCGATCTTGTTCAGTGCCGTGATGAGGACGAAAGACTTGTCGCGCATCGCCGTCAGCAGCATTGCGGTGGCGGCGATCTGTGTGGTGGCGCCGACGAAGGTCCATCCGATCATGCGAGCGGAAAGCGTGGGAAAGCTCGATCCTGTTGCACCGAGAACGATAGCGAGAAAGACGAGTGCGAAGGGCAGGCCGAACAGGAAGCGGACGTGCGTAGCCCCGATCGTTCCGATCTTGGCCGTTAAGTCACGCTGCATCGCATTGCGTAGCGTCTGTCCCCCCGCCGCGAGAACAGTGAAGACTGCCCAAAGCCAACTCGTCACGTCCTTACCCCATCTCGTCGATGTCCCGCCGCTTTCCGAAGGGTAGGCGGGTGCTAGACGGACGTCACCGTCGAATTTCTCCACGCGGTACAGCGAATTAGATGCGCCTGCAACTGCGAGGCTCTGTGGTCTCGGCGAGCAGCGGCCTGGGGAAAGCCGGTGAATTGTTTGCGGCCGCGCGCCCCGAATCCGACTAAAGCAACGATTGAGTTCGTTTCGTTGGCACGCGTGTGTTCCCAGTAGAACCGTCTGGAGACTTCGCATGCCCAACATCCCATCGTCCGGGATCTTGCTGCCGTTGCCATCTGAATTTGTTGGCGAGGTGAGCGACCTGGACGCAGCCGCAGCGGCGCTCAGTAGCCGGGATGCACCCGCGGACGAGGCGCTGGACCCGGTGGAGATCGTGCGGATGAGGCTGGAGATCGAGGATCGAGTGCCCGACGTGACGATTGCCGCGAGCCTTGCGCAGATCGGCGTGCGAACGAACCAGCGCGAGCGGTGGCTGGCGGCGTTCGGCTCGCCGCTCGGCAAGCATCTTGCCTTGCGCGGCGGCGACCTGACGACGGCACTCGATGTGCTGCTCGCGATTGCCCCGCGGAGTCGGTAGAAGTGGAAAGTGCAACTGGAAGAAGTGATGATCGGCATCCATCCTGACTGCCCTCCGAGCGTCGCGCTTCTTGCCGACCATCTCGACGCGGCACTTGCCGCGGGTGAAGACCTATTGCTTGCATCGCTGCCGCCCCGTGCCGATCTCGACGAGATCGATAGGGAGACCGCGCCAGCGGCGATCGACGCGTTCGTAAAGAGGCTCTTGCAACTCGAGGCGTCGTTGCTGTTGCGCGTGCTTCAGGCGCGGCGTCTCGCAACTGAGATCGGCCGAGCAGATCCGGCCATCAAGGCCGCGGGGGCTTTGTTCCGAGCGCAGACCGACACGTTGCACGAGTTGATTCTGCGGGCTGGCAGGACACCCGAAGGCGGTCTCGTGCGCGCCGGAGACAGCCACGCCTACTTCAGGTCGCGTGGTTTGATCGCGCCGGAGGCTGCGGCACCATCTCCGTTCGAGAGTCTGTCGGTCGGCGAGGGCTTTCGAGTCGGCGGCATTGTGGTGCTGAGCCAGATCCTCGATTTGGTTTCGTCCGTCCTCGACTTGCTCGATGCCCGTTTCGGGCTCTACGGCCCGGAGATCTCTGAAAGGCATGGGCCGGCAGCTTCAGAAGCGAGCGATGAGGCAGTAACTGTCGACGCGGATGGTGACACACCTTCCCTCGAGACGGTGATCGCCGTTGTGACAGGCAAAACCGAACACTTCGACGCGCAAGCCCTGAAATCCAGCACTGCGACCGGTGACTTAGTCCAGGCAACCGATGTGGCAGTCGTGAGTGATCTGCTCGCTGTAACGAGCGAAGCTGCGGTCGACGAGGGACGTGCCAGTGCCGACGGTGAGCCGATGCCGATCCAAACGGCAGGGCCAGAGGCAGCCGGGACAGGCGCACGGCCAGGCATGGCGGATGATCCGTCCCCCGAAGCATCGAAATCGCCGCCCGCAAGCCGGTCCTTGGTGTCGCTCGTCGCGGAGATCGGGACCGTGTCCTGAGCCCCCGCGCTGGCAGCTTAGCTGCTGAGTCGCCAACGAAAGCTCAGAGATCTAATCTGAGGCCGTTGCTCAGCGACGCTGGCTACTCTGCCGCGGCAGGTAACGCCAGTTTCGGCGGCATGCGGGTGGTTGGTATTTGCATTTCTCCGATCGGCACGGCAGTGTGACGAACGCATCGGCCTCGTCGCGTGACAGGCCAGCGGAATCTGCACGCCTCGTCCAGGGCGGCAGGCAGGCCCGCAAAAGCAGCCGGTTGTGCGCGAGCAGACGAGTCTATGCCTCTGCATCAAATTGCGGGCCGCCCGCGACGCGGTTCTTCCAAGGCCGCGCCCGTCTCATCTGCCGGAAGCAGCGCAAGCCGCCCGCCCGTAGTCTCTGAATTGGGACGGGATGAACGTCTCGTTCTCTTTGCGACCGCCGCGCACAAGACTGCGCGAGGCAACGAGTGGGTCGTTCCGGTGCACGGCCGCGTCTTCAGGCCGCCGGACGGTCGTGCCGCCAAGGCGGCGCTGGCAATAGCGCTCAAGACCGGCTTCGGCGTCAGCCCCGACGCCCTCAGCCGCATTGTTTTCGACGAGCGATGCGCTCTGATGCTCGGCGACAATTGCGAGCATCGCCGTATCGCCGTGACCGTTGCAGGTATGGACTTCCAGCTTGCGCCGACTGATCGCTACGGTCAGTTTCGCGGAACGATCTTGATACCGCAAGACGTTGTGGAGGCTCATTCGAGCCCGAGAGGCCTCGAAGTCACAGCCCGATTGGCAGCGCGCGATCATCGTCGATTTGCGGTGAATGTCCTGATGATTGGCCCCGAAGGGCTCTCGATCATTTCCGACATCGACGACACCGTTAAGATCACCCATGTATCGAGTCGCCGCCGGATGATGGCGCTAACATTCCTCGAGCCGTTCGAAGCCGTTACCGGAATGGCCGAGCGCTACCGAAGCTGGTCCGCACAGGGCGCATCGCTGCACTTTATCTCATCGAGCCCATGGCCGCTCTACGAGCCGCTGGAGAGATTTCTCGGCGGGGCCGGCTTTCCGCCGGCGACGATCACGCTGAAGAACGTAGCGCTGAAGGATCGATCGATCCGCAATCTGTTTGCCAAGGCGACCAAGACCAAGCCGCCGGCTATCGATGCCATCCTCGCGGATTTCCCGAGCCGGCAGTTCGTGTTGATCGGCGATAGCGCCGAAAACGACGCCGAGATTTATGCCGATGCCGCCCGGCGTCATGGCGCTCAGATTAAGCGCATCCTGATCCGTGACTGCCGGGGGCGCGGTGCCGGCCTGCAGCGGGCACGCGAGGCGCTCAGCGATATCCACCCCGGATCGTGGCGCATTTTCGAGCAGCCGCACGAGCTGCCAGAAACGCTGTTCTGAAGCGCAGCGATCACCGGCCGCGTCAGGAAATCTGGCCGGGGACGCAATTACACGGAAAGGCGCGGCGACAACAGTCGCCGCCGCGCAGTGCCGGTACGATTAGTCCGCCAGCCAGAGCCCGGACAGATCCTGGTTGAGGAAATGCGACGGCGTCATGATGAAGCCCCGCACTTTGGACGGCATCGTCACCGTACGATTGAGCCAGAGGAACGGCACCTGATAGGCTTCCGTCAAAAGGTGCGTCTCCATCTCCCGCACGAGTTGCCGCCGCGGGACCACATCGAACTCACTGTCGATCCTGCCGTAGAGGTGGTCGACCTTGCGGTCTATGAAGCCCGACGGATTGTAGCTCGAGACGTCAGCGGAGATGTTGCGTGCGAACACGATCGAGGGATCGTCGACACCTTCGCCCTGGAAGTCGATGATGACGTCGAACTCGCCACTTTGCATGGACGTCACCAGCGTTTTGACGTCGACCTGAGCGTGCTCGGTGGTGACCCCGATCTGACGCCACTGGTCGACGAGGTAGACGCCGGCCGAGGTGTAGGGGTCGGCAATGTTGCGATTGACGAGCCTGAGCTTCAAACCTTCTTGGCCCGCTTCCTTGAGAAGGCGCCTGGCCTCAGCGCGGGCTGAGGCGATGTCCTTTCCGAAGCCTGGCAGCGAGGCCAGCTCGGTCTCGTTGGCCGCCCAGGGTGATTCCGGACGTTGCGTGCCGCCGACGAAGGCGAGCGAGGAGACCTTGGACAGAGCGTCGGCTCCGGCATGCCGATCGATGGCGAGCGAGAGGGCCCGGCGCACACGAGCGTCGTCGAACGGCTTTTTCCGGGTATTGAAGGCGACCACGATGAGGAAATCGTAGACGCGGGAGTACACCTTCAGATCGTCTCCGAGCGCGCCCTTGAGGCGGTCACGGACGGCAGGCGACAAGGTGCGGAACTGGGTCATGACCTGACCGCTCTGGAGTGCTGTCGCAAGCGCTTGGGGCGAGGTGTTGATGGCGCGAAAACCGTCGAGATAGGGGCGCGGTTTGTCGAAGTAGTCATCGAAGCGCTTGGCGGTCCAGTGGGCGCCGGCGACGCGCTCGACGAATTGGAACGGCCCGCTGCCCATGATGTCCGTCGCGGGGTAGTTTGGGTTCTGTGCGAGGCGCGCTGCGCTATAGAGGCAGTTGAAGGGGCTCGCCAGCGTGTGCAGGAATGCCGGCGATGGCGAGCTGAGCTTGAACACGGCCGTTGAGGCGTCCGGGGTCTCGATTTCGGATATGCGCTGGAAAATCGACTTGCGTATCGAGACGATACCCTGGGCCGGGTTGCGAATGCGATCGAAGCTCGCTTTGACGTCGGCGGACGTGAGCGGCGAACCGTCGTGGAATTTGATGCCGGGCTTCAACTTGAACGTATAGCTCAGGTGGTCGGGCGCGGCGGCCCACGACGCGGCAACGTCAGGCACGACCTTGGAAGGATCGTTGGGGTCGATTTTGATGAGCAGCGAGTAATGCGGCGACACATAATGCATGGTCGCGAAGCTCGACGCGGCGTGGCAATCGAGCGTCGGTGGATCGCCGAGAACCGCAAAGACCAGCGTGCCGCCATGGCGAGGCTGCTCGGCCATGAGGGGCGTTGCGTAAGGTCCGAGGGCGACTATCGAAAGCAGCGCTGTTGCAAGCCATTGGCCAAGCGCCTTTTGTCGGACCATCAGTTTCTCTCCCTGATCTGTCCTTAAAGACTGGACACAGAGCAGAGCGAGCGCAAGTCCCATCCGGCCGGCAGGTATTGCCAGCGTGGCGACGAGGGCCTTTCATCGATAGTCTAGGTGGCGTCACAAGGAGGACGGACCGATGCAGAGCGAGCTGAACCGGGCGCTTGCGGATACGCTCTACAGGGCGGCCGTTGTGCCTGTCCTGACCATCGACACGCCCGAGGATGGCGTTGAAATGGCGCGCGCCCTGGCGCGGGGCGGCCTCGACCTGATCGAAGTCACGTTGCGAACGCCGGTAGCGCTGGAAGCGATCCGGCAGATCCGCCTCCAGGTGCCGCAGACGCGCGTCGGCGCGGGGACGGTGCTCGATCCCGAACAGGCACAACAGGCCATGGCCGCGGGTGCACGCTTCATCGTCTCTCCGGGCATGACGCCGCGGCTGATCGAGGCGGCGCAGGTCTGGCCCGTGCCGTTCCTGCCCGGCGCCGTGACGGCGAGCGAGGCGATGGCGCTGTCCGATCTCGGCTACCAGTGCCTCAAGTTCTTCCCAGCCGAGGCGGCAGGCGGCGCAAGTGCGTTGAAGGCTTTGTCGGCGCCTCTTGCGGGGATTACGTTCTGCCCCACCGGCGGCATCGATCTCGACAATGCAGCCGCCTATCTGGCGTTGCCGAACGTGGTCGCCGTCGGCGGCTCCTGGGTGGTACCGCGCAAGGCCGTGGTCGAGCAGCAATGGCCAACGATCACCGCGCTCGCTGAGGAGGCCGCGGGGCTACGGCGACGCCGATGATGAGTCTCAAAGACGGCGCACCGGGAGCGCATGACGTCTGCTTCACATCATTCGATCCGCCGGCGGCACCAGGAATCGGGGCGTTTGGCCGGTCAGCGCCAGCATGGCGTTCTCGATCGCCCGTCGCAGCGCGATGTCGCGCCAGCCGGCGGCCGAAGCCGAGTTGTGCGGCGATGCGATCACGTTGGGCAGGCTGGTGAATGGGTGACCCATCTCGAAGCGGCCGTGGCGGACCGGTTCGATCCACCACGCGTCGATGCAGGCCGTGAACGTGGGATGCGCCTTGAGATGCGCATAGAGGGCCGCCTCGTCGACGATTTCGCCGCGCGCGAGGTTGATGAGCACGGCGTCCGGCTTCATGAGGCCGAGTTCGCGCGCGCCGATCAGACCTTCCGAAGCGGGAGTGAGCGGTAAGCTGAGGATCAGCACATCGGATGCGGCGAGTAGCGTATCGAGGTCGGCTTCGCGCCCGATCCAGTCGACGGGTTCGTCCGTGGCCCCTCGGCGATTGATGACGTGCACTTTGGCGCCGACGGCCCGCATCAGCCGTGCGGTCGCGATGCCGATGCCGCCGAATCCCAGAATACCGACCGTGGCAGCGGCCAGCATGCGATTGAGTCGAAACTGGTCGAAATGCCCGGCCGCGATTTTGGTGTGCTCGACGAAAAGGCGCTTCAGGGCCGCGAGTGTCATTGCGAGCGCGTGCTCGGCCATCGGTTCGGCGTAGGCACCGCCGTTGTTGGCAATGGGCACGTCAGTGGGAATATCGCCCAATGGGATGTAGTCGACCCCGGCCGTAACGAACTGGATCAGGCGGGCCTTGCGGATGAGTCCGACCTCGCCGGGATGCAGTTCCTTGGCCGTATTTCGGGCGAGGATGACGTCGGCATCGGCGAGGGCGGTCGCTCGATCAGCCTGCGACAAATCAGCAAGGTAGGCGACGTCCGCCGTTAACCCGATGCAACCCGCGATTACGGCTCGGCTCCGCGCCTCCGCTTCGAGCGTGACCAGAAGCTTGGGTCTATTGGGAAAGTCGATCATCACTGAGGCTCCTTTGGGCAGCTCTTGGGGCGCAGATAACACCTTTTTGCCTCCCAAGGAGCCATAGGACCCCCATCGCCCCAGCCGATGCGGCAACCCGCCCTGTGGACACGAGGTTGAAGCTTGCCCGACTGCGTGCTAACTCGGCGCGCGATCTGAGTGGATTGGGCCCGCGGACTACCGCGCGGTCCGGCTTGGGTCGTCTCCTCCCTATACTTGGGTACCCGCAGAGGGTTTCCAGCCTGGCTTCGGTTCAAATCCGGCCGATAGCTGACCCGGCGGCCCCAGACACTTCGGCGAGAGCGAGAACAAGCGTGGCGACAGACGAACCCATCATGGCAACCGTGGCCGGCCGCTACGCGGCCGCGCTGTTCGAGCTCGCCAAAGACGAGCGCCAGCTCGAGGCGGTCGAAAGGGACATGGTCGCCCTGGAAGGCATGCTGAAGGGCAGCCCTGATCTCGTGCGGATGGTCCGAAGCCCCGTGATCACGGCCGAGGACCAGGGCAAGGCCATAGGCGCAATCGCTGCCGGCGCCGGGTTTGCTGCCCTCAGCACGAATTTCCTCCTGCTTCTCGCCAAGAGCCGGCGCCTCTTCGCGCTCGGCGATATGCTGAAGATCTTCCGCCAGATCGCCGCCCGTTATCGCGGCGAGGTGACAGCCGACGTCGTCTCTGCGCATGCTCTCGACGAAGGCCAGAGAGCCGCCCTTGAGGACGCCCTGAAGGGCACCGCCGGCGGTCGCAACGTTCGCATCGAAACCCGGGTCGACCCGGCGATCCTCGGAGGTCTCGTCGTCAAGATGGGCAGCCGCATGATCGACAGCTCGCTCCGCACCAAGCTCAATTCGCTCAAGACGCGCATGAAAGAGGTTCGCTGATGGACATCAAGGCCTCCGAGATCTCATCGATCCTCAAGGAGCAGATCAAGAACTTCGGCAAGGAAGCCGAGGTTTCCGAGATCGGACAAGTACTCTCGGTGGGCGACGGCATCGCCCGCGTCTACGGACTGGATAACGTCCAGGCCGGTGAAATGGTGGAATTCCCGGGTGGCGTGCGCGGCATGGCGCTGAACCTGGAGGCCGACAACGTGGGCGTCGTGCTGTTCGGCGACGATCGTGGCATCAAGGAAGGCGATACGGTCAAGCGCACCCGCGCCATCGTGGACGTTCCCGTCGGCAAGGGCTTGCTCGGCCGCGTCGTTGATGCCCTCGGCAACCCGATCGATGGCAAGGGGCCGATCAAGGCCGAGGCCCGTGCCCGCGTCGACGTCAAGGCGCCGGGAATCATCCCGCGCAAATCCGTCCACGAACCGATGGCGACGGGACTCAAGGCGATCGACGCCCTGATCCCGATCGGCCGCGGCCAGCGCGAGCTCATCATCGGCGACCGTCAGACCGGCAAGACGGCCGTCGCGCTTGATACGATCCTGAACCAGAAGCCGCTCAACGTCGCGGGCGCTCCCGAGGACCAGAAGCTCTACTGCGTCTATGTGGCCGTCGGCCAGAAGCGCTCGACGGTGGCCCAGTTCGTGAAGTCTCTCGAGGAGAACGGCGCGCTCGAGTATTCGATCGTCGTCGCCGCCACCGCCTCGGACCCCGCCCCGATGCAGTTCCTGGCCCCGTTCGCCGGCTGCGCCATGGGCGAGTACTTCCGCGACAATGGCATGCACGCCGTCATCATCTACGACGATCTCTCGAAGCAGGCCGTCGCCTATCGCCAGATGTCCCTGCTGTTGCGCCGCCCACCGGGCCGCGAAGCATATCCGGGCGACGTGTTCTATCTCCACTCCCGCTTGCTCGAGCGCGCCGCCAAGATGGGTGACGCGGCCGGTAAGGGCTCGCTGACGGCCCTGCCCGTAATCGAGACGCAAGCCAACGACGTTTCGGCCTACATCCCGACCAACGTCATCTCGATCACGGACGGCCAGATCTTTCTCGAAACGGATCTGTTCTATCAGGGCATCCGTCCGGCCGTGAACGTCGGTCTCTCGGTGTCGCGCGTCGGCTCGTCGGCCCAGACGAAGGCGATGAAAAAGGTGGCCGGCAAGATCAAGGGCGAGCTTGCCCAGTATCGCGAGATGGCGGCGTTCGCCCAGTTCGGCTCGGACCTCGATGCCGCGACTCAGCGCCTCCTCAATCGCGGATCGCGACTGACGGAACTCCTGAAGCAGGCACAGTTCTCGCCGCTGAAAATGGAAGAACAGGTCTGCGTCATCTGGGCCGGCACGAACGGCTATCTCGATCCGATGGCGCTCGGCAAGGTACGGGAGTTCGAGACGGCTCTGCTCGACAACCTGCGCGGGCCGAACATCGCAATTCTCGACGATATCCGCGCGTCCAAGGATCTCTCCGACGCGACCGCCGCCAAGCTCAAGGGCGTCGTCGAGACGGTGCAGAAGCAGTTTCTTTGATCCAGCATCGCCGGCCGGGTTAAGCCTTTTGGCGGAGCCCGGCCTAATCCTCTCGCCGGCCCTCGTTGGGTCTCGTCCGGCTCAGCCCTCCTCGACCCAACCCACGGATCGAAGCCATGCCGTCACTCAAAGACATGCGCAACCGCATCGCCTCGGTCAAGGCGACGCGGAAGATCACCAAAGCCATGCAGATGGTGGCGGCGGCCAAGTTGCGTCGCGCGCAGGACGCAGCGACGGCGGCGCGGCCCTATGCCGAGCGCATGGATCGGGTGCTCGGCAATCTGGCGCGCAGGGCCAATCCGGAGGGGGCCTCGCCGTTGCTCGTTGGAACGGGCAAAGCCGATGTGCATCTGATGGTCGTGTTGACGGCCGAGCGCGGTTTGTGCGGGGGGTTCAACTCGAACATCGCGCGCCTCGCCCGTAATGACGCGCTGCGTCTGCTGCGCCAGGGCAAGACCGTCAAGATCCTGTGCGTCGGGCGCAAAGGTGCTGACAACTTGCGCCGCGATCTTGCGAGGAACATCACCGAGCGCCTCGATTTGCGCGGCGTGAAGCAGATTGGCTTCGCCAACGCCGAGGACATCGGCAACCGCATCCTGGCCTTGTTCGAGGCCGGCGAATTCGACGTGGCGACGCTTTATTTCTCCGAGTTCAAGAACGTCATCACACAGAAGCCGACGGCGCTACAACTCATCCCGACGCGCATTCCGGAGGTCGAGGCGGGCGCGGCTTCTGCAGGAAGTGCATCCGTGGTCGAATACGAGCCGAGCGAAGACGAGATCCTCGGCTATCTTCTGAAGCGAAACATCTCGACCCAGATTTTCCGTGGCCTTCTCGAGAACGCCGCGTCCGAACAAGGCGCGCGCATGACCGCCATGGACAACGCCACGCGCAACGCCGGCGACATGATCAACAAGCTGACGGTGAAGTACAACCGTCTGCGCCAGGCCAACATCACCAAAGAGCTCATCGAAATCATCTCGGGCGCCGAGGCGCTCTGATTCCCCGCATTCCGGAACGAGGACGACAGCAATGGCATCGAACAAGGTCGGCAAAATTCGTCAGGTGATGGGCGCGGTCGTCGACGTCCAGTTCGACGGGCATCTGCCGGAAATCCTGAACGCACTCGAGACGATGAACCAGGGCAACCGGCTCGTGCTCGAGGTCGCGCAGCATCTCGGCGAGAACACCGTGCGCACGATCGCCATGGACTCGTCCGAGGGCCTGACCCGCGGCCAGGAAGTGACGGACACCGGCCAGGCGATCTCGGTTCCGGTGGGTGACGAGACCCTCGGGCGCATCATGAACGTGATCGGCGAGCCGATCGATGAGGCCGGTCCGATCCGGACGGCTACAACACGGGCCATCCACCAGCCAGCCCCCACCTTCGCTGAGCAGTCGACGGAAGCGCAGATCCTGGTCACCGGCATCAAGGTCGTCGATCTGCTCGCGCCTTACGCGAAGGGAGGCAAGATCGGCCTCTTCGGTGGCGCGGGCGTCGGCAAGACGGTGCTGATCATGGAGTTGATCAACAACGTCGCCAAGACACACGGCGGCTACTCGGTGTTCGCCGGTGTCGGCGAGCGCACACGTGAGGGCAACGATCTCTATCACGAGATGATCGAAGGCGGCGTCAACAAGAAGCCGGTCAACGGATCGGCTGCAGGCTCGAAGGCTGCGCTGGTTTATGGCCAGATGAACGAGCCGCCGGGCGCCCGTATGCGCGTTGCTCTCTCCGGCCTTACGGTGGCCGAGCATTTCCGCGAGCAGGGCCAGGACGTGCTGTTCTTCGTCGACAACATCTTCCGCTTCACACAGGCGGGCTCTGAAGTGTCGGCGCTGCTTGGCCGTATTCCTTCGGCGGTGGGCTATCAGCCGACGCTCGCCACCGACATGGGCGCGCTCCAGGAGCGCATCACCTCGACGCAGAAGGGCTCGATCACCTCGGTGCAGGCGATCTACGTGCCGGCCGACGACTTGACCGACCCGGCGCCGGCTACGTCGTTCGCCCACTTGGACGCGACGACCGTGCTGTCGCGCTCGATCGCCGAGAAGGGCATTTATCCGGCGGTGGATCCGCTCGACTCGACCTCGCGCATGCTCGATCCGCGTATCGTCGGTGATGAGCACTACGGCGTCGCCCGCCAAGTTCAGTCGATCCTGCAGAAGTACAAGTCGCTGCAGGACATCATCGCCATTCTCGGCATGGACGAGTTGTCGGAAGACGACAAGATGACGGTGGCACGCGCCCGCAAGATCGAGCGGTTCATGTCGCAGCCGTTCGACGTCGCGCAGGTGTTCACGGGCTCACCGGGCGTGCAGGTGCCACTTGCCGAAACGATCAAGGGCTTCAAGGGCATCTGCGCCGGCGACTACGATCATCTGCCGGAGCCGGCGTTCTACATGGTCGGAACGATCGAGGAAGCGATGGCGAAAGCTGAGAAGCTCGCCGAGGCGGCTTGAAGGCATGGCCGGCGGTACGGCGAACAAGGGCGTTGGATGCTGCTCGGCCCTCGATGCGGTTCTGACCGCCGACGAGTACGAGCCGTGCTTCACGGTCGACGACGACGGGGTGCTGTGCTTGACGGTCGGCATCACGGATATGGACGAGGACGAGCCCACGCTCGTTCTCGAACCGATAATTTTCTGCCCCTTCTGCGGCACGCGATTGCAGGCGGGCGCTGAAGACAATCAAGCCGGCGGCGAAGCGGTCTCCTGATCGCCCTCCCCGGTGACGCTCAGGTACATGCGACGGAACGAGAGCAGGTCGAGGCGAGCATGGCAGGCACTTTCAAGTTCGAACTGGTCTCTCCCGAGCGCGTGCTCGTGTCCACTGATGCGAACGAGGTTATCGTGCCGGGAGCAGATGGGCAGTTTACCGTTCTCCCGGGCCATGCACCGTTCATTTCGTCTCTGAGGCCGGGCACGATGTTCATCAAGCTCCCCTCGGGCGAGCGGCGTGTGTTTGTGCGCGGCGGCATCGCCGAGGTGGAGCCGGACAGCCTTACGATCCTTGCACAGCACCTGATCGACCTCGAGGATGCAGGCCGCGGTGCGGCCATCGAGGCCGAGATCAAGTCGGCAGAGGCGACGCTGGCAGGTTCGAAGGACGATAGCGAGCGTCTGGCGGCCGAGGATGCGATCGCTCAGCTCCGCGCCGTGGCGGGGCGCTGACGACGTCCATCTTCGGTGACGGTGATCGCCGCGCCCTCCGCGCTGGCGCGTCGGGTGAGCGCCCTCACCGCTTATGATGAGGGCGAGTGCTTGCGCGCTCAAATCTGGCTGTATCCAGAGCCTTTCGTCTCGACACCGCGACCCTTGGGGTTCTCGATCAAGCCATACTCGCCGAGAATCTGTTGGCTGTAGGTCACGCGGCCGTTGACCGTGGACGCAGGCTCGCTGGCAAGAAGCAGCGCGGCGCGAGCCATGTAGCTCATCGGCTCGCCCCGTGGATCGTCCATGCTGGCCATCAGCTTGTGATAAACGGTCCCCGGCGTCGCCACGGTCTGCGACGGCGAGAGGGCAGTGACAGAAAGCCCATTCGCGTGCACCTCCTGGGCGAGCCCCTGGGTGAAGCGCTCGAGCGCCGCCTTGGTGGCGCCGTACATCGTGCCGCCCTGCACAGGCCTCGCACCCACGAACGGCGCCCGTCCCGGCCCGATCGCCGAACCCGAGGAAATGTTCACGATCGAGCCGCGGCCAATGCGCAACATCCCCGGTAGAACCAGTCGCGACAGGTTGAACGGGGCGTGGACGTTGACCTCGAACGCCTTCGCCCAGTGCTTCGGATTGTAGTCGATGATGTTCTTGTAATAGGTCAGCGCCGCATTGTTGACGAGGATGTCCGGCACGCCGAAGGCCTGCTCGGCCGCAGTCACCAGTCGCTCGCACTCCTCCACCTTGGAGACGTCGACTGCGACGGCCAACGCCTTGCCGCCGGCCTTCTCGATCTGGGCGACGGTCCCCGCAAGCGAGCCCGTCAGCATCCTGTGATCGCCCTCGTTGAGGGTTCGCGCCGCGCATATGATCCGCGCGCCCTCGGCAGCGAAGAGCTTGGCGATCTCTTCACCGATGCCCCGGCTCGCCCCGGTCACGATAGCGATACGGCCGTCGAGCTTACCCATGGTACCCACTCCCGTTCCACGTCTCTCTGCGAGCGTACTCCCTTCGATGAGCGTAACGCCAACCTGATACCGGTGGGAACAGCAGACATGCGGGCACAAAGCAAAGCGCCGGCCCCTTTCGGAGGCCGGCGCACGCGTTGATTCGCTGCGAGTGCCGGATCAGACGGCTTCTAGCCGGTCGCCTTTCGCGGACTGCTGCACGGCGCGCTGCACCTTCTCGAAGGCGCGAACCTCGATCTGGCGGATGCGCTCCCGGCTGACACCGAACTCGGCCGAGAGATCTTCCAACGTCGCCGGGTCGTCCCTCAGCCGCCGCGCCTCGAAGATGCGCTTCTCGCGTTCGTTGAGGCTCGACATGGCGTTCGTGAGGTACGATCTGCGCCTCGACATCTCCTCACTCTCAGCGAGACGCTCCTCCTGATTCGGCGTGTCGTCGACGAGCCAGTCCTGCCATTCGCCGGATTCGCCATCATTGCGCACGGGCGCATTGAGCGGCGCATCGCCCGAAAGGCGGCGGTTCATCGAGATCACGTCTTCCTCGGGCACGCCGAGCTTGGTCGCGATCTGCTTCACCTGCTCTGGCTTGAGGTCGCCTTCCTCGAGCGCCTGGATTTGGCCCTTCACACGGCGCAAGTTGAAGAACAGCTTCTTCTGGGCCGCGGTGGTGCCCATTTTGACGAGGCTCCACGAGCGCAGGATGTACTCCTGGATCGACGCGCGGATCCACCACATCGCGTAGGTCGCCAAACGGAAGCCGCGATCGGCCTCGAAGCGCTTGACCGCCTGCATCAGGCCGACGTTGCCCTCGGAGATGACCTCGCCGATCGGCAGACCATAGCCGCGGTAGCCCATGGCAATCCGCGCCACGAGCCGGAGATGCGACGTGACTAGCCTTTGCGCGGCCTCAGAATCCTGGTGCTCCTGCCATCGCTTGGCGAGCATGTACTCCTCGCCGGGCTCCAGCATGGGAAAGCGGCGGATCTCCTCGAGATACCGCGCGAGGCCGCCGGATCCACCGGCAATCGTCGGAAGAGCCTTGGTTGCCATCTTGTACTCAGCCCAGCTGCCCCCATGTGAAGGCCTGTAGCTGCTCCCTTCGAGCTGTTTCTCCTCCTCAGCGACATGCTGGAGAGGGCAGGACAAGCTCTAGTCCTGCTGAACATCAATCACAAACCACGTTCCCGTGTACCGGCTTCACCACCCATCACGGCTTCGTGAGAGTAATAAGGCCTAAGGCGGACTGATGCACCGCGTATGTCCCCCTATGCTTGTCAAGACGTTCCATCCGACCATTCGGTTCACCCCGCTCGGCTCATTATTCGAGAACCTAACGGGACGTCAGCTCAAATCCGTCGCTTTTTCTGAGGTACAGACGGTTTAAGCGATCCATCGTGACGAAGGCCGTCCAGCAGGGACTGGATATCGGCCGGAAGCAGGCTTTCGAATGCCATTCGCTTCGCTGTTACGGGGTGCTCCACCGTTAAGAATGCCGCATGCAACGCCTGCCGGTCAAGTCGTGCGAGCGCCGTGCGGGCTTCGGTCCCGAGCCGACTGGCGCTGGTCTGGAAGCCCGTGGCGTAAACCGGATCGGCCATGACGGGATGGCCGGCGTGGGCCATGTGCACCCTGATCTGATGCGTGCGCCCGGTCTCGAGCGTCAGTGCCAGGAGAGCGGCCAGGGGCTTGCCGTCCGCCGCGTTGAAGCGCTCCAGAACCTCGAAATGTGTGACCGCCCGCCTTCCGTCGTCGCTGCGGGTCACCGCGATCTTGGTGCGGCTCGTTCGGCTTCGACCCAGCGGCGCGTCGATTGTGCCATGTTGGCGCACCGGTCCTCCCCAGACCAGTGCCAGATAGCGCCGCTCGAGCCGCCCGTCTGCCCCATGCGCGTGGAATTGGGCAGAAAGTGACTGGTGCGCGCGGTCTGTCTTCGCGACGATCAGTAGGCCGCTCGTGTCCTTGTCGAGGCGATGGACGATGCCCGGCCGCCGCACCCCGCCGATGCCCGACAGGCTGTCGCCGCAGTGCGCGATGAGCGCATTGACCAAGGTGCCGCTCTCGTGGCCTGCTGCGGGGTGGACGACGAGACCGGCAGGTTTGTCGACGACGATCACGTCCTCGTCCTCGTAGACGATCGCGAGCGCCATGCTCTCCGGCTTCGGCACGGCCGGCTCCGCGGGAGGCACCACGATTGTGAAGCGCTCGCCCGGTTTGACCCTTCGGCCCGGGTCACTTATCGTCGCGCCGTCGAACGCGACCGCGCCATCTCGAATGAGGCCCTGTAGACGCGAGCGCGACAGGCTGGGGACCGCGTCGGCGAGTGCGCGATCGAGACGCAGTCCATGGGCTTCCGGCGGGATGGTCACTTCAAAGGGCGCGTAATCGGAAGATTCAGCGAGTATCGGCGTCATGACCCGAGCCGCCTTCGCAGTGCCGCGCGGTGTGGCGGCGAGGGATGAAAATGCAGCTGCCGCACAAGCGACAGGATCTCAGAGCAAGCGATGCAGAATTCACCTGGCGGCGATCCTGAAACAGGGGCCGACATCCCCCCGATGTACACCCCCTCGCAGCTGCGGCTTTTGAAAATCGCCGTGATCGGCATGGGCGTCATCCTGCTGGTCGGGTTCACAACCGTGATCGGCCGCATCATCTACCTTGTCAACTCGGCACCGCCACCACCGGCCGCCGCCGTTGCGTCGGGCGTGGCACCGCTTGTCGCCCCCGCCGGTTTGGCGCTTCCGAAAGGTGCGGTCATCAAGCATCTGGCGCTGTCGGGCAACCGCCTCGCCGTCCATTACGATGGCCCTGCGGGAAGCGGCATTCGCATCGTCGATCTCGTCCCGGGCGGCGGTGCGGTGACCCTGCCAATCGTTGAAGAGGGAGGCCGTTGATCGCAGCTGCGCGATGCGCCCCCATCCGCTCTGCTCTGAAATCACCCCTCTTGACCGTCAGTATCGACGGTTCAGACGGTTCAAGAGAGTGCTTGCCACCTGCGTGACACTTCCCTATACGACAGCGGCGCTGCCCCGTTCGTCTAGTGGCCTAGGACACCAGCCTCTCACGTTGGGAACAGGGGTTCGAAACCCCTACGGGGCGCCACGACTTCCGATCCGCTGAAGTCCACCGCGTGTTGTGCAAGTTGTTGCTCGTTCTCGGATGCTTTTTTCCTGATCGAAGGGAGAGGTCCAAGATGTCGCGCCCCTTTGCGGATCACGAGCACTGTCACTACATCCCCAAAATCGTCTGGCGATCGATCCGTACATCTCGTGATGTAGCGGTGTGTCCGCTCGTCCACCTTCAGCGGCCGCGCGTTTGCGGTTCGGAGTGTCCAGCGTGAGTGCGTTGCGGGCGGCAACAGGTAGAGGCGAAGGCACAGTGCCCGTCTACGGCGTTGTTAACCTTCTATCAAAACGCGATTTGCCTGTCAGTTCGCCTGCGGGTGTTAGTGACCCGTTGAGGGTCGGCAATTTACCGTGCCCGGGGGCTATCAGCTCCGTTGGCAACGGCATACGTCTTGAATGGAGCGTGTAGGCAGCGTCTCAATTTGAATGAGGCCGCGAGCACACGCCCCGGTATCGCGTCGGCAAGAGGAACGAATGGCAACAACGTCCTGGAACAAAAGGTTGGCTGCGACTGTCGGCAAGTGGAGCGGCTCCCGGGCCGAGGGTGAGGTCGCCAGCTATCCGGGGAGCAAGTTCTCGGACCTGCCGGCCTACAAATCCCTTAAGAACTGGGAATCGGTCGGGAACATGTTCGGCGTCAAGTCGCCGTTCTTCCGCACCATCGAAGAGGCGCACGGCAACTTCACGACCATCAAGGGCGAGGAGAAGCTGAACTTCGCCTGGTGCGACTACCTGGGTCTGAACCAGGAGCCCGCCGTCGCGCAGGCGATGAAGGACGCGATCGACCGCTTCGGCCCGTGCACGTCGGCAAGCCGCATGGTAGCCGGTGAGACGCCGTTGCATCACGAACTCGAGCGCGAGATCTCCGAGTTCTTGGGTGTCGATGCAGCGCTTCTGTTCGTCAGTGGTCATGCTGCCAACGTGTCGACGATTGGCTCGATCATGACCGAGGACGACCTCATCATTCACGATGAGTTCGTGCACAACAGCGCGGTCATCGGCATGCGCCTCTCGCGCGCCACAACGATCAACTTCCCTCACAACAACTTCGATCAGCTCGAGGCCATCCTGAAGCGCGAGCGCGCCAAGCACAGGAACTGCCTCGTCATCATCGAAGGCCTCTACTCGACCGAAGGCGACGTCACCGATCTGCCCCGCGCGATCGAGCTGAAGGAGCGCTTCGGGTCGTGGCTGATGGTCGACGATGCGCACGGTCTCGGCGTTCTCGGCAAGACGGGCCGTGGCATCGCCGAGCATGCCGGCGTCGATGCCCGTAAGATCGACATTTGGATGGGCACGCTGTCGAAGACATTGGCCTCATGCGGCGGCTACATCGCCGGTAACAGCGACCTGATCAGCGTCCTGAAGCACACCGCTCCGGGCTTCGTCTACTCCGTGGGCCTGTTGCCTGCGATGACGGCGGCAGCGTTGGCCGGCCTGCGCATCATCAAGGCCGAGCCGGAGCGCGTGGCGAAGCTCCATTCGCACGGTCAGCTCTTCCTCAGCCTGGCTAAGGAGCGCGGACTGAACACGGGCATTTGCCGCGGCTACGGCATGATGCCGGTGATCGCCGGCGACGTGCTGAAGGCCGTCAAGCTCTGGCACGGTGTGTTCGCTGGCGGCGTCAACCCGTCGCTGATCATCTACCCGGGCGTGCCGCTCAAAGCCGGTCGTCTGCGTTTCTTCCTGACGTCGGCGCACACCGAGGCTCAAATCAAGCAGGCGCTCGACGTGACCGCTGCCGAAATGGCGAAACTCTGATCGCCCAGGGAAGCCTATCGGCTTCCCTGGCGTGCCCGACGTCCTCAACTTCGAGGGACAGCTATGGCGGCTAGCGAGCGCGTCGGCGTCGCACTCGTCACCGGCAGCTCGTCAGGGATTGGCCAAGCGGTCGCAGACCGCTTGGCCTCCGTCGGCTGGAGGGTCTACGGCGCCAGTCGCCGCGCTGCCGCGTCGGTTACACAGCCTTCCGCGTGGACGCCCATCCCCCTCGACGTGATCTCGGATGTCTCCGTCGAAGCTGCGGTGGGCTCGGTGTTGAGCGCCGAGCAGCGGATCGATTTACTCGTGCACTGCGCTGGCATCTCGGTCGCCGGCTCGATCGAGGACGTCAGCATTCCTGAAGCCGAGCGCCAGCTCGCAACCAACTACCTTGGCACCATCCGTGTGCTCCAGGCCGTGCTGCCAGCCATGCGGCAGGCGGGCAAGGGCCGCATCATCGTCGTCGGCTCCATCGGCGGCCTGATCGGTCTCCCGTTCATCGGTCACTATTCGGCATCGAAATTTGCACTCGACGGTATGGTACAGGCGCTGAGGGTCGAGATCGCGCCCTTCGGCATCGAGGCGACGGTGCTGCACCCGGGCGATATTCAGACGGACATTTCGGCGAACCAGATCGAAGGCGAACGGACGGGCTCCAGCTCCGTTTATCATCGACGCTTCAAGGCGACGGTCGGCGCCTATGACAAGGCCGTGCGAGAAGCGAGAAAGCCCGACGTAATCGCCAAGGCGGTGCTGAAGCTGCTCGCGCGGCGCTCATTGCCCGTGCGTGCGGTGGTTGGCACGCCGAGCGAGCGGGCCGGCGTCGTCTTGAAGGCGCTGTTACCCTCGCGGGTTTTCGAGACGATCATCCGCAAAACCTACGGCCTCTGACGCACGACCACTCGAAGGTCGTGCCCCATCGCTGCCGGGATTGTCGCGAACTTGGCCTCCCGCCGCGAGTGTGCAAGCCTGATGCTCTTGCAGGAGCCTGGGTCGGGAGGGCAGAGCACGATGACTGAGCGCACACTGCGCGGAAAGGTTGCCGTCGTCGGGGTCGGCGAGACCAAATACTACAAGCACAGCCAGTCGCCGGACCCGGAGTTCGTGCTGGCGCTGAAGGCCATCCTGGCCGCCTGCGCTGATGCCGGCATAAACCCCAAGGACGTCGACAGTTTCGCGTCCTACTCGAACGACCGCAACGATCCTTCACGCATCGCTTCGGCGCTGGGCTGCAAGGAGCTACGCTTCTCCAACATGCAGTGGGGTGGCGGTGGTGGCGGCGGTGCCGCGGCGGTCGGCAATGCCGCGGCCGCCATTGTTTCCGGCCAGGCAGACGTCGCCATCGTCTACAGGGCCCTGGCGCAGGGCCAATTCCAGCGCTTCGGGGTTGCGGCGGCCGGCGGGACGGTTGCGGGCGAGAATGCGCTGGTGAACCCCTACGGCATCTTCGTGCCGGCTCAGCGCTACGCCTTCAAGATGATGCGTTTCATGCACGACCACGGCATCGAGCGAGAGGCCCTTCGCGCCATCGCCATGGCGTCCTACCATCACGCGCAGGCCAACCCGCGCGCGGTGATGTACGGCCGCCCCCTCTCCGAGGAGGACTACGATAACGCGCGCTGGATCTCTGAGCCGAGCCGCCTCTTCGACTGCTGTCAGGAGAACGACGGCGCGGCCGCCCTTGTCCTGGTTTCGGCTGAGCGGGCCAAGGACTTCAGACAGAAACCTGCCTACATTCTGGGTGTCGCGCAGGGATCGAACCACCGCCATGCCGCCCGCGCCTACAACGCCACCGACCTCGGCACCTCGAGCTTCGGTCCCGTTGCTCCGCGGCTGTGGGAGATGGCGAAGCTCGGCCCCAAAGATGTGGACGTTCTCCAGTCGTACGAGAACTTCACTGGCGGCGTGCTCATGAGCCTCGTCGAGCACGGCTACTTCAAGCCCGAGGAAGCCAACGATTTCCTGAAGCTCGAGAACTTGATCGCACCGACCGGCAAGTTGCCGATGAACACATCCGGCGGCAACCTCGCTGAATGCTACATGCACGGCCTCGAGCTCCAGATCGAGGCTGTCCGTCAGTTGCGCGGTACATCCACCTCGCAGGTGCCCGGCGCCAAAGTGGCGGGTGTGATCGCCGGCCCGATGGTGACCCCTGTCTCGACCATGATCCTCGGCTCGGAGGAGACGCTGTGATGACCTACCTTCCTGCAGGCCTTCCCGCGCCCGTTACGGAGGCCGATAAGCTCGACCAGCCCTATTGGGAGGGCACCCGCCAAAACAAGCTGATGATCCAGCGTTGCGGCAGCTGCGGCACGTGGCAATGGGGCCCGGAATGGCTCTGCCATGAGTGCCACTCCTTCGACATGAAATGGGTCGAGGTCGAAGGCCGCGGCACGATCTACTCGTGGACGCGCTGCTGGCACCCTGTGCATCCCGCGCTGAAAGGCTTCGGCCCTTACATCGCCGTGGTGGTGGAGCTGCCGCATGCCGGCAAGATCCGCATGCTCGGCAATCTCCTCGGTGAGCCTCAGCAGGAAGTCGAGATCGGCACACCGGTAACGGCCGTGTTCGAGCCCCACGACGACGCCAAGGTGCCGTTCACGCTCGTTCACTGGCGGCAGGTTTGAAAGAGCCCATGACCATCGACGACCGGATCCGCTACGAGGTTCGAGGACCGGTCGCAGTGGTCGCGATGAACCGGCCCCCGGTGAAGGCCATCGATCACCGGATGATCGACGTGCCGATGCCGACTAAAAGGTGCGCGCCGTCATCCTCACGAGTGCCCTCGAGCGCATGTTGTCGGCCGGCATGCGCTGGCAGAGCGCCTCGGCGGACGCCATACCTTTGACAGGGACTGGTTGGCAACTTACCGTGGCAATCCCTATTCCCCGGCTGACCTACGGGCATGCTTAGGACGACACTGTCGTTCGCCGACTTCTCGAGCTTCTCGCCTGCACTGTACCGGGCGGCCAAGCCACCGATATGGGATGGCCCGGTGTCTTAGCCGCGGATGATCGAACGGTGGATTCGGCGCCGGTATCGGCCGCGCATGTGCACTAGGAGCCGCGATGATGACTGTCGAGAGCGTGACGACAATTCGCGATACTAGCGGAGATTGGCGGCCAGCCGAGCCGATCAGATTGCCGCCGATCGTCGCCTGGCCGCCCCGTCCTCTGATCATCGCGAAGTGGTTTTTTGGGTTCCCGGGCTACCTGTGGCCCATGAACAGCATCTGGTTCGCCATTGCGCTCTTCACCTGGGCATTCTTGACACCCGACCTGTCAGCCATGAAGACGTTCGAGTTCTGGTGGGTGGCGCTTCTCTATGTGCGCAATGTCGCTATAATCCTCTTAT
The DNA here is from genome assembly GCA_022844225.1 of Hyphomicrobiaceae bacterium. Taxonomy (GTDB): domain Bacteria; phylum Pseudomonadota; class Alphaproteobacteria; order Rhizobiales; family Hyphomicrobiaceae. Next base: position 14,832 of record JALHMC010000007.1, on the reverse strand, counting down.
TATATGGCGGTTTGCACCTCTATTTCTACATCCTTGCGAGACAGGGTGACGAGCGCAGGTTTTCCGACAAGCCCTTCGCCAGAAATACGAAGCGTTTTCTGTTCGGAGATCAAGTTCGTGACAATGTGTTCCGGACGCTCGGCACCGCCGTTCCGATCATGACGGCCTATGAGGCGTTGACGTACTGGTTGTTCGCCAATGGCCACGTCGGATTTGTCTCGATCGAGTCAGGCTCAGTGCAGTTCTGGTGCTGGTTTGTCGTTCTTTTGGTGTTTGCGCCGGTTATCCATGCGCTGCACTTCTATTTCACGCACCGCTTGCTGCATTGGCGGCCGCTATACAAGTTCGTTCATCGCATCCACCACTTGAATGTCGAGGTCGGGCCATGGTCCGGCATGGCGATGCATCCAGTCGAGCAGGTGATCTACTTCTCGACGGTCTGCGTCCAGTGGCTGATTGCATTGCACCCCGTAAACGCGCTGTACCAAATCCAACTTGCCGCGTTTCTGCCTGCGATGAGCCATAGCGGCTTCGAGAAATTGACAGTGAACGGCAAAGATTCTGGTTGGGACAGCGGCAGCTATTTCCACTATCTCCACCACAAGTACTTCGAGTGCAATTATGGAGGCTCTATCGCGCCGATGGATCAGTTGTTCGGCACGTTCCACGACGGCTCGCGGGAAGCACAGGCAGCGATGCGCAAGCGCATGCTCGCCCGTCGAGGCGAGTAGCGTCTGGCGGGAGCTCGATCAATCGGGGCCTTTCATACCAGAGTCAAGCCACATGCGGCGCGCCAGACATGGCAATATCAGCTGCCGGCGAGAGCCGTCGTGAGGCTTGTGCGCGCCGCGGCAAGGCATCGTCTGGTGCGGTTCCCGGCGTGGACGCGACGCGCGCGTGGCGCCATCATGCTCTGAGAAACCAGAGCGGAGGAAACGGCCATGCAAGTGGTTGCGACGGGGTATGGGCTGATCGAAGGCCCGGTGTGGGACGCGGATCGTGGCCTCTATTTCAGCGACGTGACGGGCGGCGGCATTCATCTTCTCGATCGGCAGGATCGGGTCTCCACCGTCGTCGAGAAGCGCAAGGGCGTCGGCGGCATGGCGCTCCATGCGGGCGGCGGGGTGGTCGCAGGCGGCCGCGAGATCGCCTGGATCGGCGCCGATGGGGCAACACGCACACTGCTCGACAGCGCCACGGCGGATGGCGCCGAGGGGTTCAACGACCTCACCACAGATCAGCAGGGGCGCATTTACGTCGGCTCGCTCGGCTTCAAGGTGTTCGCCGGGGGCCCCATGAAGCCGGGAAACCTCTACTGCATCGATCTCGACGGTCGCACCCGCAAGGTGTCGGACGGCGTGTTGCTGACCAACGGCCTCGCCGTGTCACCGGACGGCCAGCGGCTCTATCACTCCGACGCGCGGCGCCAGCTTGTCCGGGTCTACGACGTCCAGGCGGACGGGACGCTCGGCCACTGGAAGGCGTTCTGTGCCATGGGTGAGGGGCGGGTGCCCGACGGACTGAAAGTGGCCGCCGACGGCTCGGTCTGGGTCGCGGATGCTCACGGCGCGCGCGTGGCAGTATTCGAGCCGGATGGCCGCCATCGCCGCGATATCGCGGTGCCGCTGCCGATGGTGACGAGCGTCTGCTTCGGCGGCGACGACTTGCGCGATCTGTATGTCGTTACTGGATCGCGAGGCGGTCCTAGCGAGAAATGCGGCACGATTTACCGGATGCGTACCGACGTTCCTGGTTTGGCGCTGGCGCCTTGCCGGGTTAGACCCGGCTGACGCCTTACCGCCCTTCTCGCCACCACGCGAGCGTGATGAAGGCGAGCAGCGCAGCAAGCGCGAGCAGGCCGGAGAACATCGGGGTCAGGGATACGCCGCGCGTGACATGCGCCTCGCGATCCTTGAGACCGAGCCAACCCGAGCCCGATAGCACCCGCGCGTTGGCCAGCATCGACACCCGCGGCACATCGACCGCCGTTGCCGAGACTGTCCCGAGCAGGCCGCCACCGCGCGTCCAGTAGACGCCACCGCCGGTCGCCTCGACCAAGCCCTTCATTTTCTGGTCGGTCGCCGTCACTTCGCTCATCTCGCGGGCGTCCTCGATGCCGGCATGCGCCACGGCCGTGAGCTTGCCCTGATTGTCGGGCGTCGGCGTTTCGACCTTGTAGAGGCCGGGTGTCTTGACGTCGATCGTGGTGCGCCAGACGCCGTCTGCTGATGGGTCCAACGTCACACTTGTGGTCTCGCCACCGGGCGCCGACACGACGACCGGCGGCACCCTGGCCTCCATCGATCGCCGCTCCACTGAAAGTTTCAGCCCACGCGCCGATGCCAGGAGACGCTCCTCCTCGAGATCCGGCTCTTTCATCAGCCAGTGCGAGATCCGCCGCAGGAGATCGGTATGCGGGCCGCCGCCGTCATAGCCACGGGCCCAGAGCCACGCGTGATCCGAGGTCAGCAGCGCAACGCGACCCTTGCCCATCCTATCGAGCACGAGGAGTGGCTTCTGCTCGGCCCCCGTCATCAACGTGCGACCGCGTCGCCGCTCAACTTCTACTTGGCGGAACCAGCGGCCCCAACTGGCCTCGGCCCCTGCCGCGCCCGCGCCGGGGAGCCCACGCGTCACCGGGTGTCGCAGACCGTCGCCATCGACGGCTGCCTTGAACGGTTGCTCGATCACACGCCCCGACGGCACCACAGGCAGCACCGACTGCAGCGGCGTCCGGGAAAGGCTCATCCGACCAGCGAGATCGTCGCCCGCGGCCACCAGAAGCGCACCACCGTGCCGCTCCACGTAGCGCGCGATGTTGTCGTAGTAGAGCAGCGGCAGGATGCCCCGGTGCTGGTAGCGGTCGAAGATGATCAGGTCGAAATCCCTGATCTTCTCCGAGAACAGCTCGCGAGTCGGAAATGCGATCAGCGAGAGCTGATGGATCGGGGTTCCGTCCTGCTTCTCGGGCGGCCTCAGAATGGTGAAGTGGACCAGATCGACGGCCGCGTCCGACTTGAGCAGATTACGCCATGTTCGCTCGCCGGCATGCGGTTCGCCCGAGACGAGCAGCACGCGCAGGTTCTCGCGCACCCCCTCGGCCGCGACGACGATGCGGTTGTTCGCCGCCGTCAGCTCGCCATCGACAGGCTCGAGCTCGATCTCCACGATATTGGTGCCCGAGTGTGGAAATCGCATCGGAAGGCGCAGCTTCTCGTCGATGCGGGCGCGGCGAGTTTCGTCAGGGGCATCTTCGCGGCGGATCTTGAGCGAAACCTGCTCGTTGCCGGAGCGCCCGCGGCGACCCGTCTCGCGGACCGCGATCTCGATTTCGCGGGCTTGCCCGACGATGCCGAATTTAGGCGCTTTCAGAACTTCGATCCGGCGATCGAACTCGTCTGGACGGCCGGTCAGGAGGGCATGCACGGGCGCGTCGAAGCCGAGTGCACCCACCGCCTGTGGAACGTCGTGCACTTGTCCGTCGGTGATCGTGATGACCCCGGCCAATCGATCTGGCGCGACGTCGGCGAGGGCGCGATTGAGGTCGGCGAAGACATGGGTGCCCGACGTCCCCTCACCGGTCGGCCGAGACGAGGAAACCCATTTGACTTCGAGATTCGGCACCTTTCCGAGCTTGGCCTCGAGATCGGCTCGGATAGCGGCTGTTTGCGCCGGTCGTCCCGCGATGGTCTGGCTGGTCGACTCGTCCGTGACGACGATCGCGATGTTGGAGAGGCTTTCCCTCTCCTCCTGTCGGAGCGTCGGATTGGCGAGCGCGGCGATCAGCGCGAGGAGGGAAAGCGCACGCAGACTGGCCCCGCGTGTGCGGCGCCAAACCAGCAGCGCGACGAGCGCGGCAGCGACCAGGATCGCGGCCCAGAAGAGCGGCGCGGGTATGATCGGCTGGATGTCGATGGACCAGTTCAACGCTCACTCCATTCACGAGCCAATCCACGGTGGTCGATCGTGATGCAGCCGTCGCGTCGCATTGTACGGCCTGCCGCCATCACTGACCGAGCCTCTCGAGGAGCGCGGGCACGTGCACTTGATCCGCCTTGTAGTTGCCGGTCAGCGCGTACATGACGATGTTGACGCCCGTGCGGAACGCCTGCTCGCGCTGCACCTCCCCACCGGGCACGGTCGGGTAGATCGGTCGGTTGGCGTCGTCGAGCGCCCAGGCCGCAGCCAGGTCGTTGGACGTGACCAGGATCGAACTCACCCCGTCCGACCGCCGAGCCCGCCGGCCCGGGTTAGCCTTGTCCTCCGCGCTCTCGGCTTCCACCCAGAGCTGCCCACCGTCCCATCGGCCTGGGAAAGTCCGCATGAGATAGAACGCCTTGGTCATCACATGGCCTTCCGGCACCGGCTCTAGACGTGGAATGTCGAGGCGCCCGAGGAGCCGCTGGAGTGGGGTGCCCTCCTCACGGCCGAGACGCTGTCCGGTCGGCACGCCCTGCCCATAGTCGCGGGTGTCGAAGACAATCATGCCGCCCTGCTTCATGTAGGCGTCGATCTTTGCGAGCGTCGCATCGCCGAGCGGCTTGGCGCTGGCGACGATAGGCCAATAGAGGATCGGGAAGAATGCGATTTCGTCGGTCACGATATTGACGCCGAATGCCTCGCCCGGCTCCACGGCGGTCCGCGCTTGGAGCACCTTGGCGAGCCCGGCGAGTCCCTGACGGCTCGCTTCGTCGACCTGTGGCTCTCCCGTGAGCACGTAGCCGAACGTCACACGTCCCGTCGACTGGATCGCAATCTGCAGATCCCGCGGCATGTTCGGCGGCAGCGGTCGGCGTGCGCCCTCGAGCGGCGGATCTCCGAAACGTTGAGCTGACGCCGGCGTTGGCGAGATCGCCGCGAGTCCCAGCACGGCAAGGCAGGCGAGCGCCGCGGCAGCTGGGCGCCTACGTCGCCAGAACGGTCCCGCCTGCAGCAACAGGACCGCGAGGATATCAAGCAGCAGCAAACCGAGGGCCAGCGCCAAAAGTGTGGGCTTCAACGGCTCGGCAGTCTGGCCTTCATAGGCGCGCCGCTCGGCTTTGGCGGGAAGTGCCGGCAGTGGCTTCAGCACGGATTTCGCGCCGAGAATGTTGAGCGCGCGCGGACTGGCCTCCGGGCCATAGAAGCCCGGCGGATGCTCGACACCCGGCACCAGCGTGGCGATGCGACTGGCCTCGATCGGCTGAGCGGTGGCCGGCGGGGAGCGGAGCACGCCGTAGCCGTCGAGCACTTGTCGTGGTGTCAGCACTTCCGCGTTGCTCGCGAGTGCCGGCTGCGCCTGATCGGCGCTGGCCGCCACCGTCACACCGCCGGCAGCGACGCCACCCGGCTGGCCGAGTGTCGCGATGCGCCGCAACATGTCGACGAAAAGCCCCGACAGCGGCAGGTTCGACCAATCCGAATTCGCTGTGATGTGGAACAACACCATGCGTCCCTCGCCATGTCGCTTTGCCGTGACGAGCGGCGTGCCGTCCTTGAGCCGAGCCCAGATCTCGACGTCGGCCCCGAGTGCGCCGGGATCGGCCAGAACCTGCCGGTTGACCGTGATCTCGGGCTTCGTCTCGAGCCCTGCGAACAAGCTCGTCTCATCGAACGGCGCCAGGGGCTGCGGCGTCGACCACGAGAGCGCGCCGCCGAGAGCGCGACCGCCAACGCGCAGTGCTACCGGCAGCAGCGCATCGCCACCCTTTTCGAGGCGTGGCCCCGCGAACCGCACCAGAACGCCGCCCTTCTTCACCCAACGATCGACCTCGCCCTCGAGATCGCCGGCAAGTGTGCCGATGTCGGCCAGCATCATGACCGACACGTTCTGGCGGAACGCATCGCGCGTTGCCTCGTCGAGGTTCGCCTTGCCGGGCTTTACCAACTCCGAGAAGGGGCCGAGGGCGCGATCGAGATAATAAAGCTGCGCGAGAAGGGGCTGCGCCTGCTCGCGGCTCTCACCTGAAATCAGCGCGATTCGATTCCAGCGTGAGCGCGCATCGAGAAGATGCACCGCGCCCGCTGAGCGCTCGCCCGCCAACTCGACACGGGTGACCTGATTTCTGAGCTCCAGCGGCAGCGCGAAAGGTGCAGTCGTACTCGTGCCCCCGGCGGACAGCGAGAACGGCACCTCACCAAGCCGTTGTCCTCGCGCCGAATATGCGAGAGCCATGCCGTTTTGTGCGGGCCCTCCGGCACGCAGCACCGTGACCTCGAGACGCCCGTCGCGGCCGAGACCAGCCGCCGCGCCCAACGCTTCTTGCCCGGACGGCTGCTGGACGACGACGAACGCTCCACCAGAGCCCGAAAGCTCCGCGAGCCGATTGGCAAAGGCGCCAGCCTCATCGTCATGGTCGATGCCGTCGGAGAGCCACACGATCGTCGCGTTGCTCTGTCCGGCCATCGCTCGCCCGATCTGCTCGGCAGCTTCTCGCCGCCGGGGCGCAAACGGTTGCGCGATGAGCGCGGCAGCCGTCGAGCGCGCGGCTGCCGGAGCCTCGACCCGAAGCGTCTGCGTTCGCGCGGGCGGTGCCGTCTGGGCGAGCATGACGGGCCGGCTCTGCGCCTCGGCCTCACCGATCAGCCGGTCGACGAGACCGAGCCGGTCGTTGAAGCGGCTCGCCGCCGACCAGCCGTTGTCGACCACGAGCACCACCGGACCGGAGCCTTTCAAGGCTCCCTCGCGGTTCGGATTGAGAACCGGCTCGGCCAGCGCCATGATGACGAACGCGGCCGCCAGCATGCGGATCAGCGTCAGCCACCACGGTGTCTTTGCGGGCGTCTTCTCGCGGTTCTCGATGCCGACCAGGATCCGCGTCGCAGGGAACGAAATCCGTTGCGGGCGCGGCGGCACCGTTCTGAGCAGCCAGTAGATCACCGGCAGCAGAGCCAGGGCACCGAGCAGGGCCGGATTGAGGAACGCCAGGGCTCCGAGGCTCATGCTGCACCGTCCCTCGGCTCGAAACCTGACGGCGTCGCCTTGTCCGCACCGTCGCGCGGTAGGGCTGATTGGACTGGCGACGTGATACGATAGCCGGCCGCGTCCCCTCTGAGGCGCATCGCGAGCGCAAGCAGCGGCTCCGACGCCGGCCTGTCAGTATGATGGATGAGCAGCGTCCAGCCGAGCCGCCGCGCCACATCGGCCAGCGCCTCGCGATGCGCCGCGAGCTTCGCCTGATAGCGTTCCCGCAGGCTTTCCGCGCGGTCCGCGATCCAGTGCGCGCCGTCTTCCGGTCCGACAAACTCGGCCCGTCCGTCGTAGGGCAATGTTTCCTCGGCAGGATCGAGCACTTGCACGAGATGCCCGGACACATCCGTCCCGGCAATGGCTCTCAGCCGCGCCGCGATCGTCTCGATCGGGTCCAGGAAATCGCTGATCAGGATCGCGCCTGAGAACCTCGCGAGGCGAACCTCCGGGGGCAGGCTCCGCGTCGCTTCCGGCTTATCGCCATGCAGCACCAGCGATTCAGCGAGACGCGTGGCGGCGCGCCGAGCCGCCGTCGGTCGCGTCAACCCGAGCAAACCGACCCGCTCGCCGCCCGCGACCAGCAACTCGGCTGCGGCCAGCGCCAGAACGACGGCACGGTCGCGCTTGGTGATTGTCGACAGGTGGCTCTTGAAATTCATCGACACGGAAAGATCCGGCCAAAGCCACACGGTGTGGGCCGCCTCCCATTCGCGCTCGCGGACGAAAAGCGTGTCCGAACTCGCCGACCGCCGCCAGTCGATCGAGGTGGCGGCATCGAGCGCACCGAGCTGACGGAACTGCCAGAACGTCTCGCCCGGACCGGCGCGCCGGCGACCGTGAATCCCGTGCGCGACCGTGCTGGAGATCCGCATGGCATCGAGGACCAGCTCGGGCAGGCGGTCGGCAAGCTTGTGCGCCTCGCCCTCGAGACCGCGCACGCTCGTCCCCGCCCAACCCTTCTGGCCTGCACTGGCCCTGTCGCGATCGCCTGTTGTCACGCGCTGGTCCCGGTCCGCCTTCAAGTTACGGTCGAAGCCAGGCGGCCGATCACGCCGGCCATGCTTTCGCCTTCCGCCCGCGCTGCGAACGACAGCGCCATGCGGTGTTTCAGGACGGGCTCCGCCAGAGCGAGCACGTCATCGACGGACGGCGCCAAGCGGCCGTCGATCAGGGCCTTGGCCCTCACGGCGAGCATCAATGCCTGGCTCGCGCGCGGTCCCGGACCCCACGCTACGAGGCGGTCGACATCGGCGCTGGCACCGGTGCCCGGGCGCGCCGAGCGAACGAGCTTGAGGATCGCCTCGACCACCTTGTCGGGGACTGGAATCTGGCGCACCAGCCGTTGGATGCCCATCAGCTCCTGAGCCGTCAGCGCGGCCTCGAGCCGGCGCTCCTCGGTCCCGGTCGTCGCGAACAGCATGCGTCGCTCGGCCGCCTCGCCGGGATAGCCGACGTCGATCTCGAGCAGGAACCGGTCGAGCTGCGCTTCCGGCAGCGGATAGGTGCCTTCCTGCTCCAGCGGATTCTGGGTCGCGAGGACATGGAACGGCGCTGGAATGTCGTGCCGCTGGCCCGCGACCGTGACGTGGTGCTCCTGCATCGCCTGCAGCAGCGCCGACTGCGTCTTGGGCGAGGCGCGATTGATCTCGTCCGCCATAAGCAGCTGAGCGAAAATCGGACCCTTGATGAACCGGAAGCTGCGCCGCGCGCCCGCCGCGCCACCCTGGTCCTCGAGCACCTCCGAGCCGATGATGTCGGAAGGCATCAGGTCGGGCGTGAACTGGATGCGCTTGGCGTCGAGCCCGAGCGTTCGCCCGAGCGTCTCGACCAGCAGCGTCTTCGCGAGGCCCGGTACGCCGACCAGCAAACCGTGCCCGCCCGCAAGAATCGTGATGAGCGTGCGCTCGATCACCTCCTCCTGCCCGAAGATGACGGTGCCGACGGCCTTCTGGACTCTCTGGATCCGCTCGCCGGCCGCCTCGACGCGGGCGACGATGTCGTGGTCTGTCTCGATGACTGTGCTCATGCGCTCATCTATACGCTGGCTCCGGGGCGATCAGGAACAGGGAATGCCCGAAAGTGTTCAGAATGTGAACGTGTTGACAGCATAGCAGGCCCGTGGAACCCGGGTATATTAATCATGAGTAATGTGCCGGCACCGAAGTGCCGAAAAGAGAGGCTGCACGATGAGCGACGGCGAGGTGGGTCCATCATCGGGGCTGAGTGGGCTTGAGGCCTTGCTCAAGGCCCAGGCCGGCGACCGCCTGCCGCCCGTCGAGCGCTGGAATCCGCCCTACTGCGGCGATATCGGCATGGCGATCCGCCGCGACGGAACGTGGACCTACCAGAACAGCCCCATAGGCCGTAAACCCTTGGTGCGGCTGTTTTCGCGCGTGCTCCGCCGCGACGTCGACGACCGTTTCTACCTCGTCACGCCGGTCGAGAAGATCGATATCGCCGTCGAGGACGCGCCGTTCCTGGCCGTCGAGATGGAGGTCTCCGGCACTGGTCCCGAGCAGGCGCTCGTCTTCCGCACCAACGTCGACGACGTCGTCGCCTGCGGGCCGGACCATCCCCTTCGCTTCGAGACCGAGGCCGGCAGCGGCGGCCTGAAACCCTATCTCCTCGTCCGCGGCCGTCTCGAGGCCCTGGTTACGCGCGCGCTCTACTATGATCTGGTCGAGCTTGCCGTCACCGACGACAGCGGACGCCTTGGCATCTGGAGCAACGGTCACTTCTACGTGATGGAGGGTTGAGGGGGGCCGTCGGGCAGCGCTGTTCCGTCAACTTGCTGACCATTGAGCGGTCTGCCATCGATGACGGATGATCGAACGGCCGCCGTCCCCCGCCCTGCTCGCCCTAGAGGCCCGCGTTCGCGACGACCTCGCGCGCATCGCCCACCCCGCCCGTACCTGGATGCCCACCAGAACGAGCCCTGACGGCCGTCCCATGCACGACGTCGTCATCGTCGGCGCCGGACAGGGCGGCCTTGCCATCGCACACGCGCTACGTCGTGAGCAGGTCACCAACATCGTCGTCATCGACAGGGCACCGGCCGGCGGCGAAGGCGTCTGGGTGCAGTACGCGCGCATGCCGACGTTGCGGTCGCCGAAGGAGTTCACCGGGCCGGATCTGGGGCTGCCGAGCCTCACCTATCAGTCGTGGCACGAGGCGACGTACGGCGCCGAATCCTGGGCCACGCTGGGGCGCATTCCGAAGCAGGACTGGAACGCCTATCTCGCCTGGTATCGCCGTGTGCTCGATCTGCCCGTGCGAAACGACACCGCGCTGACCGGCTTCGCGCCCCTCCCTGGCGGCGGCCTCTGCCTCACCGTCACGACACCCGCAGGCACAGAGCAGTTGCTCACCCGCAAGCTCGTCCTCGCCACCGGCCAGGACGGCATGGGCCGCTGGTGGATGCCGGACTTTATCGAGGCCCTTCCCGAACGCTTCCGCGCCACCTGCGACGCCGACATCGATTTCACCGCGCTCAAAGGCAAGACCGTCGCCGTCCTCGGACAGGGCGCCTCCGCCGCCGATAATGCCGCAACGGCCCTTGAGGCCGGCGCGGAGAGCGTGCACATGTTCGTCCGCCGCCCGGAGTTGCAGCGCGTGCAGCCCTACCTCTGGCTCACGTTCGCGGGCTTCCTCCGCCATATCGGCGAGATGCCCGACGACTGGCGCTGGCGTTTCATGCGCCACATCCTGTCGCTCCGCGAGAGCTTCCCGCAAGAGACCTACGACCGCATGTGCCGCCACGCCAACTTCACGATCCATCGCGGCGCCGGTTGGACGGGTGCCGACGTGGGCGGAGATCGCGTGCGCATCACCACCACGAAAGGCCCGTTCGAGGCCGACTTCCTGATCTGCGGCACGGGCATCGACATCGATCTCGCGCGCCGACCGGAACTCGCCTCCATCGCCGCCCACGTCGCGACCTGGGGCGACCGCTACTCACCGCCGCCCGACGAGGCCGAGCCGCGCCTCGCCCGCTTCCCCTATCACGCCCCGGACGGCGCCTTCGTCGAACGCGTTCCGGGAACCGCCCCCCACCTCGCCGACATCCACGACTTCACCATCGCCACGACCATGAGCTTCGGCCCGTTCGGCTGCTCCATCAACGCGATGAACATCGCCGTGCCCAAGCTCGTATCCGGCATCACCCGCGGCCTCTTCGCCTCCGACCTCACCCACCACTGGCACGACCTCCAATCCTTCGCCGGCACCGTCTTCGAGCCGCGCGCGGTGGATCGGGGAGAGTGAGGGGTGGGTGAACGCCAGTGCCTTCACGCGACGAGTGACTGGTCCTTGGGTGTGGGAGGCGTCTGAGGTGCGGTCTCTGTAGCCACTGCATCGAGGCTCGCCACGAACGCCGCGAGATCGCGGCGAACGGGGTGAGTCTCAGCCAGGGACTCGACGGCAATAGCGAGCGCGTTCGTCGCGATTGTTCTCGCCTCGACGTTGCGGCCGAGGTCGCGGAGGATCTGCGCCACGAGACCGCCGCTGGCGATCGTTTCGGGATGGTCGGCGCCGGTCATGGCCTCCCAGGTGGCGTGCGCGATGGGCAGGGCCTCATCGTTGCGGCCAAGGTTTCTGAGGATCTGTGCCACGATCATGCCGCTGGCGAGGGTGGACGGATGCCCGGCGCCGCGATCGGGGTGGGCCTTCCTGGCCACCCAAGTGTCTTGGGCGATGGGCAGGGCCTCCGCGTCGCGGCCGAGGTTGCTGAGGATGGACGCCACCAGAGCGCAGCAGGCGAGGGTGTCGGGATAGTCGGCGCCGAGGTGGGCCGTGAGGGCCTCCCGGGTCGTCTGGGCGATGGGCAGCGCCTCGGCATTGCGGCCGAGGTCGCGGAGGATCTGCGCCACCATAGCGCCGCAGGCGAGGGTGTCGGGATGGTCGGCGCCGAGAGCGGGGTGGGCCGTCATGGCCTTCCAGGTGTCCTGGGCGATGGGCAGCGCCTCGTCGCTGCGGCCGAAGTTGCCGAGAATTTGGGCCACGAGAACGCCGCTGAGGAGAGTGTGGGGATGGTCGGGGCCGAGGTGGAGCGTCGTGGCGTCCCAAGTGTCCTTGGCGGTGCGAAGCGCCTCGTCGCTGCGGCCGAGGTTGCGGAGGATCTGCGCCACGAGAAAGCCGCAGAGGAGAGTATTGGGATCGCCGGCGCCGAGGGTGGCCGTCAGAGCTCCTCGGGTCGTCTCGGCGATGGGCAGTGCGTCGGTGCTGCGGCGGAGTTCATTGAGGATCTGCGCCACGAGCACGCCACTGACGTGGGTGTCGGGATGGTCGGCGCCGCGATCAGGGTGGGCCATCATAGCTTTCCGCGTAGTCTGGGCGATGGGCAGCGCCTCGTCGCTGTGGCCGAGATCATGGAGAATCTGAGCCAGCAGATAGCCGCTGCCGAGGGTGTCGGGATGGTTAGCACCGAGATCTGGGTGCGCCGTCTGGGCGTCGCGGGTCGTCTGGGCGATGGGCAGCGCCTGCTTGAGATGCCCCGCAAACCGGAGAGCGACGGCTCGGCGATGCTCGCACTTCAGATACAACTCCGAGCGCGGCAAGACCCGCGATGCGATCAGGCTGCCGCGAGCCGCAAGCGCGTACGTTGCCCAGTATTGGCCGAGCACCAGCTGGCGCTGCGACCTCTCGATCAATCGATTGACAAGCAGGGTTGCCGACGCTTTATCAAGCCCCACCGGCAACGAGAAATGCCGCTCCAGTTCGTCGTCTGCGTCGAGGCTCGGGTCGCCGGTCAGGGCCAGCTCTGCCGCACGGCCGGACCACTCCTCCGGCGCCAGATTCTCGGCGATGAGGAAGTGGCGAAGGGCCAGCTTCCGCGCCGCCTCAGCGCTTGCGATGGCGTCCGGCGCGTCGCCGTCCGCCTCGGCGAACATGGCGTACCACTCGGCCAACTGCCCGTGCACTTCGGCGGTCGGGACGTGCGTGCCCTCCCACCAGCCGAGCAGCGTGTCGGCGGCTTGATCGGTGTCGCCGGCCTTGTAGTGCCGCCACGCCTCGGCGACGGCGAGTTGTGCAATTTGCTGAGCGGCAGCGTCGCGCGCGGCCAAGCTCGTTGCAAGGGCGCTTTCGGCGGCTGCCTTGTCCGATGCCAGATATGCTCGTCGCCCATTGGCGGCCGCTATCTCCTCGATGGTCTCGGCGATCTCCTCCGCGCGCTCATCCCGTTTGCGGCGGCCCCAGAAGTAGAGGAACTTCAGCAAGCCAAAAAAAGTGGCGATGAATCCGGCAATGGCTACCCATGCGTCCAGTCGAATCGAAAGGAGGTCTTCGGCTGCGGCCAGCGTCTCAAACATGCACGGCCCCCCGCTTCCTGATGAGGTCGGGGGCGGCTAGTTCCGCCAACGATTGCAGGCGCTCGACCGTAAGCTTCTGGTCGTAGTCGCCGGTACGTTGCTTCAGGATTTCGTCGTGCCAGCTTGCCAAATGTTGCGCGGCCTCAGCCAGTCCTGATGCCTCGGCTTTGTGCCAGTCGGCGAGCAGACGCGCGGCGATCTCGTGGTTGCCCTGCTCGCGCTCGCGTGCGGCCTTCTCCAAGACGGCTTCGGCCGAGCGGGTACGAAGAACACGGGCCTCGTCATCTAACTTCTCAGACTGCTTCTTGAGGGCTGCAGTGTCGGCTTTGAGCTGCGCTTCCTCGCGTTCGACGGCCCTCAGCTCCGATAGCTTGCCCTCCAACTCTGCATCGAGCGACGTCAGGTGGGCGCGATGGACCTTTCGGAAGGCTGAATAGGCACCGACCACTCCTACTGCAATCGCACCGAGGTGGAACGGCAATGGCAAAGAAGTCTTGAGTCCCTCGATCAATTCGCCCAGCATCGCCTTATCCCACCGGTCGCGATATATTTGCATTCAAGCGTGTACGTAAAATTCGACCACAACAAGGACGATCGAACGCCATTCCACAGTCCCCCTGCCCACTTCCCCGTCACCACTGCCGGTTGAAGCGTCAACGGGGTGTCGTGCGAATCGACTATTGTCACACTCATGGCCGCTTCGAGGCCGTCACGGGGGAAAAGGGCTCATCGGCGCTCGGATCCCGCGTGAAAAGTCCGCGTCGAGACGCGAGGCCTATCGCCTCGCGGGAACCGGGCGAGGGTATGCTGGCACCAGGCCTCAGGCCTCAGACGAGCAGCACGGCGGCATGGATGGGCCGCTCGAGCGAACGTCGCGGATCGCCAGACCGTTCCGGCTCCAGCCGAGCCCATCCTGACCTGGCCATGTCCCGCAGATGTGGTGCCGCCGGCTTGCCGGTGGTGCGCCGACGTGCACGGGAAAGGTCTCAACGACGATGGAGTGGTCCATGCCGACACGCCGTCATCCACGAGTGCAGCCAGTGCCAGTGACAGTGAACGCGATCGTTGCGGAAGGAAGACAGGCCCGAGGGACCAGCGGGCTCGAGCCACTGAACTGGAGACTGCTCGTCCAGCGTGTCAAACCGCTCGTACCCCCAATACGGGGCTGACTGGGATTCGCCGGCAGGCGTGCGAGCCCGAGCCGGCCACGAGCAAGACAGAGCACCGGTCCCCTTGGGCCGGTGTTTTTGCGTTTGGCGCGACCCCGCGCTGGCGGCCGGCTCCCCGCAGGGGAGTCGCCAACGCCATTAAAATGCGAGTCCACATGACGACAGCTTACGATCGGCTATAGTGTGGCCGGGAAACGTCAGCGGTCGAAGCCGCGTCACTCGGAGGAAGCTCAATGTCGTCCGTCACGCTCACCGTCAACGGCCGGTCGGTCACGGCCGATGTGGACCCGCGAACGCTGCTCGTCGATTTCCTGCGCAACAACCTGCGCCTGACCGGTACGCACGTCGGGTGCGACACCAGCCAGTGCGGCGCCTGCGTCGTCCACGTCGATGGACGCGCCATCAA
>JALHMC010000006.1 GCA_022844225.1 Hyphomicrobiaceae bacterium | reverse complement strand
GCCGTCAGCATCAGCAGGCTGCCAAGCGCCACAGCCCCGAGCCGCCGCCCTGCGCGCGCAATGCCTCGTCTCGCGATGTCCAGCATGACACGCCCTCGCCCGAGCCGCGCCCAATGGCGCCTCCAGCGCGCAATCTCCCCCGCCCGAGCAGAGCCATCAACCGGATACGCCCCGTTGGGTTATCGCAGCGGCCGAGCTGTGGTGCGAGGGCAACGGGTGGAGCGCCCATGCCCCGACCGTTGGGCGGAACGAAGGTCCCTTGTCCCAACCCCTGTGCCCTGTAGCATGACGACGGACAGTCATACTTGATCACATTGCAGGCGGGACATGGCGAAGGAGACGGGAAAAGGGACGAAACAGCCGCTCACGAGACGGCTGCGTAAAGCAGCACCAAGCCATCCAAGCGATGCGTCGAACGCCCATCCCGTCCTAGACTACGAAGATGTTTTGTTCGTCACACCGGAAATCGCCTTCAAGGAGGCGGAAAGCCGTATCGCTTCGGCGACGAGAGCACGTAAGACGGAACTTGATTTGGGACTATCGCGACTCGAGCGACTCCCTAAATCGCTCGCAAGGCTGAAGGCGCTCCGCGAACTCTCGCTTGATACCTCGCAGGTTACTGACTTGACACTAGTGGGTGCCCTAACCGAGTTGCGCCTGCTTTGGCTGCAAGAGGCGGCCGCTATAGACTTGTCACCGCTAGCACATTTGACAGGCTTGTCTGACTCGGCCCAGGCAGAGAGCCCTCAGCCTTTTTCTGGTTTGTATTATGCACTCTCTCGAGCTGCACAAATTCACCCATTCGATCGCTTGGTCAATCTGGAGCAACCTGCCGCGACAGTCGAAATCATCAACTACCTCCGCCGACAGCAAGGTCTGCCGGAGCACATTCCCGCGGGCTATGCGCCGCCCGATGATCCATTCCTTGCCTCGCTGCGCGAGGGGAAAGTCAGACCGGCGCGAGGCGAGTCATCGAAAGAGAAGAAGCCGAAGCGCGAGCGAAAGAAGCAGCCGCCCAAGCCCCCCGAGGTGCCCCCGCCACGGCCGGCGGCGGTGGAGCCGGTGGAGAGGGATGGGAAAATCACGCTGCCTCCGGAAGCCCTCAAGGCCGATCTTCCCAGCGACGACCTCGCCGCCGCACTCCTGGCCCTCAAGAACCAGATCAAGCGCGTCGCCGACAGCGCCCGCAACGAAAGCAATCCCGACAGGCGCGTCATCGCCATACTCGACGAGCTGATCGAGCGCATTCCCGCGAGCGCGCCACCCCAGAACGATTTGTTCGAGCTGGCGCACGAGGTCGACACCCTGCGCGCCGTTGGCCAGATCGTGAACGAGCAATGGCCGCCGGCTCTGGCGGCTCGCTTTCACGGGCTGGTGCTGAGTTTCGACCGCACGACCCGCCAATTCCCGCGGTGGCGCGAATTCTTGCGGAACACGACCCGAGACACCCTTACTCCGGAGCAAGTGTCCGCCGCACCGGAGGCGGTTAAGACCGCCACCGCCGAGCTTCGCACCGACGAAGCCGCAGAGTTTATCGACCCGCGCATTCCCGCCATCATCGACCATCTCGTCGAGCGGCCCCACCTCGATCTACCCGAGCCGGAGCAGCCCCCTCCCGCAGACGGCCAAACCGTCGATCCGGTCACCGCCGGAAAAGAGGCTCTGGTCGCCGATGGGCTGGAGAGCTTGAGCAATACGACCAAGAAGCTTTCCGAAAGCGCTGTTGCGGGCTGGGAGATTGTGTCCGAGGTCGGCGGCGAATTTGCGGACGGCGCCCGCGGTAAAGGCATCGACAAGCTCAAGGCCGAGGCACGCACGGACGGCGAAAACCTGCCGTTGGCAGCTTACAAGTGGGCGAAAAGATACTTAGTGGCTGGATCAGCCTTTGCGGTCTTGGCAACGGCCTTCCCGGCAATTTTCGGATGGCTTGTTCCCATTCTGGCGTTCTTCACTGCGACCGGCGTCGTCGTCGACAAACGGCGAAAGCGTCGCAAGCCCGACGATGGATCCTCGGGACAAGCCCGAGGATGACACTGTTTTGATATCGATGGCGCGCCCCCCTAAACCTTCACCCCCGCCGGCACGAACGCTGCAATGGTCCCCGCATCCACCGGAATGACCGTGCCGTTCACGTAGGCCGCGGCAGGTGACATCAGGAAGTGGATGACGTTGGCGATGTCCACCGGCTGGGCGATGCGGCCGATGGGGGAGGTGCCGCTGGTGCGGTAGCGGGTGTTGGAGCCGGGGTTGAGGTGCGGGGCGACCATCGGCGTCTCGGTGGTCGCGGGGGCGACGGCGTTGACCAGCACGCCCGAGGCGGCGCTCTCCACGGCCCACACCTTGGTCAGTGCGATCACAGCCGCCTTGGTCGCCGCGTAGGCGCCGCTGTCGATCTTGTGGCGCAGACCCGAAATTGAGGCGAGGAAGACGACGCGGGCGGCATCACCCTTGGCGGCGGCGGCCTTCAGCAGCGGCATGGCGTGCTTGGTCGAGAGCCAGACGCCGCGCACGTTGACGGCGAAGAGGTCGTCCCACTCGTTGACGGGCATCGAGTCGAGCGGGCCGGTGCGCAACAGGCCGGCCGAGGCGACGAAACCGTTGAGATGGCCGTGCCGCTGGGTGATCTCGGCGAACGCCTTTTCGAGCGAGGCTTCCGACGTGACGTCGGCGACCACCGTGTCGAGGCGCGGCCCGTAGATGCCGAACTCTTCGCGCAGCTTGGCGAGGCCCTGCTCGGACATGTCCATGGCGACGACCGTCCAGCCGTCGTCGAGCAGGCGGCGCGCGGTGCCACGGCCGATGCCGGAGGCGGCGCCCGTGATGGCGGCAATGCTGGTCATGGCTGTCGTTCCTCGGCTCGCGGCGCCGGTCGCGGCACCGTCTGTGGGCTTTGAGTGAATTGAGCCTTGAGCACGGCGCTCAAGTCAACCGCCACGCCGGTCAGCGCTCGCATCCTGCGGTCCGCCCTGCGGTTTTTTCCCCGTTGAGACAAACGGCAAGGTGCGGCGCGACCGCCAATCGGCTACAGTTTCGCCGCGAAGCAGGTTTAGCCGGGGCTGGTGGTGGGACGCCGGTCGTGGACTGGTCGCAGCAGAAGGATCGCCGGGGGGGATGGCGCAGGCAATGGCTGAAGATGGCGGCAGAGTGCCGATGTCGCCTGGATTGCAGGCGACATTGCTTCGGGCACGCGAGTATGCCGCGACTCAGTCGGAGGCACAGGTGCTGCTGGAGCATCTGCTGCTGGCGCTGACCGAGGACGGCGACGCGGCCAGCGTGCTGGAGGCCTGCCAGATCGATCTCGGTCGGCTGCGCAACGACGTGGCGGGCTACGTCGGGACGTTGAACGATCGCGTTCCGCCGGGTACGCCCGGGGCGCCGGCGATCTCGCCCCAGCTCACACAGGTGCTGAAGTACGCGACGCTTGCCGCCCAGCAGGGCAAGCGCAGCAGCATCGACGGCGCGATCGTGCTCGCCGCGCTGGTCGGCGACGGCCGCAGCATGGCCGCGAGTTTTCTCAAGGCACAGGGGTTGACGTTCGAGGCGGCGATCCAGGCGCTCCGCGAGGCGGCGGCCCGTGCGGCAGCGCCTCCGGAGCCCCGCTACGCGCCGCAGGCCGCGCCACCACCGCCACACTACGCCCAGCAGTACACTCATCAGGCGCCTCCGCAGCAGGCCTCTCCGCAGCAGCCGCCGGGCGCGCCGCTCAGGGCCGACGATATTCTTGCGCGCGCTCGCGAGCGGGTGGAAAGCCGGGCCCAGCGGACCGAGCCGCAGGCTCCGCGCTCCGCTCCGCGGGACGACCCGCCACCGGCACCGCCGCCGCAGCCTCCGTTCGAGCCGATGCATGCCCCGGCACCGCCGGTGGCCCACTCGTACGCCAACGGTGCCGACCCCGGCGGATACGCGCAGCCGGCGCCCCCCGACCCAGAAAGATCGCCGGTCCTGGCTCCCGAGCCCGTCGTCGAAGCCCGGGACGCAACCCCGGCCGAGATGCCGCCGCCGATCGAACCGTCGACCGTCTCGACCGAGCCGTCTCCGCGCGACAGCGATGAGACCTCACCGCAAGATCCCGGTCCCGCCCCGAGCGCGGCTCCGACCGAGGCGCCGATGCCGCCGCCTCGCCCCGTCGCCGAGCGGCCGCCCGAGTTCCATTGGCCCCCTCCCTCTCCTCAACACTCACCTCCACCGATCCAGGCCCCAACGCCACCGCAGCCCGCGGGCTGGGCTCCGCCGCCAACGCGCGCGCCGATGCCGCCGCCAGCGCACGGCCGTCCGCCGCTGCCACCACCCGCTCCGTCGCCTGGATGGACGGGACCGCCGCAACCGCCACACGGAAGCTGGCCGCCTGCCCACGAGCCACGCGAGCCGTCGAGTCTGCCGCCCAGCTACGGCACGCCAGCGGTTATGCCCGCGCGGCAAGGCGGCGCCTTGGCTCCTGTCGGCGGCACGCGCCGCCCGGCCGTCGATGCAGCGCAGATCTCGCACTCCATTCCGCATCGCCTGAAGCAGGGTCGTCCAAGCGTCATCGAGGTGCGTATCGAGCGCCCGTCGCTCGCGAATGCGGGAAGCCCCTCGCGCTCCTATGCGCTGCGTCCGGAAACAGTGGTTGCGCGCGCCATTGCCGTGCGGCTGCGGCCGCTGCAGGGCCGCTTCATCATCGACGCTGCCTCGCCCGAGACCCAATGGGACCAGAGCGGTGCTGCCGGTGCCGGGCGGCTCTCCAGTGAGGCTGCGGTCTGGCGTTTTACCGTTACGCCCGTCAACGCCGGTCGCGGCGTGCTGCAGCTCGGCGTGTCGGCCCGCACCCTCGGCGCCGACGGCGTCCTCGCCGAGACCCAGCTCCCTGACCAGGCGCACGAGGTTCGCGTCACTCTCTCCTATGGTCGGGTGGCGCAGCGAGCGGGGATCTTGGCGCTGGTGGCCATCGGCAGCATCGTGGCGCTCAAACTCGTCGAGAGCCTGATCGGGCTCGATCTCTACTATCTCCTCAAACAGCTGCTGCGGTTCTAGTGTCCCGACCGCGAAGTTCGTTTCATCGTGCTGCCGGGTCGGAACGAACTTCGCGGTCGAAAGGACACTAGCTAAATGATGAGCTTAGTGTGGCGTTGTGTTTGGAAGTCCGCTTTCAGAGACTGCCGAGAGAATGAAGCGGACTTCCAAACCGCCACACTAGCGCCAGCGCGCGCTCGGGCGCCGTCGCTTTCCCGACCGCTCCGAACGGTAGCCATCGGCCATCGGCCGGTGCTAGCGTTCGCCATCAGCGGTGCCTCCATCAGGCGCCGGCTCAGCAAGAGGAGACAAGCCCAATGATCCACGTCGTCGCCATCATCACGGCCAAGCCCGGCATGCGCGAGGCGGTGCTGAAGGAGTTCCGCGCCAACGTACCGGCCGTGCACGCCGAGAAGGGCTGCATCGAGTACGGCCCGGCCATCGACGCCGAGGGCATGGGCGCGATCCAGACCGCTTTCGGGCCGGACACGTTCGTCGTCATCGAAAAGTGGGCGACGATGGACGATCTCAAGGCTCACGGCGCGGCGCCGCACATGAAAACCTATGCCGGCAAGGTCAAGGACATGCTGGCCAACCGGGTGATCCACGTCCTGACCCCGGCCTGAGGTTCACCAGAGCAATGATCGTCGGCACCGCGGGCCACATCGACCACGGCAAAACGCTCCTCGTCAAAGCACTGACCGGCGTCGATTGTGATCGCCTGAAAGAGGAGAAGGCCCGCGGCATCACCATCGAACTCGGCTTCGCCTACACCCCGCTACCCGGCGGTGGCACGTTGGGCTTCGTCGACGTGCCGGGCCACGAGCGCTTCGTCCACACGATGCTGGCTGGCGCCGCGTCGGTCGACTTCGTCATGCTGGTGGTCGCGGCGGATGACGGCGTCATGCCGCAGACGCGCGAGCATCTGCAGATCCTGGATCTGCTCGGTCTCGAGAACGGCCTCGTCGTGATCAACAAGAGCGATCTCGTCGACGCTGCGCGGCTGGACGAGGTCGAGGGCGAGATCCGGGCGGTGCTCGCCGGCACGTCTTTGGACGCCGCTTCGATCGTGCGCGTCTCTGCCGCGACCGGTGATGGCATCGCCGGCCTCCGCGAGACTTTGATCGAGGAAGCCCAGAGCCGCCCCGAGCGTGCCACGCGTGGCGCCTTCCGCATGGCGATCGACCGGTCGTTCACAGTTGCCGGCGCGGGAACAGTGGTGACGGGCACCATCGTTTCTGGCACGGTTGGCGTGGGCGAAACGATCGTCGCCCTGCCGAGCGGGAACGAGGCGCGGGTGCGCACCATTCATGCTCTCGGCCAACCCTCGCAGAAGGGCCTTGCCGAAGAGCGCGTCGCGCTCAACCTCGCCGGTGTCGACCGGCAATCGGTGGCGCGCGGCGACTGGCTCGTAGCGCCCGAGCAGCGCTCCTCCAGCGCCCGGTTCGATGCCCGCTTTCGCCTGCTGGACAGCGAGACGCGCGCCCTCCGCACCTGGACGCCCGTGCACCTGCACGTCGGCACCAGCGAGATCGAGGCGCGCATCGTGCTGCTCGAAGGGGAGACGCTGGCGCCAGGGGCCAGCAGCCTCGTGCAGATCGTGGCGTCGAGCCCACTTCCAGTCCGGTGTGGCGATCGCTTCGTAGCGCGCGATGCCGGCGGGGCACGAACATTGGGCGGCGGCGCGGTGATCGATCCTGCAGCCCCGCAGAGGTTCCGGCGTGCGCCTGCCCGCCTCGCAGCGCTGGCTGCGATGGCAGAGCGTGATGCCGAGATGGCGCTGGCCGAGTTGATCGAATTGCCACCCGGCATCATCGACCTGACCGGGTTCGCCATCGGGCGCGGGCTGTCGCCTAGCGAGACCGACCGCTTGATCGAAGAGGTCCAGCCCGCGGTTGCGGACCTGCAAGGCCATCGCTACGCCGCAGCGCCGGCTACCGTCGAGAAACTCGGGCGGGAGATCGTGGAGCGGTTGGGGCAGTTCCACAGGGCCTCGCCCGAGCGTCCCGGTATGGCCGAAGATGCGTTGCGCCTTGGGATTCCGACGCGCCTGACGCGTCCGCAGCTCAAGGCCGCGCTCGCGATGCTGGCACCGGCGGGTGAGATCGTTGCGCAGGGCGGGCTCGTGCGTCTCGCCAGTCATTCGTCGAGCCTGGGTGCCAACGACCAGCGCCTCTGGGAACGGATCGAGGCGGCGATCGGCGGCGATAATCGCTACCGGCCACCGCAGGTGCGCGAGCTTTCGGAGGCGACGGGGCAGCCCATTGCGGTCGTGCGCAAGCTCCTGAAAACGATGGCGCGCATGGGCGCGGTCGTGGAAGTCGCGAGCGATCGCTTCTTCCTGAAGCCGGCCTTGCTCGAGTTGGGTCGGATGGCTGGTGAACTCGCCGAGAGCAACGAAGCCAAGACGTTTTCGGCCGCCGAGTTCCGCGACCGCGCCGGCTCGGGGCGCAACGTCGGCATCCAGATCCTCGAGCACTTCGACCGTCGCGGCCTCACCCTTCGGCAGGGCGACGTACGCCGCGTCGTGAAGGATCCGGCGGTCGTGTTCGGCTCTTGAGATTGCCTCTTAGTCAGGCAGTCCGATGGCGCGTCCGCCGGCCGACATAAAAAAACGATGACACCGTAGCAAAACGCATAGACGACACCCGAGCGCCCTCTTATGAACTTCGCCCGTGAATGACGGGGCGGTTCTGCTCGTGTCGTCTTCGTGAGGGTCTACCAGATGCTCTTGGTGCCAACGTTCGTTGCCCCCAGTCCGATTGCCGGATTCGGGCTCTACGCTGCCGAGCCGATTGCCGCCGGCACGGTGTGGTGGAAGTTTGTCGAGGGGTTCGACAAGGTTCTTACACCTGCCGAGGTCGAGGCCCTACCGCCCCTCGCCCAGCAGCACGTCACCACGTACGCCTATCTGTGGAAGGGCTACTGGATCCACTGCGCGGACCACGCGATCTTCACGAACCACTCCGACCATCCCAACAGCTACGGCGTCTATCCGAACGCCGACGTGTTCGGTTGGTCCGTCGCCAAGCGCGACATCGCCAAGGGCGAGGAGATCACCGAGGACTACCGCACGTTCTGCGACGACTGGGAGAGCTATCCGTTCCTGCGGGCCGCCACCAACGGCGCGATCCCGATGAGCGTCGGCGCCGTCTGAGCAACTGCGGCATTCGCCTGCCCCAGGGTTGACCAGAGAGTGCCGACCCGGACCGGCACCGCCCTGGGAGCGGGACGCGTTGCCGTTTGCTCGCCCTCACGCCCGCTTATGCGCTGCGAGGGCTGTGCCGAAGGCCTCGAACAGCACGCGGTTGATGGGGTTCTTCGCCGCCTCGTACTCGGCGTGCCACTGGACGCCCAGCGCGAAGGCGGGCGCGTCGGCGATGCGAATCGCCTCGACCGTGCCGTCGTCGGCGAGCCCCTCGATCACCACGCGGGGGCCGGGCTCCTCGATACCTTGACCATGCAGCGAGTTGACCCGGATCGTCTCGCGCCCGAGCAGTCGCGCGAAGACGCCGTCGGGAACGAGCGTCACGTCGTGGCGATCGGCGAACACGACCGTGGGATCGGGGTGAATCTCACCATTCTCGAGACGCGGCATGCGGTGGTTCATGCGCCCCGGGATCTCGCGGATTTCAGGGTGGAGCGAGCCGCCCATCGCGACATTCATCTCCTGCAGTCCGCGGCAGATGCCGAAGATGGGGATGCCCTTCTCGACACACGCCTCGACGAGTGACAGGGCGACAGAGTCCCGTCGTTCATCATAGGGCTCGTGCTTGGCGTGCGGTTCGGCCCGAAATCGAGTCGGATGCACGTTCGCCCGCGCGCCGGTCAGCAGAATCCCATCGACCACCTCGAGTAGAGCGCCGACGTCGGTGATGTCGGGTACGCCGGCGAAGACGAGTGGCAGCGCACCCGCTACCTCCGCCACGGCCCGCAAATTCTTCTCGCCACAGATCTGTGCGGGGAAGCGGTTCTCGACGATGTGCGAGTTGCCGATCACACCGACAACGGGTCTCGACATCGCGCTGCCCACTTTGACTTTTCTGCCCATGTCATCCGGTTGAGATTGAAAACCGCCTGGTTCCACGACTCGCAGCCGCCGATTGTGGAGCTTCCACAGCGGCAGGTCCATAGCATCAATCCGCACAGGTCATCTGCCGCCCTGTCCGTACGGCGCCCCAAGTCCAGCCGGCCGATCCTCGGCGCGTCCGCACTACCGTCGAGGGCGTTTTGCGAAAGGGGCTCGCCTCCGCTGAAATTTGGATGCCATAGTTGGTCAACGGTCCATACAAGACCATGCGAAGGAGAGACCCATGCGCAAGATTGCGCCCGTCGCGTCGGAAGCCCGGCGTATCATGGATATCATTGCCGAGCTGGACAAAGACATCGTGCCGCCGGTCCCGGTGCCCGAGATGCGCGCTTACGCCAAGCGCCGCAATGCGCGCCTCGCGGCGCCGCCCCCGCCCGTCGGCCGCATGGAGAACCGGGTTGTCGAGAGCGACGGTTGCAAGGTGCCTGTCCGCATGTACTGGCCCGAGGCGAGCGCCGGCCGCCAACTGCCGGGCTATATCCACGCCCATGGCGGCGGCTTCGTGGTCGGTGATCTCGACATGGCCGACACCGTCTGCCGCACGATCTGCCGGGACGCGGGCGTGGTCGTCGTCTCGGTGGATTACCGGCTTGCGCCCGAGCACAAGTTTCCGGCCGGCTTCGACGACATGATCGCGGTCACGCGGTGGGTCGTGCGGTCCGGAGCCGACATTGGCGTCGATCCCCGGCGGCTGGCGATCGGTGGCGATAGTGCCGGCGGAAATCTGGCCGCAGCGGCGGCGCAGGCGCTCACGGCGGAGTTGGGGAGCGCCTTGCGGTTCCAGGCCCTCGTCTATCCCGTGACCGACCTGACGTGCTCGCAGCCCTCATACAAGGATCTCGGGACCGGCTATCCGCTGACCGAGGCGCGCATGCGGGCGTACATCGATATGTATCTCGCCAATGCCGCCCAGGCGACAGACCCGCGCGCCTCGCCGCTGCTGTCCGCATCGCTCGCGGGACAACCACCCGCGCTCGTCATCCTCGCCGGCCTCGACCCGCTCGTCGACGAAGGACTTGCCTATGCGAAGCGTCTCAAGGACGCTGGCGTCGAAGTGGAGGTCGCGGAAGCTCCCGGGCATCCCCACGGCTTTCTCGGTTGGACGAAGGAGAGCGAAACCTCCCGCGAGATGCTGGCGCTGATCGCGCGCCGGATGCGCGAGCGGCTCTGCTGATCGAAAACCCGAAATAACCATAGCTCTGCAGAAGGAAAGGCAACCCCATGGCTGTCGTCGAGACCGAACGGCACGGACAAATCCTGGTCGTTCGCATGAACCGACCGGAGAACCTGAACGCACTCAACACCGAGATGCGCCAGATGCTCGCCGAGACCTGGACCGAGTTCCGCCATTCCAAGGAGCTGGAAGTGGCGATATTCACCGGCACGGGCCGCGGCTTCTGTGCGGGCGAGGACATGAAGGAATCGCTCGCGGCAAAGAAGCCCGGCGGCACGCGGCCCTCGATCCCCGACCCGTTCATGGAAGGGACGCTGGAAAAGCCGGTGATCGCGGCCGTCAACGGCTTCGCGATGGGTGGCGGCTTCATGCTGGTGGAGCGCACGGATCTGCGGGTCGCGGTGCCGGAGGCCGTATTCGAAGTCAGCGAGGCGAAGCGCTGGCTTCTCGGTGGCTACAACCACGGCCATCTCGCCAATGTGCCTTATCCTATCGCGATGGAGATGGCGCTCGGCTTCCGCTTCACGGCCGAGCGCTTCCACCAGATCGGCTTCATCAACCGGATCGCGCCGCAGGCCGAGCTGATCCCAACCGCGATCAAGATGGCCGAGCACATGCTGACGCTGCCACCGGCGTCGCGCGTCAACACGGTGCACATGATGCGTCTGATGCGCCCCGAGCCTTCCGACGCGCACCAGGAGCTCGCCAAGAAACTGCACGAACACGGAGACAAGAGCGACCTGATCGAGAGCCGCGCCGCCTTCGCCGCCAAGCGCAAGCCCGACTTCAAAGGCTGGCTCGACCCGCAGGATCGCTACCGGATGCCGGGCTTGGAAAAGAAGTAGGCCTTTTCCGCGCCATTCCCGCTAGGCCAACGTGCGGGAATGCCCAAGAGGAGCACATCGTTGGCGAGCGCCAAAAGAAGCGTTCTAACTTCATCGAAGGGAGCACGATGTACACACTTGTCAAAAGCGTTCTTGCAGTCCTGGCGATGGCCGCGGCGACTGCGACGCCCGCAATTTCGCAGTCCGCACCCTGGCCACAGAAGCCCGTGAGAATCGTTGTCGTGGCTGCCCCCGGTGGCTCGCTCGACAATGCGACACGCCCGCTCGTGGAGCATTTGTCGAAAGGTCTCGGCCAGCAATTCATTGTCGAGAACCGGGGTGGTGCCTCCGGCGCGATCGGTGCTGAATTCGCTGCCAAAGCGACACCCGATGGCTACACCTACGTCGTCATGTCATCGTCGACGGCCGCGATCCTGCCGAACCTGCGCAAACTTTCAATCGACATGCAGAAGGACCTCGCGCCCGTCAGCTACTTCATCGACGGCACACAACTGCTCACCGTGCATCCGTCGGTTCCGGCCAATTCGCTCGCCGAGCTGGTCGCTTACGCCAAGAACAATCCGGGGAAGCTCAATTTCGGCAACCCAGGTCAAGGCACGGCGGCGCATCTCTTTTCGGAACTGTTCGCGCGTGCGGCCGGCATCCAGCTCACGCAGGTCGCCTATCGGGGCGCAGGCGAAGCGCTGCCCGACTTCCTGAAGGGTGTAACTCAGCTCTATCTCGACCCCAACGCGATGCCGCATGTGAAGGCGGGTACGGTGAAGCTGCTTGCCGTGTTCGACAGCGAGCGCCATCCCGACTTCCCGGACATTCCGACGCTTCGTGAGGCTTATCCCCAGCTGGACGACATCTGGTGGTTCGGCCTCTTCGCACCCGCAGGCACTCCCGAACCCATCGTTCGCAGGATGGCCGAGGAAATGAACCGGATCGCGAAAACCGATGAATACAAGGCGCAGCTCGCGCGCGTTTCGCTTCGTCCGAAGGCCGGCACACCGGAAGATCTGGCCGCAATCCTGAAGAAGGACACCGAGCGGTTCGGCGCGCTTGCGAAGGAACTCAAGCTCAGCATGGAGTAGCGGCCCTCGAGTCACATGCTCCAAACGCACACGACGGGCCCACGCACGGGTCCCGTCTATCCTCTCCGGTTCCCCAGCCGCTCGCGGGAGATGATCATCTTCATGATCTGGGCGGTGCCGTCGCCGATCTCGAGGCCCATGACGTCGCGAAGCCGCTGCTGGTGGGGCAAGTCAAGCGACCATCCGTAGTGGCCGTGGGTCAACAGGCACTGGTGGATGACGTCGACGGCCGTCTTGGGGCCGAGCCATTTGCACATGGCCGCCTCGGCGGTGTGTGGCAGGCCGGCGTCCTTCAGGCGCAGCGTGTGATAGCAGAGCTGACGTGCCGCCGAGACCATCGTCTCGGCCTCGGCCAACGGGAATGTCACGCCCTGGTTGCGGGCCAACGGAGCACCAAACGCCTCGCGCTGCTGCGTATAGGCCCATGACTCGTCGAGTGAGGCTTGTGCGGCACCCAGCACCTGCAGCCCGATCAACGCGCGCGAGAAATCGAAACCCTGCATGACCTGGACGAAGCCCTGCCCCTCCTCGGCAAGGCGCCACGCGGCCGGCACGACGACATCGTCGAAGAAGATCGAGCAGCGGCCGACGGCATGGCTACCGAGATCGCGATAGCGCTGCGTCGTGATCCCTGGCGTGCTCATCGGAATGAGGAAGGCGCTGACGCCACGGCCTCTCGCCTCGACCGGCCCACTTCGCGCGAACAGCACGATGGCGTCGGCCTGGTCGGCCATGCTGATCGAGGACTTCTCGCCCTTCAGGATGTAGCGGTCGCCGTCGCGGCGGGCGGACAGAACGAGATTGGCGGCATCAGATCCGCCGCGGGGCTCGGTCAAGCCCAGCGACACTACGACCTCCCCCGAGACGAGGCGGGGAAGCCACTGGCGCGCGAGGTCGGGCGCGGCGTGGCTCGCGATGATCTTGGCGTTGAGAGAGCCCAGGATCTGCAGGTAGGCGACGTTCGGATCGGCATAGCCGATGGCCTCGGCGATGAGCCCGCTGGTCAGGCTCGGTAGGCCCAGCCCACCCAGGCTTTCAGGGATTTCCGGTGCGATCAGCCCCAGGGCTCCGATCTCGCGGATGAGAGCACGGTCGATGCGCCCTTCCGCCTCGCGCGTCATGTAGCCGGGCGCGATCTTCTCGATCGCGAAACGACGGGCGGTTTCCTGGATAGAGCGCAGCTCGTCCGGCAAGGTCGGGTCCATTCGGGGTCCTCTCAGCAGCTGGCGACTTCAACGTCCGCCTGCCATGTCGATCAATGCACCCGTCACATACGATGACGCGTCCGACAAAAGCCACAAGATCGCCTCGCCGACTTCGTCGGCTGTTCCCTCGCGACCAAGAGGCGTCTGCTTACCGAGGATGCGTGCGCGATCCGGGTTGCCCGAGGTGGCATGGATCTCGGTGTCGATAAAGGCCGGTCTCACGGCATTGACCCGGATGCCGAGCGGTCCAGCCTCCTTGGCGAGGCCGACGGTCATCGTGTCCATGGCCGCTTTCGCGCCGGCGTAGTCGACGTACTCGCCGGGCGAGCCCGTGCGCGCCGCCAAAGACGAGACGTTGACGATCGAGCCGCCCCTGCCGGACCCTGCTCGTGACAAGTGCCGAACGGCCTCGCGGGCGCACAAATACGAGCCGAGAACGTTGATGCGGAACATCCGCTCCAGCCGCTCGCCCGACATCTCCGCCAGCGTCATCGCCGGAGCGACCACGCCCGCATTGATGACCACGCCATCCAGGCTACCGAACTCTTTCGCGGCCGTCGCGAACATCGCCGTCACGTCTGCTTCCCGTGCAATGTCGCCTTTGATGCAGATGGCCTTGCCGCCGGCCCGCTCGATCGCGGCCCGGGTGTCCTTGGCGGATGCCTCGTCGCGCACGTAATTGATTGCCACGTTCCAACCGCGCGACGCGGCGATGAGTGCCGTCGCACGACCGATCCCGCGACTGCCTCCGGTGATCAAGACCGACTTCATGCTTCAGCTTTCTGCAAAGACAGGCGGCTCAGATCGCCTTGCGCTCCCGCAGTCCCGCGATCTCCGCCTTGCTGTAGCCGAGCGATGCCAGCACCTCGTCGTTGTGCTCGCCGAGCTTCGGGGCGACACCGATCTTGGCTGGTGTCTCAGAGAACTTCCACGGAGTTCCGTGTACCTTGAGGCGCTTGCCGTGCTCGGGATAATCCATCTCGGCGACATAGCCGTTGGCGACCACGTCCGGATCGACGGCAGCTTCAAGTATGGTGTTGATCGGCGCCGAGACGATGTCGCCGGCACGGAGCTTCGACACCCACTCGTCGCGCGAGCCAGTCGCGAAGAGACGACCCAGCAGGGCCAGCAATTCCTCGCGCTTGGCGTCGGATTCCATGGCAACGCCGAGATGACCGAATCCCGCCTCGGTAATCCGATCGTAGAAGCCGAGCGAGGTCATCGCCTCCTTCCACTGGTCGCGCGCCAGCTGGAAGACGAACGGCTTGCCGTCACGATCGTTGAAGGACGCCGACATGGCGGGCCGCTCCTTCGTTCCCGCGACGCGAGCCTGGCCCGTGACAGGGTCAGTGCCGCGCCACATCGTGGTCTGGAACGTCCATCCGAGCAGGCGCACAATGCCGCCGAGCAGCGACAGTTCGACCTTCTGGCCCTGGCCGGTGGTGCGCGCGTGGGTCAGCGCCGCCAGCGCTCCACCGAACGCGAGGAAGGCGCACGTCTCGTCGGCGACGGAGGCTATGCCGGTCTTCATCGGCTGGCCGGGCGTGGCGTAGGCCTGCGCGATCCCGCCGAGCGCCTGGGCCATGGAGTCGGTGCCCGGCAGATGCGCGTTCGGGCCGTCGGGGCCATAACCCGAGATCGAGATGTAGACGAGCTTGGGGTTGACCTTGCTCAGCTCCTCGTAGCCAAAACCGTTCTTCTCGGCGGCGCCGGGACGGAAATTCTGGCCGAAGATGTCAGCGCGGGCGACGAGCTTCTTCAGGATCGCCTGGCCTTCCGCGCTCTTCAGGTTGAGCGTCACGCTCTTGACGCCGCGGTTGTTCGTCTCGAAGAACGAACTCGGCATCCCCGGTAGGATCGACATGGTGCGGGAGTTGTCGCCGCCGTTCGGTGTTTCGATCTTGATGACCTCGGCGCCGAGGTCAGCCATCAGCATGTAAGGCACGGTTCCGGCCTGCGCCGTCGAACAGGAGACGACCTTCACGCCCTGCAGCGGGCCGTGCGGTTGGCTGGACATGGTGTTCCTCCGGTTGCAGGTCGATTTGTCAGGTTTTCGGCAAGAGTGGCGCCACCCGCTCCCTGATCTCGGCAGGGAAGGGCGTCGGTCGCCGCGCATCGAGATCGAGTTGCACGCCGGCCTGAACCATCGTCGCGATATTCCGCCCGTCGGCGCCGGTCATGCGGTGGACGTAGCGCATCGATGTGTTGCCGATCTGGGCCACGGCCGTGTGCATGTCGATCCGCTCATCGAGCAGAGCCGGAGAGATCAGCTCGACATCAAGCAGGAACGTGGAGAAGCCCCGACGGTTGGCGTGCATGTAGCCGCCGGTCATGCCGACCGAGGTGAGAAAATGCATGCCCGCGGCAGAGAACCGATGAACGTGATCCGAGAGGGACAGGTGACCGCGCTCGTCCAGCTCCCAAGGCTTGACCCGATCGCGACCGGTCAGCTCGCCCTTGGCTTTGGGCAAGGGCGCGGGCGGTGCCACCTCGGGGCCCGGCCATTCGACGACGAGCGCCGCCAGCCGCTGGCGCGTCGCCGGCGTGATGGCGGACGGAAGCGCGAGGCTTTCGGCCAGCCAAGTGATCGTCTTGCCGCTCGTGGTGTCGACGACCTGATGGCCGATCCGCAGCGTGGTCTCGTCAATGCCCGTCACGGCGCTCGTCATGTGGAACGCTGCGCCCGCGCGAAGCTCGGCCTGGAAGGTGGTGACGAGGCGCGATGGCCCGGTGCCGACCTGCGGGCCCAGCGCCTCGTTCTCGCCGATCAACTCGACGAAATTCCGTGTCGCGTCGGAGAATTTCTCGAAATAGTAGGCGATGGTAAAGTGCTCGACGATATCGCACTCCCAGGCGCTGACGACACCTCGATAGGTTTCAATCCAGTCGGTCATTCGACATCCTTCGATCGTCTCGCGCGGCCTAGTGTTCCGGCGCTGACATTTGCTTCCCTTCGCGGCTAGGTCGGGAGCAAATGTCGGCGCCAAAGGAACACTACAACTCAATGTATCTAGTGTAGCTTTTGCCCCTGACGTTTGGTGACGAGCCGAGCCGCAACCGGGTACCAAACGTCAGTGGCGCTACACTAGCCTTGGTCTCACGACTATCACGATGCAGGGCTCGTCGCACGGACCGCGTCGCTCGTTTTCCCGGTCTCGACCGCATCATAGAGGTGGCAGGCGACGTTGTGGCCCGGCGAGACCTCGCGCAAGTCCGGTTCGTCGTGGCTGCATCGATCGAAGGCGAACGGGCAGCGCGGGTGGAATCGGCAGCCGCCGGGCGGATTGAGCGGCGACGGCACCTCCCCCTTCAGCTCGATCTCGTCTGCCGCGGCACCGGGCCGGGCTTCGAGCACGGCTGAGAACAGTGCCTTCGTGTAGGGATGGCGCACGTCGCGGAACAGGCTCTCCGTCGGCCCCTGCTCGACGATCTTGCCGAGGTACATGACGACCGTATGATCAGCCATGTGCCGCACGGTGGCGAGATCGTGCGCGACCAGCAGGTAGGCGACATTCTGCTCTGCCTGGATGTCCTTCAGCAGGTTCATCATCTGCGCGCGGATCGAGACGTCGAGCGCGGAGATCGGCTCGTCGAGTACGATCAGCTTCGGATGCGAGGCGAGCGCGGCCGCAAGTGCGATGCGCTGGCGCTGGCCGCCGGAGAATTCGTGCGGGTACTGCGTGGCCTGCTCCGCGCGCAGCCCGACCTGAACCAGAAGATCGCTGACGCGCGCCTTGATGCGCTCTTGCGTCCAGCCATTGACGATCAGGCTCTCGGCAATGGTGCGCCCGACGGTCATGCGCGGATTCAAGGACGACCAGGGGTCCTGAAACACGGCCTGTACCTTGGCGCGAAAGGCGATCAACTCCGCCCCGTCGAGATCATGGATCGGCTTGCCGTCCAGGAGAACCTCGCCCTCGGTCGGCGCCTCGAGGTTGAGAATGAGCTTCGATGTCGTCGTCTTGCCACAGCCGGATTCGCCGACGAGGCCCACCGTCTCGCCGGCCCGCAGGGTGAACGACACGCCATCGACAGCCTTCACGTGACCGAGCGTCCGTGAGAACAGGACGCCCTTGGTCACGCGATAATGCTTCTTCAAGCCTTCGACGCGCAGCAGCGGCTCGTCACTCATCGCGTGTCGGACCTCCAGCAAGAAACGGTATGCGCGGGGCCGATGTCGGCCGTCTCCGGATAGGTCGCGATGCACTGCGGCTCGGCAAGATTACAGCGGGGTGCGAAACGGCATCCGGGCGGCAAGTCGAGCAGAGACGGTGGCTGACCTTCGATCGTGGCCAAGCGTCCGCGTTCTCCGGTCATCTTGGGCACCGAGGCGATCAGCGCGCGGGTGTAGGGATGGGCCGGACGCTCGAACACCTCGGCGACAGGGCCGCACTCGACGATACGCCCGGCGTACATGACGGCGACGCGATCGCACATCCGCGCCACCACGCCAAAGTCATGCGTGATGAACAGGATCGCCATGCCGGTCTCGGTCTGCAGGCGTTTCAGCAGCTTCAAGTATTGCAGCTGGATCGTGACGTCGAGCGCGGTCGTCGGCTCGTCCGCGATGAGCACTTGTGGCTCGCCGCTCATGGCGATGGCGCCGACGACGCGCTGCTTCATCCCGCCCGACATCTGGTGCGGATACTGGCTAATGCGGCTTTCCGGGGCTGCGATCTCGACGCGACGCAAGGCGGCAACCGCCTCCTTCATGATCTCGGCCGTCTTGGCCGGCGCGCGCCGGAAGATCGCCTCGCGCAATTGCTCGCCGATGGTGAAGACCGGATTGAGCGATGTTTGCGGGTCCTGCAGGATCATAGAGATCCGCCGGCCGCGAATGTCGCGCATTCGGCTGGCGGGCAGCTCGAGGATGTTCTCGCCGCCGAGGCGAACCTCGCCGCGGACGGTGCGCGCGCCCCCCTTCGGCAGCAGCCGCATGATCGAGAGCGCGGTCAGGCTCTTGCCGCAACCGGACTCACCGACGAGGCCCAGCACCTCACCCCGGCGCAGATCGAAGCTGACGCCGTCGACGGCCTTAACGACGCCGCGCCTGAGTTCGAAGTAGGTGGCGAGGTCGCGAACCTGGAGCACAGTATCCTGGTTCATAGCTGCCGCAGCCTCGGGTCGAGCCGGTCGCGCAGCCAGTCGCCGAACAAATTGACCGACAGCACCAGCAGCGTGATCGCGATGCCTGGAATCAGCGCCACCCACCAGGCATCGGCAATGCGCCCGCGCCCTTCCGAGACCATCAGCCCCCAGGTCGGCGTCGGCGGTGGAATGCCCGCGCCGAGGAACGACAGCGATGCCTCGGCGATGATGACGACGCCGATATTGAGCGTTACGAGCACGAGGAACGTGTTGAGCACGTTGGGCAGGATGTGGGTGGCCATGATGCGCAGCGTCGAGCAGCCGCGCACCTTGGCGAGCGCAACGAAATCGCGTTGCTTCAAGGCCAGCACCTCGCCTCGGATGATACGGGCGAAGCTCGCCCACAGCAGCAGGCTGATGGCGATCACCAGCGTGCCGAGACCCTGGCCGAGCGTCACCGACAGCAAGAGCGCGAATAGGATGGCCGGGAACGTGAAGGCGGCATCGACGAGGCGCATCAGGATGGTCTCGATGGTGCCGCCGAGGTAGCCTGCCACGATGCCGATGGTGAGCCCGACGCCGCCGCCGACGGTCAGCGCGAGAAGCGCCACCAGCAAGCTGACGCGCGCTCCGTAAATGAGCCGGCTGAGAATGTCGCGGCCGAAGGCGTCCGTGCCGAGAATGTACTTGGTACTGCCACCCTCGAACCAGAACGGCGGCAGCAGCTTGTCCTTCAGCGTCTGGTCGATCGGGTCGTGCGGTGCGAGCAGCGGCGCGAAAATCGCCATGGCGAAGATGGTCAGGATGATCAGGATCGGGATCCAGGGTAGCCGTTGCATCAGGTCTCCTAGCTCAGCCTGATCCGCGGATCGACGTAGGCATAGAGGATGTCGACCAGGAGATTGATCGAGAGGATCAGGATCGACTTCAGGATGATCACGGCTTGCAGTAGGGGAAAATCGCGATAGATGACGGCCTCGTAGGTGAGGCGCCCCACGCCGGGCCAAGCGAACACTGTCTCGGTGACGATGGCCCCGGTTATGAGGTTGCCGACGAACACGCCCCACAGCGTCAGCAGCGGGATCATGGCGTTGCGCAGGCAGTGCTTCCAGATCACCACCGTCTCGCTTAAGCCCTTGATGCGCGCCAGCTTGACGAACTCGCTTTCCAGAACATCGAGCATGCTCGAGCGGGTCAGCCGCATGAAGCCTGCGGTGAGGAACGTGCCGAGCGTGATCACCGGCAGTACGTAATGCTCGGGCCCGCCCATCCGCCCCGACGGTAACCAGCCGAGTTCGACCGAGAACACGAAGATCAGCACGATCCCGAGCCAGAAGTTCGGCGTGGCGATACCAAGCACCGCGATCGTGCCGGCACCTCGGTCGAGCATATTGCCACGGTTGAGCGCGGCCACCACACCGAGCGGAATGCCGACCACCATTGCCAGCAGAATGGCCCAGGGAATGATTACCAGCGTATTCGGCAGGCGCGAGAAGAATAGGTCCACGGCAGGCTGCCGCATCCGGATCGAGGTGCCGAGATCACCTTGGAGCGCATTGCCGATGAACACCAGGAACTGCGTGTGCATCGGCCCGTCGAGGCCGAGCGACTTGATGAGACGTGTCCGATCCTCGGCCGTCGCGTCCTCGGGCAGCATCAGGTCGACGGGATTGCCCGTCAGGCGACCGAGGACGAAGACGACGGTCGCCACCATGAACAGCAGCACCAGGCCATGCAACAACCGGCGGACAATGAAGCGACCCATGAAAACTCCGAAGTGGCTGCCTTGGCGCGTTTCCCTCTCCCCATTCCTGCGCTGTAATGGGGAGAGGGAGAAGTTTGCTCACTTCTTCCAGGGACTCTGATCGGGGTGCGGCACTCGCTCGAAGACGTCGCCGAGTTCGTGGCGGCCCGCGATCGCGGCGAACTGACCAACCTTCTTGGCGTTGATCGCGTAATAGCCCATGCCCTCGATGATCGGAATCGACATCCACTGGTTGGCAACGTGCTCGACCATGGCGTCGTTGAGTTCGGTCCGTTTTTTCGGATCGCGCTCGTTGATCACGCCGCTATAGAGCTCGACGAACTTCGTGCAAACCTCGCCGCAGTTATCCTTGTCGCCGAACAGCCGCTCGCCGCTGTCCGGCGAGAAGGCCGCATTGTAGCGCCACGGCGCATCCGGGCGGCCGACCGTGCGATACATCGAGGCCCAACCGGTGAGATGCGGCTGGTCGCCCCTTACGAGGGGCGAAAAGGCACCCCACTCGTAATGCTTGACCGTCACCTTGATGCCGATCTTGGTCCACATGTCGACCATCGCTGTGCCGACTGCGACCATGAACTGGGTGCCGGGCAGCGCCGTGTTGGCGAATTTCAGCTCGAAGCCGTTCGGGTAACCCTCCTCGGCGAGGATCTTCTTGGCGAGTTCGGGATCATAGCGGAAATTCTCCTCGGACCACGTCTTCCACCGATCGACGCTCAGGCTATCGGTGAACGAGAACGTCGAGAACGGCCGCGGCATCGCAGCCTTGCCGGCCATCACGTGCTGAATGATCTGCTTCCTGTCGAGGGCCAGCGACAAGGCCTGGCGCACGCGCTTCTTTGCGAGTGGGCTGTCCTTGCTGCCCTCGCGCCACGTTCCCCAGAACTGGAAGACTGGCGCGGTGGTGCCCGGCACCGTCAACACTTCGAGGCCGGCCTTGACGACGCCCTCTATCGTCTCGGGCGTGATGGCGGCGATGCCCGCCTCACCCGTGCGCGCCATGGCGACACGCGTCGCCTCCTCCGGGACGAGCAGCACGTGCAGGTTCTTGAACTTCGGGCGGCCGCGCCAGTGCGCATGATCGACGGCCTCGAACTCGATGCGGTCGCCGGGCACGTTGCGCACGAACTTCCAGGGGCCGCTGCCGATGGGCTTCTTGCGGAACTCCTCGTCGCCGACCTTCTCGATGTAGGCCTTGGGCATGATCGAGCCCTCGGGTGCCACCGCTCGGCTCAGCGAGGCCGGGAGCCCGATCTGCGTGCCGTTCGTGTTGACGCGCACGGTCAGGTCGTCGACCACCTCGATGCTCTTGATCGAACGGCGCAGCGATGCGGCAGCCGCCGCCTGCGAGGCCGGCGACATGACGCGCTCGAGGCTGAACTTGACGTCGTGGGCGGTGAGCGGGTCGCCGTTGTGCCACTTCTGGCCGGCGCGTAGCTTGAAGGTCCAGGCGAGACCGTCGTCGGCAATGGTCCAGCTTTCGGCGACGCCTGGGCCGATGCCGCCCCTCTCGATGTTGAAGCCGACAAGGCTGTCATACATGGCGGCCTGATAGACAGCGTTGCCCGGGCGCTGCTCAAGGATCGGGTCGAGGGTCTGGGCAGCCAACGAATCGACCGCGAATACCAGGGTGCCCTTCGGCTCCTGAGCCGCGACCGGGCTCGTTGCAAGCAGAGCGGCACATGCCGTCATGGCGGGTGCAAGAACCCGCGAGCGAAACACCATTGGCGACCTCCCAAGTGCAATTTTGTTTTTGTGCCTGGACAGGCTCGCGCCGCCGACGAACAAAACTATCCGGCGCTTGTAGCGTCATTGTCAATGGCGGTTTCCCCGAGCCGTACATCCGCTGAGATCCGACAATCTCGATGTCGGGAGCGGCGTTGCCAGTCGGATCACAAATCGTAGTACGCTCGGCGAATTAGCCGGCACCTGAAGAGGGAATGCTTTCATGAGTGGAGGGACGACCGAGCAAGCGCTCTCGGCCCGACGTTTGGTCGCGCTCGTCTGCCTCGCACAGGTGCTCGTCCAGATCGGCGCCTTCTTCTGGCCAGCTCTGCTGCCACGGCTGGCACCGTTGTGGGGACTGTCGAACAGCGAAGCAGGGTGGGTGACGGCCTCGTTCTACGGTGCCTACATGCTGGCCGTGCCTGTGCTCGTGACGCTGACCGACAGGCTGGATCCAAAGCGGATCTATCTCTTGGGAGTCGCCTTGACGTTCGGCGGCCACTTGGCGTTCGGGCTTTTCGCAACCGACTTCTGGTCTGCACTTATTTGTCGCGCGGTGACCGGCATCGGGTGGGCCGGCACGTACATGACGGGCTTGAAGCTCCTCGCCGACCGCGTCGATGCCAAACTGATGTCGCGCGCCACGGCCGGGCATGCGGCCAGTATCGGTATCTCCGGCGCACTCTCGTTTGCAACAGGGGAATGGCTGGCGCAGCTTGCCGGCTGGCAATCGGCGTTCATCGCTGCCGCGATCAGCGCGGCGATCGCCTGGGTCGTGATCGTGGCCGTGGTGCCGGCTCAACGAGAATCGGCTCGTAAGGCGGCAGACGGCGGCGCGCTTTACGATTTTCGCCCGGTCTTTCGCAACAA
Source organism: Hyphomicrobiaceae bacterium (assembly GCA_022844225.1). Taxonomy (GTDB): domain Bacteria; phylum Pseudomonadota; class Alphaproteobacteria; order Rhizobiales; family Hyphomicrobiaceae. The sequence goes on along the minus strand of JALHMC010000006.1, from coordinate 109,163 downwards.
ATCGGCGATGGCGTACGCGCTCGCCTATGCGATCCACACCCTGGAGATGAGCGCGCTCAGGGGCTGGGGCGTCGCGTTCCTCGCCTGGGTCGCGCTGCGCACCGGAAACAGTGAAGCCGCACTCTCGCCGGCCGTTCTGGCGACGACGCTGGGACTTGTCGGCACCGCGACCAGCATTCTCGGCAACGAGGCTTCGATCCGGCTCGGGAGACGACGGCTCGTGCAAGTGGCGATGCTGGCATCGATCGTGTTGGCGGCTAGCATCGGCTATGTCGGCTCGGGCTCGTACGAGCTGGCCGCAGCGCTGCTGATCGTCTACGGCGCTATCGTCTGGCTGGACTCGTCTTCGCTGACAGCCGGCGCCGCCGGGACCGCCGAGCCTTCGCGCCGAGGCGCGACGCTCGCCGTTCATTCTATGCTCGGCTATGCTGGCGGCTTCGTCGGACCGCTGCTCGTCGGGTGGATCCTGGATTACTCAGGCGGCATGTCGACGCTCGGCTGGAGCATGGCCTTCGGCAGCGTCGCCGTGCTCATGGCCGCAGCGCTGCTCGCCTTCTGGCATATCCGGCCGGAGGAGCTGACCGGCGATCGCGGCGCGCGGAAAGCAATGCCCTAAGGCCGACGCCTCAATCGAGACAGCTGGTGTTGACGCCGCCGCGCATCCGAGCCCCTATGATCTGCGAAACGCGTGCAATGCGCGGCTCGAGATTGGCTGGATCGCGGTCGAGCGGATTGGGAAGCACCACGGCCAGCCGCGCCGCCTCGCGTGCCGTCAAATTCGATGGCGGCTTGGCAAACGCATCGCTCGCGGCGGCATCAATTCCGTAGATCCCCGGCCCCCATTCGGCGATGTTGAGGTAGACCTCGAGGATGCGCCGCTTCGGCCAGACGAAATCAACGGCGAGTGCGAGCGGCAGCTCGATCGCCTTACGTACGTAGCTGCGGCCGGGCCACAGGAAGACATTCTTCACGACCTGCATGGTGATGGTGCTGGCGCCGCGTGGCGAAGCTCCGCTTTTCGCCTCCTCGATGGCCGCTTTCAGCTCGCCGAGATCGATGCCGTCGTGGATGCAGAAACGGGCGTCCTCCGAGGCGAGAACGGCCCGGATCAGGAGCGGCGAGACGCGACGCAGCGGGATCCAGCGCTGCCTCACGGGCTCGCCCATGAGACTGCGCGCGGCCATCGTCGGCGTCCATGCGGGCATGGCAAATCGGTAGATGACGATCAGTGCGACGAGCGCGAGGACCAGCAGCGCAATCGCCGCCGCAATGCGACGGGTCCAGCGCGATGCCCAAGATCGCCGAGGACGCCCTCTACGCGAAGTGGCGGGCTCGGTGATCGGCTCGGCCCGGAGCCGAGGCACGGTCGGTGGCGATGTCCGGCTCGTCCTGCGCCCCGGATCCGGGAATGGGCCTTGGCGGTCCATCAAGGCCGACCCGAGACGTCTGCGATCAGGGCCCGGGCTGCAACTGGCGGCAGAGGGCGGACGAAATGCGACATAGGACAACCGCTACTCGAGTTGAATGACCGCTTTCCCTTTCAGGCCAATAGCATGGCGGTTGGCGCTGAGCCACCGTCACGCGCTGGGGACGCTCCCTCCCGTGCCGCCCTAGCGTGCGGTCGAGGTCTTAATGTCGGCAAAGCGGATGCCGGGATTACGTTCGACTGCAAGGTCCAGATAGAAGGCGGACGGCGCCAGGTAGACGTGATCGCCATCGACGTCGACGGCGACCGAATTTCGGCTCTTGGCGACGAATTTCTCGATTTCCTTCGGGTCGTCGGCAAGGATCCAGCGCAGCGCATCGCACGGCGCCGACTCGAACGCTATGGCGAGGCCGTACTCGTTCTGCAGCCGATCACCGAGCACATCGAGCTGCAGAGCGCCGATGACCCCCACGATCGGCGGCGAACCGTCGAGCGGCGAGAAGAGCTGCACGACCCCCTCCTCCGCCATCTCAGCCAGTGCCTCGCGCAGCTTCTTGGCGCGTATCGCATCCTCCAGTCGCACCCGGCGAAGGATCTCGGGCGCGAAGCTCGGGATGCCGACGAAGGTGACGTTCTCGCCCTCGGTGAGCGTGTCGCCGATGCGGAAGAGGCCCTTGTTCGGGAGGCCGACGATATCGCCCGCGAAGGCTTCCTCGGCCAGGGAGCGGTCCTGCGCGAAGAAGAACTGCGGCGCCTGAAGGACGACCGTTCGGCCAGTCCGCACATTCTTGACCTTCATCCCACGCGTCAACTTACCCGAGCACACCCGCATGAACGCGATGCGATCGCGGTGGGCCGGGTCCATGTTCGCCTGGATTTTGAAAACGAGCCCCGTCATACCCGGCTCGGTCGCCACGATCGGACGCGGCTCGGCGGGCTGGTTGCGGGGCGGCGGGGCATGGGCGATGAGCGCGTCCAGCAGGTCGCGCACACCGAAGTTGCGGAGTGCGCTGCCGAAGAACACAGGTGTGAGCGTGCCCTGGCGGAAGGCTTCGAGCTCGAACTGTCCGCAAGCCCCCTCTACGAGACCCATTTCTTCGCGCCAGAGGTCCGTGTGATCCGCGCCAAGCAACTCGTCGATCATTGGATCGTCGATGCCGGACACGACCACGCCTTCGTCGCTCTGGTCGAGCTGGCGGATGCGGGCGGCGGCAAGATCGAACGTGCCACGGAAGTCCCGGCCACGTCCGATCGGCCAGACCATGGGCGCCGTGTCGAGGGCGAGTGTCTTCTCGATCTCGTCGAGGAGTTCGAGCGGCTCGCGGCTTTCGCGATCCATTTTGTTGACGAAGGTGATGATGGGGATGTCGCGCAGACGACAGATCTCGAACAGTTTGCGGGTTCGCGCCTCGATACCACGTGCGCCATCGATGACCATGATCGCTGAATCGACGGCCGTCAGCGTGCGGTACGTATGGTCGGAGAAATCTTCGTGACCCGGCGTATCGAGCAGATTGAAGACGGCGCCGCCGTACTCGAACGTCATGACGGACGTTGCGACCGAGATGCCGCGCGCGCGCTCGATCGCCATCCAGTCCGAGCGCGTGCTGCGCTTGTCCTTCTTGGCCTTGACCTGGCCCGCAAGCTGAATGGCGCCGCCGAACAGCAGCAACTTCTCGGTCAGCGTCGTTTTGCCGGCGTCCGGGTGCGAGATGATCGCAAACGTGCGCCGACGGCGGACCTGACTGTCGAGCGATCCGCCGATCGACGGGTCTGCAAGCATCTCGAAGCTCCTTGGATGGCACAAAGGCCAAAGTCGACGCGCGTCAATCCACGCGGTGACGCTCTACATGTGGGGATGCCCCAGGCGTCGGCAAGACGCAACCGGCAAGCTCCAGGACGGACCAGGTTTCATCCGCTCGACGTCCACGGGGCCCGCATCATTCGCCAGGATCGGGGCCAGAAGGCTGGCTGCCAGGGTGAGGGCTACGGCCAGGGCCAACCGGCTCACGAGCGCCCCCAACGGCCGTTTCAAGCGTCGGGCGTGCGCTATCGCGATCGACAGCAACACGACGCCGTACGACGGTCTCTCAGAAATGGCCTCACGAGCTGGGCCGGCGGTCATGAGCGTGGACCCGCATCGGCATCGCCGTCGTCGATGGGCGTCTCGGCCTCAGTGTCGTCTGCTTCGAAGGTGAGCTCGGCCTGCTCGGCCTCCTCGGCAATCTCCAGCGGCAACTCGTCAGGCATCAGGGCAGCCACGTCCGTCGGACTTGGCACCTGAAAGCCGGGCGGCAAGGTCGAATCGAGGAGGCCGGCGCTCTTCAGGTCCGCGAGGCCCGGCAGATCCTTGATCGACTCGAGCCCGAAATGATCGAGAAATGCCGCCGTGGTGCCGAAGGTGATCGGCTTGCCCGGTGCGCGTCGGCGGCCGCGTGGCCGAACCCAGCCCGTCTCCAGAAGGATGTCGATCGTGCCTTTGGACGTCTCGACGCCGCGGATCTCCTCGATCTCTGCGCGGGTCACAGGCTGATGGTAGGCGACGATGGCCAGCGTCTCGAGGGCGGCGCGGGACAGGCGCTTTTCCTCAAGTGCGTGCCGCTCCAGGAGATAGGCCAGATCGCTGGCGGTGCGGAACGCCCATTTTCCGGCGACACGGACCAGATTGACGCCGCGACCGGCGTAAAAGCCCTGCACTTCGGCAAGGAGTGCGCCGACATCGGCGTCGGCAGGAAGGTGTCTGGCGAGAAAGGCCTCGTCCAATGGCTCTGAGGCCGCGAACAGGAGCGCTTCGACGATACGCAGTGCCTCGCCCCGGTCGGCGGACGGCAGCGCCGCTACGTTGGCCGGGAGTTTGCGCCCACGACGGCCGGATTTTGCGATCGGCACAATATCGGGGTGCGAGTCGTTGGCCGCGCTCTCCTGCCGCGTGGCGTGACGGGTGTCCGTTGCCTCATAAATCTCGCGGTTCGGCCGTTCCATGCCTGCTCCCCCGTCTCCGGCCCTATCTCTGGGTGCCCTAGCCAATCGCAAGCTCCGTCACGCAACACGTACCTAACCCGCAATCAATTCCCACCAGCCTTGCCGTCCTCAGGGGCGCGCCGCCGCATCTCGATCGGTGCGAAGGCGGCGTCCTGCCGTATCTCGATCAGTCCCTCCCGAGCCATTTCGAGCGTGGCTCCGAAGGAACTCGCCAGCGCGGTTCGGCTCAGTTCGGCAGCCGGCATGTACTGGTGCAAGAAGAGATCGAGCTGAACCCAGCCGCCCGCCGACTGACCGACGAGCCGCTCGAGACGCTGCCGGGCATCCTTGATCGACCACACCACGCGCCGGCGGACGATGTGCGCGCGCTTCACCGTGGTCCGCTTGCGCTGGTCGGCATAGGCCTTGATCAGGTCGTAGATCCCGGCCGAGTACTGACGCTCGCGGATGGTGCGGGTTCCCTCGGGCATACCGCGCGGAAAGACATCCCGGCCGAGGCGTTGGCGTGTGAACAGATGGGCCGCTGCCTGGCGCATCGCCTGAAGCCGCTGCAGCCTGAAATGCAGCCGTGCCGCCAGTTCATCCGGACTGATCTCGTCTCCCTGCTTCTCCTCGCGGGGCAAGAGAAGGCGCGACTTCAGGAACGCCAGCCAAGCGGCCATGACGAGATAGTCGGCCGCGAGTTCGATGCGTAGCGTCTGCGCTCGGGCGATGAATTCCAGATACTGCTCGACGAGCCGCAGGACTGAGATCTGGGCGAGGTCGACCTTCTGGGTTCGCGCGAGCGCCAGGAGCAGATCGAGTGGGCCCTCGAAACCGGCGAGGTCGACGATCAGCACCTCGTCCGGGGCGCGATCGTCGGCAGTGTCGCCCCAAGGATCGGCAGAAGCGGAACTGCGGGCCGGCTGGGCGGCCTGCCATTCTCCGTTCAAATCCCGACGCTCGTCGCCGATCATCGCTGCTCCACCGAGCCTCAGCTCGCCCAAGTCTCGGGAACACCGAGACATTCGCCCACCAGTCTATACTGATTCAGGCGACACGGGCGACGAGTGCCTCGAGCACCGCACCGGCTTTGGCCCGATCGTAGGGCACAGGTGTCCGGGTCGTGACGGCAAATGCCGTCTCGAACCGTTGGAGCGCGATGCCTTGCATGGTGGGGGCAGCGCCAGCAACAGCCGTCATCTCTTCGAAGTTGCCGCTGCAATGTAGCGCCAGATCGGAACCGGCCGCGAGAACCGCGCGGGTCCGCTCAGCGAATGATCCGCTCAGCGCCTTCATGCCGAGATCATCGCTCATGAGAAGTCCCGCGAAACCGCATCGCCCGCGAACAATCTCTTCAATGACGTGGCGTGAGGTGCTGGCCGGAGCAGCGGGATCGAGCGCCTTGAAGACGACGTGGGCTGTCATGGCAGCCGGAAGATCGGCGAGCGCGCGGAACGGGACGAGATCACTCGTCTCAAGGGTAGCTTGGGTTGCGTCGATGACGGGAAGTTCCAGATGACTGTCAGCGAGCGCGCGGCCGTGTCCCGGTATGTGCTTCATTACCGGCAAAATCGCGCCGTCCATGAGGCCCGCCGCGAAGGCACGACCCAGAGCGATGATGTCGTTCACATTGGTCGCGAAAGCGCGGTTGCCGATGATCCCGTGAGCGCCGGGAACGGGCACGTCGAGCACCGGCGCGCAGTCGGTGTTGATTGCCAAGGAGCGAAGCTCGTCGGCGAGCAACCTCGCGACGCTCCGGGCCGCGTCAGCCGCGGCAGTCAAGTCGCCCTCGAAATGGGCGAGGTAGGCCGCGGCGGGCGGGAGCAGAGAGGCGAGCGGTGGTTTGATCCGCTGGACGCGGCCGCCCTCCTGGTCGACGAGGACGAGCATTTGTTCGCTCTCGACAGCGGCCTTGACCTCGGCGACCAGTGCGCGCGTCTGATCCGCCGATGCGATATTGCGTGCGAACAGGATGATGCCGGCCGGCCGAGACCGGGCCAAGAGACGGCGCTCGTCCCCGGTCAGGGTGAGACCGGCTACGCCTATGATGAGAGATGCTCGCATCGGCGTCAGTAGGCAACCGGCCAGCAGTCCTTCATACCCTTAGCCTTGAGCTTTACGCAGATCGAGCGCGCCGCCTCACGAGAGCCGGGCGGTCCGCCAATCAGGCGATACCAGACGCCTTTGTCGCCCAAGTTCGCCTCTCGCACGTCAGGCGTGATGCCGCCGAGGATGTCGGGATACTGGGAGTGCAGGTCGGCGAACGTGTTGAGCGCATCCTGGCGACTGCGCTTGGAGGCGAGCACGGCGACGTAGCCACTCGTGCTTGCCGCCGGTGCCGGCTTGCGCGGCGCCGCTGCCGGCGCACCGAGCCCACTCGCTCCGGCCGTTGCAGTCGAGTCCCTCTGCGACAGGAAATCATCACGCTCCGGCCGCGCTGTCGCTGCCCTTTCAACGGCGGCAGTGACCGGAGGTGGACTGTTGGTGACTTTCGGCAACGGAAGGTCGGCCACGCGGGGCGCGGCCCGAGCTGTCGGCGCCGTCGGCGGTGCAGGTGGAGGCGGTGGCAACCGCGAGGCGGTCTGCGTCACTGCCGGCTCCGAGGCCGCGTTGCCTCGCAACCGGGGTAACTGCGCGACCGGCACCGGCGGTGGCCCCAATCCATCGATCAGCAAACCAGGCACACCGGAACTCGGCACTTCCGGAGCGCTTGTCGCCGGTTGCGGAGACAGTGAGCCATCCCGGTTGACCACGATCGGGATCGTGGACACCTTCTTGGTCGCGCCTTCAATATCGCTCTGGCGCTGATCGCTCGCAGGCGAGTCCGAAGCGAGACGATTGAGGAATTTCTTGTCGCTGTGCTCGATCGTCTTGCCACCCGGATCGACCGGACGGACTTTCTCGGGCGTGGTCTGGCGCTTGATCTCAGCGACGTTCGCCGACGTTTTGCCACCACCGCCGAATTGCTTGTAGGCGAAGGCCAAGCCGCCACCGACAACGATAGCTCCAACGAGCATGCTCACGACAAGCACGGTACCGGGACCGCGCCGGGGCTCTTCCGGTGCATCCATCTCATCGATGTCCGCACCAGCCTCGTGCGCCCCGCGCGGATCGTAGCCCGGATCGAGCTGGTTCGGCGGATAGTGCCCCGGTGCGCCCCCGTCATAGGGTTGCAGGCCGTGAGCGGCGTCGGGGTGCTGCCATTGGGCGTGACCATGCTGCGGCTGTTGCCAAGCCGGTTCGTGACCGCCCTGCTGCTGTTGCCATTCAGGATGGGCCGGCTGCGTGAGATGCCCCGGCTGTGCATAACCCTGCGGAATTTGCCCCGGCTGGTAATGCGATAGATCCCAATGCTGCAGATCGCCGCGCTGATCGTGATGACCTTGGAATGGCGGCTGCTGCTGGGATGGCGCATAGCCGTGCTGGGGATCGAACTGGGGCGGCGCGCGGTGCGGATCGAAGGGATCGTGAATCGGCGGAGGGGGGGCCTCAGCCATGCCAGCCTGATAAGCGTGCGGATCGTGATGGACCCGCGGATCGAAGTGGCCGTGCGATGACGGCTGTTGGGGCGCATAGCGCTCGAACTGAGGGGCGAAATGGCCGGACGGTGGAGGCCCCCCGGCACCTTCGACATAGCCCTGCGCCTCGAACGGATTACGCGGCATCGACCCGTGAGGATCCTGTGCGTGAGGTTGGGCATATCCATGGGGCGCGTGAGCGGGCTCGCCGTGTCCCGGCTGCGGATAGCCAGCGGGAGCTGCATAACCGTGCTGTGACTGCTGGTAGGCGCGCTGCTGGGCCTGATACTGATGCCAACGCTCGAGCTCGAGGGCCCTCGCCTGCTCGTCGGTCTCTGCCGGCCACTGCGCCGCGTGATCGCCTCTTTGTGCAGGTGAGCCGTTCGACCCAGCCATATTGTAACTCCCTCACCGAGTTCAGAACCGCCCGATTCGGTCATTATTATCGCATTTCTGGCGGCGCCTCGACGCCAAGGACTTCGAGCCCGGTCGCAATCACCTGTGCACAAGCTCGAACCATGGCCAGTCGTGCCAAGGTGAGCCCTGGATCTTCTGCACGTATAAATCGCAAATGTGGCGAATCAGTGCCTCTTGTCCAGTGTCCATGGAACAGAGACGCCAGTTCGTACAAGTAGAACGCGATGCGATGCGGCTCATGCACCCGCGCCGCACCAGCGACCACTCCAGGCCAAAGCGCCATCCGCCGCAGCAGCTCGAGTTCGCCGCGATCGTCGAGACGGCCGAGGTCAGCCTTCGCCAACGCCGACGCCCCGAGGTCCGTCCCCGGCAACGCTTCCTGTGCGTTCCGGAGCACCGAGCAGGCTCGTGCATGGGCATACTGGACGTAGAAGACAGGATTGTCCTTCGATTGCTCCACAACCTTAGCCAGATCGAAATCCAGGGTCGCGTCATTCTTCCGGTAGAGCATCATGAAGCGGACCGGATCCCGCCCGACCTCGTCGACGACCTCTCGCAAGGTGACGAACGTGCCCGCCCTTTTCGACATCTTGACCGGCTCACCGGCACGCAAGAGCCGGACGAGCTGACAGACCTTGATGTCGAGATCGGCCTGTCCGCCGGACAGCGCCTTCACTGCGGCCTGCATACGCTTGATGTAGCCTGAATGGTCAGCACCGAAGACATTGATCAGATGGCGAAAACCACGGGCGAGCTTATTGTGATGGTAAGCCATGTCCGCAGCGAAATAGGTGTAGGAACCGTCGGACTTCATCAACGCACGATCGACGTCATCTCCGAACGCGGTTGCTTTGAACAGCGTTTGCTCCCGGTCCTCCCATTCCTCGGCGTCGTGGCCCTTCGGCTTCTCGAGGCGCCCCTCGAAGACCAGGCCCCGCTCGCGCAATTCTCGGATCGTCTCGGCCACCTCATCGCGTCCGCCCCAAGTGAGAGATCGCTCCGAGAAGAAGACGTCATGGCGGATGTTGAGGGCCGCCAGATCGTCGCGAATCATGGCCAGCATCTCGTCGATCGCGAACGAGCGGACGAACGGCAGCCAGTCATCCTCCGTCAGCGATTGAAAAACGGTGTCATGCTCCCAAGCGAGCTTCTCACCGACGGGCACGAGGTAGCTTCCGGGATAGAGACCTTCAGGAATCTCGCCGATTTCCTCGCCCATGGCTTCGAGGTAGCGAAGGTAGGCGGATCGAGCCAGCACATCGACTTGGGCACCGGCATCGTTGATGTAGTACTCGCGCGTCACCTTCCATCCCGCGAATGCGAGCAGATTGGCCAGCGCATCGCCGAACACGGCGCCTCGGCAGTGCCCAACGTGCATCGGGCCAGTGGGATTGGCGGAGACGTATTCGACGTTGACCGCCTCGCCCTTGCCGATGTCGGCGCGGCCAAAGTCGCCTCCGGCGGTCAACACCTCGGCGACGACACGCTGCCACGCCTCTGGATGCAGCCGTAGATTGAGAAAACCGGGCCCGGCGACGTCTGCCGATGCCACCAGCGGGTCCTTCTCGATAATCGCCTTCAGAGCATCCGCGATGTCGCGTGGCTTTTTCCTGGCTGGCTTGGCGAGGACCATGGCCGCATTCGAGGCGAGATCGCCGTGGGCCGCGTCGCGGGTCGGCTCGAGGTCGACGTTGGCGGTGTCGAGATCGGGCGGCAGCGTACCGTCGCTCTTCAGGGTCTCGAGCGCGGCTGCAATCCGTGCTTCGATCGTCGCCAGGGCGTTCATGCGTCTCCTCGGGGCAGGCGGCCGGCCGAGCCACTTCGGGCCCGGCTTGGCGTCAAAACAGCACACGCGGCCTAGCCGAGATCGGGGGTCAGGTCAAACAGGCGACGGTGTTCGGCGATGGCAAAGCGATCTGTCATGCCGGCGATGAAATCGGCGACGGCTCGGATGAGGGCCGTCTCCCCGGCTGCAGCGAGCCCTTCGCCACGGCCTCCCGGAAGCGACAACGGATCAGTTGTATAACGTTCGAACAAGTCCGTGACGATGGTCTCCGCGTTGCGCATGACCCGCATGACGCGATCGTGCCGGTAAACATGGCCGAACAGAAAAGCCCGCAGGCCCTGGAGTTCGCCATGCATCTCGCTGGAGAACGCAACCATCGCCTCGCCGGCGCGACGGACATCGGCGGCCGACGACGGCTCGAGACGGGCAATCCGACTCCGGCTCGAGGCTAGCACGTCCTCGATCATGGCCGTGATCATACGCCGATTGATCTCGTAGACGGCCCGCCGTGCGTCGCCGCTGCCCGAGCGCTCCGCTGCCCCCCGTGCGAAATAGCCCACGATCGGCACGGTTGCCAGATCATCGAGGCTTACGAGGCCTGCCCGCAAGGCATCGTCGATATCGTGATTGTTGTAGGCGATATCGTCAGCGATAGCGGCACATTGCGCCTCGGCGGGCGCTTCCAGGGCTTCGTCCAAACGCCCCGTTAGACCGGCGTCGGCGAGCGCCTCGGCAAGCAGCGGCTGGCGAGCGCCATCGAGCGGCCCATTATGCTTCACGAGCCCTTCGAGCGTCTCAAACGTCAAATTGAGTCCGTCGAAGTCCCAGTACTTGCGCTCCAGTCGTGTGATTACGCGTAGGCTCTGGGCGTTGTGATCGAAACCACCGATCGCCGTTAGCGCCCGATCCAGCGCGCGCTCGCCGGCGTGACCGAACGGCGGGTGGCCCAAGTCGTGGGCGAGCGCAAGCGCCTCGGCAAGATCCTCGTCGAGGCCAAGTTGCCGTGCAATGGCGCGCGCAATTTGCGCGACCTCGAGGGTATGGGTCAGCCGGCTCCGGTAATGGTCTCCTTCGTGGAGCAGGAAGACCTGCGTCTTGTAGTTCAGCCGCCGGAAGGCCGTTGCGTGCACGATCCGGTCCCGATCACGCTGAAACGGCGTGCGCATCGGGCACCCGGCCTCAGGATGCAGGCGGCCTCGCGAGGCCGCCGGGTCGGCCGCCCAGGGTGCTAAATTGCGGGGACGAGGCGACCAGATCTCCGACGAGTGCTGCATGGCCGGGCTCCAAGACGAGACGCGACCCCTAATAACAGCGATTCCGGCCCGCGCCATTTGACTCAGCGACCAAGCCGCTTATCTAACTACAGTCAAAGCGCGTTGCTGCACTTGTGTACCGCCCATCCCGCCACTCATCGATCGCCGAACCACAGCAGGCCAGCCATGACCGAGACACTTGCGCCGGGCTCCGACATCACGATGACAAAGCGCGCTGCCGAGCGGCTAGGTGAGCTAGCGGCTGCGGATCCAGCTCGGCCCGTGCTGCGCGTACAGGTCGAAGGGGGTGGTTGTTCGGGGTTCCAGTACAAACTCGACCTCGTGGCCGGCCCTGAGGGTGACGACCTTGTCGTGGAGCGCGACGGAGCGCTGGTGGTGATCGATTCCGTGTCGATCGCCTATCTGGCTGGGTCCGAGATCGATTTCGTAGACGATCTGATCGGGTCATCGTTCCGCGTCAACAACCCTCAGGCGACGGCGGCGTGTGGCTGCGGAACGAGCTTTTCGATCTGAACCGCCTTGGGCTCAGAGTAGCGATTCAGTGCCAGTCCGTCGGCACCAGGTGATACCAGCCCATGACCATCGCGAGCATGCCCAGCGGCACCATTACGAACGCATAGGCAAGAGGCTTACGGCCACCCTGTAAGCCGACCCACGCGCCAAAGATACCGATCAGCGGCATTACCCAAAGCATGACGAAGGGATAATCCAGTACGCCGGTGAACCCGTGGCCTCGCGAGATCGGCATCCAAGTGGCCCAGGAGAGCGGCTCGGCGACAAAGAGCGCGATATATGTCCAGGCGAACAGAATGGCGCTCGAAACGATCCCATTCAGACCCATCAAGGTCGCCATGAGCCGAGACGCCCTCACCGGTGTTGCAGAGGCCGTATCAGAATAGTTAATCATGATTTCGCCTCACGGTTCACTCAAGGCACTGAACATTGAGTGCACGTAATCATCCGGGCGCCAATTTAGCGCTTTTGCCTTAATGAAATCCTACCGGGCAGCGCATCGCGAGTAGTCCAGCGTGATGGGCTTCGGTCCTCGCGGTCGCCATAGGATGGAGATGACTGTTAGCGGCCACCTGTCGGCGGCTGCGACTTCGATGACCAGCCGTCGAGCACTCGCGGCTGGGTCGGAGCAGCCGCGCCCCCTCGGAAGGTCTCGGGTTGGCTGGAGCGGACGCGAGGGCCTCCACCGGGTGCCGTGACAATGGCCTCCTGCGGCGTCACGCGCGGGTTCTCGGGCACCATCTGGAAGATCTCGCGGAGCACACCGGGGGCGACCATGGACAACGGATTGATGATCACATTCGGACTGGCCATAGGCCCGTCTACTGCGAAGGTGATGCCGATGATGCCGTCCCCGCGAGGTCCGGTCAGTATCTCTCCGAATATCGGTATCCCCGCCAGTGCGCGGTTCAGGCCAGAGAGTGGCACGTACGTGCCGCCGAGGGACAACGAACGGGTGCGAAAATCCATCTTGCCGCGCACGCTCGCGCCGATCATCGGGCCGGCGGCATTCAGACCTTCGATCGCCACCTGACCATTGCCGCTCGCGAAACTGCCGCGCAGCATATCGAATGCGATCTCCTCGCGGACGACCCGGCGCGCGGGACGAACCTTGCCGGTTGCAATGGCCGGTTGGCTCTCGTCCACTCCCTGAACCAATTCGCTGACGATCGGGTCGCCCTGGATTCGGAACTTCGACACCTTGATCTCGCCGCCCCGCTCGGCTCCTGCGCGACCGTCCAGATGCACTCTCAAGGTCCCCACCCCGCCGATCATGCTGGTGTAGAAGCCGATCGTCTTCAAGGCTTGCCCGGCATCGGTCGTGTCGACCTGAACGACGCGAGCCGGCCCGGGCATGAGGCGAGCCTCGACCGGCTTGCCGCCGTCCATCAAGCCCTTGAACTCGAGCCCCATGATCGCGTCCCCACGACGGCGCAATACGAGATGAGCGTGCTTGACGGTCGTATCGTTGACACCGATCAGGGTGTCGATGCGCGCGTCCAGGTCCATTGCGCCGGTCGATTTCGACGATCGCTGGGTCTCGACAGCATAGAGGGAGCGCATGATGGCACCGCCGTCGAACGTCTTGCCTCGCGCCTTCACGTCCCAGACCTTGTCCGACCGGCGGACACCCTCCACCTCGAGATTGCTCACGACGTTGAGCGAGAAGCCCGGAAACCGGTAGGCGATCGGCTGTCCATCGGGGCCCAGGCTCACGGTGCCGTCGATGGCGATACTGTCGCCAGACAGCTTGAAGTCCTGCAACTCGAGCGTTCGCGAGCCTTTGGGCCGGACCACCTCGAACGACAGGCGTGCGGTGCGGCCGGTCGGCTTGTGCCAGGCCAATCCACCGAGCTGCAGCTCGGCGCCGGTGAGATCGGCGCTGACCCGAACCTTACCCGGCTCGTCGCTCGCCGGCGCGAGTTGCACCTCGACCGGCACCTCACCAAGCACCTCTTCGTCGAGGCCGAGGCCGAGACGGCGCCGGTCAGCACCATCGAGACGGGTCGTGACAACAAATGGCGACTGCCGGTCATGGCTTTCCCCAAGGACCCACTGCCCGCCGGCCTTGGCGAGGATGCCCGCCACCAGGAGTTCACCCTTGACGTCGATGGCTCGGTCGGTGGCGCCAATCGTGAACGACGCGCCGGTTACATCGTGTGGACCCACGACATTCGGAATGCGGCCATCGGTGATTCGGAGCTTGGCCTCGATTTTCGTGTCCGCCAGCGCAATCTGCTCAGCGACGGGGACGGTCGCGCGCCACTGGGCGTCGACTTTGCCGTCGGCACCTGCGGGCGCCTGCCCTGGTGCGAGAAGCCCCACCGTCTCGCGTCCGGCGATCTCGACCAGCGTTGCGATCGTCGTCTGCCCGCGTCCGGTGATCTCGGCGACGGGAACGGGGCGGTCGAGGCCGGTGATCACGATCGAGCCGCCCTTGATGCTCGCCCGACGCGTCGGCGATGCAGCGAAGTGCGCTTCAGGAATCGAGATCTCGATCCGGTCGTCCTCCCGAGCAAGCAGGACGCGCGGCACCGTGACCGGCGCGAGGCCGCTCACGGATGCGAGCGCGATGCCCTCGGCTTCGAGCGAGAGCGATATCGCTGGCGTTGCGCGTCCCGCGACTGTGGCAACTCGGAAGGTGCCGCCGTTCAGCTTTCCAGCCACGAGCCGCTCCAGGAAAGCGGCCCGCGCACTCCCCGCGACGCCGGCCGGCCAGAATGCCTTTATTTTATCCGCCTGCATGGCCCCGATACGACCCTCGAGAGTGGCGCTCCGTTCTTCGCCACCGATCATCGTACCGCGAGCCTCCAGCTGGGCCCCGCCAGCCTTGAACACGAGCGAGAGGAGTTCAGAGGCCCCGCTCGCCGGCCACAGCCGAGCGCGGAGTGCAAGCGCGTCGATCGGAATCGCCGCGCGATCGCGGGTTGCCGTCAATGCCCCCTCGCTCGAGGCGAGGTCTATTTGCCAGCCGTGAAGCGCATCGCCGGCTGCGGCGACCTGAGTGAGATCTCCCTCGAGCCGAACCCAACTGCCATCAAACTCAAGCTTGCTTGGCGCCAGCGTCAGTCGCTTCTCTGCGCCAGCGTAGCGAAACGACAGCCGACCGCCTTCGATACCCACCGCCAATCCGCCCAGTGCCTCAGGCAACAAGCTGCCGCGCCCCAGTGCGACGTCGAAGCGACCCTCGACAATATGCCCGTCACGCGTCAACTCCATGTCGCCGCGCGCCGTCACCGGAACGTCCAGCGCTGCCAGGAGGCCGAGATGCGGCA
This sequence comes from Hyphomicrobiaceae bacterium, assembly GCA_022844225.1. Classification (GTDB taxonomy): domain Bacteria; phylum Pseudomonadota; class Alphaproteobacteria; order Rhizobiales; family Hyphomicrobiaceae. The sequence continues at coordinate 93,990 of JALHMC010000006.1, read as the reverse complement.
GATTGCGTGCGAGTGCCGGAAGACTGAGGCCTTCGACCCTGGTCTCGAGTTTCAGTGCGCCGGCCTTACCGATTTCTTCCAGACGGAACTCGACACCGAACGGCACTCCACCAGCCGCGATGCGACCCTGTCCCGAAATCACGCTCCGGCGCTTCAGATGATCGAGTGCCACCTCCATTTCCGGCACGAGCCAGATGGTCCGTCGACCGCGCTCCTCGACCTCGAGCGTCGCATTGCGCACGCCAAACGTTCGCAAGTGAGAGGCGGCGTCACCGCTGGTTCGCAGATGCGCCATGGCTTCCGCCACCGCACGCGCAAGGTCGATCCGCTCCCCAGAGTCGCGAGCCTGAGGTGTGCCGGCACCAGACGCGGGCAGTGCTTCGGAAGGCGCCGGGCTACTCGCCGAGGGCCAGGACGGCGCAGCAAAGCCGGGCATGCGCGCCTCGTCCTGAGACAGCGCGAGTCGTGGACCGACAAGAACAATCCGCGAAGCCGCAACATGGCCCGACCACAAGGCGCGTGGTTCGAGATCGACGATGGCCTCTGCAGCGCGCACCGCCGTATCGCCTGTCTTGGCCGATAGGCGCAGATCCGTGAGGCGCACCTCATAGCCGCCGTTCGGATTGCGATGCAGCGCCGCGTCGGCAACGGCGACATCCAATCCATCCAGCTCGGCGGCCAATGCTTGGCGGATGGGCTCCACTAGAAAGTGGAGCGGAACGGCGCCATAGAGCAATTTGAGGTAGACGAGGCCAAGGCCGAGCAGGACGAGCGGCACGAAAGCGCCGATCGAGACGGCGATCCAGCGCAGTGGCGTCAAAAGGACGCGAAACGGGCGATGCCGCTCTCGGGTCGCTATTGCGCGCGCCTCGGGCGCTGCACCTCGCGACGGCTCGGTACGCGGATCGGCCGCTGCTCGATAGGTGTTTGGCGTAGCCCCAGGGCGGCTCCGCGGCGTGGTGCGCAAATCTTCGACAGTGCGACCGCGCAAGGGCGTGCGGGCCGCATTACCGTCTCCCGAGTTGTCGCCGTCTCGCGCCGAGCCCACAAATTCTCCCCTTGAAGCGGCAGGCGACACTCCTACCGCGGATTGGTCCGCTCGGCCCATCGCTCCACGGCCAAAGACCTGTCCTGGAACGACGAAACAGACCGGTACTGCCTTGCCAGCCCCCCTGGCGAAGCTCCGTCATCTCGACTACGTCAGGAGCGTCGATCTCAAACCGAAAAGAGACGAAAGGAAGGCGGGCATGGCCGAAGAAGGGCAGAAGGCGCCGGATTTCGACTTGGCGACCGATTCCGGTGACAGGGTCAAATTGTCCGGGCTGAAAGGAAAGCCCGTGGTGGTCTATTTTTATCCGAAGGACGACACGTCAGGCTGCACCAAGGAAGCGCAGGCGTTCACGGAGCTGGCTCCCGCATTCGCTGCCGCCGGCGCGCGGGTGATCGGCATTTCACCGGACACCATCGAAAGTCACGCCAAGTTCCGCTCGAAGTACGATCTCGGCATCGATCTCGCAGCAGACCCGCAGCGGGAAGCCATCGAAGCCTTCGGCGTATGGGTCGAGAAATCCATGTATGGCCGCAAGTACATGGGCGTCGACCGCTCGACCTTTCTCATCGACCCAAAAGGGAAGGTTGCCCGTGTCTGGCGCAAAGTTAAGGTTCCGGGCCATGCGGAAGAGGTGCTCGCTGCCGTGAAGGCGCTCGAAGCGTGACGCCATCCGCTTCCGACGGACCGGCCAGCGATACCCCCCGGAGCCTCGTCGACGGCGCACGGGCGATTGTTGCAGCCGGCGATCCTGCAGAAAAGGTGCGTCTCGCCCGGCTCACGGCACGCACCTGGCGTGAGCGGGCGCTGTCGCTCGGCGCCCTAAGCGTCCAGCACGCAATGCCGGACCGCCCGGGTCGGCCCGATCGTCCCCTCCTCCTGCCTCCGCGAGAGATGCCACGGCGCTCCTCGCATGGCGCGCGAGGTCGAGTTGCGCTGCTCCATTCGCTCGCCCATATCGAGCTCAATGCCGTCGACATGACCTGGGACCTGATCGGGCGCTTCGCGCGCGAGCCGTTGCCGCGCAGCTTTTTTGACGATTGGGTCGGCGTGGGGCTGGAGGAGGCCGAACACTTCACATTGGTGTCGCAGAGGCTCGGAGAGCTGGATGCGGCCTATGGCGACCTTCCGGCCCACGACGGGCTCTGGCAGGCCGCGCAAGCGACTGGCCACAGCCTCATCGCTCGCATCGCGGTCGTACCGCTCGTGCTCGAGGCTAGGGGCCTCGACGTCAGCCCTGCCTTGATCGCGAGCCTCGAGGCTGCGGGTGATCGATCGTCGGCCGACGTGCTCGAAGTCATCTACCGCGACGAGATGAGGCATGTCGCATGCGGCGCCAAATGGTTCCGCTTCCTCGCGGAGCGCGAGGGGTGTGCCCCAGAGCCGCTCTTCCATTACATCGTGCGGCAGAATTTTCGAGGTCCGATCAAGCCGCCGTTCAATGATCGCGCGCGCGCGGAAGCCGGACTCACTTCGGGATTCTACAAGCCTCTTGTCGCCGTCGGTCGATTTTCGTGAAGGTGTCGTCGGACGACCGCTGTCGGTAATTTTTTGGACAGCCGCTCATGACCAACGGGACAAGGCATGGTAATCGAAATCGGCACTCGTGGCGTGACGATGATCGACAAGTCTGCTGCGCGACTGGAGACGAGCGTAAGAATCGACTCTTGCCGGCGTGAAGTAGTAACGATCTAGTGCTGCCTCCGGGGGGTTGCAGCAACGACTGCAGTGAGGGGAGTTCGAGTCATGTTCACGAAGAAGCCGGACAAGGAGCCGACAGCGTTCGATCTCTCTCGGGCATCGCCGCCCATCCCTCCGAGCGGCCCCATGCCGAGCGCAAATCCGACGATGGGGCGGCCTGGCGCGACCAGAGGTGGTGGTGAATCGCGCATCGGTGCCGATCTCGTCATCATCGGCAATCTCGTCTCAAAGGGCGAGATCCAGATCGATGGTGAGGTCCAGGGCGACCTGCACGCAGCCAATATCGTGGTTGGTGAGACGGCGCGGATCACGGGTGGGCTTGTCGCCGACGAGGTCATCGTACGTGGTCTCGTAATGGGCTCGATCCGCGGCAAACGCGTCGTTCTACAGTCCTCGAGCAAGGTCGAAGGCGATATCTTCCACAGTCAGCTCGCCATCGAACAGGGTGCCTTCTTCGAGGGCAAGTCACGGCGGATGGATGATCCGACCGCAGGCGTACAACGTCCCGAACTGCCGCTGCCGATAGGTCTCGAGGGCGTTGCACCTGCGACTTGACCGGGCGCGGATGACTGTATCTCCGCTAGCCGACCGGGGCTCCGATGGCCTGTAACCCGGCACGGGCCACTTCCATATCGTCGCTGTAATGCCCGCCCGATACACCGATGGCGCCGATGACCTTGCCGTCCTCCACGAGTGGATAGCCGCCACCGAAGACGATGATCCGAGGATAGTTGACGAGACCATGGAGCAGCGGCGGATCGTTCTTCACGAAATCCCAGAGCGCATGCGTCGGACGCCCAAGTGAAGCCGCCGTGTAAGCCTTGTCGCCGGCAATCCTGAGCGTCGCCTCGGAAGCGCCGTCCATTCGCATCACGACCTTGGTAGTCCCCGTCTCATCACTGACGACGACCGACATGGAATGGCCGAGCTGGCGTGCCTTGGCCACCGCTCCTTGCACCGCCACCAGTGCGCTTTCCGCCGTGACCGACCGTTTCGCGTAGCTGCTCATCGTTCCTCCCGAGCCCCTCGTTCGGCGCGAAACTGACGCAGCCATCGCCAACGCGCAAGTGCGGCCTCACTGGCGGACCAGGGGCCCAAGAAAATGGGGCACCCGATCAGGGCGCCCCTCTTCAAGCTGTCACCACGCCGAGTTCAGGCCCGATGTGAGGTCTCACGGCTCGGCGCAGATCCCGTCACCGCATCCTGGGGCAAGACCCCATCGACGTTGGTCCCCACCTCCTGGCGCCAAGGGATCATGCGCTCGAGGGCGACGAGGAAGATCGTCAGCACGGCCGCAAATCCGATCGCCACCATCCAGAACGGGTAGCCGGCGAGTTCAGCGAACGTGACCTTGGCCCCTTTCTCGGCGAAGAACGCCGTAATGCTTGTATCGAAGTAGCCGTAGAACACAGCTCCGGCGATGCCTCCGAGAACGACGAACCAGGCATCCCGATAGCCGGCACCGACCTGGGCGAGCGAGGTGCCGGGGCACGCTCCCGCGAGCGCGATCCCCGCACCGAGGACCAGCCCGCCGATGATGTCGGCCTGCCACACCAGCGGCTTCAGCGAGAGCTTTACCCCGAACGCGCCGTGCATCACGGCGAGCGCGATCAGGCCGGTGATCACGGCGGCAAGGAAAACCTTCAGCATGATGAAGCTGCGAAGCTGCATCTGCCCGACGATGATGCCGGGCTCGAACACGCGTGATTTCTCCAGCACGAAGCCGAAGACAATACCGGTCGCTAGTCCGATCAGGATGCCGGTGAGAACAGTCATGGCACTCTCCTTGTCAGCAGATCTCAGACGCGCTTGAAGAACAGATTGGCGACCAGCATCCCGCCCGCAAACATCGCCGCGACGGCGACCGTCGAGCCGACCGAGAGTTGCGCCATACCGGAAATGCCGTGACCGGAGGTGCAACCACCGGCGATGCGGGCGCCGAGCAGCATCAGAAAGCCAGCAAAGAACGCGATGGGGGCGCGCCCTGCGAGCGAAGTGGCGCCTGTGGCCCTTGCCCAGACCGCCGAGACTGCTGGCCGCCTGGACCCCGACAGCTTCATAGACACGAAGGCGCCGATGGCGATACCGACGACGACCGCCACCTGCCACCAGTTCTTGGCGCCGGCCATATGCGAGGTGAAGTATTTGATCTGCGCCACACCGGGATCCACGAGAGCCGCGAGGTGGGCCCCGACGGTGACGAACGACGACGACGCCCCGAGTGCCGTGTCCATCAGCAGAAACGTCGGGATCTGCAGAAGGCCGATGATGACGCCGGCCATGTAAGGCGACCACGCCTTGTCGCTGAGGCTAGGCATGAGGTGCTCCATCATGGGGTTGACGTTGCTTCACATATGCACCGCGCCGCCACCGCCGCCTTGACTGCAAGCAAGCCGGTGGTGGCGGCAGCGATGCTCTGGAGCACACCTTGGCGCTGACTGAGGTCAGCGTCGGTGACGAAGTCACACAGGCACCGGTCATGCCGTTTGCCCGCCGAGCCGATCACGCTCGCATTGTTGCTTGCACCGGCGCTCGGATCGCGCTCGACTGTGGCGTCCACCGCCGTTCCACCACCGACCGGAGCCGCTGTCCCGTGAGCCTCGTCCACATCGATTATGCCGTCCGCGACCGTGTCGCCGAGATCACCATGCGGCGTGCCCCCGTCAACGCCATCGACCACGCCCTGATCGAGGATCTGCTGTCCGCCTATGCCCAAGCCAAGGCTGATCCGGGTGTCCGCGCCGTGATCCTGACGAGCGCTTTCTCCAAGGCATTCTCGGCGGGGATGGACCTCGCCATGATCAAGACGGGGCGCGGCATCGATCTCCGGCGCTTTCTCGAGAAGCTCTACTTCGGCATGCACGATGCGCAGTACCGCCTCGGTAAGCCGACGATCGCCGCGCTCACCGGCCCAGCGCGCGCCGCCGGCGTCACCATGGCCGTCTCTTGCGACATGATCGTTGCCAGCGACACGGCCTCGATCGGCTATCCGGAGATCGACGTCGGACTGATCCCGGCCATGCACTTCGTGCATCTGCCGCGCCAGATCGGCCGGCACAAGGCGTTCGAGCTGCTGTTCTCGGGCCGGCCCATCTCGACCATCGAGGCCGAGAAGCGCGGTCTCATCAACTATGCCGTACCGCCCGATCAGGTGCTGGCCAAGGCACGCGAACTGGCCGCCGAGATGGCGTCGAAATCACCGGCTGTGATGCAACTCGCGCGCGACAGCTTCATGCGTGCCAACGACTACGAATATCGCCGCGCCATCGAGAATACCGTCGAGACGATCTGCAACATCATAGAGCTGGACGACGCCAAGGAAGGCCTTGCCGCCTTCAACGAGAAGCGGAAGCCGAACTGGTAGACACGTTCCCTCGCCCCAAATCTGCACTGTCCCTGGGGAGAGGACGAGGAGGAGACCCCATGAATTTCGATTTCAGCGACGACCTGAAGCTCCTGAAGGACGAGGCGCGCAAGTTCCTCGACGACAAGTCCTCGCCCGAGGTCGTGCGCCGCGTTCTCGAGGGACCGGACGGCTACGACAAGGCGCTGTGGAACGAGATGGCTGCCATGGGCTGGACCGGCGCCTCGATCCCGGAAGAACTGGGCGGCGCGGGCATGGGCGCGCTGGGGCTTTGCGTGCTCGCTGAAGAAATCGGTCGCTCGCTGGCGCCGGTCCCCTTCGCATCGACGATGTATTTCGCTGCCGAGGCCCTGATGGCCGGCGGCTCCGATGCGCAAAAGAAGGCTTGGCTGCCGAAAATCGCCAAGGGCGAGTTCATCGGTACGTTCGCCCTCGCGGAGGGACCTGGCAAGGCGACGCCGAAGCGCGTCCGCACCACGTTCCGCAACGGCGTGCTCAACGGCGAGAAGCTGCCCGTTCCGGACGGCACGGCCGCCAACCTTGCCGTCGTCGTCGCGCAGACGGACCGCGGTATCGGCCTCGTGCTCGCTGACCTCAGCCATGCCGGCGTCAAGCGCGAGCATGTGGAAACGCTCGACGAAAGCCGCAAGCAGGCGCGCCTCACGTTCGCCAACGTCCCTGGCGAATTGCTCGGCGCCGCCGGTGACGGTGAGCGGTTGCTCGCGCTCATCGAGCAGCGCGCCGCCATTCTGATGGCCTTCGAGCAGGTCGGTGGTGCACAGCGCTGCCTCGAGATGGCACGCGACTATGCGCTCGAGCGCTATGCCTTCGGCCGGCCGATCGGCTCGTTCCAGGCGATCAAACACAAGCTCGCCGACGTCTACGTCGCGACGGAGCTGGCCCGCTCCAATGCGTACTATGGGGCCTGGGCCTTGTCGAAGAACGCGCCGCAGCTTGCCCTCGCCGCTGCCACGGCCCGTGTCTCCGCCAACGAAGCGTTCTGGCTGGCGGCGAAAGAGAACATCCAAGTGCACGGCGGCATGGGTTTCACCTGGGCCTTCGACTGCCACCTCTACTATCGCCGCGCCAAGGTGCTCGCCGTCGCCAACGGTTCGACCCGCCTCTGGAAGGAGCGTCTTGTCTCCGAGCTCGAGAGCGCCAACGCGCCGGGCTGATCGCGCGATACGACGGCGCGCTTTGCGCCATCACTTCAATTCCACTCTCGCAACGGAGAGACACCCAATGGACTTCGAGGACACCAAGGAAGAAGCCGAGTATCGCGCCAGCGCTCGCGCCTTCCTGACCACAAACGCCAAGCCGCGCACCGGCAAGGGCATGCTCTACCGCGCGGCGCATGCCACCGAGGACGTGCTCGCCGAGGCGCGCGACTGGCAGAAGAAGAAACACGCGGCGGGTTTCGCCGGCATCACGTGGCCCAAGGAGTGGGGCGGACAGGGCCTCTCAGCGATCAACCAGGTGATCTACGACCAGGAGGAGGCCCAGTTCTCGGTGCCGCGCGGCATCTACGAGATCGGCCTCGGCATGTGCATTCCAACCGTTTGCACCTGGGGTACGCAGGCCCAGCGCGACCGCTACGCCGTCACCGCGCTCAAGGGCGAGGAGGTCTGGTGCCAGCTCTTTTCCGAGCCGGCGGGCGGCTCGGACCTCGCGGCGCTACGCACCAGCGCCGTCCGCGACGGCGATGACTGGGTCATCAACGGCCAGAAGATCTGGACCAGCGGCGCCCACTATTGCCAGTACGGCGTCATCGTCACACGGTCCGACTTCGACGCGCCGAAGCACAAGGGCCTCACCTACTTCTTCCTCGACATGCGCTCACCCGGCGTCGAGATCCGCGGCATCAAGCAGATCTCGGGCGCCTCGCACTTCAACGAGGTGTTCTTCAACAACGTGCGCATTCCCGACAGCCAGCGCCTCGGCAAGGTCGGTGACGGCTGGAAGGTGTCGTTGACAACGCTGATGAACGAGCGCTTCACGATCGGCGGACGCGCAGGCGTCGACGTCGACGAGTTCCTCGAGCTTGCCCGCGGCATCGAGCTGGAGGACGGCCCGGCGCTCAAGAACCCGACTGTTCGCGACAAAATCGCCGACTGGTACGTGGCGAGCCGCGGCCTCAAGTATTCGCACTTCCGCACCATGACGGCGCTCTCGCGCGGCGACACGCCGGGTCCTGAGAGTTCAATCGGCAAGCTGGTGACTGGGCCGAAGCTCCAGAACATGTCCGCGATGGCGCTCGACGTGCTCGAGCAGGGCGGCGTCATCACCGATCCCGAGGTGGCGCCGATGGCCGCCCTCTTCCACCAGACGCTGATGACCTCGCCCTCGGCGCGGATTGCCGGCGGCTCGGACGAGATCATGCGCAACATCATCGCCGAGCGCGTGCTGGGCTTGCCGGCCGACGTGCGCGTCGACAAGGACGTGCCGTTCAACAAAGTGCCGACGGGGAAGGCGAAGTAAGCCCTCAGTCTGTCATCCCGGCACGTGTTGCCGGGACCCATCCAACCACGAGTCCGGGTCGAGCATCCGAAGGACAAAGTGACGCTTTCAAACTCAACATCCGCCCATGCGCCTGCGGCCCGATGGGTCCCGGTGACAAGCACCGGGAAGACACCCAAGCCAGTTTCAAGCACCGGAAAATAACGCTGTGGAGTAGCACACGCCGACAACGCTTTGCCGACTTTAGTTCGTAGGCATGCTCGCCATGAGCCGCGAGAGTTGGATAAGGCTGTGCATGTTGGCGATGTTTTTGGTGGCCTGCGCGGCCATCCAAATAGTTGCCGCCGACGTCGCAAAGCTGGTGCCACAATCCTATGGTGCAAGAGCAGCCACTTTGGTCTTTGGGGTTGTTGTGTCGTTAGTGGGGCTTTGCTGGCCGCTAGTGCTCCTCGAGCTAGCGCGCGAGCGGTTTCGCCTCAATGTTTTCTATCGAACGCTGTGCTTAGCCGTCGCAATTGTCTGGACCACAGCTGGGATCGCGACTGCCATAGTGAGCTTCGCTGGCAGAAATTTTGTGCTCGGAGATAAGGCGGCCAACTTTGATATCGCCGGGTTAGTGATAGGCGGCATCGTGTCTGCGGCGGCTTGGATCTGGCATTCCCTCGCCAGGAGCTAAAGGTAGCTCTTGGTAACTTTCTACTGCACATCTCCAAGGAGCCCACCCCATGCCCCTACTCACCAACCACATCGCCGCCATCACGGGTGCCGGGTCCGGCATCGGGCGGGCCATCGCCGAAGGCTATGCCCGTGAAGGCGCGCGCATTGTCATTCTCGATGCAGACCCGGAGGGCGCGAAGGAGACGCAACGCCTCATCACGGCGGCGGGCGGCAAGGCCGACGTGTTCAGGCTCGACGTCACCGACCGCGAGGCCGCGCACAAGATTGCAGACGAGGTCACCACAAAGGTTGGACCCGTCTCGATCCTCGTCAACAACGCGGGCATCAACCGGCGCAACCCGATCACGGGCGACGACGCGGCCGTGTTCAAGGACTGGGACGACATCATTTCCATCAACGTGATGGGCGTGTTCAACGTCACGCACGCGTTCCTGCCCGCACTCCGCGAGACCAAGGGGCGGATCGTCAACATCGGCTCGATCCAGTCGTTCGTGCATGTGCGCACGCCCAACTCGGCGGCCTACACCACCTCGAAACATGGTGTCCTGGGCTTCACCAAGGCCATGGCCGCCGAGCTCGGCAAGTTCGGTGTGCGCTGCAACGCCATCGGTCCCGGCCTGATCGAGACGCCGCTCAACGCCCAGGCGCGCGCCAACAACCCGGAGCTGGTGCGGATCTTCCTCGACCACACGCCGCTCGGCCGGCCGGGCAAACCCGAGGACATCGTCGGCCCCGCAGTGTTCCTCGCCTCGGACCTCTCGCAGTACGTCACCGGCACCATCGTCATGGCCGACGGCGGTTACCGGACGATTTAAAGACAGGTGACGGTCACGGCGGCGGTGGCGATGCGCCATTGCCGCTGCCCGCCCACCGCGCCAGCAGCCGCGACAGGCCCGGCGCCATCAGCAGCACCACGACAAGTCGTGTGGTCTGCATGGCCATCACGAAACGCATGTCGACGGCGCTCGATGCGGCGATGATGGCGATCGTATCGGCGCCACCGGGGCTCGTCGCCAGGAACGCCGTCAAAGGGTCGACGTCGCCGAAGATCACCATGGCCCAGGCAAGCAGGCCGCACGCCGCGATCAGCGCGAACGTCGCGGCCAGAATGATCGGCAGAGCGCGGAAGGCGTACCAGACGATGGGGCGCGTGAAGCGCAAGCCCACGTTCCAACCGACAACCGCGTAGCACGCGGCAAGCAGCACCGGATGCAGCTCGATCATCAGCAGCCCGGTCTCCTGCAGCACCACCGCCAGCGCCAGCGGAACCAGCATCGGGCCGGCCGGGACACGCAGCCAGGCCGCGAGAAAGGCGCTGGCCACCGCAAGACCGACGCTGGCGAGAAAGGCGAGCCACGGCACTGCCGGGAACCACGCGGTTTGCATCGCCTGCACGGCGGTGGACGGAGTCCAGATGCGCGCGACGAGGGCAGCTATGGCAATCACCAGGATGATGCGGATCTGTTGCATCACCGCGACGATGCGCGGGTCGCCGCCGTACTGCTCGGACATGATGATCATCGGCGTCGAGGCGCCGGCGGAGATGCCCCAGACGCCTGTCGTCCCAGGGAGCCCGCCCCAACGGGTCAGCGCTAGTCCGATGACGCTCGCCGCCACGATGACCCCCGCGAGGCCCATCAGCAGCAACGGCCAGTCGCGCGCCAGATCCTCGAGGAAGGTCAGCGGAATCGCGCGGCCCATCAGGAAGCCGATCACGCCCTGTACGGCGATCATCGGGCGCATCGGCACTCGGATCGTGCCATCGGACGTGCCTATCAGGATCGCGGCGACCATCGGTCCGATCATCAGCGCGGCCGGCAGGCGCACCGCAAGGGCGATTGCGACGAAGGCCAACGACAGAACAAGCAGCGCCAGCCACTGAACCGCAGCCGATCTCCCCGCCAGCCTCCCGGTTGCGCTGCTCATCTCGGCCCCCGCGCCGTGCTCTTTCGGACCTCGAGCCGCAAACCCTTCATTTCGCCCGACATGCTCCGCCGGAGCCAGTCAGCGCTTTGATCTCGGTCGACGTATATCCGACATCGGCCAAAACCTGGGCGGTGTGCTCCCCGACCAGGGGCGCACGCACCCTCACGCCGCCCGGCGTGCCGGTCATCTTGACGGCCGTGTCCGCGATCACGAGGGGGTGGTCCGGCACACCGGGGAGCTCGACGCTCGCCAGCATACCGCGCGCCGCCGTATGCCCATCCGCGAAGATCTCGTCGACCCGGAGCACCGGGCCGAACGGCACCTTGCCGCCGAGCACGGCCGCGATCTCGGCCTTGGTGCGAGCGCTCGTCCAGGACGAGACCGCGCCTTCGACCTCGGCACGCAAGGCTAGCCTCTGCGGCGTCGTTTGATAGCGCGGGTCCTCGGCGAGATCGTTACGCCCCATCTCGCGGGCGAGAAGCCGCCAGAACTCGTCGTGGGGGCAGCCGATCGCTACCCATCCGTCCTTCGCGGGGAAGAGGCCGTAGGGAATCAGCAGCGGATGGCTGTTGCCCTCGGGACCGGGCACTGTTCCGTCGGTACCGTGCTGGAATACGATGCGCTCGCACAGAGCCAGTACACCATCGACCATTGCCACGTCCACGAACTGACCCTTGCCAGTCGCTTGCGCCCGATAGAGCGCCGAGACAAGTCCGAAGGCGCATTGCATCGCGGGCACGATATCGCCTACGCCCGGGCCGATCTTGGTCGGCTGGCCGCCCGGCTCCGTTGAGGTGATGCCCATGATGCCGCCCATGGCCTGGGCGACGACGTCGTAGGCGGGCCATTCGCCGTAGGGGCTCTTGCCCGTCCGCGCATCGCCGAAGCCGCGAATGGCGCCATAGACGAGACGAGGATTGATCTCGGCCAGCGCCTCGTAGCCGAGGCCGAGGCGCTCCATGACGCCCGAGCGAAAGTTCTCGATGACGATATCCGCCTTGGCGACGAGGCGGCGGATCACCTCGCGACCCTGCGCCGACTTCAGGTCGACGCAAAGACCTTCCTTGTTGCGGTTGGTGGAGGCGAAATATCCGCCGTACCCCCCGTCCGCCATCGTCAGCTGACCGGGGCGGAAGGGCCCGAACTTGCGCGTCTGGTCGCCGCCCGGCGGCTCGATCTTTATGACCCGGGCGCCCTGGTCTGCGAGCATCATTGCAGCGAAGGGGCCGGACAGCATCTGGGTGAAGTCGATCACGAGGACGCCGTCGAGCGCGCCTCTGGTACTGCGGCTTTCGTTCATCTCACGTCATCTCGGGCTTTGATCGGCTGGCTTGCGGGCATGACACGGGCGGCCCGGCGGCCTTGAATAGGGCGCTGCCCGACGGGTGGCGTCAAGTCCTGCTCGTTGGGCAACCGACATTCGGTAGTACTACGGTCTACCAGGACCACTCTGTTCACTAAAAAGGCGCAACCCCCATAGAATTGAGAGTTCAAGGTCTTGCTTTGGAGACGATCTCACTTAATCTCAGACCGGCGTGGGAGGATTTGAATTGGAGGCTTAAATGAGACGTTTCATCTTGGCCGCGGCGTTGGCTATTGCCACGGCGTTCGGCTACGGCGGCGTGACATCGCAGGCCAACGCTGGTGCGGCGGCGGCCGTCGTGACAAGTGGGCAAATCCAGGCAGCAAGCGCCGTCGAGCAAGTGCATTATCGTCATCGGCGCCACTACCGTTCGTATTATGGCTACAGCGTGCCGCGAATCTACGGCTACTATGACCGGCCCAGGCACTACTACAAGCGCCGGTACTACCATCGCCCGTATTATCGTAAGCACTACAGACATCGGCACCACTATCGCCGCTGGTAGTCGGGGAACCGCGCGCGTTCGGCAATCCGCAGTCACTTTAGACCGGTGCTGTGCACGCAAGTCGAGAGCACTAATTTTCCCGGCCTTATCGGGTCTACCGGCCTAACCATCTGCAGCACCGGCACTCCGGTCACCGTGGAGGGCACCGGCGTTGTTGATCGTGCCCGTTAGAGCCTCCAGTTGAAACTGGAGGCTGTTTAGACACCTATTGCTGATCGGCCGCATTGTGACTGATGTGACCGATCTCCATTGCGGGCGGACTTTCACGGCATCGTGAAATCGGCAAACTCTCAAGGCTCGTTCATTTCCGAACTTTTCGGTCCCGGCCTCGTTGCATCCGCAGGGGATGTCGACCGCAGCGAAGCAAGCTGCTCGAAAGGAGACCGAGATGAGACTGAGATTGCTGGCCGTTGGCCTTGTATTCACACTTACGGCAGGAGCGTGGGCTCCGGCCCAAGCCGCCGGACCTTCAATCGGCAAGCCTCTCGCTGTAGAGGCGGGAGCGATCGAGAAGGTGCATAGCACCCGCGATCTCTGGCGGAATCATCAATACTACAAGCGCCATCGCCATTACGGCTACCGCAGCGGGCCCGGTTATTACAGCTACGGACCCCGCTATTACGGCTATGGCAACTACCGGGAGCGGTTCAACTACTACCCCTATGGGGAGTCGTATCGTTCTCGCGTATTTGGAAACAACCGCGGTCGGTAAGCTATGAGGCGGTGCGGGTGAAGCCGCACCGCACGCATATCGGCCTCATTAGTATGCCGGGTATGCTCCCCGATACTATGACAGGCCACACTATTATCGGACTTACTCTTACAGCCACTACGGATATTACGGCTATTGCACTTACGGATACCGCCCGTACTATCGCACCGGCTTCTCGTTCTGGTGGTGATCTAGCCGCGGATGCGGGCGACAACTCGCGTCCCCTCAAATAACCTCGTCAGTCTTGTCGTCGGTCTCGCCAAAACGCCGAAGCGTGGCTGGCCGCGTGCCTGCATAGAGCTTTTCCAGGCCCGGTGCGATCTTCGCGTTCTCGCGCTCGAATAGAGAGCGGCCCTGCAAGTCGCTCTCCACGAGGAACGGTCCGAAGCGCTCGACGTCCAGGACCCAGATGGCCTGGGCGATTCCCACTTCTTCCAGCCAATGCGCGGCGACGACTTTCTTGATGCCGCGACCGAGCAAGGCGCCCGTACCGTAGCCGACAGTGGTCAAGTAAATGGCACCGTGGGGCAGGAAGCTCGACTTGTAGATCTCGCTCGACATGCCGCCCTTGCCGATGATGACGTTGCATCCGGAGCGCTCCAGCCAACCGTCGATCCATTTTGCGAAGCGGAAGGAAGCCGTGGCGGTCACGGCGCCAACCGTCAGCTCGCCATTGGGACCGACGGAGGCAGCGGGCGAACAGTGGAAGCTCGCCGTACCGATCGCATCGGGGACGTTGGCGTGCTCCTCGACGGCGCGCTTGTAGACGCCCTCGCGAGCGGTATGAACGCGGCCCGAGAGATAGACCACAGTTCCGATCTCGAGCTTGGCCAAATCCTCGCGCGTGGCTGGCAAGTGCAGATCAACAGTTTTCAGCTTGGTCATCGTCTCATCCGGCTACGGCTCGTGCTCGCTCCCGAGCATAGCAGCCCGGATCAACGCGGAGGATGGCTAATCGGCAGCAGCGGGTCCACCGGCGTACGGAATGGTCGCGGCGGCGGCGGCAACGGCCTTTCGACCGCCTTCGCGGCACGAGGGCCCAACCGCGGTCGTCGTGTTGCCAGAATGACGCCGGCGCCCGCCAACGCCATTCCCGGCCAAGCCAGCAGCGGCATCGTCTCTCCAAGCATCAACCAAGACAATAGGGCGGCCGTCGGCGGCACCAGGAAGAACAGAGCCGAGACGCGGGCGGCCTCACCCTTCTGAATCATGTAGAGGAGCAGGCTCACGGCGATGAGCGAGTTGCAGACGACGAACCACGCCAGCGACCCAGCGAATTCGAACGTCCACTGCACTTGGCACGTCTCGAGGGCAACCGCGAGCCATGCGGTGCCACCTGCCCCGACGAGATGCTGTACGAGGCTGACGGTGACCGGATGGTGGGGGGCGACGAAACGCTTTTCATAAAGCGTCGACGCCGTGATCGAGGCTAGTGCTGCAAGAACCAAGCCGTACTCGAGGGCTGAAACTGTCTCGACCTGAAGTCGCGCCAGGATGACGGCTGCGGCACCCGCGATGCCGAGTGCCAGTCCGACCCATTGGATTGCCCGCACGCGCTCGCCGATCAGTCCAGGGGCGAGCACCGAGACGACAATCGGCTGTAACGACAGAATCAGCGCCACTGTGCCGCTCGAGGTGCCGAGCCAGAACGCGTACCAGCAGGCACCGAAATAGCCGATCTGCAGCAGCGCGGAGCTGACCAGCATGTGGCCGAGCTGTCCCAGCGTGCGCGGCATCGGCGGCCGCATGACAAGCGCAATGCCCACCATCACCACCAGCACGATGAGGTAGCGCGTCGCAAGCGCGGTGAGCGGCTCGGCGTATTGCAGGATGATTTTGGCAAACGGAAATCCCGCCGACCAGAACAGCAGAAAAACGATGGGCGCGATGGCAAGCCCAATGTTGGCGAGCCTGCCCCCTGCCGGTGCCGCGGTGCCTGTCGATCCGAGCGCCATCGCTTATGCCGCGAAGCGAATGAAGGCGACGTGCACGGTGCCCGTCAGCCAGGCGGATCCGAAGACAGGGTCCTTTGCTGCGTGCCTTGCGCCGCAAGCAGCGGGAAAAACGGCAGGGCTGCCATGTCGGGCATCGACCTTCATCGTCTCCCCCTCGCGTACCCTGCCTCGTACATGGATCACTATGGCGCCGTCTTCGCTTGCGGCTTGATGTGATCCGGCAAATCCAGCCCGACACCGGTCAAGTGGCCGAACAGGTCGTAGAGGCGAGCCACGTCGACCGCTGGCAGAGGCGGCGCCAGAATCGAAGCGACATTTGTTTTCATGTGAGCAATGTCGCTCGTGCCGAACAAAACGACATTAGCCCCCGGCTCGTGGCGCGCGAAGCGATAGGCGGCATCGAGCAGCGAGGATGCCCCACCGGGGTGGATGAGGAAATCTAGCGGGTTCTCCCTCGCCGCCAGCTCTGCCGGCACCTTCCCCTCGGCGGCGAGGCCGCGCATGGTCTCCGCGAGCAGTCCCGGTTTCGAGAAGATATTACGAACAACGAACATCAGAAGCGTCCCAAAACCCTGCGCCATCGCTCGTGGAAAGATATTCGCGCGGGCATTCTGGTTCATCATGTGAAAGGCGAGCATGCCCACCTCCCACAGCGGATCGTCGAGCGCGCGCCGCAACATCTCGTGCTCGGGATCGTTGGGGCCTGTCTCGCTGAGGCCAAGATGGCCGATCTTGCCCTTCTGCTTCTCGGCGAGGAGCGCCGGCGCCAGCACCTCGCGAACATAGTCGTAGTGTGCCGGCGCGACACCGTGGAACAAGAACACCTCGACGCGCTCGCATTTGAGCCGTTTCAGCGAGGCGTCGAGATTGGCCACCACCTCCGCGGCGGTCATGCGCTCGCTTCCCTTGAGGATGCGGCTCTTGGTCGAGACCACGACCTCCGCGCGCTCCGACGGCGAGAACGCCTCGCCGATGATGTGCTCGGTGCCATAGACCTCGGCGGTATCGAAAAACGTGACGCCCTCGTCGCGGGCGGCGCGTACCAGCGCGATGGCCTCAGCGTCGCTCTTTCCGCGACCGAGCCCCAGCCGGCTGTTGCCGCCGCATCCGAGCCCGGCGACCGAAACACGGAGGCTCGTTCGGCCGAGCTGTGTATACTGCATGGACGTGGGGCTCCGCTGCTGTCGTCGCCACTGAGCCTAGCAGGGGAAGGCGCATACCCGCCAGATGCTCAGGCGGTATCAATCCAGGCGAACGCGGTGGATCGTGGCCTCGCGGGTTTCGAGATCGAGTACGGCATAGGCCCCGCGCCGGTCACCGTCACGCGGCTGCGAGGGCGAGCCGGGATTGATGACGGTGACACTTCCGGCGCGCTCGACCATCGGCACATGGGTGTGGCCGAGGATCACGAAGTCATACGGCAGCGACGCGAACTGGGCGAGCTTGGGACTGCCCGGGTTGATGTAGCCGGAGAACGGGCTCCACGGCGTCGCATGGATCATGTGCACGCGGGCACCCGCCGCCTCGAGATCGAAAGAGTGCGGCGCCTCGGCCAGAACGTCGAGCAGCGCGTGATCGTATTGTGCGCGGCATTTGGCGAGATAGCCGGGGTTCTGGCCGCCGAACAGCACATGCTCGTGGTTGCCCTGGATGCATTGGGCGCCGACCTCGAGCAGTATCTCCACCGTCTCCGGGCAGAAGCGATAATCGCTGCACGCATCGCCCGCGCACAGCACCCGATCGACGGACGGCATGTCATCGAAGACGCGCCGGAGTGCCTTCGCGTCGGCGTGGATGTCGGAGACGATCGCGAGCTTCATGCCGGAGGTGTTCCGATAGGTGCCGCCATCTCGTCGGCTAGAGCTTTGGCCGCCTGCGATCGGGCAGCCATGCGTGCGCGGTGCTCCATGACACGCGGGAGCCGCGCCGTATCAACGCCGTCCTTCTCGAGCCAGCGGGCCAGCGTGAAGAGGTAAGGGTCCGCTATGGTGTAGGCGTCGCCCATCACCCATGGGCCTTTCAACATATGACGCTCGATCAGATCGAAGCAGGCGCCAACCGATTGGGGCACCTTTCTCTGCATGGCCGCGATGGCGGCAGGGTCATCGACCCATCGATAGCCGCGCATTCGGTGGGCATGAGCAACGTGCACCGTTGAGCAGAGATAGCTGTTGAAGGCCTGGACCTCGGCGAAAGCGAACGGGTCGTCGATGGGGGCTAGCCGTGCCGCCGGGTAGCTCTGCGCGACAAAGGCGAGCATCGCCGGCGTTTCCGTGAGAACGCCGCGCGACGTCACCAAGGCCGGTACCCGGGCCTTGGGATTGATCGCGGTATATGCTGGGGATTGCTGCTGTGTCGCCGCGAAGTCGACTCGGCGCAGCTCATAGGCGGCTCCGGCGTCTTCCAGAGCGATGTGCGTCGCGAGCGAGCACGTCTCGGGCGTGAAGTAGAGGATGAGCATGTGCTGGCTCAATCGAACAGGATCACGCCGCGGGCAACCTGGCCCTTGGCCATCAACTGGAAGCCTTCGTTGATCTCGTCGAACGTGTAGGTGCGTGAGATCAGGTCGTCGAGATTGAGCTTTCGATCCATGGACAGATCCGCGAGGGTGCCGAAATCAACGGCCGGGCGCACAGAGCCGTAGTAGGTGCCGGACAGCGTCTGCTCGCCGTAGACCATGAGATGTGGCGCGATCGGTGCGCGCGTGGAGAACGCTGGAATGCCGACGATGACGGCATGTCCGGCAGGGGCGAGGGAATCGACGATCTGCAGAACCGTCGGCTCGGTGCCGATGGCGTCGAAGGCGTAGTCCACGCCGAGGCCGCCGGTGATCTCCTTCACCGTCTTGATCACGTCCTGCCGCTTGCCGTTGACGATGTGCGTCGCGCCGAAGTTGGTGGCCATCTGCAATTTATTGTCGAGGAGATCGCAGGCGATGATCGTCTTTGCGCCAGCGAGCCGCGCGCCCTGGATGACATTGAGCCCGACGCCGCCGCAGCCGACCACGAGCACCGTCGAGCCCGCCTCCACCTTCGCATGACGGATCACGGCGCCGACGCCGGTCGCGACCGAGCAGCCGATGATCGCCGCGTGCGTCCAGGGCAGGTCCTCGCGGACTTTCACGACCTGATCGACAGGGCAGACCGAGTATTCGGTGAACGTGCCGATGCGCGCCATCACGTTGACCGGCTCGCCATTGAGCTTCACGCGGCTGGTGCCGTCGTGCATGCCCCAGCGTGGCGTGTCGTTGAAGCCGATGCAAAGCACCGTGCGTCCCTTCGAGCAGTAGGCGCAGTGGCCGCAGTTCGAGCGGAACGAGAAGATAACGTGGTCACCCTTTTTGACGCTGGTGACGCCAGGGCCGACCTCGTCGATGATGCCAGCAGCTTCGTGGCCGAGGACCATCGGCAGCGGCAGCGGCCAGTCGCCGATCATGATGTGCCAGTCGGACATGCAGACGCCGGCGGCCTTCACCTTGACGCGCACCTCGCCGGCTTTCGGTCCTTCCTGCTCCAGTTCCATGATCTGGAGCGGCTTGTTGACCTCGGTGAGTACGGCGGCGCGGGTTTTCATGGCAGTTCCCTCGGATCAGGCGTGCGCAAAAGGATTCGCGTGAGCCTAGCCGGCCTGCGCTCTGGGGCCAAGGCAAAGGACCGAGCTGGCAGGTGGCAGCCTTCCAGCTCAGGTCCGGCTGGGCTCGGCTCGCCCCATCCGTTCCCGCTGGGCGAGCCACAGTGTTGCGAGCACGATCGTGAGCATCAGCGGAAGCGTGGCGACGTTGATGACGAGCCAACCGGCCGAGGCGTGCATCACTCCCGAGAAAAGGGCTGCGGTCGCCGTCGTTGCATAGACGGTGAAATCATGGGCGGCCTGGACCTTGGCGCGTTCGATCGGCTCGTAGGTGCGCGTCAGGAGCGTCGTACCGCCGACATAGGTGAAATTCCAGCCGAGGCCGACGAGCACATTGGCGAAGAGGAAGTTCCAGAAGTCGATCCCCGACAAATTGATGATCGCACAGCCGACCTGAGTGATGGCGCCAATCGCGATGACGGGCAGCACACCGATCCGCTGGATCAGGTGGCCGGTGAAGAACGACGGCAGGAACATCGCAATGATGTGCCACTGGATCACCGTCGCGCTCTCCCGGAAGCCGTAGCCGCAGGCGACCATGGCGAGCGGCGTCGAAGTCATGACCAGCGTCATTACCGCATAGCCGAACATGGACGACATGACGGCCGTGATGAAGGCCGGCTGGCGCGCGATCTCGGCAAGAGGTCGGCCGCCCTTGGCTTTCTCGGTGGCGGTGAGGGGCGGGATCGCGAGCGTCTGCAGCAGCAGGAGGCTTGCAGCAGCGACGAGCGACAGGGCGACGAAGATCCCCATGAACGTGACCGGTGCGAACCAGTCGACGGTGGCCTTGGCAAGTTCCGGCCCGATGAAGCCCGCCGCGACACCACCCGCCATCACATAGCTGATCGCCCGCGGCTTCAGGAGCACGGGCGACACGTCGGCGGCCGCGAATCGATAGTAGTGCGCGAAGGCGGCTGCCGAACCTTTGAGAAAAGCCGCAAAGCAGAGGAGCTCGAAACTGCGCCAGAGCACGGCAAGGGCGGCTAGCACGCCGAACGAAATCGAGAGGCAGGCGCCAACCGTGAACCCCGCGCGCCGGCCGACACGCGCCATGAACAGCGAAGCCGGGATCGTAAGCGCCATGATGCCGGCGTGATTGAGGAAAAGCGGCATCGTGGCCAGCCAGTGCCACTTGGGCTCCAGCATCGCGAGAGCAGCGAGCGGCAGCGTGACCGTCCCCATCGACTGGACGGTCATGAACAGTCCCTGGGCGAACGCCAGCACCGGCACATTGCGCCGGTAGCTCGATATGTCCTCGTGCGGTGCCGTGACCATGCGATCCGCTCCTATGATGTGCAGCGCCCCGAACCCGGTGCGTCAGCGCAACGCCCCCAGCCCATCGAGCGCTTTCCTGATGGCCACACGTTGCTGCTCGGTTGCAATAGGCATCGGCGCGCGCGGGAAGGTGCCCATTGGGAGGCCTTGCAACTCCTGCGCATACCGGGTTGCGGCCGGGAGATTATCGGCGATCATCGCATTCCAGAGGACGAGCAGCTTCTTGTGGAGATCGAGCGCCGTTTTGTGATCGCCCTTCTGCACCGCGTCCCAGACCTTCACCGAGGCATGCGGGGCCGCAGCCGGCAGCGCCGCGATAGAACCGTAGGCACCGAGCGCATACGAAAGGTAGAGCAGCGCGTCGACGGCAGAATAGATGCATTTCTCCGGCGCCATCAGCATCAGATCGGCGAACAGCTTGAGATCGCCGGCCGACTGCTTGACGCCGACGACCAGCGGCACCTCCGTCATGATCCGCACGAGCAGCGCCGGCGAGAGGTAGCTCCACGGGATCACGTTGTAGATGATGATCGGCATATTCGTCTCAGCCGCCATGGCACGAAAATGATCGACCATCGCATCGTCGGTTGGCCGGAACAGATAATGCACCGGCGTCACCTGAAGCGCGCACACGCCCTTCGTATCCTTGGCGATCTTGCCGCGCAAAATCGCATCGCGCGTCGAGTCGACGATGATGCCGGCGACCACCGGGATACGTCCCGCAGCGGCCTCCGTCGCGGCGGCGATCAGGTCACGATACTCCTCGCGGTCGAGGGTGTGGCCTTCGCCGGTCGAGCCGCCTGCGGCAACGCCCGTGCAGCCGGCTGCCACGAGCCAATCGACCTGTGCCTTCAGGTGCTGGAGGGCCAAGTCGCCGTTCTTCGCGAACGGGGTCGTCATCGGCGGCACGACGCCGCGCGGGGGCATAGGAAGGGACACGGGCGGGCTCCTGTGATCACGAGGGGCGTCGTCACGGAGCTGAGGATGCGATAGGAGAAGATCCGGGGCAAGCGAGGTCATCAGGTCACCAGCCATGGAGGTCACAGTCTATGTGGGCCTGTTCGCGGCGGCATTTCTCGCGGCCACGATCATTCCGGCGCAGTCAGAAAGTGTTCTCGTCGCTCTCTTGGCCCAGCGAAGCCATTCGGCATGGGCTCTCGTGGCTGTCGCGAGCGTCGGGAATGTGCTCGGCTCGGTCGTCAACTGGTGGCTTGGGCGCGGCCTTGAGCGGTTCAAGGGCCGCCGCTGGTTTCCGGTCTCGGAAGTGGGTCTAGCCAAAGCGCAGGCACGCTATGCACGCTACGGCCGCTGGTCGTTGCTGCTGAGCTGGGTGCCGATCATCGGCGACCCCATCACGGTCGCAGCCGGCGTCATGCGAGAGCGGTTCTTGATCTTCGTCACGCTCGTCGGCATCGCCAAGACGCTGCGCTATGTGGTGCTGGCCAAGGCCTACCTCTGGCTCGGCTGATGGGGGACGCTTCTACTCTGCCGCCTGCGCCCCCGCGCCCGGCGTCTCCCACTCTACGGTGGAACGCCGGGAGTAGTCCGTGAACCACTCTGGATCGGTGCGGAACTCGGCGCGGCCGTCTGCGAAAATGCGCGCCACAGCGCGACGCGATGACAGGCAGAACATGTGCACGCTCATCGGCATGCCGCCGGTGTGGCAATAGCCGACCTCGATGTGGGCCGCGACGACCATGGACGAGCCCATGAAACCCATGGCGCCCATGCCGATCGAGTTGCCGAGTTCCTTCAGCTCGTCCTCGAGTGCGGCGATTTTCGGGTCCGGGTTCTTCGAGCCGACCACGCGGAGACACGCCGCCTGCTTGCCCAAGACCGAGCAGATGTCCTTCGAGCCACCGAGGCCAATACCGACGATCGCCGGCTGGCAGGCGAGGCCGCGCTTGCCGAAGGCAATGCAGGTGTCGAGGAAGAACCGCTTAATGCCCTCGATGCCGTCACCCGGAAAAAGCATCCGGTAGTCGGTGCCGAAGAGCCCACCCTTGTGCACGGTCACGAGGTCGATCCAGTCACCCTCGGGGTGAAAGGCGTATTCGATCTCGGGCGCGCCGATACCGCAGTTGTTGTTGTGATCGGTGCGCCAGAGGGGGTGCACGCGGTTCGGGCGCAGCGGCACGTCCTGAGTGGCGCGCGCGGTCGCTCGGCGCAATGCTGCCTCGAGTGCGACGGGGCCGCCCTCGACGCGGGCGTCGTTGCCGAATTTCACGTACCACCGCGGGACGCCGGTATCGCCGCACATGGCGCGGCGATCCTCCTTGGCGGCCTCGTAGTTCTCAAGCATCGCCTGAATGACGAATGAGGAAAGATCGCCCTTCTCGGAATTGGCGCACGCCCGCAAGCCGCCGAGGTAGTCGTCCGGAATCTCGATGGCGGCCTTGGCCATCAATGCTTCGGCGGTCTTCTGAATGGCGGAAATGGGGATCATTCAGCCTCTCTTTCGCGTGGCGCACCCACTGCCGTTGCGCCACGCGTCACTCTGCCGGATCTACTTGTCGAGCCAGACGTCGGCGAGGTTCTGTCCAACAAAATGGCTCGGGGTGATTTTCCAGCCCTTTACCTCTGAGGTATGGGCGACGATGCGGTTGTACCAGAGCACCGGCACGCTATAGGAGCCATTGATAATGGCCCTCTGTACGTCGAAGGCGATCGCCTTCTGCTCGTCGGCTGTCTTGGCAGCCTTGTACTTGTCGAACAGGGCGTCGACCTCAGGTGCCTCGTTACGGGTCATATTGCGCGGACTGCGGCTTTTCGAGAGATAGGCGAGGAGCACGGGACGCGGGTCCTCGTTGTCGCCACAGAAGCCGTCGAGTGCGACGTCATAATCGCCGGCCGCTATAGACTTCTTCTGGGTGCTCACGTCCATCTGGACGTGCTCGGCCGTGATTCCGATGCGACGCATCTGGTCGACCACGTAGACGCCGGCCGGCGTGAACGGCTGGCTGACGTTGCGGTTCGTCAGCTTGAACTTGAGATCCTTGACGCCAGCTTCATCGAGCAGCTTGCGCGCGGCCGTTCGCTCCGCTTCGGCATCCCGGCGGAAGCCTGGCAGCTTGGCAAGCTCCTCTGGCGGCAGCGCATAAACGTTGCCGGGACGCAGCGGTCCACCCACTGCTTTCATGATCGAAATCTTCGACAGCGCATCCGAGCCGCTCCAGCGGTCGAGTGCCATACTGATCGCGTGGCGTACGCGAACGTCGTCGAATGGCTTCCTTTCCGTATTGAACATCATCTCGACCTTGCAGAGCCACGGGCTCTCCGAGGTCACCAGTTTGCTGCCCATAGCGGTCGACAGCCGCTCGCGCTCTGCTGGTGTGATCGAGCGGAACTCGGCCTGGATCTGGCCGCCCTGGAAACCGGGGCCGAGCGCCGCCGCCTTCATCATCAGCGCCTTGAAGCCGTCGAGGTAGGGCTTGCCCGTCTCGAAATACTTGTCGAAGCGCTTGCCTGTGAAATGTGAACCGGCCACATGCTCCGAGGCGACGAACGGTCCTGTGCCGAGAATGTTCTTCGCCGGAAACTGCGGATCGGCCGCGAGCTTTTCGGCGCTGTAGATGCAGTTGAAGGGCAACGCGATCAGATCAAGAATTTGCGGGTCTGGCGCTTTCAGCGTCATCACGACCGTATGCGGGTCCGGCGCAGTGATGTCGGCGATATCCTCGAACGCCGCCTTGCGAACCGAGACCACTCCCTCCGGCGGCTTCCTGATGCGGTCCAGACTCGCTTTGACATCAGCAGACGTCAGCGGCGCGCCATCGTGGAATACGACGCCCTGGCGCAGTTTGAACGTATAGACGAGCCCGTCCGGCGAGACGGTCCAGCTCTCGGCGAGGTCCGGCTTGACCTTTGGGTAATCTTGCTGGTCGATCTTGACGAGCAACGAATAGTGCGGCGCCAGAATATGAATGGCCGCGTAGGTGGTCGTGGCATGGCAGTCGAAGGTCGGCGCTTCGGCTGTCACGGCATAGGTCAGCGTACCACCCGACTTTGGCGTCTGTGCCGATGCCGGCGCAGCGATGCTCGCCGCCAGCGCCAGCGACAAACCGAGACGCAGCATAGGCGCGCTCATGTTTCTCTCCCTAGTTTATGTCGCGTGCTTATCGCATTTATCGCGATCAGACGCCATCCGATCGCGGCCCCGTCGTGAACGCCGATCCGGAGGTCAGCCACGGGCGCGCGCAGCCGTTCTGTAAGGTAACCGCTACGCCGCCGGCTTCGAGGCTTCGATCAGACCGCCCATGCGGGCCAGCTCGCGCAAGTGATGATCGGTGTTGCCGAAACTGAGCTCGATGATGGTCAGCCGCTTGAAATAGTGGCCGGCCTTGTACTCGCTGGTCATGCCGATGCCGCCATGTAACTGAATGGCGTCCTGGCCGACGAGCCTTCCCGATCTGCCGATCTGCACCTTGACCGCGTGCATGGCTCGGCGGCGCTCGGTGGCATTGTCCTCGCCAGCCATCATGGACCCGTAGATCGCGATCGAGCGCGCCTGCTCGAGGGCCGTGAACATGTCGACGAGACGGTGCTGGATCACCTGGAACGAGCCGATCGCGACGCCGAACTGCTTGCGCGTCTTGGCATACTCCAGCGTCGCCTCGTGCAGCACCTCCATGGCGCCGACCGCCTCGGCAGCGAGGAAGGCGATGGCCTCATCGGCCGTGCGTTCGAGTGCGGCCAGGGCTTTGGCAGGGTCACCCAAAACGTCGTCCTTCGCGACCTTGACGCTCGACAGGGAAATATCGGCGGCGCGGCGTCCGTCCTGGGTTGCGTAGCCGCGAATAGAAACGCCCGTCGCTTTGGGATCGACGAGGAAAAGCCCGATGCCATCCTTCGCGCGCCGGTCCCCCGCCGTACGGGCCGAGACGATCAGCTTCGAGGCGCTGTCGCCGTTCAGCACGACCATCTTCTCGCCTTCGAGAACGTAGCCACCGCTGGCGTCCGGCTTGGCCGTCGTCGCGACGTCGAAAAGGTCGAAGCGCGACTGCTTCTCCTGATGGGCGAGCGCGAGGGTCAGATCGCCAGATACGATCCCGGGTACGAGGCGGGCTCGCTGATCGGCCGTTGCGGCATGGCGGATCGCACCACCACCCAGTACGACCGTCGCGAGGAACGGCTCCAGCGCCAGTGTCCGGCCGATCGCCTCGCCAACGAGTGCCATCTCGACGGGCCCCTGGCCGAGGCCGCCGTCGTCTTCGGCGAAGGGAATCGCAGTGAGTCCCTGCTCCGCCCATTCCTTCCAACCGGTGGCGTTATATCCGCCCGGCTCCTTCGCCATCTCGGCACGGGTCTTAACGACATCCGGATAGCGGCGCGTGAGCAGGCCATTGACGCTGTCTTTCAGGAGGCGCTGGTCGTCGGTGAGTTCGAGGTCCACTGAATGCTCCTGTTGCTCTTGTACTATCGCGGGATGGGTGATCGAGGGCGGGGCGCGCGCTGCGGACTTGTCATTTGTCCCGTCGCATGAGGCTGAAACTCTGCGCACTGGGGCCAACGGCAGGCTGCGTCGCTAGGAACAGCGCCATTGGCACGACATCTTCCGGCTGTTTCAGCCATTCACTCTCGCCCATGAATGCGCGTCCCGCCGGATCAGACGGGAGGAGACCGGTGTCGACAGGGCCGGGAATCAGCTCGTTGACGCTGATCCGGTCAGGGGCGAGTTCTTGCGCCAGAACCCGCGTCAACATCCACAATCCGGCCTTGGAGCATGCATAGGCCGAGTTCCCGGCCGTCCCACGATGCCCGATCCCGGACCCGATCATGATAATCTTGCCGCCGCCGCCGTGCCGGAGCGCGGGGACGGCTGCCCTGGCACAATAGTAGGCACCGATGAGATTGACGTCGATCGTGGCGCGCCAGCCGTCCGGGTCACTGTCGGCAACGGCTCCCCGGCCGGTACTGATGCCCGCGTTGATGACGACGATGTCGAGCCGGCCCAATTTCGAGACCGTCGCCCGGATGAGGGCCTCGACAGCGAGCCTGTCAGTCACGTCGGCGGCATGTGCCATCGCTGCGCCTGATTGCGCCCTGATCGTCGCGGCCGTTGCCTCGATCTCACTTGCCGTGCGAGCCGAGCAGCAAACCGCAGCGCCCGCCTCCGCAAAACCGATGGCGATGGCGCGGCCGATGCCGCGACCAGCACCGGTGACCAGGGCAACCTTGCCTGCGAGCGGCCTAGACATCGAGCGTTTCGGCTCCTTTCATCCCAAGCGCCGGCCTCATTGGCGAAGCGCCCCGATCGCGGCGCGAGCCCCGGTAGGGAGGTCAGCGCCCAACTGATTGAATCCGCGGATCATGCTCTCGGTCGAGAACGCCGCCCGGGTCGGCGCTGGTCTAGTGGTGCTGAGAGCCATCGTAGCCTTCGACGATAACCACGCATCCGGCGGCATATGGCGTGCGAAGCGATTTCGCGTGGGCATATTCCGGACAGTTCCAGCAGGCGAGCGCCGTCTCGTAATCCTTGAACTCCAAGATGACGGTGCGGCCGGGGACACTGCCCTCGACCACGGCACTACGCCCTCCACGCACGATGAAATGCCCGCCGTACTTGGCAACGAGAGGCCCTGCCGCCTCCTGGTAGGCCTTGTAGCCTTCAGGGTCCGAGACGTTCATCTGGAATATCCAGTATGCCTTGTTCGCCATTGCTGTCGTCTCCCGACTTCTTTTCAATGCGGTTTCGGCGTCGACGGGTACACCTCACTCAAAACCCCAGCACCGCCTTGGCGATGATGTTGTGCTGGATCTCGTTGGTGCCGCCGTAGATCGAGACCTTGCGGTTGTTGAAATACGCGGGCGCCGTCGGCAGTGCCCAATCTACGCCGACCGGACCCTCGTTATGGCCGATGTCGTCGGGATCCTGGTTGACGTAGGGCAGCGCCAGCGGGCCGGCGATTTCCATCAGGAGTTCGGTCGTCGCCTGCTGCAATTCGGAGCCCTTGATCTTCAGGATCGACGAGGCCGGGTTCGGCTTGCCGCGGCGACCCGACTTCCGGTCCTCGGAGATGATGCGAAGTTGCGTCATCTCGAGCGCCTTCAGCTCAACCTCGACCATGGCGACTTTCTCGGCAAACTGCGGGTCGTCCATCAGCGAGCCATTACCGGAAGGAACGATGCGGGCCAGCTCCTTGATGCGGGCGACGCGCATTTTCGATGTGCCGACGCGGGCGATGCCGGTGCGCTCGTTGCCGAGCAGGTACTTGGCGCAATCCCAGCCGCGGCCCTCTTCGCCGACGAGGTTCTCGACAGGGACCTTGACGTTGTCGAAGAACACCTCATTCACCTCACGCCCACCGTCCATCGTGATGATCGGGCGCGTGGTGATGCCCGGCGTCTTCATGTCGATCATCAGGTATGAGATGCCGAGCTGCTTCTTGGCCGCGCCCGGGTCGGTGCGCACCAGGCAGAAAATCCAATCGGCGTATTGCGCCAGAGTCGTCCAGATCTTCTGGCCGTTGACGATGTAGTGGTCGCCTTGCTTCACCGCGGTCGTCTTCAGCGAGGCGAGATCCGAACCCGAGCCCGGCTCGGAGAAGCCCTGGCACCAGAAGTCATCGCAGGCGGCGATGCGCGGCAGGTGGTGCTTCTTCTGCTTTTCGGTGCCGAACTGGATCAGCACGGGGCCGTGCATGGTGACATTGAAGCCGACGGGTGACGGTACGCCATTCATCTGCATCTCCTCGCCGAAGATGTAGAACTCGATCGGCGACCATCCTGTGCCACCCCACTCCTTCGCCCAGCCCGGCGTTGCCCAGCCGCGCTTGTGCAGCGTCTTGTGCGACGTGACGATGTCGTCCTTGGTCAGCTCGCGACCCTCGATAACCTTTCGGCGGATCGAGAGCGGCACTTGCGTCTGGAAGAAGGTCCTGACCTCTTCTCGAAAGGCCACTTCCTCGGGGCTGAAGCGCAGGTCCATGGGGATCTCCTGGTCGAACCTTCGGATCTTATCGCGTCCTGGGTCCATTCAACGGCAGGTGCGCCCGCCGTGCAATGGCCGGGCGCACAAACCATCAAACGGGGCGCCGGATCAGTCCTTATCCAGCGCAATTGCTTCGCGCTTTCTTGCGAGCGACGGCAGCAGCGGTATGAGCAGCATCAGCACCGCGAGCGCAAGGCAGGTACCCGAGATGGGCCGCTCGACGAACGTCCAGAAATCGCCGCGCGACAGGATCAGCGCTTTTCGGAGGTTGTTCTCGAGGAGCGGTCCAAGGACGAAGGCCAGGACCAACGGGGCCGGCTCATAGCCGAATTTCCGCATCAGGTAGCCGATAGCCCCGAACACCACCATCACGAAGACATCGAAGACAGCGGCGTTCGAGGAAAACACGCCGACGATGCAGAACATCAGGATGAGTGGGAAGAGGAGCGGGTACGGCACCTTGAGCACCTGCACCCACATGCCGATCAGAGGCATGTTCAGTACGAGCAGCATGACGTTGCCGATGTACATCGAAGCAACAATTCCCCAGAACACATCGGGCTTCTGGACCATCAGAAGCGGGCCGGGTTGCAGGCCGTGAATGATGAAGGCGCCGAGCAGCAACGCCAGGATGACGTTCGGGGGGATGCCGAGCGTGAGCAGAGGAATGAAGGCGCCGCCGGCCGCCGCGTTATTGGCTGCCTCAGGACCCGCGACTCCCTCGATGGCGCCCTTGCCGAACCGCTCCGGCGTCTTTGAAATGCGCTTTTCGAGAGCGTACGATGCGAACGAGGAGATCACCGCGCCGCCACCCGGCAATGTGCCGACGAAGAAGCCGAGCAAGGTGCCTCGCGTCATTGGGCCGACACTGCGCTGCCAATCCTCACGCGTTGGCCAGAGACTACCAATCCGGGCCTTGATGACTTCTCGGGAGATCTTGCGCTCCAGGTTCGAGAGAATCTCGGCAACACCAAAAAGGCCCATTACCACCGGCACGATCCCGACACCGTCGAGCAGTTCGAGCCGGCCGAATGTGAGGCGCTCCTCGGCCGTGATCGCATCCGTGCCGATCAGCCCGAGCACGATACCGACGGATGCCATCAGCAATGCCTTGGCCATCGACCCGTGGGTCAGGAAGCTCAGCAGGGTGAGCCCCAGCACCATCAGGCTAAAATACTCCGCTGGCCCGAATTTCAAGGCCCAGCGCGCCAAAGTCGGAGCGACCAGCATCAGCGCGACGATCGCCACGGTGCCCGCGAAGAAGGAGCCCAGCGCCGCAATGCCGAGAGCGGGGCCAGCACGTCCCTGCTTGGCCATCTCGTGGCCGTCGAGACAGGTAACGACGGAGGCCGCTTCGCCAGGGATGTTGACCAGGATCGAGGTGGTGGAACCCCCATACATCGAGCCGTAGTAGATGCCGGCCATCATGATGATGCCAGCCTCGGGCGGTGCCGACAGCGTGACGGGCAAGAGCAACGCCATCGCTGTGACGGGACCGATGCCCGGTAGCACGCCAATCAGGGTGCCGACGAAGACGCCGGCGAAACAAGCGAGCAGGTTGTAAGGTTGAAGGGCGACGGAAAAGCCGTGGGCGAGGCTGGCAACAACGTCCATTTGACTTACCTCACCCGAGCAACGGCGCGAGGACGCCGGCGGGAAGCTGGATCTTCAAGAATTTCGCGAGCAGGAACCAGACGCCGAGCACGGCGCCGAACGAAACGGTGATCGCCTGCCACCACGGCACGGGGTCGATGAACCGCATCAGTACGAGCAATAGTACGAGCGAACTCGGGATAAAGCCGATCTGCTCGAAGAAGAAGCCGAACAGCAACAGCAGACCCATCACCAGCAGGACCTTCTGCCATCGCGTCTCGGACCATAGAGATTTCAGTGGCGGTCCACCCTGTCTAATCGCCGTGGCGACGATGGTGGCGGACAGGCCGGACATGATGACGCCGCACCAGAAAACGGCGAAGCCGGAGCCGGGCTCGGAAAGCACGCCCAATCCCTGCGTCCATCCCTGCCAAGTGACGAACAGCCCGAGTGCCAACCATGCGATACCGCCCCACAGCTCCGCGTTGGCGAGCCCTTTTGTCTGGTTCTGCATCGCGCTGCTCCCCTCAACTCCAGTTTCTAGTTTTTACACGCGAGGCCGAGCTTCGACCTGCGCCTTCGGCTCGGCGACTTGCTCGGCAGCTGCATTTGACACGAGCACTGGCACCGCGAGCGTCGCCGCCACGCCTTTGATGATTTTTCTGCGTCGCATGTGGTTCTCCCGTGCGACTAGGCGGGGCTGCTTGTTGCCACAGCCTCCACCGACATTATCTTTCAGTTCGTGCGCATCGCTCATCAGTCCTTCCGCGCGAGCCCGATCGACTCGAGATAAGATTTCTCCTTCTCGAACAACTCCGCATTGAACCGCGCATATGTCGCCGTATCCATGTACCGATCCTGCATGTTGAACCGGTTGCGCACCTCGATGGTCTTCGGGTCCTCCATGGCCTGCTTGATCGCGTCGTGAAGGATCTTCACGATGGCAGGGTCCATGCCCTTGGGGCCAGCCATTCCGTAGGGACTGTCGAAGACGAACGGCAAGCCGACTTCTTGCAACGTCGGAGTGTCCGGCAGGCTCGGGAGCCGTTTGTCCGTCCAGGCGGCCAGCGCTCGGATATTGCCGGCCGCGACCATCGGGTATGCTTCCGAGCCGCCCGCCATGGCCATGACGTGACCGCCCTCGAGCGCCGCAACCGACTCGATGCTGCCCTTGAACGGCACATGCGTGAACTGCACGCCGGCATGCTTGGCGATGAGTTCCATGCCGATATGGAGCGACGTCCCAGAGCCCGGCGAGGCATAGGTGAGCTTACCTGGGTTGTCCTTGGCGAAGGCGATCATCTCCTGCTTGGTCTTGATTGGGCTGTCGGCCCTGACGGCAGTGATGAACTGGAAGCCCGACATGTGTACGATCCAGCTGAAATCCTTCAGCGGATCCCACGACACCTTACGCATTACGGGAAAGCGCAGCACGGTGATCGGAATGTGGGCGATCGTGTAGCCGTCGGGCTTGGCGTTGGCGGCCATGTGCGCCGGCCCGATCGTTCCGCCGCCGCCTGCCTTGTTCTCAACGACGACCGGTTGCCCAAGGATGCGCGTCATCGCATCTGCGAGCGAACGATGCCATACGTCCGGACCGGAGCCGGGCGGCCATCCCATGATGATCGTGATCGGCTTCGAAGGAAAACCGGCTGCGCCTTGCGCTGCGGCTTTCGAGATGAGCGCAGGCGCCGCAAGCGCGGCCCCCAGCCCTTTGACGACGTCTCTGCGCTTCACGGCATTGCTCCCGGGGTTTCCTCGCGGGGTCGCTTGTTCCGCGACCTCCGCATTCTGTCGACGCATGGATTGGATTGGCGGTGTCAGTCCTTCTTGACGAGGCCGAGACGCTCGACGGCCTCTTTCTCGCTTTCGACGATTTCGGCCACGTACTTCGTGTAGTCCGCCGGGTTCATGTAGCGCTCGGTGAAGTCGTACTTGTCCATGATCTCCTGCACCTTGGGATCGGCCAGCGCCTTCTTGAAGGCTTGGTGCAGCTTCTCCACGACATTGGCCGGGATGCCTTTCGGACCGGCGATACCGAAGGGACTGTCGAAGACGAACGGATAGCCGAGTTCCTTCAGCGTCGGGACGTCCGGCCAGCGCTTGTTACGTTTCTCAGTCCATACGTTGAGGAGGCGCAATTCGCCGGCATCGACGAGCGGGCCCCATACCGTGGAATCGGCCTGCAGATCGACGTGGCCGCCGAGCACCGCGGCGTTGGTCTCGGCACCGCCCTTGAACGGCACCATGGTCATCTTGATCCCGTCCTTGGCGGCCATCTGCTCCATGCCGATATGCAGCGAGCCGCCAGGACCTGTCGTCGCGTACGTGATCTTGCCTGGGTTGGCCTTGGCGTAATCGACAACGTCCTTCCAGGTCTTGAACTTGCTGTCGGACTTGGTGGTGACGCCGAAGGTGTAGCCAGTGAGGTGAATGACGTAGGTGAAGTCGGTTAGCGAATCCCAGTTGCGCTTCGACATAAGCGGCAGCCGCATCACCGTCACCGGGATCTGCGACAGCGTGTAACCGTCAGGCTTGGCCGACCGCGCCATATTGACGGGACCGAGCGTGCCGGTGCCGCCGGTCTTGTTGTCGATCACGATCGGCTGGCCGAGTTCCTTGCTGGCGACCTCGCCCAGCGCACGGAAGTAGAGGTCTGTCGAGCCTCCCGCGTTCCAAGGCACGATGAGCGTGATCGGCTTCGACGGGAACGTGTCCGCCTGCGCCACCGAGAGCGCAAGCGGAAGGCTCGTAAACGCCGCGATCGCGGCTGCTGCGAGAAGCTTCGTCATAGTTCGACGCAAGGGCATGTTTTCCTCCGCTTAAGCCGCGATCGCTCGTCTTCAGGTCACTTTGCCAAACCGATCTTCTCCAGGCCTTCCTTCTCGGTCTTCTGGACTTCTTCGATGATCTTCAAATAGCCCGCTTGATCGGCGTAGCGGACCGGGAAGACGAAGCTGTCGAGCATCTCGACGACCTTCTTGTCCTCGAGGGCCTTCTTGAACGCCTGATCCAGACGCTTGACGATGGCCGGTTCCATCCCCTTCGGGCCGGCAATGCCCCAAGGGCTGTCGAAGACGAGATCGATACCGACCTCTTTCAGAGTTGGCACGTCAGGCCAGAACTTCGAGCGCTTCTCGGTCCAAAGCACGAGAAGGCGGAGCTCGCCGGAGTCGACGAGAGAACGCCAGCCGGTCGAATCCGCCTGCAGCATGGTGTGGCCGCCCAGGACAGCGGCGTTCGTTTCCGCGCCGCCCTTGAAGGGCACATGCGTGAGCTGGATGCCAGCCTTGGCCGCGATCTGCTCCATGCCGAGATGCAGCGAGCTACCGGCACCGGGGGTCGCGTAAGTCACTTTGCCGGGGTTTGCTTTGGCATAGCTGATGAGATCGGCCCAGCTTTTGATGGGTCCGTCAGCCTTGGCCGTCACGCCGAACGTGTAACCGGACAGGTGAGCGATGTAAGTGAAGTCGTTGATCGGATCCCAAGTGACCTTCTTGTCCTTCATCAGCGGCAAGCGGAACATCGTGATCGGGATCTGGGAGATGGTGTAGCCGTCAGGCTTAGCCGCGCGCAGTGTCGCAGGGCCCAGCGTGCCGGAGGCACCCGCCTTGTTTTCGACCACGACGGGCTGACCGAGATCCTTACTCGCAGCATCCGCCATGGCGCGCATGGTGATGTCGGTCGACCCGCCGGCCGGCCACGGCACGATCAGGGTAATGGGCTTCGAAGGATAAGTATCGGCAACGACGCCGACGGCCGACCAGCATGCGAACGCGAGCATCGAAGTTGCCGCGACGACGGCCTTCCATTGTCTTCTCACTCTGCAATCTCCAAGTAAGGGCTTCTTCGGGTAACGACGGGCACACCATCACAGGAATGGTGTGTCTGTGTTACGGGGGCGGCAAAGTGCAGGCTGCTGTCTGCATTGTCCACCGGGTCACCGACCGAAACCAATTCGCTTCACAACCGCGAGGCGGCGTCTGTTGCGCCGCCGGTCAGATGTGAGCGCCATGGGTTTCGACGGGACGTATCGGCTGCGACGGGGCCGGCGGAAACGAGGCTTGCCATCGCGAGCAGAGCTGCCGACGCAGCTCGGGCGTTCGTGGACTTCACGCCTATTCCTCCCTGTTGACCGTCCTGCCGCCTCTGACGAGCGATCTCGGACAGTCAACACTTTGGAGCCAGCGGCGCGTCCTGTCCAGCCGCCAGAGATACTCGATCGCTCGATTAAGCGATCGTCACACCGCCATCTGCGACGATGACCTGGCCGGTAATGAAGGACGCGGCTTTCGAGGCCAGGAAGGCTGCGACACCACCGATGTCGTCGGGATCGCCGATGCGCTTCAACGGCGAGTTTTCGAGCCGCTTGTCGAGGTTGGCCTTGTCCTCCCAGAGCGCACGGGCGAAGTCCGTCTTGACGAGGCCTGGGGCGATGGCGTTGACGCGGATGTTCTTCGGGCCCAGCTCGACGGCGAGCGAGCGTGCAAGGCCGAAGTCGGCCGCTTTCGAGACGGCATAGGCGCCGAGCTTGGCCGAACCCTTCAAGCCACCAATCGAGGAGACGATGGTGATGGTGCCGCCGCCGCGTTCGGCCATGCCGGGCGCCGTCAGGTTGGCGAGCCAGAGATTCGAGCGGATGTTACTCTCCATGATCTTATCCCACTGCTCGTCGGAGATGCCCGAGAGCGGCCCGAAGTAGGGATTGACCGCAGCATTGCAGACCATGGCGTCGATGCGCCCATACTTGGCGACCGCACCTTTCACCAGTGCCTCGCAGTCTTCCTTGCGGCCGATGTGACAGGGGATCACGGTGGCGTCTCCACCGGCCTTTCGGATGCCGTCGGCGACGGCCTCGCAGGCATCCGCCTTGCGGCTCGACACCACGACCTTGGCGCCCATGGCGGCCATGATCTCGGCGATGGAGCGCCCGATGCCTTTGCTCGAGCCGGTCACGACGGCGACTTGGCCAGTGAGATCGAAAGGATTCTTCATAGAGGCTGTCCTCAGGTGATGCAGGTTGAATGAACTCAAGGTCGCGCGACGGCTGACATTTGCCAAGCGCCGCTGCGGGTGGCCCGCTCAATGCGGGCTCAGTGCTGGCCCTCGAAATGAGCGAACTCGCTCATGAACGGCGCCGCCACATCAGCGTTGAGCTTGCAGTCGAGGAAGATCGGCCCCTCGGGATTTCGTAGCTTCGGCGCGATGCGATGCAGATCCTCGACCGTGCGAATGGTCTCGGCATCAAAGCCGAAGCCTGCCGCGATCGGCGCGAAGTCGACGTCCGGGAACACCGACTTGCCGACCGGCTGCTGGCGGAGCTTGAGGAAGTGCAGCTCAGCTCCGTAGGCGCAGTCGTTCATGACGATGATCACCATCGGCAAGTCCTCGCGCACGACCGTCTCGAGGTCGCCCATCGTCATGAGGAAACCGCCGTCGCCGATCACCATCACAGTGGTGCGATCCGGGCGGGCCTTGGCCATGCCGAGGGCGGCGCCGAAAGCGAGTCCGATCGAGGCGAAGTCGCCGATCATCTTGAAGGCGCCCGGATCGGGCACGGAGAGGTACGGCACGATGCCGAGGAAGTTGCCGCCGTCGACGACGAGGTTGCGATCCTGGGGCAGGATCGCCTCGAGTTCGAGCCCGAGAGTGCGCATATCGATGGTGCGCGGCGTATTCTGCGGTTGGAAATCCTGCTGGGGATGGAACTCGGCGATCAGCTTCGAGGTCGCAGCGTCGTAGAAGGGCTTATCGGCTATCGGGCGCTCCGGCACGGCCGCGAGGAGTTGCTCGGCAACGAGACGAGCGTCACCCACAACGCCAACATCGGCGTTAAGCCAGCGCCCGATATTGGCGCGCACCGCATCGACCTGAATCAGTGGCACCTGCGGCACGGCTGCTCCGAAGCTGGTCGTGAGGAAGTTCAACCCGGCGCCAAAGACGAGAATGCAATCGGCCTGGTCGGCCATCCGCCGCGCGATCGAGTGCGAGAACGAGCCGATGATGCCAAGGCTTCTCGGGTTGCCGCGGAAGAGATCCTTGCCGCGCGCGGTCGTCACCATGAGTGCGCCGATGCGGTCCGCCAGTTGTTCGATGGCCGCGCGCGCCCCGGCCCTGTAGGCTCCGAGGCCCGCGACGATGAGGGGCCGCTTCGCTTTCGCCAAAACGGCGACGGCAGCCTCGATGGACGGCGGCTTGGCGGGCAGCGGTTGATGCGGACGCGTGCGCACCACGAGTTGGCCCGAAGGTGTGTCGATTTCAGCGAGTTGGACGTTCGTCGGCAGATGCAAGCTGACGGCCTGACCGGCCGAGGCCGCCGCAACCGCATCGGCGAGCGTGGTGCGTGCGCCTTCGGGGCTCGTTGCAGTGAACGTGCGCAATCCGGCTGCCCGGAGGACACCCACGCCATCGAGGGCTTTGTAGTCCGGGCCGAGGCCATTCGGTGCGCCGACGGTGGCGGCCTCGCCGTAGATGATGACCAGCTTCGAGCTGGTGCGGCTGGCGTAAACAGCCGCGTGCAATCCGTTGGCGAGCGCCGGGCCGCGCCCAACCACGGCGATGGCGAGCTTGCCCGTCGCGTAGGCATAGCCGTCGGCCATTGCAATTGCCGCATTCTCGTGACGGGTGCCATAGAAGCGGACGCCGGCAGTATCGAGCGCGGTGGCGAAAAGCGCCGTGTCGTCGCTCATGAGACCGAAGACACACTCGACGCCCATCGCCTTGATGTCGTCGGCGAGAATTTGGAAGACAGGCGTTTTGCCGCCGGACTTGTGCTCTGTGTCTGACATGATGTCCACCTCGCGCTCGGGCCAACCCCAAGCGAAGGGTTCGGGCTCGCGCGGCGGACGTCAAGGGCGAAGACGCGACACCGCCGAATGATCAGCGGTCGATAATGGTTGCCGATTGCTCGTTCACACCGCTCGTGCCCGCTGGACAGCGAAAAGGTGCCAGATCGCAATGGCCAGCACTGCGAGCGCACCCGCCTGGTGGGCGACCCCGAGTGAAACCGGCACCCAGGCGAGCAACGTCCAGATGCCCAGAGCCATCTGCGCGACGAGGGCGATGGCGAGCCAAAGGCCAGACGTGCGCACGCGCTCATCGTCGGCCGTGCGCCAAACGACGGCGGCCTGCCAGAGCCCGAGTGCGACGACCAGATAGGCCAGCATGCGATGGTTGAACTGAACCGCCGTGATGTTGTCGATGATGTTCAGCCACCACGGCGAGAGCGTCGTTAAACCGTTGGGGATGAGGCGGCCGTCCATCAGCGGCCACGTGTTGTAGGTGAGGCCCGCCTTGTGTCCGGCAACGAGAGCGCCTGAAAGGACCTGCAAATAGACGAGCGCGACTACGGCCAAAGCCCCGATCGCTTGGCCCCGCGTCACGGTCGGCAAATGCACAGAGCGCTCTCGGCGGCCTGCGACCTCGAACGCGGTCCAAACGAGCAGCGCGAAGATCAGAACCGCACAGCCGAGATGGAGGAGCAGCTTCACCGGGTGAACTGAAACCCGGTCGACGAGACCGGACTGGACCATGATCCAGCCAATGGCGCCCTGCAGGCCGCCGAGAAGAAACAACACGACGAGACGAGGAGTCAGTCGCCGCGGAATCCGGCCGGCGGCCAGGAAGATCAGAAACGGCACCAGGAACGCCACGCCGATCGAGCGCGCGATCAGCCGGTGGCCCCACTCCCACCAGAAGATCGTTTTGAAGGCGGCGAGACTCATGCCTCGATTGATCTCGGTGTATTGAGGGATAGCCTTGTACTTGGCGAAGGCCGTCTGCCAGTCGGCATCGCTCAGCGGTGGAACGATGCCCATGATCGGCTGCCATTCGGTGATGGAGAGCCCAGACCCGGTCAGGCGAGTCGCAGCCCCGACGACGGCGGTCAGGGCGACCATGGCCGCGATAATGGCCAACCATAGCGCGACGGCATTGTCCCCCTCGTCCTTGACCACGCTCGCGTCTGACCGCCCGCTCGCCACCGTTGCCACGCCGCAGGTCCTTTCCCGTTGCCTGCACGAGACCTAGTGAGTGGCCACCGGCGACGCAATGCGCTCAGCTGGCGCGGCAGGGCGCTCGGAAAGCCTTGCTGACATCATTCGGACGTATTAAGTGAGTACCGTTCAACAACGAATGGGGCGACGATGGCCCTTGGTTTTTCGGGAGATGGCTCGATGACATACTGTCTCGCCGCCCTTTGTGGGCAACAGCCCGCGTGAGCCTGCGCTAGCGGCTCCACTGGGCTTTCGCACGTGCCAGAGCTGGGGTTCGTCCCTCGGCCAGCGCGTGACGTGACGGCTCATGGAAAGTATTCAAATGGGCAATCCTGCTGACGTGGCCGGCCGGGCGCCGATCCACGTTTTCGCCTCGGCCAGATCCTGGCTCGAGGATACCGCGACGCGCCAACTCGAGCACGTCGCTGGCCTACCCGGCATCACGGCGGTAGCCGGCATGCCGGACCTTCACCCGGGCAAATATGGTCCGGTCGGCTGCGCGATCCTCAGCGATGCCATCTACCCGCAGTTCGTCGGCTCTGACATCGGCTGCGGCATGGGGCTATTCGGGCTCGACGTCGCCGCGCGCAAGCTCCGGATCGACAAGCTCGCCGACCGTCTCGGCGAACTCGATCAACCATGGGACGGGGATGCAGCGGCAGCGCGGGCCTTAGCCGGCGTCGCGGCTAGCGATTTCGACCGCGCGCTCGGCAGCATCGGCGGCGGCAATCACTTCTGCGAGGTGCAGGCGATCGAGGAGATCGTCGATGCGGAAGCGGCGGCGGCGGCCGGACTCGACGGTGACCAGGCGTTCGTGCTGGTCCATTCGGGTTCGCGGGGGCTGGGCCGTGCGATCCTTGAGGGCTATCTCGGGGGCGGCATGGCGACGCTCGATCCCGTTGGCGACCATGGCAAGACCTATCTCGGCCGGCATGACGAGGCCGTCGCGTGGGCCAGGCTCAACCGGCGGATCATCGCCGAGCGGGCGGCTGTCGCGGCCGGTGCGGATGCGAGGCTCATCTGCGATCTCGCCCACAATATGGTCGAGATCACAGACCATGGGGCTTTGCATCGCAAGGGGGCGGCGCCGTCCGACAGGGGACTGGTACCGGTCCCCGGATCGCGCGGCACGCTGTCCTACCTGGTCGCGCCCCTCCACCCCGCGCGCCGCGAGGCTCTCGCCTCGCTCGCGCACGGGGCGGGCCGCAAATACGATCGTGCCTCGATGCATGGCCGGGTTCCGACGAAGCGCTCGGACCTCGCCCGCCTCGAGCGCAATCCGTGGGGTGGCCGTGTCGTCTGCGGCGACCGCGATCTCCTCGTCGAGGAGGCACCGGACGCCTACAAGGCGATCGAGCGCGTGATCGGCGATCTCGTCGACCTTGGTCTCGCGCGCGTGGTGGCGACGTTCCGACCGCTCGTCACATTCAAGAAGGCGGCGGCGCTTGTGCCGCGCGATGCGACGCGGCGAGAGCGCGATGGATGGCGTGAGCGCAGGGAGAAGCGGCGATGATCCGGTTGCTTCTCACCAGCGGGCGGGGTCCGGCGGAATGCCGGATCGCGCTCGGCCACGTTCGCCGGTCCATCACTCAAGAGGCCGTAAGGCTCGGCATCGACATCGACTGCGTCGATGCGGCGGCTCCGGACGTGCACGGTCCGGGATCGGCGGTGCTCGTGCTCCACGGCGACGGGTCGGAGCTTCTGGCTCGGACCTGGGCCGGAACCATCCAGTGGGTGTCACCCAGTCCGGTGAGACCGCACCACAAGCGGAAAAACTGGTTCGTGAGTGTCGTGCAACTCGGGCCACCACCGGAGGCGCCGCGGCCTGTTGCACCGGGCGAGGTCAGGTTCGAGACGTTGAGGGCAGGCGGTCCGGGCGGGCAGCACCAGAACAAGACGGAGAGCGCGGTCAGGGCGGTGCACCTGCCGACCGGTTTGGTCGTCGTCGCCCGTGAGGAACGCTCGCAAGGCCGCAACAAGGCGCTGGCCTTGGAACGGCTCGCTGCGCTTGTTCGTCTCGCGGCGGAGATCGAGGCGCTAGGCGATCGCGAACGGTCCCAGGCCGCACACGACAACCTGGAACGCGGCCGTCCCGTGCGCCGGTATCACGGTCCCGGCTTCGATCCTGCTTAGCGGGAGTTACCGGCGCGGGGCCGCGACACGTGGCCCCGCGTGAATCCGTTTGGATTGGCTCTGCGCCCACATTAGGAGTGGGCCTGATCCGGTGCGGCCGAAGCGGCCGAGGGTCGTCGTCCGGGACGCTCGTCCACTCCCATGCCGAAAGGTCCAGCCATGCCGCAGACGACGCCACAACGCCCGACGACCCGGGCGCTTCTGGGTACGATGGCTCTGGTCGTCTTCGTGACGATCTATGTTTTTGCCGCGTCATCGCTCGCGCTTATGGTCCTGCCGACGGCAGGTCACGTCGCCGAGTTCATCTTTTACGCGATTGCCGGCCTCGCGTGGGTGCCGGTCGCGGGCCTCATCATCAAGTGGATGTACGCGCGTTGAGCGACGAGGGGCTGCGAACGCTCGCGCGCGCCGCCATGGGCGAAGGACGCCACCGACGGGCCATGTTCCAGAGCGCGAACGGGGCACCTGAGAGCATCACCTTGACGTATCGCGTGTTCTGGTAGTCTCCGTTCAGCGAGAGACGCGGCAACGCTGTCGTCGCGTGAGCGTGACGCTCATGAATGAGCCCCTTACGTGTCGTCACGGCCGTATCGAGGCCGAGCTCGCGAGCCAACTCGAACTCGCGATCGCCCGCGCTCGTTTCGTCGCCATAAGGGAAGCTGAAGTGGCGTATGGGCCGGCTCAGCTCGCGCTCGAGACGGCGCACGCTCTCCTCCATCTCGAGCCGCGCCTCGCTGAGCGTCAGCTTGGCCAGCGCCAGGTGGCGACGTGTATGCGCTCCTATTGTAACGAGGGGGTCGCGTGCCAAGTCGCGCAACTCATCCCAGTCCATCACCAGATCGCGACAGAGGCTGGTTGTATCCACGCCATATGCGTCGCAAAGCTCGGTCACGAAACGCCGCGCCTCGCCCTCCGGAATTGACCTCAACCACCAGTAGATTCGCGCGAAGGCCTCGTCCTTCTGATCCGGAGTGCGCGTTTCTAAGTGCTCGGCGACCCCATCGATGCGCGCGCTCAACGTCTCTGTCGCCGCAATCGCCAGCTCGAGCTTGATCCACCACAGATCGCCCTTGCCGTCGGGAAAATCGCTCGGGACGTAGATGGCGAACGGCAGGCCGTGCTTGCGGAAGATCGGATAGGCGTACGTTCGGTTGTCGCGATAGCCGTCGTCGAACGTGAAGCAGGCGAAGGGGCGGTCGAAATCGCCCTCCCGGAGGCGGGCATGCACGTCGTCGAGGGAGAGCACGTCAAATCCGCGCGACTTGACCAGCGAGATGGTCTCGTCAAGGAACTCAGGGGTTATCTCGAGGATGCGGTTCGGTCCGAAACCGTCGGCGCGGTTTGGACGAACGCTGTGCAGCATGAATATCACACCGATGCCACCGGTCAGAGGCGCCAAAAGGCGGTCCGCCCCGGTGACATGGAGCGCGGTCAGCGCCCCCTTCAGCAAGCCAGTCGTTTTTCGGCTCATCGAAACTCCGAGCAGTCCTGTCTCATGCTCTGCCAATTGCGCAGATCATGCAAAGCACATGCGACTCACGGCCTCCCGCCGCTCTGGCCACTCCAGACGGTTAACATGCAGCTACTCAAGGGGCCAGACGGTGCGGTACGCGGGTAGGACTGAAGCGCCCGTTACCTCATCAATTCGCACCTGGCCATGGCTTGCAGCCGTCGGAGGTTCGTTGCTTTAATGTTCACGAGCGGCAGGGGACAAGCATGGGCGCTTCCGCGACCGGGGCCAGCTGGTATCGAATGAGTTCACCGCGGCGACCTTGGGCTTCGCCGGGACGGCGTGAATGGGTGCTGCTGGTCCTTGCAAGCGGCATTCTCTATGGGGCGGCGGCTTGGGCGACACTTGCCTTGTTGAACAGCAGTGCGCGG
Organism: Hyphomicrobiaceae bacterium; assembly: GCA_022844225.1. GTDB lineage: Bacteria > Pseudomonadota > Alphaproteobacteria > Rhizobiales > Hyphomicrobiaceae. The sequence continues at coordinate 51,845 of JALHMC010000006.1, read as the reverse complement.
ATCTCGTTTTTTTGTCCGGCAGCAGGGATCTCTGCCGGCCTCGTCATCGCCTTCGGACGGCGTAGCTATAGCGCCATCGCAACCGGGACGCTCATCGCGACGGTACTGCTCAACCTCGGATTCGGGCGCGGTCCGACCCTGGCGGTCGGGATGGGTGCGCTCAATGCGGCCGAAGGGGTCACCGTGGGTTGGCTCGTCGGCCTCGTTCTGAAGCGCCGCGAAGACCTCCACGAGGTGATACGGGTGCTGGCTCTCTATGCGGCGGCCGCCGTTGCGACGGGGGCAGGCGCTGTTGGCAAGGTGGTACTCATCAAGACCGTTGGCGAGGCGGCGGCTCCTTGGTGGGAGTTCTGGCTAAGCTGGTTCACGGCCGACTTCGTCGGAATTGCCGTGGTGGCGCCCCTGATCGTTTCCGCCATCGATCTGGCTCGGACGCCGGTCAAAGGCCACGATTGGACGCTCGACATCACACTTCTGCTCGTCTTTGCCGTGATGGCCTATCATGTGCTGTCCCTACGACTCGACGAAGGCACTTGGGCGACGCTAGCGCCTGGGGCGACTCTGCTGCCTATCCTGATCTGGCTTTCGGCGAGGTCACAGCCGATCGTGCCCGGACTCGCCATCATCATCCTCGCCTGTCTGATGACGCTTTTTGCCGCGTCCGGCATCGGCCGCTACGGTGATCTTCGCGTGCCGATCGAAACGCGGGTCATGGCTGCGCAAGTGGCGCTTTCGGCGGTCTCAATCGCGGCGCTCACGATCTCGGCCCTCTATGCCGGCCGGCGCCGCGCCGAAGCTCGCTTGAAAGCCAGCGAGATGCGCCTTGCCGCCATCGCGGATACGGCGCGCCCGGCGTGCTGTTCTCGCTCGAATGGCTGGCTGAGGGACGACCGGAGTTCAAATTCGTTTCAGCGGCGGCAGGCCGCTTGCTCGGAATCGACTCCAAGGCGTTGCTCGATGACTCGGACGTGCTCCTCAGGCGGTTGACGGGAGCGGACCGTCAAGCCCTGTTGCAGGCGCTTGCTCCATCGGAACTTGGACCTGGTTCGGCTCGGCTCGAACTCGCCATGCAGTCGAGCGTCGGGGGGCCGGCGTGGATCGAGGTCAACGCGCGCGCTGTGCCCGATCGCAATGGCCGCCTCGTGTGGCACGGCTTCATCCAAGACGTGACGATGCGACGGCGGATGTTGGAGGAGATCGGGCACAGGACCCGCAATCTCATGGGAGTTGTCCAATCGGTAGCCGAGCATACGGCACGCCGCTCGCGGCCCGGCGAGCTCGCCGAAATGCTGGGCGAGCGATTGTCCGGCTTGGCCGCCAGTCACAATCTCCTCGTGGCTCATGGCTGGCAAGGCATAGAAATAGCGCCCCTGGTGATGTCGCAACTCGCGCATCTCGAAGATCTCATCAGGGAGCGACTGGTGATCGAAGGGCCGGCGCTGCTGCTGAGACCCGAGGCCGCGCGGATCATCGGGATGGCCATCCACGAACTCGCGACCAACGCCTGCAAGCATGGAGCGCTCAGCGTCGACAATGGGAAAGTCCGCCTGTCCTGGGAGGCGGCCGGGCCGGCCTCCGACGGTCAGTTCCGCATGTGCTGGGAGGAGACAGGCGGTCCGACCTTCAAACCTGGAGGCACCAGCGGCTTCGGCCGCACGCTGCTGACCGATATGGCCGCCTATCAGCTCGGCGCGGATGTGTCGCTCGATGGCCGACACGATGGGCTGGTCTGGCGGCTCACTGCACCAACAGAAAATGTCCTGCTTGTCTGCGCCCCTGACAAAGCTCCTCCGGCACCAGACTCGACTTGGACGCTTGCACCCCGGAACACACACGTTGGGACAAGCCTTGCCTAGTGTGACATCACGACGGATGATTATTGATAGAGATCGCGTCGAGGTGAGACCAACTGGTCTGCCTCGCAGAGCGGCCAGAGGGACGAACAGTGACGCAGCGACCGGTGCTTGCCTCTAGACATGCCTCATTCTGACGACATCAGATACGGACCAGGCCCGCTCAAGGGTCTTCGCGTTCTGGTTGCCGAGGACGATGCCTGGGCGGCTGAACGGCTTGGCGTGATGCTGGAGGAAGAGGGGGCGCGTCTAATCGGTCCCTGCCGTAGTGTCGCAGAAGCCCGGCGACTACTCCAAAACAACACAGTTCAATTCGTCCTGGTCGATCTCGCGCTGGCAGACAACTTCGCCGACGATCTCGTTGCAGATGCTATCGCAAAAAACATTCCGTTTGCAATCGTAACGGGTTACGAGGCACTTCCTTCCAACATCTACGATGGCGCCGCCGCAATTCTGCGCAAGCCAATTCAAAAACGCCGGCTCATTGGTTTGCTTACGTTATTTGCGTAACTCAGTTTCCACCGGCAGCGCTTGCCGGACACGTACGTGTCACTTATATGACCGGCTTTCCTATTCAAATACGAGAGGACCGAAACTTGAGTATTCATCCTGGCGAGCGCACCTTCGCCTTCATCGACGGCCCTAACCTGCACGCGACCGTGCGCGCCCTTGGTTTCGAGATCGACTATCGTAAGTTGCTCGAGCATTTGCGGACGCAAGGCCGCCTGATCCGCGTTCTATACTACACGGCGATCGTGGAGGACCAGGAGTTCTCGACCTTCCGCCCGCTCGCGGACTGGCTCGATTACAATGGCTACACGATGGTCACGAAGCCGGCACGTGGATATACGGATTCTTCCGGGCGGCGTCGCTTTCGCACAAGCATGGATGTGGAACTCGCGGTCGATGCCATGCGCCTCGCGGACAAAGCGGACCACATCATTCTCTTTTCGGGCGAGCAAAGCTTCTCCAGCCTGGTCGCAGCGCTGCAGCAACTCGGCAAGCGTGTGACCGTCATCTCGACGATCGAAACACAGCCGGCGATGGTGGCGGACGAGCTTCGACGTCAGGCTGATCACTTCATCGATATCGATTCGCTGCAGGCACAGATCGCGCGCCAGGGTCGGACACCGCGGCCAGCCGGCTTCGAGCGCGAGGAGCGGTTCCGGCGCAACCAGGGCGACGATGATCGGGGGCACGGCGAAAGCGAGACGGACGCGGTCGACGGCGACTCGACTCTGAACGAGCGTCCTGTCAATCAAGAGCGCGACTTAGAGACGAGACTGGAAGACGCCAGCGCCTCGTCCGACGCGACGTCGGCAGGCGACGACAGCACGTCGACCGCACCGATCGTTCGGGCGACCGTGCGCCGGCGCCGGACGCAGGTCTGAAGTCTCGAGCGAATTTTGATGCTTGACGAAAAGGCCGCCTGTCATGGGCGGCCTTTCTTGCGTTGGCGAGGCCTTACCGATCGCCAGCGACGGGACAATCTCAGCCGATCGAGGCCGCCGGCTGCTTGACTGACATCGACCGCATGCCTCGCCGCATACCGCTTTTCGCGCTCGCTACGGATTCGCCTCCGATGACCAAGTGCATGACGTCGATCTCGGTGACATCGAACCCCAGGAAGCGCTGCGCCAGCGCTTTCGACGTTCCGTCGCGCTCGCCCGGCTCCCGAACCACGAGGACGCCTGCATCGACGCGCCCCTCTATGGCAAGGAACAGGTCTCGAATCGCATCGTGACGTCCGGTAATGACGACGTCGCTATAGGCCTCATCCAAAGCATCGAGGAGCAAGTTCAGCCGGTTCGCCTCGAGGCCACCTGGGCCCGCGGCCATTGCACGACCACACGGCACGAGATGCACGTCGCCATCGGGAATCGTCTGGATGACGTCATCGAACGTCGCCGTACCCGTTAGCAGCTCTGTAAATCCCGGAGCCGAAGCAACACCCAGGCCCTCAGAGATGCCCTGGCCGTCAAGGCTCCAGTCGACCAGCACCACGCGCCGTCCGGATCTCGACATACTTCTTGCGATGGCCGTGGCCTCGTGGCGCGCGTCAACCGTACTGTCCTTGCCAACGACGATCGAACGATAACCGTCCTGCCCACCCGAGTTGGCGAGCAAACGCTCGACAACCGACGAGACCGCGCCTTGCAGCTGATGCTCTTGGGCTGAGGGCTGGACCTGCTCGACCTGCCGCGTCTTAGACCTGCCGAGCACGGACGCCGGCTCTCGCACTTCTTGCACCGGCAGGCCATCCGCCGTCGTCAGCGTCGGCTCCACTGTCTGGCCAACCGTAGCCTCGCTCTCCAATCGCGAGCCCTTGGACCTCGGGGAAGACCGTCGTGCGCCGCCCGAGAGGAGCTCGCGGAAGGCAATGGCGACCATGCCGAGGACAAACGTCGCAGCAGCGGCAAGCGCCGCGATCGACACCCGATTCGGAGACGACGGCCGGCTTGATGGACGGGCCGTCGCGATGACCTGGATCTCGACGGGGACAGCCTTGGAGGTGCCGCGAGAACGACCTGACTCGTAACGCTCCCGTAGCCCATCGAGCTCACGCCGCTTCGCCTTAGCGTCGTCCTCGAGCTGCGCAAGGCGGACGCGATCGCCGGCCCCTCTGCCAAGCCTCGACTTGGCCTCGTCGAGGGTGCGCTGCTGGAGCTGCTCGCGGAGGGCCAGAGCCTTCACCTCACGCTCAAGACCTTCAACAATGGTACTGGCTTCGCGCTGAACCTGGCGACGAATGTCCGCAACGTGCGCATTCAGCTGCTTCATGCGTGGATGTGCCGGGAGGAGCTGCGTGGCTGCCTCGGCGAGGTCGCGCTCAGCGCGAACGCGTTGCGCGATCAGACCTTGAATGACCGGTGATTTCTGAACGTCAGGGATGGCGTCCGGTACGCCCCGTCCGGCGAGTTCGCGCGCGGCCTGAGCACGGGCCTCGACCTCGCTGCGTTGTGCGCGGACCCGTGTCAGCTCACTTGCGAGATCAGAGATCTGCTGCTCGGCAAGTCCCGACGATTGACTGCTTCCGCCCCGAAAAAGATTGGCGGTCGAGCGAAATCGCTCGACCTCGGCCTCGGCAGCGGCGAGTTCACTTGTGCGCTTCTCGATCTCGGGGAGCAGCCACGCGTTGGTATCGGACGTTTCGGTGACGCCACGCTGGCGCAGCAGGTCCTGGTAAAGTTCGATCAGGCGGTTCGCGGCGCGCGCCGCCAGCTCACCGTCGTTGGCAGAGAACTCCAGGTTGATCACGCGGGTGTCCTTCACCTGGTACACCTGAAGCGCGCGATAATAAGCGGCGAGTACCCGCTCCTCTTCGGTCTCGCCCGGCCGCGGTCCCCCGAATCCTGTCATGCGGGTGATCCGCCCGAGAAGCGTATTGCCGTCGAGCGCGCTGTTGAACTCGGGACGGCTGTTGAGCTTCAGCTCACTGGCGAGGCGCTTGGCGAGGTCAGGGGAGCGCAACTCCTGCACCCGGCTGGCGATGGCCTCACGATCGACGAGGTGACCGGCCGCCTCGATCGCCCCGCCGCCACGACCGCCGTCGCCGGCAGCAGCGGTCCCGACCCGGATCTGAGTTTCGGAAGAATACTTCGACGGCACGAGCAGCAGCGCGCCGTACGTAAGCGAACCCACGGCGGCCGCCGCGATCGCCAATACGCCCGCGCGACGGCGCAGGACCGACGGAAGCGACCCGATGTCGATGTCGTACTGAGGCTCTACGGGGCGTGCGCGCATTGGCTCTTCCGGTCGACTGGGCCCGCCTGGGAGAGTGTTGCGGGCCTTTTCAAGTGTTCCGGATTTGAACAGGGGGCCGTAACGATTTCATTAAGCCCGGCTCGAGCTCGTCAGTTCGGCACGGGCACTCAATGTTTCTTAACCCCTCGAGCGTAGTTGTCGGATCGAGCCTGTAAGTTCGAGGATCGAGCTATGCCGTTGCGTTCCCTGCTTGCCGCCATCGGCCTCACGAGCCTTCTCTCCGGTTGCGCGCATGTCGGAGAGTGGGCGACGGAGGCGCAATCCGTCGAGGAGCACCACGACGGATGGGCTGCGATCACATCCCCCGCCGCGGACGGTTCGGGGATCGCGCTGCATGCCGTCAGCGAGCCGACCATCGTGCCAGTGTCGCTCAGAGGCCCCCAAGCCGTCGCCGACACGGACGGTCCCTACCTGCTCGATACCGGCGACCGCTTGCGTGTATTCGTCTATGGACAGCCCAATCTTTCGCGCCTCTATGGCGTCGACCATGGGGGGGCCATCAGCATGCCGCTGATCGGTCGCGTTCCTGCGCGGGGACTAACGACCTATCAGCTGGACTCCGCGATCAAGGCGCGGCTTGGCACAAAGTACGTCAAGGATCCCGAGGTGACCGTCGACGTCGCACAAAATCGCCCTTTCTTCATTCTCGGTGAGGTCCGGACCGCGGGTCAGTATCCCTACGTAAACGGCATGACGGTCCGGTCGGCTGTTGCAATAGCCGGTGGCTATTCCGAACGGGCCAATCAACGCAAAATTCAGATCACGCGCCGTATAAACGGGCTGGTCGAGAAGCTGGACGTGCCGGACGACTACGTGGTCCAGCCCGGTGACACGCTCCTCGTTTACGAGCGCTTCCTCTAAGCGCTCCAACAATGGGCGTCGCGTGTTGCAGCATCGTATCCTGCATTGTCTGAGAGCGCCGGTCGGCGGCCTGTTTCGCCACGTGCGCGACCTTGCGCGCGAACAAGCCCGACGCGGCCACGCCGTGGGTCTCGTTTGCGATGCTTCTGCCAGCGATCCCATGACAGCCGAGCACCTTGCCGGTCTCGAGCGCCATCTCGCGCTCGGCATTTCACGCCTCGACATGCCACGCGAGGCCGGACTTGCGGATATCACGGCCACGCTTGCAACCCGCCGACTCGCCGAGGCCATGCGGATCGACGTGTTGCATGGGCATGGGGCCAAAGGCGGCGCGTATGCCAGACTGGCCGCAGCGGACATGCGCCGTCGGGGGCTGGCTGTTGCGGCTTTCTACACGCCTCACGGCGGCAGCCTGCACTACGATCCGCGGAGCCTCAAAGGCCGTCTGTTCATGGCCGCCGAAAGGCACCTTGCGACCAAGACGGACGGAATTCTTTTCGAGAGCGCCTACGCATCCCGCGTGTTTGCGACCCACGTCGGTGAGCCTGCATGTGCGGTGAGAGTGATCCACAATGGAATCAGCCCCGAGGAACTGCAGCCGGTTTTTCCAAACGATGACGCGGCCGATTTTGTTTTCGTGGGCGAGTTGCGCATGCTCAAGGGCGTCGATCTGCTGATCGAGGCGACCGCGCAGATCGTCGCTGAGCGATGCTGCCGTGTCGCGATCGTAGGAGCCGGCCCCGATGCCGAGACGTTCCGGTCGGAGGTCGCCGCGCGCGGCTTGACCACTTCGATCGGATTTGCCGGAGTTTTGCCGGCACGTGAGGCTTTTCGCCTCGGCCGGACCCTGGTCATGCCGTCGCGGGCAGAAAGCCTGCCTTATGTCGCGCTGGAGGCCGCGGGCGCCGGTTTGCCTCTGATTGCCACCGACGTCGGTGGCGTGCGCGAGATCGTGCTCGGCACGAATACGCCTCTGATCGCGGCTAACGATCCCCACGCGCTGGCCGCCGCCATGCGCGCCCACCTCGACGATCCCCACCTGGCCCGAGATCAGGCTCATCGGCTGAGGCTGTCGCTGTCGCGCGGCTTCTCGGTCTCCGCGATGGCGGAAGGGATCCTCGCATTCTATGAGGACGCCGCGCGCCACCGTCTGGCTTTGGCTACGTCGAGGCCTGCCACTCAGGCACACAAAGCCGCCTGATCGATTGCGGACAAGTGGGCCGCCCGGCGTTTCGGGTCGTCTCGCTTCGGGACGCCTCTTCAGCATTAACAGCCGGACACCCATCTTTCTCGACGATTACCGACCACTTCGGCTTGGCACGCGATGTGCTCCTGGCACGGCAACAGGTTCACACATTCGAAACCAGGCCACGCCGCAATGTTCAATGCCCAGAGCCCGTCCAACACCGCTTCTCTCGAGCACGCCCTCGCTGCGGCCGGCGCGAGCCGCACGCTTCGCAGTTCCCGCAGTGGGCGCATTTCTCCGCTGCTCGTCGCTGGCGTCGCAGGGGGGGTGGAGCTGGTCGCGCTTGCATTATCCGGCTTCAGCCTGGCCGCCGCCTGGGTCGGCCTCGCGGAAGCGCTCACCAATCATTATCCGATCGCGATCCTGGCAGCTTCCTTGACCGGCGTCGTGGTGTCCGAACGGATCGGCCTTTATGGGGTTGGGAGCCTCAGGTCGCCGTTGCGTCACTTGTGGCGCATCGCGATGGCCTGGCTGTCGGCCCTGGGCTTGCTGGTCGGCGCCCTGTTCCTCCTCAAGGCTGGAGACGAATTCTCGCGGGGCTGGCTGATGCTGTGGCTCGGCGGCGGGCTCGCCAGCACCTTTGCGGTACGGGTTGCTGCTCGCACTGTCATTCGCCGGCTCAGCGATGCCGGCCGCCTCAATCGCCGCGCCGTCGTGTTCGGAGCGGGCGAGGCCGGCGGCGAGCTGGTAGCGCGTCTCGAGGCCGACCAGGACAGCGACGTGCGCATCGCCGGCATCTTCGATGACCGAGGCACGGACCGCAGTCCCGACAGCCTCGCCGGCTATCCGATGCTTGGCAACGTGGACCAGCTCGTCGCTTTCTGCCGAACCAACGACATCGACCTCCTCATCCTGTCGCTGCCGGTCACAGCTGAACGGCGACTGCTCGAGATCCTCAAAAAGCTGTGGGTGCTGCCGGTGGACATCCGTCTCGCCGCACATGCCAGCGCCTTACGCTTCGGACCGCGTGCCTACAGCCATGTCGGATCCGTACCCCTTCTCGACATCCTCGATCGGCCGCTCGATGAATGGGACCAGCTCGTGAAGGCGGTGTTCGATCGTACGGTGGCCGCGCTCGCGATCATGGCGCTGGCCCCGGTGATGGCCCTGGTCGCTCTCGCCGTACGCATCGACAGCAAGGGGCCGGCCTTGTTCCGCCAGAAGCGTCTCGGCTTCAACAACGAGCTGATCGACGTGTGGCAATTCCGCTCCATGTACGTCGAGCAATCGGACGCCACCGCGAGCCGGCTCGTCACCAAGGGTGACCCACGCGTGACACGGGTGGGCCGGATCATCCGCAAGACTTCGCTCGACGAGTTGCCACAGCTCTTCAACGTGCTCACGGGTACGCTGTCCCTCGTCGGTCCGCGCCCTCACGCCCTGCATGCCAAGGCGGCTGACCGCCTCTACCACGAGGTCGCGGATGGCTATTTCGCCCGCCACAAAGTGAAGCCCGGCATCACCGGACTCGCCCAGATCCGCGGTTGGCGCGGAGAGACGGATACCGAGGAAAAGCTCAAGGGGCGCATCGCCGCCGACCTCGAGTACATCGAGAGCTGGTCGCTCCTGCTCGACGTCTACATCCTCGCGCGGACGCCGCTGGCTCTGCTCAAGTCCGACAACGCGTACTGAGCCGGCAACCGGAGGAGCATCTGCGATGACGATCGCCGTACGCCGCGGACGCAGCTTCGAGCCAGTCGGCAATGATGCCGGCCTGACGATAAATCTGGCGAGCTTCGCGCGGGTCGGCGTGTTCCTGGCCGTCGCGGCCTCGGGTGTGGTGTTCAGCGAGCCCGCACCGGTCGATCTCCTAATGCTCGGTCTGGTGGTTCTGCTGCCGCTTGCCGGGCTCCAGACGTATTCACCGGGGATGCTCCTGCAGCTTCTGCTTTGGCTCGGCTGCGGGGCGGGTGCCCTTATCGCTGCGAGCGCCTCTCAGGACATCGCAGATTCGGCACGCCACACGGCCATCTCGTTCTACCTCTACGCCGCGTTCCTGGTGCTTGCCGCGTTCATCGCGCTCGATCCGGAACGGCACACGCGCCTCGTCCTCGGCGCATGGGTCGTTGCAGCACTGGTGGCGGCCATCGCCGGTCTCGTTGGTTATTTCAATCTTGCGCCAGGGGCGTTCGATCTCTTCACGCGCCACGGCCGTGCCGCCGGCACGTTCAAAGATCCAAACGTGCTAGGCCCGTTCCTCGTGCCGGCCATGCTCTACCTCGGTCATCGCGTGCTGCATCGCGAGGCGCGGTGGCCGTTGCTCGACCTCGCCGGCCTGGGCGTTCTGGTTCTGGCCCTTCTGCTCAGCTTTTCTCGCGGAGCGTGGTTCAACATGGCGGTCGCACTCGCCCTCTATGGCGCGTTGACGCTGATCACACTCAGCACGGCGGCCGCGCGGGCGCGTCTCCTTCTTCTGGCTGTACTGGGAGCGGCGCTCGCAGCCGCGGCCCTGCTCGCCGCTCTCCAGCTCGACGAGGTGGCTCGCCTCCTCGCCGAGCGCTCGACGCTGGTGCAAGGCTACGACGTAGGACCCCAGGGCCGGTTCGGCGGGCAAGAGAAGGCGATCGGCCTGATCCTCACCAATCCGCTGGGACTGGGCGCGAAGCAGTTCGCCGCCAATTACCATCCCGAAGACGTGCACAACGTCTTTCTCTCGATGTTTCTCAACGCCGGATGGCTCGGAGGACTTCTCTATATCGCAGCCGTGGCGTCGACACTCGCCGCTGGCCTTGCGCACGTTGTGCGCGGCACCGCGACGCGGCCGCTGTTCCTGATCGCCTATGCCTCCTTCGCGGCGAACGTGTTCGAGGGCCTTGTCATCGACACTGACCATTGGCGGCACTTCTACATTCTACTGGCGATTATCTGGGGTCTGATCGGGGTCGAGCAGCGGGCCCGGTCCGGCTTGTGACGCTGATAACGCCTCACTCTCAACGGCGAGTGGGTGCACGAATCGAGAGTGCCGCATCTCGGCCCGCGCGAAGCGCCGCCTCTTGCAACTCGTGGCGAAACTCGTCGCGGCGCTCGTGGATCGAGGCGATCACGGGCCCGGTGGCAACGCCGATCCCCACGAGGACCGCCTCCGAAAGCTGCAGGCTGGCTTCGATGGTCTCGGGCACGGCATCGGTCACGCCGATCGCATAGAGATGGCGGGCGTGCGCTGCGTCGCGTGCGCGAGCGACAATCGTAAGGCCGGGGTAGGCAGCGCGCACGCGCTCCACGATCGCGTCGATCGCCTTGCGATCATGGATGGTAAGAACGAGTGCCTTCGCCTCGGCCAATCCGCACCGCTCGAGATAGCCGGGCTCCACGGCATTGCCGAAATATATCGGTCGATTGCGACGCCGTTCGCTGGACACGGTTGCCGGATCACTGTCGGTGGCGAGAAACGGCTGAGCATGGCGCTCGAGCATCTCGGCGACCATCCGCCCGACCCGGCCGTGTCCGACGATGATGGTGTGGCCCGTCTCGCTATGCGGCGGTATCGGCGGCTCGGCGTGTGTCGGTTCTTGCATCAAACCCGCGGCCTTGCGACCCAACTGGTGGAGAAGCGGGATCAGCGCCATGCCCAGTGCCGTTACCGCGAGGGCAAATGCTGCCTCCCTGGCTCCGACCAGATTTGCCGCGGTGGCCAGGCCGATGCCGACGAAAGCGAACTCGCCCCCCGGCCCAAGCATCGGGCTCACCTCCATAATGGCCGGCTGCGGCAGTCGGAAAAGCCGCATCAGTCCCATCACAATGGTCATTTTCAGAGCGATCAGCGCCACTACGGCCAAGCCGATGGCCAACGGCTCGCTGATCAGAGCCCGGACGTCGATGCGCATGCCGATGGTGAAGAAGAAGACGCCGAGCAGCAGCGCCTTGAACGGCTCGATGATGGCCTCGACGTGCTTCCTGTACTCGGTCTCGGCGATCATCAGGCCCGCGACAAACGCGCCGAGGGCCATCGACAGGCCTGCGAGCGCTGCCGCTACACCGGCCCCCACCACGACGAAAAGCGTTGCGGCGATGAACAATTCAGATGCGCCCGAGGCCGCCACGAGCCGCAGCAGAGGGCGCAGCAGAAACCGTCCGGCCGTGACGATCACGAGAAGTGCCAATGACGCCTGGAACATTGCCATCGCAAGACTGCCGAGCACGCTGCCATTGCTTGACGCACCCAGAACTGCAATCAAAAGGAACAGCGGAATCACAGCCAGATCTTGAGCAAGCAACACGGAAAAGGCGGCCCGCCCACCCGTCGTTGCCATGCGCTTGTTCTGCGACAGCACTTCAAGCACGATCGCGGTCGACGAAAGCGCAAGGCATAGCCCGAGCACCAGCGCTGCCGCGGCCTCGATCCCGAGCAACAGACAAACGCCGAACAGGGCCGCCGACGTGATGACCACCTGTAGGCCGCCCAGCCCGAATACCAACCGGCGCATGGTCGAGAGGCGCCCGAGCGACAGCTCCAGACCGATCAGAAACAGAAGGAACACGACGCCGAACTCGGCTATTCCGGCGACGTTCTGAGCATCACGGATAGTGAGAAAGTGAAGCAGCGGCCACTCGTACTTGAGTGAACCGAGGCCCAGCGGACCGATGATCGCGCCTGCCGCGAGATAGCCGAGCACTGGGCTGATGCCGAAATGACGAACGAGCGGCACGACGACACCTGCCGTCCCAAGCACGAGCAAGGGATCGATCAACGACTGGATATCGACGTCTGCTGCTGCCAATGCGCGACTCGCGTGCCAAGTAGCTATCCAAGCAGGCCTAGCACGCCAGTACGACGCGGCAAGCGTCCGACACACCCCATGCTCTCAAGGCGGGAACGCACGAGCACGATCAAAAGCACAACTGCGGCGTCGCCTGCGTCAGGCGTCGAGAATGAAGCGCGTCAGCTCGTCCGGCGTCGAAAGCATGGGATAATGGCCGGTGTCGATGACGTGCCACCGCCCCTTCAGCCTATCGCAAGAGCGGCGGATGTGGGCTTCGCCGGGATTGGGCGCCTGCGAGCAATACAGTACGGAGGCCTTCCACGGCATATCCCAGAAGCGGGGGAGTTTCACCGGCTCGAAGAAGCAGGCCCGCGGATGCAGCGTGATGCGGTCTGCCGCCCAGTTCTTCGTGGCCTCGTCGAGGTCTGCGAACAGCCGGCCGGCGGCGTCCTCGCGATTGGGGCCGATCGCAATCTCGCCCTCAATCGACGCCGGGCGCTTGACGATGTCGCGGATCTTCTCGCCGTCGAAAAGAGCGAGTGCATCAGCGAACACGACTCGGGCGACCCGATCCGGCGCGCGCTCGGCGGCAGCCGCCATGACCATTCCACCGGACGAGGTCCCGACCAGCACCACGTCCCTCAAGTCCTCATAGAACAAGAGATCGGCAATCTCCTGACCATGCGTTTCCGTAGTTATGCCGGGTCGCATGGCGGACTTCCGCTCGCCGCAACCATCGAGGGTTGGGGCGTAGACGGTGTGGCCCTGGGCGCGCAGTCGTGACGAGATGCGCTGCCAGATCCAGCCACCCTGATAGGCACCGTGAATGAGAACGAACGTGGTCATGGGATGCTCCGGAGGGTTCAATGCGGCGGCTCAGAGGCCGCCAGTGACGTCGATGGTGAGACCTGTGACGAAATCGGCGTGAGACGAGGCGAGAAACGCGATGACATTGGCCTGATCGACTGCCAGTGCCATACGACGGAGCGGCGTGCGCTCGATCTGCTCCGCCTTCTTCTCTGGCGGCTGCTGCTCGAAGCGCGGCCCGATCCGCTCAGTCAGCGTCATCGAGGGTGCGATCGCGTTGACGTTGATGCCGTGCGGACCGAGTTCCGAAGCGAGCTTCGTCGTGAAGGCGATCACGCCGCCTTTGGCAGCGGCATACGCTGAAGACGAGGCCACGCTTTTTCCGCGCCCGGCAATCGAGGCAATGTTGACGATCTTGCCGCTCTTCTGGCGCTTCATTATGGGAATGACCGCGTGCGTGAAGAGGAACGTGCCGTTCAAGTTGAAGTCGACGATGGCCTGCCAGTCGGCGAGCGTCAGCTCATCGGTTTCGGCGTTGGGCTTGGCGATAATTGTTGAGCCGCCGACGCCGTTCATGAGGATGTCGATACGACCGAAGCGCTTGGCTACATCTGTTACAAGGCCATCCACTTGTGCCGCGTCCAGCGCGTTGGCGTTGTAGGGGTAGGCCGTCCCGCCCTTGGCCCCAATGTCGGCGGCTGCCGCCTCCAGGCGCTCCTTGTTGTTGTCCACGAGGGCGACGGTACCTCCCTCGGCGGCGATGATGTCCGCCGTCGCGCGCCCGATGCCACTCGCTGCGGCCGTGATCAATGCGACCTTTTCTTGAAAGCGCATGGCCCGTTTCCTCCTATCTCGTTCTTGTCGGCGCGATTGTTCGCCGGAAAAGAACCGCCGTCCAGCACCCGCGAAAAGAAGGCCCCATTTCGGCCGGCCCCAGCGCTATCCAGACGGCATTCGCCGGCCGTTGTCATCGAGCGCTCCTGCGACTAGGTTCCGTCAGCCAAGAAACGTAAAATCTGGGAGGTCCGTGTTGAGAAAGCTCTTTAGTGCCGCGCTTGCGGCAATCGTTGGCTTGTGCGCGAGTGCTGCTGCTGCGCAACCCTATCCGTCGAAGCCGATCAAATTCGTCATTCCGTTCGGTGCCGGCTCTGCTACGGACGCGCTGGCTCGGATCATGGGCAACGAGCTCACGAAATCGCTCGGCCAGCCAATCGTGGTTGTAGCGAAGCCCGGCGCCAACGGGTCGATCGCCGCTGTCGAGGTGAAGCGCTCGGCGCCGGACGGCTACACCTTCCTGTTCGGCACCAACAGCCCGCTTGCGGTCGTGCCTAACCTGATGAAGGAGACGCCCTACGACGTGATGGCCGACTTCACGCCCGTGACGTTCCTCGGCGAGAACACATTCTTCTTCGCTGTTCATCCGGAGGTTCCGGCGAAGTCCATCTCGGAACTGGTTGCATATGCCAAGGCCAATCCGAAGAAGCTCAATTACGCGTCCGGCAACACGTTTGCGATCGTGGCCACGACCTTGTTCGCATCGGCTGCGGGCATTGAGATGGAGCACATCCCCTACAAGACCGAGCCCGATGCCATCGTCGACCTCCTGTCCGGCCGCGTTCAGCTCATGAACTCGACGCCGACGACCGTGCTGCCGCACATCAAGGCCGGCAAGCTGCGTGCGCTTGCGACGACGCTGACGGAGCGCAGTCCGCTTCTGCCCGACGTACCGACATTGATCGAGCAAGGGCAGCCAAAGCTGCCGGTCGGCCCGTGGTTCGCGCTGGTCGGACCCGCAGGGCTGCCGGCCGAAATCGTGGCGCGGATGAACAAAGAGATGACGGCCGTTCTCAACAATCCCGAGATCAGACAGCAGGTGCAGGCGCAAGGCTTCGCGCCGAAGCCCTCCACGCCCGAAGAGCTGAAGGCCTACATGGCCGATCAGATCGCGGTCTGGAATTCGGCGCTCAAGGCCGCGAACATTCCCCAGCAATAGCATCGCGGGCATCGGCCGATCCAATGGGGTACGGCCGAGCCTGCTCCTCAGCGTCCTGCCCGCCCGTGTTCAGAGGCCCTTGGTCGCGCCGCCGTCGATCTCGATGGTGGAGCCGTGGATATAGGTTGCGCGATCCGAGCAGAGGAATGCGACGAGGTGGGCGATTTCCTCAGACGATCCAAACCGCAGGATGCCGTGCTCGTGCCGCGAGCGCTCCTCGGCCTCGGCGTAGGTGATGCCTTCAGCCTTCGCCAAGGCCTCGACGCGGCGGCGCAATCGGTCGGTGACGATATGGCCGGGGTTGACGGCATTGACGCGCACGCCGTCGGACAATCCCCGATCGGCGATCGCCTTCGTGAAATTGATCAGTGCCGAGTTAACGGGACCGCCGATTGTGAAGTCCTTGGCCGGCGTCAGCGAGCCAATTCCAACGATGTTGACCAACTTGCCCTGCGAGGTGACGAGGTGCGGCCAAGCGGCCTGCGTCATGCGAACCGCGCCGTGAAACTTGAGCGCGAACCCGTCGAGAAAATCCGCGTCGGTGAGGGTCAGGAAGTCGCCGCGCTTGGTGGCTCCTGCGTTGTTGACGAGGATGTCGAGACGCCCGTGCGCCGTCATTGCAGCATCGACGACCATTCGGGCAGTGCGCGCCTCGCGCAGATCGCAGACGACGACAGCGGGGCGAATGCCGCTCGCCGTCTCGACCGCTCTGGCGACATCTGTCAGCGCGGCGTTGTCGCGACCCGTCAACGTCAGCCGTGCACCGCATCGCGCCAATTCGACGGCGATCGCCGCGCCGATCCCCCGGCTCGATCCGGTCACGACGGCGCTCTGGCCGGAAAAATCATGCTGTCCCATTCAACTCGTCTCCCTTGTGCCCGACCACCGCGCCGGCGCGTCCTGGGCTTGCCGGATCGTGGACGAGGCCGTCGCGGCGAGCAACGTCGAATCCATCCGGTGCTCGATCCCATTCGCGCAAAGGTTGGAAGAGAACCGCCGGACTGCCGAACGAGGCAAGGCAGCGGCGCTTGTGACCGCGCCCCGTCCCACCACCCTTACTGTCAACCACGAATCGTACCGGCCGTTCTGACGAGGGACCGAGCATGCAGAAGCCACTCCGGCCACCCGGGCAATCGTATGTCGCTGGTTGCGCCCTCGTCCTGCTCGCGGGATTGGTGTTGAGCCTCGGGGTGCTCTGCGTCAAAGGCGCTGGCTCGAGCGACGCTTGGCAATATCTGCTCTGGCGAGCCATCGGCTTTGGCATCGTGCTTACCGTTGTCGCGCTCTACCGGCACCGCATCAATCCGCTGGTTCAGCTCAGGCGACTCGGCGCGTTCGCCTGGGTCTCCGTCGTGGCTATGGTTGCCAGCCAGGCTTGCTTCATCGCCGCCATAAAACTCGGCAATACAGCCGAGGTCTTCTTCCTGATGTCGCTCGCGCCGCTTATGGCAGCCGTCCTCGCACGGCCTATCCTCGGCGAGCGGATCGGGTCTTTGAGCGTTCTGGCGATCGTGGTCGCGCTCGGCGGCGTCGCCCTCATGAGCGGCCTCAGCCTCGAGACCGACGGGCTTCACAGCGGACTCTGGGAGGGCGAATGGCTGGCTCGATCTTTGGCTCTGGCAACGGCCCTGGCGTTTGCGGTCTATTCGCTCGCTACCCGGGGTGCCAGGCCGGAGGACCTCGACGCAGCGCTCGTCGCCGTCGGTATTCTGACGGCTTTGCTGAGCCTCGGCTTCCTGTTCTGGCTCGATCTTCCGCTCGTACCGGCTATCGGTGACGTGGCCCTTGGCCTTTTGCATGGCGGCGTCATTCTCGCAATCGGCCTCGTGCTCTTCGCCCGCGGATCGAGGCTGGTTCCCGGTGTTACGCTGGTCATGCTCGCCCAGTCGGAGACGGTGGCCGCGCCCTTCTGGACCTACCTCGTCTACAATGAGACCACGACATTGGCGGTCCTGGCCGGCGGGGCCCTCATCCTGATCGCGGTGGTGCTACAGGCCTCGGATGGGACGAGCCGGACGGCGCGCTGAAAGGCACGGGCGCTTGCGGGAAGAGCGGAGCGGACTCAATCCCACCCAAAAAACAAGGAGGCGATCCTTTCGGACCGCCTCCCCGGTAGTGCCCCGTAATGAAAGTGCCTTGCCGATCAGACCGAGTAATACATCTCGAACTCGACCGGGTGCGGAGTCATCTCCATGCGCTCGACCTCGGCCATCTTCAGTTCGATGTAGGCGTCGATCATGTCGTCGCTGAACACGCCGCCCATCTTGAGGAAGCCGCGGTCCTGATCGAGACAGTTGAGTGCCTCACGCAGTGAGCCGGCCACCGTCGGGATCTTGGAAAGCTCGGCCGGCGGCAGGTCGTAGAGGTTCTTGTCCATCGGCTCGCCGGGATTGAGCTTGTTCTGGATCCCGTCGAGGCCGGCCATCAGCATGGCCGCATAGCCGAGGTAGGGGTTGGCCGCCGGATCCGGGAAGCGGACCTCGACGCGCTTGGCCTTCGGGCTCGTCACGTGCGGAATGCGGCACGACGCCGAGCGGTTGCGCGCGGAGTAGGCTAGCAACACTGGCGCTTCGTAGCCCGGCACCAGACGCTTGTAGGAGTTGGTGGTCGGGTTTGTGAACGCGTTGATGGCCTTGGCGTGCTTCAGGATGCCGGCGATATAGTGCAGGCAAGTGTCCGAAAGATCGGCGTACTTGTTGCCAGCGAACGTCGGCGTCGAGCCTTTCCAGATCGACTGGTGGACGTGCATGCCCGAGCCATTGTCGCCGTAGATCGGCTTCGGCATGAAGCAAGCTGTCTTGCCGTAGGCCTGGGCGACGTTGTGGATCACATACTTGTAGATCTGCATGTGGTCGGCCATCGTCACCATCGGGCCGAACTTGATGCCGAGCTCGTGCTGGGCGGCCGCCACCTCATGATGGTGCTTCTCGACGACGACGCCCATCTCGGCCATCACCGAGAGCATCTCGGAGCGGATGTCCTGGCCGCTATCGATCGGCGGCACGGGGAAGTAACCACCTTTAGTGCGCGGCCGGTGACCGAGATTGCCCATCTCGTACTCGGTGCCCATGTTCGAGGGCAGCTCGGAGCCGTCGATGCGGAAGCTCGTGTTGTAAGGGTCGGCGGAAAAGCGAACGTCGTCGAAGATGAAGAACTCGGCCTCGGGACCGACGTAGATGGCGTCGCCCACGCCCGTCGACTTCATATAAGCCTCGGCCTTCTTGGCGATACCGCGCGGATCGCGCTCGTAAAGTTCGCCCGTCGACGGCTCGATGACGTCGCAAAAGATCGCCATCGTGGTCTGTGCGAAGAACGGATCCATGTGCGCCGTCGACGGATCGAGCATCAGCGTCATGTCGGAGGCTTCGATGCCCTTCCAGCCGGCAATCGACGAGCCGTCGAAGGCGTAGCCCTCGGCGAACATCGCCTCGTCGACGCACGATGCGTCTGCCGTGACGTGCTGCATCTTGCCTTTGGTGTCGGTAAAGCGAAGATCCAGGAACTTGACGTCCTTGTCCTTCATCATCTTGAGGACGTCGGCTGCTGTCTTCGGTGTGTCTGCCATGTGGCTCCCCTTCCTCGGAACTCGAACTTCTAAGCGCCCGGATGCTCAGTTCCGGGCATGCGTCTGGCCCCGGCCCTTGGGCCGAGGGGTCTTCTCTTGAGAACGATCAGATGGCGTCCCCGCCGGTCTCACCGGTGCGGATGCGAATGGCTTCCTCGATCGTCGAAATGAAAATCTTGCCGTCACCGATCCTGCCGGTTTTAGCTGCGCGCTGGATCGCCTCTACGGCTTTGTCCAGCATGTCGTCGGAGAGCACGACTTCGATCTTCACCTTCGGCAGGAAATCCACCACGTACTCGGCGCCTCGATAAAGCTCCGTGTGCCCCTTCTGGCGCCCGAAGCCCTTGGCCTCGATCACGGTAATGCCCTGCAGACCGATCTCCTGCAGCGCCTCCTTCACCTCGTCAAGCTTGAACGGCTTGATGATGGCCTCGATCTTTTTCATGACGACCTCGGGCTAGGCGGAACGTCGGTCGGCGACCCGCGTACATGGTGGTCAGATAGCATGCCCCATGCCAAACGGTAAACGAGTTGCAAACCTATTGTCGATCAACGTCATAGACGACGACGCCTACTTATAGGGCACAACCTCGAGAAAGTTCGCGCCGAATTTTCAGCCGATATGACGTCTTTTTAGGCAATCGAGCCGTGCGACTTGGCCCCGCGACGGATCATTGCCTTAAGGCTAAGCTGCGCAAGGCCGTCTGCGATGAGGGGCATATGAAAGTCGTCGGACTCGATCATCTGGTTCTGACCGTGGCGTCTATCCCAGCCACCGTCGCGTTCTACGAGCGCGTGCTCGGAATGACCGCGGAAACCTTCGGCGCCGGACGAACGGCGTTGCGGTTCGGGCCGCACAAGATCAATCTGCACCAGGCAGACAACATGTTCGACCCGAAAGCTGAGCATCCGATGTGCGGATCGGGCGACCTGTGTTTCCTTGTCGACAGCCTCGACGGGATCGAGGCCCATTTGGCCGCATGCGGCGTGCCGATCCTAGTTGAAAGATCAACCAGAACCGGTGCACGCGGGCCGATCACATCCGTCTATGTTCGCGACCCTGACCTGAATCTCATCGAGTTGTCCGTCTATCAGGATGGAACGAGGACTGCGGGATGATGCGCAAGCCGGCACCTTCGACATTGCTGACGATCGAGCAGATGACCTTGGCTGATCGCATGGCTGTAGAGGCCGGCATCCCGTTTCTAGAGTTGATGGAGAACGCCGGGCGCGCGGTAGCCGACGAGGCGACGCGGATGGCACCGTTAGGCGGACGCATCCTGGTCATGTGCGGGCCGGGCAACAATGGGGGTGACGGGTTTGTTGCCGCTCGCCTGCTTCGGGAGCGCGGCTATCGCGTCGAGGTCTGGTTGCATGGTGATCGCGACCGGCTCAAAGGCAGTGCAGCGCACATGGCGGGCTTGTGGACAGGAGGAATTGCCGATGAGGGTGACTTCGACGTCGATCTCATCGTCGATGCCGTTTTCGGGGCAGGTCTGACACGACCCATCGAGTTCGGCGTGCTGACCGATCAATTTACCCGCATCTGCGATACTCCAGTGCTGTCGGTCGATGTTCCCAGTGGTCTCAACGGCGATACGGGACAAGCAGACGGTCCCGTCGTCAGCGCTACTCGAACAGTGACATTCTTTCGCAGGAAGGTGGGTCACGTCCTCATGCCAGGCCGAGCCTTCTGCGGAGAAATCGTCGTCGCCGACATCGGGATTCCCGATAGCATTCTGCAGGGTCTTTCGGCGAGCACGTCCGTCAATGGGCCATCGAAATGGGGTTGGCTCAGCCATTTGCCCCGGCCACGGCTCGACGGCCACAAGTACACGCGTGGCCACGCGGTCGTCGTCTCGGGGGGGATCGAGATGTGCGGGGCGGCGCGGCTGTGTGCTCGCGGTGCGCTGCGCGTCGGCGCGGGGCTCGTCACGGTGGCGTCACCGCCCGACGCTTTGCAGGCGCATGCGGCCCAGCTCAACGCGACACTGCTCAAGACCGGCACTGCACCGGCCGATATCGCGCAGCTTCTCGCCGACACGCGCTTCACGGCGATCGGCATCGGTCCGGGCCTCGGACGCGCCGATCAAGCGATGGAGCAGGTGATGGCCGTCGTGGCCTCCAACGCTGCGGTCATGCTCGATGCCGACGCACTCACCGTTGCTGCCGCCTCACCCGGGCTGCTTTTTCGCGCCATCGCGGCCCGGACGCGCCCCGTCGTGCTCACGCCGCACGAAGGCGAGTTCAAGCGCCTCTTTCCCGATGTCACGGGGTCGAAGCTCGAGCGGGCACGAGCCGCAGCGAAGACTTCTGGCGGGATCGTTCTGCTGAAAGGCCCCGATACGGTGATCGCTTCGCCCGATGGAAGGGCCGCGATCAACGAGAATGCGCCGCCCTGGCTAGCGACCGCCGGCTCCGGCGACGTGCTGGCGGGTTTCGTCACGGGCCTTCTCGCCCAGGGCATGCCGGCCTACGAGGCCGCGTGCGCAGCCGTCTGGTTGCATGGCGAATGCGCCAACGGCTTCGGGCCGGGCCTGATCGCGGAGGACATCCCAGAAGCGCTTCCCGAGGTGCTGGCGAAACTTCTGGCCATCTCGAGCTGAACCTAGACGGGTTGCCCACAGCTTGCTGCAGCGGCGCGCTTTGCAGGCTGCTGCGACTCGCATCATGAAGACCGTTCCGGTGCAGGCGTCAACAACGGCAGGAGCGCCCATGGGCCTGCTTTACCGCATCATCTACGCGGCGCATGCCAAGGGCACGCACCACAAGCTCGCGCTCGATGCTCTGGCGCATCTGAGCGGCGCCGATGCGGAAGGCTGGCGCCGGCTGTTCCTGAAGCACGCCGAGACGTACATGGCGGGGTCGAAAGCGCCCGACGATGTGTTCAAGGACTTCAAGAATCACTGTCTGCATCCGCGCGACAAGTTCTGGGGCGGGGCGCCGGCAACCGCGCGCCAGTGGTATGGCAAGACCGTCTCCGCGCTCGGCGAACAGAAGTGGGCCGATGCTGTGCATTCAGCCGGCATCCTGAGCCATTACGTGACGGACGCGGTGCATCCATTTCACACCGGCCAGTCCGAGGCCGAGAATTCGATCCACCGCGCCTTCGAGTGGAGCACGGCCAAATCCTACGACGCATTGAAATCCGTTGCGTCCGGCGGCGCGATGCACGAGGTGATCGTGCCCGACCAGCCGGACTGGCTCGAAGAGATGCTTCGGCAGGGGGCGGTGCGCGCCAACCGGCATTACGAAAAGCTGATCGCGCATTACGACATCAATCGCGGCGTCGTCGATCCTCCGGCGGGGCTCGACGTGGTGGCGCAGCGCATCGTCGGCGACCTGATCCTGCATGCGGCCAGACTGCATGGCGTGATCCTCATGCGGGCCCTTACCGAATCGGGAGCTGCTCCTCCCCCCGTCTCCCTGACGGTCGATCTGGTACTCGCCACGATCAAGATGCCGATCAAACAGCTGGCCAAGCGGATGGCCGATAATGCCGACCGTCGCCTTGTCGAGCGCATGTACGATGAACTGAGGGCGACGGGCACGGTGGAGCTGACCCTGCCCGAGGACGACCGGATCGTGCGTGATCTGCACGCCGCCGAGGTCGCGAGTCATACTGCGATGGTGGTTGCCGAGGCGCCGCCGATCTCAACGCTGGCCGCGCGCCTGGCCGCGGCACGGGCCGTACCAGAGGCCGGCGCGCCGGCACTGACGAACGCAGTGGCTGAAGACGCAGCGGCGATCGCAGCGGCGGCCTCCGCGTCGAAGGCGTCCGGAATGCCGCAGGAGCCGCGGAGCGCCGAAATGCCCGCGAGGCCCGAGCCCCTTACCACCGATCGCGCCGAGCCCACGACGGGGGGCAGCGTCCCCTCGATCAAGCCGCGTGGCGTGGTGGCTCCTCCGGCTAGTCGCGTGCGTCTTGCCCCAGGGGACGACGTCGTCAATGCTCCGTCGATCGGCCCACGCATGGCGGAGCGCCTCGCGAAGCTCGGTGTGCTCACCGTGCAGGATTTTCTCAACGAGCAGCCCGCAGCGCTCGCGCAAGCGCTCCAGATTGCACACGTGACGGCGCAGTCGATCACCGAGTGGCAGGCTCAGACAGTGTTAGTTTGCGCAGTTCCCGGATTGACGGGAACCGGTGCGCAACTGTTCGTGGGAGCGGGCTATCGTGATGTCGCGGCACTCGCGGCTGCCGAGGCGGATACGCTCTGCGCGGACGTGCTGGCGTTCGCGGCCAGCGACAAGGGCCGCAGGATCCTGCGCGATGGAAATCCTCCTGACCTGCAGCGCATCAAGTCCTGGGCTGAAGGCGCGCGCATGGCGCTCGCGGCCTGAAGCGCGGCGCTACTCAGCCGCTGCCCGCTTGCCGACGAAGCCCGACGCATCACCGAACCGCTCAGCCATCACCTCGGGAAGTGACTTCGACCTGTGCGTGATGCACGCACCCGACCGGACGGCGTAGGCCTCATGAGCCTTGGCCGCGGCGGGCTCGATGCCGGCTTGAAGCTCTCGCGCCGAATCCATGACGAGCTTGCGGAAGCGCATGATACCGAGGTCTGTCGGGCCGAGATGCTCCTTGGTGCGATCTACTATTGGACCCTGACTGTCCTGCACGGCAGCGTCCTGCTCGGAGAGACCCTTGATCCCCATGTAGCTCGTCGTCCTCTGCGCGCGCCGGTCGATCATGTAGTCGTTGGCCTTGCTGCGCAGCGGCACGTAATTCTCGTCGATCTCCGGGAAAATGGCGCCGCCGTTGGCGAAGCTGTGGCGCTCCTCTGGTGTCAGTGGACGATCCGGGTTCCAGGCGTAGCAGTAGATCCAGCAGTTGGTATCGGTATAGGGCACGAAGGTCTGGCCGAAGATCGTCTGGCCGGGCAGCGCGCTCGGTGTGTAGGTATGGAACGGCATCAGGAACTGTGCGATGCGCCAATAGAGATCGTCGGTCTCGGTGACGCGACCACCGCCGATGACGAGACCCGCCGGGTGGGGTTCCACCTTGATGACGGGGCGGGGGTCCTTGGCGATCCAACGCGTCAGGTTGCCGGTCATGCGCTGGATCGGCATGACGAGGTGTTTGTCCACGTCGAGATCCTCGTCCTCCTTCTTGTCGAAGACGAGATGCGTATAGGTGAAGTGCGCGGTGTCGATCGAGCCTTCCAGCGCCTGCACCCAGTTGCAATCCTGCCATTTCTTCGAGACGAAGCGGTGCGACTCCGGGACCAGCGCCAATTCCATGTGAGGCAGCTCGGGCATCGTCTCCGCAGGCCCCATGTAGGCCCAGACCATGCCGCCCCACTCGCGCGCCGGGTACGCCTTGATGCGCATCTTGTCCTTGGCGTTGAGGTCCGGATAACTGGTCGGCATGTCGGTGCATTGGCCGGTGATATCGAACTTCCAGCCGTGATAGATGCAGCGGATACCGCATGCCTCGTTGCGGCCCAGCCAGAGATTGGCCCGCCGGTGCGGGCAGTACTGGTCGATGATGCCGACGCGACCGTTGGTGTCGCGGAAAGCGAGCAATTCCTCGCCGAGGACGGTGATCTTCCGAGGCGGGCCGTCGGGCTCGGGGATTTCCTCCGACAGCAGCACCGGCACCCAGAACCGCCGGATGAGCTCGCCCATCGGCGTGCCGGCCTCGCTCTCAGTCAGGAGACGGTTGTCTTCGGCCGTGAGCATGGAGACCTCCCGCAATTTGTTCCTTCATTGCGGGAAGTGTGCGCGCTCGGAACGCGGGGCGTCAATCGGGCCCGAAGGCCCGATACCAACGAGGATCAGGCCTCACCGGCTCCGTCCGGCTCGATCCCGTTTTCACCGTGGCCGTTCTCGCCATTGCCGTTGGTGCCGTCGTCCGGGATGCGTTCGACAGAGACGACCTTCTCTTCGGCGTCGGTGCGGAATATGCGGACACCTTGGGTGTTGCGGCCCGCGATGCGGACCTCGTCGACCGGCGTGCGGATGAGCTGGCCTGCGTCAGTCACCAGCATGATCTGATCCGACTGCTCGATCGGGAACGAGGCCACGAGCGGCCCATTGCGATCGTTGACGACCATGGCGGCGATGCCTTTGCCGCCACGGCCGGAGATCCGGTACTCGTAGGACGACGTGCGCTTGCCATAGCCGCGCTGTGACACGGTGAGAATGAACTGCTCGCGGCCGCCAAGCTCGGCAAAGCGCTCGGGGGTCAGCTCAGCAGTGCCCGCCGCGCCCTCCTCGGCATCGACGACCGTCTCGACGGGCACTTCGCCGTCTGCCTCGCCCGTCTGAGCCCGCCGGAACGCCGACGCCTGCTTCAGATAGGCAACCCGCTCGTCCGGCGTTGCCTCTACGTGGTGCAGGATCGCCATGGAGATGACGGTGTCGTCATCCTCGAGACGGACGCCCCTGACGCCGGTCGAGTCGCGCCCCTTGAACACGCGGACATCGTCCACGGCGAAGCGAATGGCCTGGCCGTGTGCCGTCGTCAGCAGCACGTCGTCGTCCGGTCGGCAGATCTCGACGCCGACGATACGATCGCCCTCGTCGAGCTTCATGGCGATCTTGCCGTTGCGATTGATGCTCTCGAAGTCGGTCAGGCTGTTGCGGCGGACATTGCCCGTCATCGTCGCGAACATCAGCTCGAGGCTCGCCCAGGTCTCGGTATCCTCCGGCAGCGGCAGAATGGTCGTGATGACCTCGCCGGCCTCGAGTGGCAGCAGATTGACGAGCGCCTTGCCCTGCGACTGAGGCGTGCCGGCCGGCAGGCGCCAGACCTTCATGCGGTAGCACATGCCGCGCGATGAGAAGAACAGCACGGGCGTGTGTGTCGAGGCCAGGAACAGCTGCGTGACGACATCTTCGTCGCGGGTCGACATGCCCGAGCGACCTTTGCCGCCACGTCGCTGGGCGCGGTAGGTCGAAAGCGGTACGCGCTTGATGTAGCCTTTCAAGCTGACCGTGACGACGCAATCCTCGCGCTGGATCAGATCCTCGTCCTCGAGATCGCCTTCGACGTCGAGGATCTCGGTGACGCGCGGAGTGGCGAACTCGGTCTTGATGTCGGTCAGTTCGGTCTTGATGATGTCGACGATGCGTGTGCGCGACGACAGGATCTCCAAGTAGTCCTTGATCTCCTCCGCGAGCTTCTTCAGCTCGTCGCTGATCTCACCGCTGCCGAGGGCTGTCAGGCGCGAGAGCGTCAGGGCCAGAATCGCCGTCGCCTGCTCCTCGGAGAGCTTATAGGTGCCGTCCTCGGACAACTTGTGACGCGGATCGGCGATGAGATCGATCAGCGGTGCCATGTCCTTGGCCGGCCAAGTGCGCGCCATCAGGCCAACCTTGGCCTCGGCGGGGCTCGCCGACGAGC
The DNA here is from genome assembly GCA_022844225.1 of Hyphomicrobiaceae bacterium. Taxonomy (GTDB): domain Bacteria; phylum Pseudomonadota; class Alphaproteobacteria; order Rhizobiales; family Hyphomicrobiaceae. The sequence goes on along the minus strand of JALHMC010000006.1, from coordinate 25,707 downwards.
GGATCAGGCGGATGACCTCGTCGATGTTGGCGACTGCAATGGCGAGGCCGACGAGGGTGTGGGCCCGGTTGCGCGCCTTCTTGAGGAGATACTTCGTGCGCTTGGAGACGACCTCCTCGCGGAAAGCCGTGAACGCCTGGATAAAGTCGCGCAGGTTCAGGCTCTCTGGCCGGCCGCCGTTGAGCGCGATCATGTTGGCGCCGAACGTCGACTGGAGATCCGAGAAGCGCCAAAGCTGATTCAGGACGACATCAGCCATGGCGTCGCGCTTAAGCTCGATGACGACGCGCACGCCTTCACGGTTCGATTCGTCCCAGACGTTGGCAATGCCCTCGATCTTCTTCTCGCGGACGAGTTCCGCGATCTTCTCGATCATCACCTTCTTGTTGATCTGATAGGGGATCGAGGTGACGACGAGAGCCTCGCGATCCTTGCGGATCTGCTCGGTGTGCACCCGCGCCCGCATGATGATCGAGCCGCGGCTCTTGTGGTAGGCATTGAGAATACCGCCCCGCCCGAGGATGGTGCCGCCCGTCGGGAAGTCGGGGCCGGGAACGATCTGGCAAAGCTCCTCGAGCGTGATCTCGGGGTTCTCGAGCATCGCCATGCAGGCGTCGATCACCTCGCCGAGGTTATGCGGTGGAATGTTGGTCGCCATGCCGACGGCAATGCCGCCCGCGCCGTTGACGAGCAGATTAGGGAACTTGGCCGGAAGGACGACGGGCTCCTCCTCGGAGCCATCGTAGTTCTCGTGGAAATCGACGGTCTCCTTGTCGAGATCGTCGACGAGGTACTGAGTGACCTTGGCGAGGCGGCACTCGGTGTAGCGGTAGGCTGCCGGCGGATCGCCGTCCATGGAGCCGAAATTACCCTGACCGTCGACGAGGGGCAGTCGCAACGACCACTCCTGCGCCATGCGCACGAGGGCGTCGTAGATCGCCATGTCGCCGTGCGGATGGTATTTCGCCATCACATCGCCTACGACGCGCGCAGACTTCACGTATTTCGAGTTCCAGTTGAGACCCATCTCGCGCATCGCATAGAGAATGCGCCTGTGAACCGGCTTCAGACCGTCCCGAACGTCGGGCAGCGCGCGTGAGACGATGACGCTCATCGCGTAATCGAGATAGCTGCGCCGCATCTCGTCGGAGATGGTGATCGGCCGGATGTCGTTCGGCCCCTTCGGCGTTTCACCGCCGCCCGCTTTATCGTCGTCAGCCACGCGTTGGATCTTCCTTCAGGTGAGCCGTGTCGACTTCGCTCGAATGCCGGTCCAGCCTTGCTTCGGGCCACGGATCGCTCGTCGATCAGCTTCGAGCGCCGGTGCATAGCGAATCGCACGCCGAGGCGATCAATTCAGGCCCTTCTGATAGCCGAGACACGCCTTCCCCGCAACGCGTCAGCCCATCCGCACCGGATCGGGAAGGGCGGTGTCCACAAGCGGGCGCGAGTTGGTGGCGCGCGTGCAGTGGCAGACACCGTGTGGCAATCGGCCCCAGACGACAAACCTTCGCCGGCCACCGAAGGCAAATAACGAAAGGCCGGCAAACCGGAACTCGTTGGCGATAGCGTGCTGCACCTCATTGCCTTAGTCCGGCCGAAGACAAATATGCCGAATGCCGCCTTGTCGCTGACACACGGAAGCGATAGTGAGCGGTCGTGTCTGCCGCAATTACTCCTTCGGGAGGATAACTGGCGTCAGATGCGTTCGTTGGCCCCGGGGCCTCTTGAGACCATTCGCCAAGGTATCCCCCAGCCTTGGCATCGCTCGGCAGCGGGCCTAGTGCAGGAACAGAGACATCCATGAACAAGACCATTGTCAGCCTCGTTGCCCTCGGCACGCTCGTGGCCAGCATGCCCGTCCTGGCCCAGCAGAAGGCGAAGGCCCCGCCCGCCCCTGTCGACATCCCCAGGGGCGTCTTCATCGAGCAGCAACCCAGCAACGTCTATCTCGCGCGTAACACGGTGCTCTTCGCCAAGGTTCGCGACGACGCCGGCAAGATCATTGGTGATGTCGAGGATCTGCTCGTGAACGACCACAACGAGGTGGTCGGTGTGCTGATGGGCGTCGGCGGTTTCCTGGGAGCGGGCGAAAAGCGCATTGCCGTTAGGCTTTCCGCGCTCAACGTCGCCGAAAAGGACGGCCGGACGGTCGTCACATTGCCGGGTGCAACGAAGGAGATGCTGAAGGCACTTCCGGCATTCCAGCGCAACAAGCCACCGAAGTCGATGCTCGATCGCATCAAGGAGAAGGCGCAGGAGCTGACCGACAAGACTGTCGAGACGTCGACGGAAGCGGCTCAGAAAGCTCGTGAGCAGGCCGGTCCGGCGCTCGAGAAGGCCAAAGAGGCCGCGGGCCAAGCCTACGAGAAGGCCAAGGACGCGGCAGGTCAGGCCTACGACCGCGCCAAGGATGCGGCGCAGCCGGCTCCGAAGCAGTAATCAGCGATCGACATCGCTGCGAGAAGCAAGCCCTGGCGCAGCACTGCGTCAGGGTTTTTTTCGTCGGCCCTTCCTCAACGCAGGATCGGGATCTCCGGGGCTGCATCGCGTGACAACGTGCCGTCGAGCCTTGGATCCATCGCGATCTCGAGCTGACGCTTCACGGGCAGGAAGCCAGAGCGGATGTAGAAGCCGAGGGCTGTCGGATGATCAAGCGTGCAGGTGTGCACCCAGAAGCGCTCGATCGGACGGCGCCACGCCTCGCCAATGGCATGCCCCATGAGGTGGCGACCGAAGCCAGCACCGGTGCGCGGCGTGGTGAGGCCGAAGAAAGCGAGTTCACACTCGCGGGTTTGCCGGAAATCGAGCTCGAGCAGGCCTTCGTCCGCTACGAGTTCGCCGCCCGGGTCGACGGCCGACAAGGCCCAGACCATCACGTCGTCGTCGGTCAGGATGGCGCCCAACGCCGAATCGGACAGTCGCAGCCGCGAGTGCCAGAGCCACGGCTCGCCGATCCGCCGAAACAGCCTGCGATACCAGTCGAGATCCGGCCGCTCGATGCGACGAATCTGGAGCCCTTCCTGCAGTGGAGGCAGCGGCCGCGGCGCCGGCGGGGATCGCATCTCGAGTGTCGTGGCGATGGCCGCGATACGGCCCATTGGAATGTCCGTGTATCCATCGGCCAGCGCCGAGGCCGTCGCATCCGTCATCGCGTCACCTTTACGGTCATCTCGACGTCACCTGAAGCTTCGGCATTGTCAGGGTGCGAGACCTGACCTGGCTCCCGGTCGCTTCCGACCCAATGTATAAAGGGCGCTGGAGCGGACACCAACGCCGACTGTGCTTGCAGCAGACCGCCGACATCTCCGACAGGATTCCATGCCCCCGAGCGGATCGAGCAATCTGGCCTTGGCTGCCGTGCTCGCCAATACTGCCCTCGCCATTGCCAAGCTGATCGGGGCGGCCATTACGGGCTCCGCCGCGATCCTGGCCGAGGCCATTCATTCGATCGTGGCTGCGACGAGCCAGGCCCTGGTTCTGGTCGGACTGGCGAGGGCTACACCCCCAGCATCATCGCGTCACTCGAGGCGCTCGGTGCGGGAGCTACGTTTCTGGACGACCGTGGTCCCTATTCTGCTCTACTCGCTGGGTGCCGGCGTCGCGATCAACGAGGGCATCGACCATCTCCAGGAGCCGCGAGCACTCAAAGAAGTGACCACCGGCTATGCTCTGCTGGCGGTCGCGCTGCTCGCACAGGCGGGTTTCGCGCATCGTGCCTGGCGACAGCTCTGCGTTCGCCCCGACGTCGGCTACGCAGCAGCGGCGGCGGTTTCGCTCGAGACGAGGGCCGCTGTCGCCAGTCTCATCGCCGCATTCGCAGGCGTTTCGCTCTCCCATGGCCTCGATTGGACGGCGGCGGACGGGCTGGCGACGATCGTCATCGGGCTCGTCATGGGTTTTGTTGCAGCGCTGACGGCGCTCGAAACCAAGGCGCTGATCGTTGATGACTCTACCGCGCCACGAGAGGTGATTGGCACCCCCGTCCAGGCTGGCGCTGTCGGCGTCGCGAGCGAGAGTGGATCCTTCGGTACGCGCACCAAATCCGGCAAGGGCAAGAGGACACGGCGCTAGTGAGACGGGTCGTGCGTTCGCTTCATGCTTTCGGCAAGCGCTCAGAACGGATTTCCAACACTACGATGACGTCGCCGCCCGCGGCCTTGCGATTGCGGGAGCCTTGACGATGAGAGAGTGTTTTATCTGCGGCGCCACGAGCGCAAGGCCCTTCGGCGTCAGGGCGACGGCTAGGCCGTTCGGACCCGGGCGCGTCTCTACAAGACCGCGATCGTGCGCCTCCTCCCACACCATCAGGCGCGGACAAGACGTGCGCCATGCACCGATCACCTCGTCATAACTTCGAGTTCCTGCGGCGCACCAGACGACGAGATCCAGCACAAGTGCATCCAAACCTTCGGTCATGCCGGCCTCCGCTCTCGCGCCGACGACGATTTTCACTTCAGCGGTCGTGCCCGAGATACTCAGGCCTTCTCAGCCCACAGGTCGTACTCGTCGGCGTGCACGACGCGTGCGCGGACGATGTCGCCGGGGGCCACGTCGTCCTCGCCGTTGAGGAACACCGACCCATCGATATCGGGGGCGTCCCACTGCGAGCGTCCGATCGCGCCTTCCTCGTCCACTTCGTCGATCAGGACATCGATCTCGCGACCTACGCGACCCGCCATGATCTCGGCCGAGACCTTCTGTTGCGCCGACATGAAGCGATGCCAGCGCTCCTCCTTGACCTCTTCCGGCACGGCACCCGGCAGATCGTTTGCGGGAGCGCCATCGACGGGCTCGTACTTGAAGCAGCCGACCCGGGCCAGCCTAGCCTCGTCCACAAACGACAGGAGGGTCTCGAAATCGCGCTCCGTCTCTCCCGGGAAGCCGACAATGAAAGTTGATCGCAGGGCGAGATCGGGGACGGCACGGCGCCACGCCGCGATGCGCGCCAGCGTCTTCTCCTGATGAGCGGGGCGTCGCATGGCCTTGAGTACGGACGGGCTCGCGTGCTGAAAGGGAATATCGAGGTAGGGCAGAACTTTGCCCTCGGCCATCAGCGGCAATACCTCGTCGACGTGCGGGTACGGGTAAACATAATGCAGGCGCACCCATGCACCGAGCGAGCCGAGTGCGCGTGACAGCTCGAAGAAGCGCGCCTTGAGCGGCTCGCCCTTCCACGGGCTCTCGGCATACTTGATGTCGACGCCGTAGGCCGACGTGTCCTGGCTGATGACCAGAAGTTCCTTCACACCGGCTTTGACGAGGCGCTCCGCCTCCATCATCACCTGATTGACGGGCCGTGAGGCAAGCCGGCCCCGAATGGCCGGGATGATGCAGAACGAGCAGCTGTTGTTGCAGCCCTCGGAGATCTTCAGATAGGCGTAATGGCGCGGCGTCAGGCGCAGACCCTCGGGCGGTACCAGGTCGACGAACGGGTCGTGCAAGGGTGGAACGGCGGCATGCACGGCCTCCATCACGGCCTCGTACTGGTGAGGTCCGGAGACCGACAGCACTCCCGGATGAGCCGATAGGATCTTGTCCTTCTCGACGCCAAGGCAGCCGGTGACGATCACGCGACCGTTCTCGACCATCGCCTCGCCGATGGCCGCCAGGCTTTCTTCCTTGGCAGAGTTCAGGAACCCGCACGTGTTCACGATGACGGCGTCGGCGCCCTTGTAGTCGGCAACGAGCTGATAGCCTTCGGCACGCAGGCGCGTGATGATCCGTTCGCTGTCGACGAGGGCTTTGGGACAGCCCAGAGAGACGATGCCTACTTTGGGCACGCTTGGTTGTATCTGCGGAGTTGTCCGGCGGACTTTCGGCGCTGCTGCCCCAGCCGTGCGGCCGGGGCGCGCGGAAGCTCGCGCTGAGGTCGATTTTGCGGGGGACTTTTCGGTGGGGCTCGCCATGACCGCGCTTGTAGCCGTGCCGGAGCCCCCGCGCAACGCCGCGCCTCAGGCTCGCTCGAGATGGGCGTCGGCATGCGCCTTAAGACTTGGCGGCGGGCGCATGCGTCCGGGTCCGGGAGACCTCACTTGGCAAGGGGCCAAGGAGCCAGAGTGCAGCAAACATCGCGACGACGACGACCACGAAGCCAACGATAAGCCCGATAATGGCGTCTGGCACGAGGAACATCGCGCCTTTGATGGTCCAGGCTCCACCCACGACGACTAGGCCGACGAGACCCAGAGAGAGGAATGTGGCGGTTCCTTCACTCGCCCATTTGCTCGGCGGCTCAGCCAGACGGCAGCGTTTGGCGCAATACCAGAGCAGCGCCGCGCTGGCCATGGAGATGCCAACACCAATCACAAGCGAAAGCCAAGCTTCGGTCATCTGGGCACTCCGGTCGCGGGAGCCGGGAGCGTCGGGTGACGCCGCCGCGATCGAAGCCTAGCCAGATACCGAATGCACATACCGTAAGTTCGAGGCCACGCTGCATAAACTCTGCGTAGCGCTGGCGCGATAGTGAAGCAGGCTTCATGAAACCGGCGACCGCGGCGTCGCGGGTGCTCCGCTCCAGCGCGAGGCATCATCGATCTGGAGCCCGAGATCGCGGGCCATGTGTATCAAGGTGCGCTCGGCGAGCGCCGTGATCGTGAGCAGTGGGTTGACACCCAGCGACCGCGGGATGACCGATCCGTCGATCACGTAAAGGCCGGCGTGGACGTCGGTCGATCCGCGGCCGACGCGGGCATCGAACACGCGACCCTTGTGGTCGACCACACCGTCGTGGCACTCGCGCCCCATGCCGGCACCTCCGAGCGGGTGCGCCGTTGCGGGCTGGTGGCCCATCACCGAGCCGGCTAATGGATTCTTGACGTAGTCGCCACCGGCCTTCTGGACCAGCGCCGACAAGGCCTTGTCGAGCCGCTGGTAGACCGGCTGATCCTTGGCGCCGGGCCACGACAGCACCAGCCGGTCATCCTGGAGGTGGAAACGGCCGGCCGCGGCGTCGTGAGATACAGCGAAAAACGTCTGCAAGCTGGCGAGTGGCCCCTTGTAGACACCGTTGACCAGCGCCGAGAGCGCACCCAGCAACCGCCCGTTCGGCACGAACATCACCGGCAGGACAGGCGCCATCGCCGACGGCATGGCCCCTTCCTGGATGCGAATCTCGTTGGCGAGCGTTTCAGCATCCTCGATGTCGATCTGGCCGGTGACGGCGGCGCCGACCTCGAAGCCCTCGATCTTCGAAGGGTGTCCGATGCCGATCGCGTTGACAGGCTGCTTGGCGCCGTAGCCGAACGCGATGATGTCGCCATTGGCCGAGAATCGGTGACCCAAGCGATCCGAAAGGGAGAGTCCCTTCTCGCGCGACCGGAGCAGGATCTCGGTCGAGCCGAGAGTTCCAGCCGCAAGGATGACCATCCCGGCTTCGATCACGGCTTCTTGCGGGCCGTCCCGCGTCCGCTCTCCCGCGAGGTGCTCGGCTGTCACCCGCCAGGCCCCGTCCGGCTGGTGCAACACGTCGCTGACGCGAATCTCGGTGAAGATCTCCGCGCCGTGTTGCACGGCATCGGGCAGATAGGTGAGCGCAACCGTGTTCTTCGCACCGACGTTGCAGCCGGCGCAGCAGTCGCCGCACAGTGTGCAAGCAGGTTGTGCGATGCCGGCCGGATTCACGTTCGCCTCGAAGCTGACGGCCACCGGCGGCACGATCGGCGCCTTGCCGAGTGCCGCGCTCGCGCAATCGAGCGCCTTGAATTTGCTCATGGCACGGCCGCGCTCGTGACGGGCGGGACGGAGCCACCGAGCGGCGCGGGCAAATCCTTCGTCGAGGAGGCCGTCCTGCACGAGCTGGCCAGGCCAGGCTTGGTCACGGAAAACGCGAGCATCGGGCCGCAGGGCAACGCCGGCGTTGACGAGCGAGCCGCCGCCGAGGCCGCACGCGACGAGGACGTGCATGTCGTCGCCGATGCGTAGGTCGTAAAGGCCAGTCGGCTTGCCAAAGCTCGTGCGGCGGCCAGTCACCTGCATCTCGGCGCGGAACTCGGGAAAGCGCGCGGGAAACTCCCCCGTCAGGAACTCGCGACCGCGCTCGAGGACACAAACGCGCTTGCCCGCACGCGCAAGACGCGACGCCGCGACGCCGCCGCCATACCCCGATCCGACGACGATCACGTCGTACCGGCGGGCGAGTTGGTCAAACGGGCGGGCTAGGCGGGCCAACGAAAAGTCCTCCTCACGGCGGCTCAATTCGAACGGGCCGGAAGATGACAGATGGCAGGCGCCGCCCCGATGGGTCGAGCGGTCGCGGCGGCGATCGTGGGCACACGGCTGATGCAGAAAGGTGACAATGCTCGCGGCGCCGTATTGAATGCCGGGAGGCAGCCAGGGAGACCGGCCATGAGCGCGACGCACGACACTCCGGCCTCTGTCGAGGCCGCAATCCAGCGCCTTCAAGCTGCCATGGCCGATGTCGCCAATGGCGACGTTCGCGCCATCAAGGCGCTCTACTCGCACACGGGCGATGCTACGAGCTTCTACGGATGGGGCGGATACGAGAAGGGCTGGGACGGTGTGGCAGCCCGGTGGGACTGGGCAGGGCAGCAATTCAAGGGCGGCAAGGTCAGCTATCAGAACGTGACGACAGTCGTCACGCCGGAGCTGTTCTACACGACCGATATCGAGACCTACTCGGACCAGACGATGGCCGGCGTCGCCGGACTCACGGGCTGGACCAATCGCGTCACGCACATCTTCCGGCTCGAGGCCGGCGAATGGCGCCTCGTGCACCGGCACGGAAACCGGCTCGAGGATCAGTTCAAGCCTGCAACCCGACTCAAGGCGAAGGAGTGAGGCGCATGCTGTTCATGGTCATCTCGACGCCGCGTCCCGAGCCGCCTTCGACCATGGTGCCGAAGCGCAAGGCCTATTGGGAGTGGCTGGCTCCATTGCAGGACCAAGGGCTGTGCAAACACGTGTGGGCGCGAACCGGTCGTGGCGCCGTCGCTCTCTTCGATGTGCCCGACAACGAGACGCTGCACCGCATTCTCAACGAATGGGCCGAGATCATTCCGGCGACATTCGAGATCCATCCGCTGATCGATGCCGGTCCGGCGCGGGCGTTCCTGGAGGCGCAGAAGTCGTAGAAGCGCCCTCGGGCCACCTCAACTCTGCGCCGGAACGACGGCCGTCGCCTCGATCTCGATGCACACGTCCGTCGAGGTGAACTGTGCGCCACCGATGGTGCTGCTGGCCGGCGGCACGGGCAAAGTCGCATAGAAGGCGCTCCGCGCCTCGTTGAAGCCGTCGTAGTAGCGCATGTCCGACAGCCACGTCGTCGTCTTGAGAACGTGCTCCCAGGTGGCGCCTTCAGCCGCGAGCGCACGTTCGAGCTTCGCAAGGCATTCGCGGGTCTGCTCCTGCACCGACTTTCCGGCTGCGGCGGTGCCGCGTGCCGTGACGCCAGAGCAGAAGACCATTTTGGCGCCTCCGCCGAGGGGCACGACGCGGGTGGGCGGAAACAAGGGCTTTGGCTGGCTCATGATCGCTTCCTCTCCTGCTATTACCTCGGCAGGTCGGTCCGTCCCATCAATGCCTTGTCGATCGAGGCGGCGGCCTGACGGCCTTCGCGGATGGCCCATACGACGAGGCTCTGGCCGCGCCGGATATCGCCAGCGGCAAAGAGCTTCGGCTTGCCCTTGATCCTATAGTCGCGCTCCGTCGCGTCGAGACCCTTGAAGCGGCCACGCGGCACGACGCCCAGCTCGAGTTGCTTGACCACGTCGCTCTCGATCGGACCTGAGAAACCCATCGCAAAGAGGACGAGATCGGCGGGAAGCTCGCCTTCGCTTCCGGCAATCGGCTTCAGGTCCGGCCCGACGCGCGTATAGAGCAGCTTCGTCACCTTGCCATTCTCGCCGGCAAAGCCGGTCGTCGAGATCGAATACTCGGTGACGGCGCCTTCGGCCTGGCTGCTCGAGATACGCAGCTTCATGGGCCAGTGCGGCCACGTCACGGCCTTGGCTTCCTTCTCGGGCGGCTTCGGCATGATCTCGAGCTGGGTCACCGACTTGGCGCCCTGGCGGATCGAAGTGCCGATACAGTCCGAGCCGGTATCTCCGCCGCCGATGACGATGACGTGCTTGTCCTTGGCGCTGATCTCCTTCGTGCCTTCCGTCAGAGGTTCGGCGGAGACGCGCCGGTTCTGCTGCGGCAGGAAATCCATCGCGAAGTGCAGACCGTCGAGATTGCGGCCGGGCGAGTCCGCGAAGAAATCGAACGGCCGCTCGGAGCCGCCGGTCAGCAACACCGCATCGTGAGCGTCCTCGATCTCATAGGCGGTGATGTCGACGCCGACATGCGCGTTCATATGGAAGACGACGCCCTCGCCTTTCAGCTGCTCGACGCGGCGGGCGACGACACCCTTGTCGAGCTTGAAATCGGGAATGCCGTAGCGCAAGAGACCACCCGCGTGCGCATTCTTCTCATAGACATGCACCTCGTGGCCGGCGCGCGCCAACTGCTGCGCGGCTGCAAGGCCGGCAGGGCCGGCGCCGATGACGGCCACCTTCTTGCCTGTCCTGGTCTCGGGCGGCTCGGGCTTCACCCAGCCTTCAGCGAACCCCTTGTCGATGATCGCGCATTCGATGGTCTTGATGGTGACGGGATTGTCCTCGAGGTTGAGCGTGCAGGCGGCCTCGCACGGGGCCGGGCAGACGCGCCCCGTGAACTCCGGGAAATTGTTGGTCGAGTGCAGGTTGGTGAGTGCCTGCTTCCAGTGGTCCCGATAGACGAGATCGTTCCAGTCCGGGATCTGGTTGTTCACCGGGCAGCCGTTGTGACAGTACGGGATGCCGCAATCCATGCAGCGCGAGGCCTGCGTCTTGACCTCCGGCTCCGGCAGCGGGACCACGAATTCCTTGTAGTGCTGGATGCGCTCCTCAACCGGCCGATACCCACGATCTGCCCGATCGTGCTCGAGGAAACCTGTGACCTTGCCCATCGTCTTGCTCACTCTTTTAGGAGTCATCCTCGGGCTTGCAGACACTCGGCGAATGACGATGTGTCCCAAGGACTGATATCTCAGCGGATCATAGTGCTAGAGTTTCAATTCAGTCTCACAGCGGGCGATCCATGCGCGCACGTTCGGGCGGGGCCCGAGATCGAACCCGCCATCGCCTGCCATCCGCGTATAGGCGACCAGCGCGATATCGGCGATCGAGAATGCATCGCCCAGCAACCACGTTCGGCCCGCGAGCCGGCCCTCCATGAAATCGAGTGCTTTTTGCCCGCGTTCGACACGCCATGCGTCGCGCTCCGACAGCGGTCTGCCTTGATAAAGCACGTGGAACCGTGTCGTCGCGATGTAGGGCTCATGGCTGTACTGCTCCCAGAATAGCCACTCGTCGACCTGCGCCTGAGCAAATCGATCTTCTGGCAACAGCCGCGAACCGTGCGCCAAATAGCGAATGATGGCATTCGACTGCGCGAGGCTGCGGCCGTCGTCGAACGCCACGGCAGGCACTTGGCCTTGCGGGAATTTGGCAAGGAAAGCCGGCGTGCGGGTCTCACCCTTCATGATGTCGACCTGCGCCCAGGTATAGGGCAGGCCAAGCAGATCGGCCGTCCACTTCACCTTGAGGCAATTGCCGGAGATGGAATCACCAAAGATCCGCATTCTCTATCACTCCGCCGCCGGCGACTTGGCCTTGGCTTTGCGCTTGCCCTTGCCGTCGGATTGCTGCGGCACGCCGATCTCGATCTTCTCGAGCCCGGTGCCGAGTGTCGCCTGATGCTTCGCCATGTCGGCGAGCGCGCGGCGATACTCGACCGGCATTACCTTGCGGAATTTAGGCAGCCACGTCTTCCAGTCGGCAAGAATGGTCTTGGCGCGAGACGAGTTGGTGTAGTGCGCGTGCCGCGTGATCAACCGGTGCAGCCGCTCGGCGTCCTGGCTCGTCATGTCAGCCATGACGTCCACGAGGCCGTGGCTGGCAAGGTCGCTGGCGAACGGCTGATCGGAGAGCACGGCGTCTTCTGCGGCGACCGGCTCGAGGTCGATCATGGCGAGGTTGCACTTCTCCTCGAACGTGCCGTCCTCGTCGAGGACGTAGGCGATGCCGCCCGACATGCCCGCCGCGAAGTTGCGCCCGGTCGCGCCGAGGACGACCACGACGCCACCCGTCATGTACTCGCAGCCGTGATCGCCCGTGCCCTCGACCACCGCCACGGCACCCGAGTTGCGCACTGCGAACCGCTCACCTGCGATGCCGCGGAAGTAGCACTCACCCGTGATGGCACCGTAGAGCACGGTGTTGCCGACGATCATGCTCTCTTCCGGGACGACCCCGGACTTGGGATCGGGGCGCACGATCAGCTTGCCGCCCGAAAGCCCTTTGCCGACGTAGTCGTTCGCCTCGCCGACGAGATCGAGCGTCACGCCACTGGCTGTCCAGGCACCGAAACTCTGCCCGGCGATACCGTTGAAGGTGACCCAGATGGTATCCTCTGGGAGGCCGCTATGGCCATGGGCCTTCGCAACGGCGCCCGAAAGCATCGCTCCGGCTGCGCGATCCCGGTTCGAGATGGCAAGCTCGGCCTTGACCGGCTTCCTCTGCTCGATGGCGGGCTTCGCCAGCACGAGCAGCTTGTTGTCGAGCACCTTCTCGAGGCCATGATCCTGACGGTCGGTGTGGCGGATGCCGACACTCGGGGGCACATCCGGCTTGTGGAACAGGTTCTCGAAATCGAGCCCGCGCGCCTTCCAGTGGCCGATCGCCTGCGCCTTGTCGAGATACTGCGACTGGCCGACCAGCTCGGAGAAGCTGCGCACGCCCATTTCCGCCATCAGCTCGCGCACTTCCTCGGCGATGAAGAAGAAGAAGTTGATGACGTGCTCGGGTGCGCCTTTGAAGCGCGCCCGCAAGACGGGATCCTGCGTCGCGACGCCGACCGGGCAGGTGTTGAGGTGGCACTTCCGCATCATGATGCAGCCGGCCGCAATCAGCGGGGCGGTCGCAAAGCCGAACTCGTCCGCACCGAGCAGAGCGCCGATCACGACGTCGCGCCCCGTGCGAATGCCGCCATCCACCTGCACGGCGATGCGGCTGCGCAGCCGATTGTAGACCAGCGTCTGGTGCGTCTCGGCGAGGCCGATCTCCCACGGCGATCCGGCGTGCTTGATAGAGGTGAGCGGGGACGCACCCGTGCCTCCCTCGAAGCCGGAGATCGTGACATGGTCGGCACGCGCCTTGGCCACACCGGCGGCGACGGTGCCGACGCCGACCTCGGACACGAGCTTGACCGACACGTCGGCGCGTGGATTGACGTTCTTCAGGTCGAAGATCAGCTGTGCCAGATCCTCGATCGAGTAGATGTCGTGATGCGGCGGCGGCGAGATCAGGCCGACGCCTGGGGTAGAATGACGCACCTTGGCGATGGTCTGGTCGACCTTGTGCCCAGGAAGCTGGCCGCCTTCGCCGGGCTTGGCGCCTTGGGCCATCTTGATCTGCATGACATCGGAGTTGACTAGATACTCGGTCGTCACACCGAAACGTCCCGACGCCACCTGCTTGATGGCCGATCGCATCGAGTCACCGTTCGGAAGCGGCTTGAAGCGATCCGCCTCCTCGCCACCTTCGCCGGTGTTCGATTTGCCGCCGATGCGGTTCATCGCGATGGCGAGCGTGGTGTGGGCCTCGCGGCTGATCGAGCCGAAGCTCATCGCCCCCGTCGAGAACCGCTTGACGATATCGACCGCGCTCTCCACCTCGGCGAGCGGCACGGGCTTCCTGTCCATCTCCTCGGCAGGTCGGATGCGAAAGAGACCGCGCAGCGTCATCAGCTGCTCGGACTGGTCATTGACCTGACGAGCGTAGTCGCGCCACTTCGGCGGGATCTTGCCCGACTTGGCGTCCTCGACCTTGGTCGTGCGAACGGCGTGCTGAAGATCGGCCACCACGGTCGGCCGCCACATATGGGCCTCGCCGCGCAGCCGGAACGCATACTCGCCGCCCACGTCCAGCATGCCGTCAAGGGCCGGCACATCGCCGAAGGCCTGGCGGTGACGCTCGAATGTCTCGCGCGCGATCTGGCGGAGGCCGACGCCTTCGACCTGGGTGTGCGTGCCCGTGAAGTAGCGCTTCACGAACGCGGACTTGAGGCCCACGGCATCGAAGATCTGGGCGCCGCAGTAGCTCTGGTAGGTCGAGATGCCCATCTTGGACATGACCTTGAGCAGGCCCTTGTCGATCGCTTTGATGTAGCGCTTCTGCGCCTCCTTGAGGTCGATCTCCTCATCGAGTTCCGGCAGGATCTGCTCGATACTCTCGAAGGCAAGATAGGGGTTGATCGCCTCGGCGCCGTAGCCGGCGAGCGTTGCGAACTGGTGCACCTCGTGCGCCTCGCCCGTCTCGACGACAAGACCGACCGAGGTCCGCAGGCCTTGCTTGATGAGATGGTGGTGCACGGCGCTCGTCGCGAGCAGCGACGGGATCGGCACCCGGTCCGGCCCCATATTGCGATCCGACAGGATGACGATGTTGTAGTCCTTGGACCGCACCGCCTCCTCGGCCTCCGCGCAGACCACGTCGAGCGCCCAGCTCATGCCGTTGGCGCCCTTGTCGACCGGGTAGGTGATGTCGATCGTGATCGAGGCGAAATGATTGCCTGGTGCCTGTCCGATCTGGCGGACGCGCTCCAGATCCTCGTTGGTCAGAATCGGCTGGTAGACCTCGAGCCGCTTGACCTTGGAAGTCCCTTCGAGGTCGAGCAGGTTCGGCCGGGGACCAATGAACGACACGAGGCTCATGACGAGTTCCTCGCGTGTGGAGTCGATCGGCGGGTTGGTCACCTGCGCGAAGTTCTGCTTGAAGTAAGTGTGGAGCAACTTCGGCTTGGCCGACAGCGCCGAGATCGGCGTGTCGGTTCCCATGGAGCCCACGGCCTCCTGGCCGGTCTGCACCATTGGGCTCATGAGGAACTTCAGGCTCTCCTGCGTGTAGCCGAATGCCTGCTGCAGATCGAGCAGATTGACGTTGCTCGCCTTGCGCATGATCGGCTTGAAGAGCGGCAGATCACCGACCTGAATCTGAGTCTGCTTGAGCCAGGTCTCGTAGGGGAAACGGGCGGCGAGATCCTTCTTCAGCTCATCATCCGAGATGATGCGACCTTGCGCGAGGTCGATCAGCAGCATCTTGCCCGGCTGCAACCGCCACTTGCGCACGATGTCGCTCTCGGCGATCGGAAGCACGCCCGATTCCGACGACATGATCACGCGGTCGTCCTTGGTGACGAGATAGCGCGCCGGCCGCAATCCATTGCGGTCGAGCGTCGCGCCGATCTGACGACCGTCGGTGAACGCCATGGCCGCGGGGCCGTCCCACGGCTCCATCAGGCAGGCGTGATACTCGTAGAAGGCGCGGCGAGCCTGATCCATGGTCGCATGACCAGCCCACGCCTCGGGGATCATCATCATGGCGGCGTGCGCCAGCGAGTAGCCGCCCCGCACCAGAAACTCGAGGCTGTTGTCGAAGCACGCCGTGTCGGACTGGCCCTCGTAGGAGATCGGCCAGAGCTTGTTGATGTCCGCGCCAAACAAGGGCGAGGCGACCGATGCTTGGCGGGCCGCCATCCAGTTGACGTTGCCGCGCAGCGTGTTGATCTCGCCGTTGTGCGCGACCATCCGATAGGGGTGCGCCAGCTTCCACGACGGGAACGTGTTGGTCGAGAACCGCTGGTGGACGAGCGCGAGCGCCGAGGCGAGCCGGGGATCGGAAAGGTCCTTGTAATAGGCCTTCACCTGATAGGACAGGAACATGCCCTTGTAGACCAGCGTGCGCGCCGACAGTGACACGCAGTAATGGCCGATGTCGCGCCCCTTGTAGGCGTCGTAAAGGGCATTCGAAACCACCTTGCGGACGATGTAGAGCCGCCGCTCGAACTCTTCCTCATCGGCAATGCTCTTAGGGCGCGCGACGAAGATCTGCAGGTGGCGCGGTTCCGTCGAGCGGACCATTTCCGAGAGGGAGCTGTTGTCGACCGGAACGGGACGGAAACCCAGCAGCTCGAGGCCCTCCTGGCGCACGATGCGAGCCCACACTCGCTCGCAGTGGGCCAGCAGCCGCTCGTCCTGCGGCATGAAGATGTGGCCGACCGCATAAGCGCCGGGTGCCGGCAGCTTGAAACCGAGCCTGGCGCATTCCTCGTTCAGAAACGCGTGCGGAATCTGGACAAGGATGCCGGCTCCGTCGCCCGATGTGGGGTCGGCGCCCACCGCGCCGCGATGCTCGAGGTTCTCGAGGATGGCCAGAGCATCGGCAACGATGGCATGCGAGGCACGGCCCTTCATGTCGACGATGAAGCCGACGCCGCAAGCGTCGTGCTCGCGCTTTCGATCGAACAGCCCGGCTTTCTCCGGGGCCGTGTAAGCGCCGTTGCCCGTAATCCGAAGCTCCGTCGATGTCGTCTCAGCCATGGCTCTATCCTCGCGGGTCGTCTAGACCCGTGCTCGTGGCCCGCGCGCCGCCCCTGTCCTTGCGATCCTGAATAGAGCGCCCGGCGATTGCGTCGCGTATGCGTCGGAACGCGCCGGCGTGCAACGTGTCTCCCCCGATGCCCTCCACCGGACAGCTGTCTACCAGATTGGACAGCGCGCGACGGAGGCGCGGATGGTGCGTTGCGAGCCGAGCCCGTCTTCTTCCCTCAAATCGTGATCTGCGCCGCCCGCACGATGTCGTCGCCGACAGTTTACGGCGCGAGCAACCGGGGCGTGGCTTCGGCAAGCGAACCACGTAAAGGACAGGATACCTGACCTATCGGCGACTGCAAATGGAAATTTGCGGTGCAGCGACAGGCCACGGCACGGCGTGCGTGCTAGATGCGTTGCAGCATCAGGTGGCGAGGATCACCGGCCTGGCGATCCGTGATCGCACGAAGACTGGAGCGTCATCATGTCGACCACTGATCCGTTGGAAATCTGGGCACTCGACCGGGAGATCGTGCTGGCGCTGGTCGTCGCGGCGCCGCGCGAGCGTGTGTTCGCCGCCTGGACCGGCGTGCATCACCTCGTGCGGTGGTTCGGGCCAGAGGGCTTTACGGTGGATAGCCGGGGGGCCGACGTGCGAGCCGGTGGGCAATGGCAGTTCGATTACGTCAGTCCCGACGGTACGCGATACGGCAACCGCATCGCCTTTCGCGACATCGCGGTGCCCTCGCGTCTCGTTTTCGACCACGGCCCGGACCAGGACGACGCCCCGGAAAGATTTCGCGTGACCGTCACGCTCGACGCCCAGGAGGACGGCAAGACGGTCGTGACGCTGCGGCAACTTCATCCCAGCCCGGAGCAACGCGATGCGACGATCGGGTTCGGTGCCGTCGAACTTGGCTACCAGACCCTCGACAAACTGGCGCGGCACGTGGCGTCGGACGCCTAGAACAATATCCGACGTGAAGCTTCGGCCAGCTGAGACGTTGCCTGCGCCACCACGGGCTGCATCCTCTGTTCGTGGTCGACTCGGCCGTTGGCGCCAGTTCGTCAACTGGGCATGCGTGGACGCTTCAGCATGATGACCAGCGGCACCGCCGCAGCCGACACGACCGTGAACAACCCGAACGTGTTGATGTAGGCGATCACGGCGGACTGGCGCGCGATCTCGTGGCTCAGTCGCTGCAAGCTCGGCGCCGCGCCGACCTCCCAAAGCCCGGTCACCCAGGGTAGCGCGAGCGAGCGGTTATAAGGGCTCAAGTGCTCGGAAAGCTGAGCATAGTTGATGCCGGTGTAGCGGATCACCTCGGCCACGGAGAGCGAGATGAAAAAGCTCGCGCCGATGTTGCGCAGAAGGTGATAGAGGGCCAAGGCCTCAGGCATTTTTTCGCGCGAGATGCCGTCGAAGGACACGAGCGTGAGGGCGACGACGAGAATGCCGCTGGACAATCCCTGCACCATCCCGTTCAGCTCGAGTTCCCAAGCGGTGACGTTGACGTCCATGTGCATGAGGCCGTAGCCCGCCACCGCCTGCAGTAGAAAGCCGATGGCGATGGTCGCGCGTGGATCGATGCGCGACATGAAGATGACGGCAAAAAAGCCGATCAGTCCGCCGACGCCACGCGCGCCGATCACTTGCCCGACCAGCGCATCAGGGAAGCCGAGGTGCACGCGCATGAGGGTCGGCAGAAGCACCATCGGCGTGAAGTTGAGCATGCCGAAAGCGGTGATCAGCAGAATACCGAACAGGTAGTTGCGATTGAGCAGTAGCCGCAAGTCGAGGAACGGCCGAGTAGCGGTCAGGCTGTGGGCGACGAAAAGATAGAAGGCGAGCACGCTGACGGCCAGCGACACCTGAATTTCGAGCGAATCGAACCAATCGAGCCGCTGGCCCCTTGCCAGCATCCATTGCAGCGCCCCGATCGCCACCGAAAGCATGATGAAGCCCGCCCAACTGAAATAGAGCGGACCCTTCTTGCCATCGCGGGGAAGCGACGCCGCCAGTCCGACGGTCGCGATGGCCCCAACCGGAAACAGGACATGAAAGGCCCAGCGCCAGGTGGCGAGTTCGGCCAAGTAGCCGCCCAGAGCCGGGCCGATGATCGGTCCGAGCGTGACCCCCATGCCGTACATGCCGAGCACCATGCGGTGCTGGCGGGGTGGGAAGACGTCCAGCAGAATGGTCTGGACGAGGGGCACGCTCGGCGCACCGGCGGCACCCTGAACAATGCGCCAGAAAACGAGCTCCTCAATCGAGGAGGCCTGTCCGCACAGAACCATGGTCGCGGCAAAGATGCCCGTCGACCAGATCATGACGGTCGACCGCCCGAAGCGAGTCACCAGCCAGCCGGTCATGGGCATGGCAATGGCGGTGGCCAGGATATTGAAAGTGACCGTCCACGAGATTTCGTCGGGGGTCGCGGAGAACGAGCCCTGCATCTGGGGCAGAACGGTGGAGGCGACCAGGATCGAGGTAAAATACAGAGCGACGGTGAGAACGCACGAGAACAGGATGAGATAGCGGCGGCCCACGCCGATCTGCTCGCTCGCCTCCGTCGCCACCGCCGCCGTCATTCAACCTCGCCTTGCCGGTTCAGCCCGGACGGTGGCACGGGCCCAAGTGCGCAACCAGAGGAAACACCAGGGCCGCGTCTCTGTGGCCACCGCAGGCGACGGCGGCCCCGCCATCAGATCACGAGGACAATTTTGCCGATATGCTGGCTCGTCTCCATGCGCCGGTGGGCATCGGCTGCGTTGGTGAGGGGGAAGGTCGAATCGACCAAAACCTTTAACCGCCCGGCCTCGACGAGCGGCCAGACGCGGGCTTCGATCTCTCGTGCGAATCCTGCCTTCACGGCCCTGGTTCGCGGCCGCAAAGTGGAACCCGTCAGCGTGACGCGCTTCATCATCAGGCGGGCGACGTTGATTTTGGCTTCGGCGCCGCCGAGCGCCGCGATCTGGACGATGCGGCCGTCTTCTGCCGCCGCGACGATATTGCGCTCGGTGTAGTCGCCGCCGACCATGTCGAGAATGACGTCGGCGCCGTGGCCGCCGGTCGCCGTTCGGACCTCCTTGACGAAATCCTGGGTCCGGTAGTCGATTGCGGCGTCGGCGCCGAGGCTTCGGCACGCGGCGACCTTGTCCGTGCTACCGGCCGTGGCAATCACCCGGGCGCCGAAGGCCTTTGCCATCTGGATGGCGCAGGTGCCGATGCCGCTGGTGCCGCCATGGACGAGGAACCACTCGCCGGGTCCGAGGCGGCCGCGCTCGAAGACATTGTTCCAGACGGTGAAGACGGTCTCGGGCAGGCCGGCCGCGTCGGTCATTGAGATGCCGGCGGGCACGGGCAATGTCTGGACGTCCTCGGCGATGCAATAGGGAGCATAGCCGCCGCCATTGACCAGCGCGCAGACCTTATCGCCGGGTCGCCAGCGCCGGACAGCTTCGCCCACAGCAACGACAACGCCTGCGATCTCGAGACCGGGCAGAGGTGAGTGCCCCGGTGGCGGCGGGTAGGCCCCAATGCGCTGCTGCACATCCGGCCGATTGACGCCGGCAGCGGCGACCTTCACCAGGGTCTGCCCAGCCGAAGGGCGCGGTACGGGCATCTCGGCCGGGACGAGAACCTCGGGGCCACCTTTTCCGTCGATGACGATAGCGGTCATGGTAGCGGGCAGATCGGTCATGGCGTCCTCCGGCTTGCTCTCGCGAACTTTCTTTGGCCTCAATGCCCGTTGCGACGGGTTGAGACAAGCGGTGGCACGTGTTTGTGTCGACTAGCGCGAAACGGATGGAGGCTCGGATGGATTGGGACGAGGCACAAGGCAAGCAAAAGGCCGCCATCGTGATCGGCGAGCCCCTCTCGACACTGGCGGTGGCGGAGCTTGAAGCTCGGGTGGGCGTACTCGAAGCGGAGATTGCGCGGATCAAGACCGAAATCGCAGCCAAGAAAGCGCATTCGGCCGCGGCGAACGCGCTGTTCAAGGCCACCTGACGGCGGACGCTCTTCGGGACCCTCCGAAC
This sequence comes from Hyphomicrobiaceae bacterium, assembly GCA_022844225.1. GTDB lineage: Bacteria > Pseudomonadota > Alphaproteobacteria > Rhizobiales > Hyphomicrobiaceae. Next base: position 5,255 of record JALHMC010000006.1, on the reverse strand, counting down.
GGCGCCCTACGCCGGCAATGCTTAATTCGGCACCGTTGACGAAGCGTTCGACGTTAAGGGCAGGTTTACCTTGTTGGGCTAACTTGTCGCCATCCAGAGCTTCTGGGTTCGAGTGGCCTGTCCACTCCGCTTGACGCTTCCCTGTTCGACTTCGGAGCCGCCCCCGGGCGGCTCAATTTTTTCCGCCGCCTCATAATTCGCGCATTCAAAGTGCTCATTTCGAGACAGGTCCTTAACCCGTCTTGGCGATGCTCCCCTTCACAGCAGCGCCGATGACGGGTAATCGAGTGAAGCCCTGTTCGGGCACCAGTTCAGGTATCGAGGTGACAAGTGGGTAGCGTGGCAACGGGCATGGGCGTCACCATTTCCTTCGCGGAGCGGTTCGCCAGCTCTCAGCAGTTCGATCAGGTGTTCCAGGAAGGCATGGCGCTCGTCGAGGCGACCGCCAATTACCTCGAGGGTCAGGGTCGTCGCGATTCGAAGGCGATCGGGCCAGCTTCGAGCATGCTCTATGCCTCGGAAAGCATGCGATTGACGACCCGATTGCTGGAACTGGCCTCTTGGCTCGTCATTCGGCGGGCCTTAAAGGCCGGCGAGATCGGACCAGAGGAGGCGCGCGTGAAGCGCCGTCGCCTGAGGTTGACCGCGATTGGTCGTCCGCAGCACGTGCAGGGATTCGCGCAGCTACCCGACAAACTCAAGGACTTGATCGAGGCCAGCTTCGCTCTGCACGACCGGATCACTCATCTCGACCGGGCGCTGGAGCATCCGGAGGCCGTGGTCGACGAGATCGTGCCCAATCCCGTCGCCGAGCAGGTCAATCGACTGTCTGCCGCTTTCGCGCCCGCACGGGCGGCACAGAGGTAGAATTGCCCCAACGTGCCGAGGTGTCCCGTTGCCGGGCAGCCTCGGTCACTGTTTGGACATCACAGGCGATAGCGGATCTGGTCGGACCAGAAGCGCTCGAGGCGAACGAGCGACTTGTTCAGTTCCTGGACGTCACCGCGGTTGACCTCGCCGACCGCCTCGATCGAGCCGAGCTGGCGCTGGTAGAGGGCGTTGACCACGTCGCAGGCATCCTTGCCCTTCTGAGTGAGGCTGACGCGCACCGAGCGACGATCGACCTCGGACCGCTTGTAGTGAAGATAGCCCATGTCGACGAGCTTCTTCAGGTTGTAGGAGACGTTGGAGCCGAGATAGTAGCCACGCGTCTTCAACTCGCCCGCCGTCAACTCGCTTTCGCCGATGTTGTAGAGCAGCAGTGCCTGGACGCTGTTTAGTTCCGCTCCCCCGACGCGGTCGAACTCGTCCTTGATCACATCAAGGAGGAGGCGGTGGAGCCGCTCGATCAGCCGCAGCGCTTGGAGATAGTCGCTGCGAAACGACTCGTCTTTCGCTGGTGCGCGCGCGCGCCCGAGATCCAACGCAACTGTCATTGTTCCTGCCTTCGGTTCTGCCTGAAGCTTAGCCCGACTCTTCTGTTGTTCGTGTGCGGCCGGGTCGTGGGGTGAACCTAGAGGAGGAAATTAAATCTTGCGCTAAAAGACATACTGAACAGGACGTTAATCGATAGATCGAGGATCGTGTCGCGGTTTTGACTGGTATCGGCCCGTTGAACGACCGGTTCTTCTACCGACGACAGCTTTGAAGCGACAGAGCGGTTTCGCGTCGAGGGATTGCCGGGTGTCAGCGTGCCGCCTCCATCTCTCGGCGCAGGGGCAGCGCAAGATCTTCCCCGCTCAGCGGCGCGAAGTACGCCTCAACGACGGCGTCCGGCACATCCTCAACACGACGATGCCGCCAGCGCGGCTGCCTGTCCGCGTCTACCCATGTCGCTCGCACTCCCTCTTGGAAATCCGCCTCCTCGATAAGGCGCGATGCCATCCTGAAGTCCTGGATCAGCGTCTCGCGGATATCGAGGTTAGCCGCGCTGATGATCGCGCGGAACGTGAGCGCCAACGCCAGCGGCGACCTCGATCGCAGCACGGTTGCCGTTGCACCAGCCCAATCGCGGTCTTCGGCGTGGGGCTTCTCGAGACGGGCTAGAACGTCCGAGAGAGACGGTGCATGGAAGTATCGTGATATGCGGGCCGCCGATGCCAGCAATGGCCCCTCTTCCGGTTCGCGATGGCGTGCGTCGAGAACCGGGTCCACGGGGTCTGCATCCGCCAGCAGAGACAGGATGGCGGCGTGCTCGGACTGCGGAATGACATGCGTGACCAGTCCGAGTGCGAGAGCGTCGGCAGGCCCGACGTCCGCGCCCGTGAGGCCAAGGTAGACCCCGATCCCCTCCGGCATGCGCGCGAACGCCTGTGCGATACCACAGCGGGGGACGAGGCCGATTGCCGCTTCCGGCGTACTGAAGCAATACCGCTCACCGGCAACACGGTGCGTTCCGTAAAGTGTCAGTCCGACGCCGGTGCCCCCCACCACGCCGTCGATCAACGAGACCGTCGGTTTCGTGAAGCATTCGATCTGCCAGCAGAGGCTGGCCTCGGAGGCGAGCACCTCGCGCGCTGCAGCGAGGTCCGTTCTGCCAAGCTCGGCGAGTTCGAGCACATCGCCGCCCTCAGAGAACACGCCGTCGAGCGCTGACCCCAGCGTAACAGCATATATGGCGGGATCGCGCGCCGATCGGCGAAACCAACCTGCGAGCGCTACTTGCATGGCTTGCGAGATCGCGTTGCGCCGCTCTGGCCGCTGCAAGCTCGCGACGGCGGCCGCGTTGGTACGGTCGAGTACCAGACCAAGTGTGTCTCTATTCGAGCTTTCGGCACCGGTCGTCATCTCTCAATCCCAACTTCGCGTCTCGTCGTGCTGTCGGAACAACACCTGCTCAACGATCGTTACAGCAGGTTGGATGATTTGTCGGTAGCTGCGGCCGCTGCCCCGGGGCCGCCACAATCCACCGGGCATTACGCCACTATCTAACAGGCATCGATTCAAGCATTATGCGGATGATTCGATGCATGTGCCGCGGTGCAGTTCGCGCGCCGGCAGTAGGTCTGGTCATGTGCCGAGAAGCTGGGGTCTTCATGCTGGAATTGCCGTCGAGACAAACCGTCATGCTGGCCATCGCGGCGATCACATTGCCTCTGATCCCAGCGCACGCGGCGAAGACCCCCCAGTGGCCGCTCACGATGCACGACGTCAGGCCAACGCTGATAGCGCAAGCGACCGCCCCTCCTGCCGCCGCGCCCGGCGCCGCTCAAGCCTCTCTCCCAGGCAACACTCAGCCACCCGCTGCCGTCGCTGCGCCGGTGCCCATCGAGCCGGGATGGACCGAGACCGAAATCGCAACGGCGCGCGCGCGATGCAACGCCATCCTGGCGCGATACGATGCCGTTGCCACGCCGATGGAGCCAATCCGAGAAGGCGAATGCGGAACGCCTTACCCGGTCCAACTGACCAGCATCAACAAAGTCTCACTCTCGCAGGCGGCGATCGTGAACTGCGAGATGGTCGCGGCACTCGGTGACTGGCTGAAGATCGACGTGCAGCCCGCTGCCAAGAAACTGCTCGGTCAGCAGGTGGTCGGCATCGAGGTGTTGAGCTCCTACTCCTGCCGCAATGCGTATGGGCGCAAGCGGAGCCGCCTCAGCGAGCACGGCCGCGCCAATGCAATCGACATCAAGGGTTTTCAACTCGCCCGACAAGGTGCGGTCGACCTCATGGCGGATTGGGGAATGACGGAGCGCGATATCAAGGCGCGCATAGCAGCAGCGGAAGCTGCTGCCCGTGCCCACGCCGCAGCACGGGCCAAGGCCGAGGCCGAAGCTCAGGCGCAGGCCATCGCCCGGGTTCAGCAGCAGAAGCAGCGTGGTCTCTCTACGCCCGGACCGACCTTGGCCGAGCGCAACGGCGGCCAGAACAGTCTCGGCCTGGTACCGTCGGCTGATGGATTGACAGGGCTGCGCGGCATCGTCGGCACGCCGAGCATCAGGGGCCTGGGGACAGACGACGCCGAAAGCCAGTCGTCTTCAGGGATGACGCTTGGGCAACCGTCCCGGTTGGGTGGGCCGAAAGCCAAGGCCGAATTGCCGGGAGCAGCACCTGCGCAGGCGGAACCACCAAAAATCGTACCGGCCGCGGACGCACAGAACGCCCGCCAGCGGTTCCTCCGCGTGCTCTACACCTCAGGCTGCCAGCGCTTCGCGACAGCACTCGGCCCGGAAGCGAACGAAGCGCACCGAAATCATTTCCACTTCGATCTCGCGGATCGCGGCGGCCGGGGCAGCTATTGCCAGTAGGTAATTCACGTCTGCCTGGATGCCAGAGATCCTGCGGGTCCGCAGTTCCGCAACGTGGATAGCAGGCGCGCTGCACGGCGTGTGCGACAGCGTTCAGTCTCAAAAGACGCAAAGGCGGCGCTCGAGCGCCGCCTCCGTTTCATCCGTCTTCTTGTCTGCCTTCGTCTAGCCTATGGCGCGGCGCAGCATCACGCCAATGAGATGAGCGCGATAGTCCGCCGCCGCATGCATATCGGACATGAGGTTCGACGCGTCGACCTTCACACCGTTGGCCGCCTTAGCCGAGAAATCGGTGGCGAGCGCCTTCTCGGCTTCCGCCAAGCGATAGACACCGGAGGCGCCCGCCCCCGTCACCGCCACGCGGACGCCAGACTTCGTCTTCGCCACCGCCACACCGACCAACGCATAGCGTGAGGCCGGGTTAGCGAACTTGGCATAGGTGAAGCGCTCGGCCACCGGAAAGTCGATGTGCGTGATGATCTCGTTCTCCTCAATCACCGTAGAGAACAGCCCGGCGAAGAACTGATCCGCTCCGATCGCGCGTTTCGTCGTGTGGACGGTCGCTCCGAGCGCCAGGACCGCCGCCGGATAATCCGCGCCGGGGTCGTTGTTGGCGACTGAACCGCCGATCGTGCCGCGATTGCGGACATGAGGATCGCCGATGCCCGACGCCAGTGACGCCAAGCCCGGAAGCGCCGCTGCCACGACCGCCGATTCGGCGACTGCTGCGTGCGTGGTCATGGCACCGATCCGAACAGCGCCGGCTTGCTGCGCAATGCCCTTGAGGTCGCCGATCGCGCCCAGATCGACGACATGTCCCGGCTCGGCGAGACGGAGCTTCATGGCCGGGATCAACGTCTGCCCACCCGCAAGGAGCTTGGCGCCAGGATGGGCCTTTAGTGCGAGATCGGCCTCGTTCAACGAGTGCGGCCGGCGATAGTCGAATGCGTACATGTGCTCTCTCCCTTCACTCGGCCGCCTTGCGGGGCATTTTCTGGATGGCGC
>JALHMC010000005.1 GCA_022844225.1 Hyphomicrobiaceae bacterium | reverse complement strand
CGAGCGAGATCAAGCTCGGACATGCACCGGTGGCCGGCGTCGACGAAGCGGGGCGTGGTCCGTGGGCGGGCCCGGTGGTCGCCGCAGCCGTCATTCTGGATCCCCAGTCGATGCCTGAGGGCATTGCAGATTCCAAGGCGCTCGACCCTGACATGCGAGAGAGACTTTACGCTCGCATCGTGGCGACATCCGTAGTCGGGATCGGCATTGCCGACGTCGATCGTATTGATCGCGACAACATTCTGAATGCGACGTTCTGGGCGATGTCCGAAGCCGTGTCGGCGCTCGCCATTCGGCCTCGGCTGGCCCTGGTCGACGGCAACCGGATGCCTCGGCTTGCCTGTGAGGGACGAGCGCTGGTCAAAGGCGACGCGCTCTGCCTGTCAATTGCGGCAGCCTCGATCATCGCCAAGGTGACACGGGATCGCCTGATGGTCGAGCTCGCCGCCTCGTGGCCGGCTTATGGTTTCGACCGCCACAAGGGCTATGGCACACCCGAGCACCGGTCGGCTCTCGAGCGGCATGGAGCTACACCGCTGCATCGCCGATCGTTCCGGCCGGTGCAACTGGCGCTCGGCCTCGGCGTTTGAGACGAGGAGACTGCTGGCGCGGCAATTCCACGGCGGGGTCTCATCGCACGACTGGAGGCGCCCGACATGGCTGAGATCACCATCACGCGCGAGATGACCGAAACCAAGGGGCGCTACGTGGCGCGCGTCGAAGGCAATTCGGAGGAAGCCGAGTTGACCTTGTCGCGGGCGTCACCGACGCTGGTCATCGCCGACCACACATCGGCGCCAGACTCGATGAGAGGCACGGGCGTTGCCCGGACACTCGTCGAGCGACTGATCTCCGATGCGCGCGCGGAAGGGTTCAAGATCATACCGCTGTGTCCGTTCGTGCGCGCGCAAGTGCAACGCCATCCCGAATGGGCCGACGTTATCCAGGCGTGAGAGACATTCGGACACGTCGCAGGGTCTATTTCGTCTCTTCGAAAAGCTCGCGCCCGATCAGCATCCGGCGAATTTCGCTGGTGCCGGCGCCGATCTCGTAGAGTTTGGCGTCACGAAGGAGGCGGCCGGTCGGATAGTCGTTGATATAGCCGTTGCCGCCGAGGATCTGGATCGCGTCAAGAGCGATCTTGGTCGCCTTTTCTGCCGCGAACAAGATGGCGCCCGCCGCGTCCTTGCGCGCCGTCTCGCCCCGATCACAGGCCTTGGCCACGGCGTAGACGTAAGCCTTGGCCGCGTTCATCTCCGTGTACATGTCGGCGATCTTGCCCTGGATCAGCTGGAATTCGCCGATCGACTGACCGAACTGCTTGCGCTCATGGATGTAGGGGACCACGACGTCCATGGCGGCTTGCATGATGCCGATCGGTCCGGCGGCGAGCACGCTGCGCTCGTAGTCGAGGCCGGACATCAGGACGCGAACGCCCTTGCCGATATCTCCAAGCACGTTTTCCGCGGGCACCTCGCAATCCTCGAATACGAGTTCGCCCGTCGAAGAACCACGCATGCCGAGCTTGTCGAGCTTCTGCGCCACCTTGAAGCCCTTGAAGCCGGTCTCGACAATGAACGCCGTGATGCCGCGTGAGCCCGCAGCCGGATCGGTCTTGGCGTAGACGACGATCACCTGAGCGTCGGGGCTGTTGGTGATCCACATCTTGGTGCCGTTGAGCACCCAGCGATCGCCCTTCTTGTCGGCGCGAAGCTTCATGGAGACCACGTCGGAGCCGGCCCCGGCCTCGCTCATCGCCAGCGAGCCGACGTGCTCGCCCGAGATCAGCTTCGGCAGGTAGCGTTGCTTTTGATCCTCGTTGCCGTTGCGACGGATCTGGTTGACGCAGAGGTTCGAGTGGGCGCCGTAGGACAGGCCGACGGAAGCCGAGGCGCGCGAAATCTCCTCGACGGCAATGCAGTGTTCGAGGTAGCCGAGGCCGGAGCCGCCATACTCTTCCTCGACCGTGATGCCATGTAGCCCCAGCTCGCCCATCTTGGGCCACAGCTCACGGGGGAACCGGTCCGTCTTGTCGATCTCTGCCGCGATCGGCGCCACCTCGTCGGCAGCAAACGCGCGCACCGTCTGGCGCAGCTGGTCCGCCGTCTCGCCGAGGCCGAAATTGAGTGTCGGGTATTCGTTGGGGATCGACATGGGCGGCTCTCTGGCTGTCGGGTCTGTACTTCAGCGGCTGTGGATTGATCTCGCGGACCAGCATATTGTCTTCGGGCGGTCCCCACAAACGCAGCGAGCCGATGGCTAAGACATCAAGCGACCGTCCGAGTAAATTCCCCTGGCCGCCGGTGCTTCTGGCGGGTGCAATCGGGCTGGCCCTCGGGCTCGACTGGCTCCTGCTGCGTCTGCCCGTGCCATTCGCCGAGACGAGCATCGTTCATTTCGCGGGCACGACGCTATTGCTCGCGGGGCTCATCCTGATCGTCTGGGCGGCGCTGCAATTCCGGTCGCATCAGACCTCGATCCGCCCGGACCGCGGCTCCGATGCCCTGGTGGCTGCCGGTCCGTTCGCGTTCTCCAGAAACCCGATTTATCTGGGCGAAGTGATGGCGCTCGTCGGGGCTGGGATCAGCTTCAACCGGCTTTGGCTGGCCCTCGTCGCCCCCCTCTTTGCCATCGCTGTGACCCGGCTCGCCATCGAGCGTGAGGAGGCCTATCTCGAGCGGCGTTTCGGATCGGCATTTGCCGACTATCGGTCGCGTGTCCGCCGCTGGCTGTGAACTCTGTTTAACCAAAGGCGGTGGTCACCATTGAATTGCCGGAATTGCGGCCTACGTCGTTGATTATTCAGGGAGGGTAGGGTCATGGTAGGCGTTCTGGTGCAGGCACGGCTGGCAATGACGGTCTGGGTAGCCGTGGCCGCGTTCCCGATGCCGGCATGGTCGCAGGCCGCTCAACGCGACGGCATCGCCGAGATGCTGGCGCGTCAACCTGAGAAGGGGCGCAGTGCCCAGGCCGAGCTGCGTTCAAACAATCAGCAGAAATCAGGTCGTGCTGGCGATGGGCCAGCGGTGGCATCGCCTCAGGCCCCGGCCCTCGAGCCGCAGGCGGCCGCTCCGGCGCAACCGACCGATCCTCGCTCGGGCGACCAGACCTTCGAGCAGGCGCAGCGGCTCATGCGGGCCATCGACTCGATCCTGCAGGACACGGCCCGGAACCGTGGCGAGGCCAAGAAGCTGCCGTCGCGCGACGAGTTCGTCATTCCGCCGATCTGGACCGAGACGCGGGAGGATCGCGAGGCGAAAATCAAGAACCTTCTCGACGCCACGTTGTCCATTGTCACAGATGTGCCGGTCGTCGAAGTTCAGAAGCGCATCGAGACGCTGAAGACGAACATCCGCGAGTTGGACGACCGAATCGTCAAGCTGCGTGAGAAGCAGCTTGTCGCACCGAAGGACGGCTTCCTTCCGGGCTACGTGACCGACACTGTCGACAGCCTCGCCAAGGACATGGAGGATGCCAAGCAGCGCATCGCTCACAACCGGGGCGAGATCGACAAGTCCAAGGCCGAAGTCTTTGACGGGCTTACCAAATCCGGCATTCAGATGACGCGCGAGCAGGTCGACCTGCTGCTCGACGGTGTCTTATCGGGCGACTTGGTGCGTCTGGTTGCGGTGTTCAACTCGGCCAAGGCCATCGATGCGCAACTCGCCAAGCTGATGACGCAGTCGGGCGAGAACATCGGTGCTGCGCGGCGGTATTTTGCGATGCATGCGGCGCTGTTTGCGATGGTCGTTCACGCGCAGGACAGCACGATCGCGAAGATCGACCAGCAGTTCCTGCCGAAGCTCGAGGCGATCACCAAGGATATTGCCGCCGCCCGGAAGCGGACTGCCGAGTTGCTGCGGGGCGAAAATCGTAGCGATCAGCGTCGTGCGCTCGAGGCCAACCGCGAGAGCCAGCGTCTCGCCGAAGAGGCGGCGAAGGGATACCGGCGCTATCTCGTCCAGCAGCGCGAGCAGGTGGCCCGCGCCCGCCAGCGCGCCGCGCACGACCTCAGGATCGCCGACAACACGTATGAGACGGTCGAGGCGAGCTATCAGCTCCGACAGCTGATGAAGGACAGCGCGACCTCGTTCGAAGCCATCCAAAAGCTCGAGGCCCCCACCTTCGAGCAGATCTTCCGCAACGAAGAGCTCAGGCGGGAGTTCGAGAACTTGACGCGCAAGCTGGATCAGCCGTCGAGCTGAGGCGGGACGCCGGCATCCGCTCTTGCGCCCGCGTGTCCCGCACCTGTAGAAGCGCGGGACAACTCCCGGATCGGCATCCATGCAGCTTTTTCTCGCCGCAGCGGCCGGCGGCGCCCTCGGCGCCGGCGCACGCTTTCTCGTCAACGTGGCCTTTGCCCAGCTCTTGGGGCCAGCATTTCCGTGGGCGACGTTGACCGTGAATGTGGTGGGCTCGTTCCTGATGGGGTTGGTTGTCGGCTTCTCGAGCTTGCTCCTGGGCGGCTCAGCGGTGTTCCGCACGTTTCTCGCGACCGGAATTCTCGGAGGCTTCACCACTTTCTCCGCGTTCTCGTTGGATGCGGTCGAGCTTTTCGAGCGACGCCAGCCGGCGCTTGCCGGGGTTTATATTGCCGCCTCGGTCGCGATCTCGATCGCCGCTCTCTGGGCAGGTTTGACCGCAGCGAAGGTGAGCATCCGATGAAACCGCCCGTCGAGACCATCGTCGTTTCCGCCAAAGACGCGGGGCTCCGGCTCGACCGGTGGTTCAAGCTGCATTTCCCGGATGTCGGCCACAGCTATTTGCAGAAGCTCTTGCGTACCGGGCAGGTCCGTCTGGACAGCAAGCGTGTCGAGGCGGGCCAGCGGATCGAGGTGGGCCAGGAGATCCGCGTTCCTACGATGGTTCGCGAGCCGGTCAAGGACAGGCCAGCGCCCGCGCCCTCCGCGATCCCCCCGATGGGGTTGTCGAAGGCCGATCGGACGTTCATCGAAGGTCTGATCATCTACGAGGACGATGACGTGCTCGTGCTGAACAAGCCGTTCGGTATTGCCGTACAGGGCGGGACGGGCACGAAGCGCCACCTCGACGGTATCCTTGCCGGAATGGCGGACCGCTTCGGCGATCGTCCGCGCCTTGTCCATCGCCTCGATCGCGATACCACAGGGGTTCTACTCGTCGCGAAGACGCGCGATGCTGCGGCCAAGCTAGGTCGGACGTTCCAGACGCGCAGCGCTGCGAAGACGTATTGGGCTCTCGTCCACGGGGTTCCGCGACCGCCGCAAGGGCGGATCGAGGCAGCGCTGGTCAAGGCCGCCGGGCCCGATGGCGATCGCGTGCGCAAGGCAGAAGCCGGCGAGCAGGATCAGGCCATGCACGCGACGACGCACTACAGTGTGATCGATCGGGTGGGCCAGAAGGCCGCGTGGGTGTCGCTGAAGCCCGTGACGGGGCGGCAACATCAGTTGCGGGCCCATATGGCGCTGATCAATCACCCGATCGTCGGTGACAACAAGTACGACGACGGTCGCCAGTTACCGGCCGAGGAGATGGAGCCGCGGCTCCATCTGCATGCTCGGCGCCTCGTTATCCCCCACCCGCGGCCGGGGGCTCCAAAGATCGACGTCACAGCGCCGCTGCCGCCACATATGCTGGCTACCTGGTCGCTGCTCGGGCTCGATCCGCAGCAGTTCGGGAAGGATTGACCACTGAGACGCCCTGGCAGGTGATCGGTCGCAGGGCGCTGGGCGTGCACTGCTCTGTCGCCTGTCATCGGCCTTTTGCAGTCCTGCGCTCTAATCGATTCCGAATTTATATCGGGGTGGATTTTTCTGCCGAGCCTCGAGAGCCGAGCCGGCGAGGGGCGATACGGATGCCAGACACTTCAGCTTCGCGCGCGGAACGCACCCGTATCGCGGTCGTGGAAGACGACCGCAGCATGGCGCTCCTTCTGGCGTACAACCTGGAAGCAGCCGGTCATGTCGCGACGATCATCGCATCCGGGATTGGCGCCTTGGACGACGTCGAGCGTACCCGGCCGCAATTGATGATTCTCGACTGGGAGCTGCCGGGGCTTTCAGGGATCGAGGTATTGCGGCAGATGAGACGACAATTGGCTCCCGCTTACGTGCCCGTTGTCATGCTCACGGGGCGCAATGGCTTCCACGATCGCAAACGCGCTATGGAGACCGGAGCGGATGTCTTCCTGTCGAAGCCATTTTCAATGTCCGAGCTGATGCATCACGTGACCACGCTTCTTGAGCGTCATGCGAGCGGAACCGAGACGTGGCCCGTGGTGCGCGACAGGATCAATTCCCACGCCTGACTTCGTCCTGGTAGCGTTATGCTCGTGTCACCGAGCTGCGCTACAGCCATGCTCGTAGTCGGCAAACTCGAGCAGTCCAGAACTTCCCAAGAAAAAGTCCGGCACTTCTTAATTCAAGATGATCTGATGGTTTCGTCCGCCCTCTGACGTCGCCGTCAGGTCGAGCCAGTCTCGCTCCTGCTCTGACGACCCCGCATACGATCGGCGAGCGAGGCTGGCTCTTTTTATCGACCATTCCCGCCAAACGTAGAGAAGGCGGAGGCCGAGAAATCACGGTCCAGGGAAAGTGGCCGGGTTGACGGGGATTGTCACGAGACTGCAACCGAAACCCTCTACCCGGGCGGCATGCAGGACATCTCACCACATGCTTCATTCCTGACCGAGGAAGCCGCCGGCAGCCGCGTCCGGGCCGTGTTCATCTCGGATGTACATCTGGGCACGCGCAACGCTCAGGTCATGCCGTTGCTGGACTTCCTGCGCTGCGTCGATGCCGACGTGATCTATCTCGTCGGAGATATCGTCGACTTCTGGAAAGTGCGGCGTGGGCCCCACTGGCCTCAAACGCACAACGACGTCGTACAGAAACTTCTCCGCAAAGTCAGGAAGGGAGCCGAGGTCATCTTCATTCCGGGGAATCACGACGAGGTGCTGCGCGACTATTGCGGCATGCAATTCGGCGGCATCCGTCTCGAGCGCAGTACGATGCATACAACTCTCCGGGGACGCCGCTACGTGGTGATGCACGGTGACGAGTTCGATGTGGTGGTACGTACCGCCAAATGGTTGGCGTTTCTGGGTGATCGTGGATACGAGATGGCTCTGTGGCTCAACGCACCGTTGAACTGGCTCCGCCGATCGTTCGGTCTCGGCTTCTGGTCGCTGTCGGCGTATCTGAAATATCGGGTGAAGTCGGCTGTCAGCTTCATCGGCTCGTTCGAGGAGGCTGTTGCGGCAGAGGCCCGACGCCACGCGGCGGATGGCATCATCTGCGGGCACATCCACCATCCGTCCGACCGGCAGATCAACGGGGTCCACTATCTGAACTGCGGCGACTGGGTGGAGAGCTGCAGTGCGCTGATCGAAACTCTCGATGGTGAACTGCGGATCGTGCGTTGGCCGGTTGGAGTGCGCGATGAGCTATTCGAATTGACGCTTCCAGACGAAGTCCCGGCCTGATACCAAGGCGCGCCGTCGCGTGCTGCCGAAAAGCTGCGAGTAAGCCCTCCTAGCCCATGCCCTAGTCGCGCTCATGCACTGGAAGGAATGCCATATGGCGATCGGTACGGAGCGCTCCGAGCGCGCCGCCGCAGGCCTCCTGGGCGAGGCCGTCCACAAAAACCGCGCTTTGACCCGCGCCGGACTTCTGGAGCGCCTGTTCACATTCGCGTTCAGCGAGCTGGTGTACGCTCAGATCTGGGAAGATCCTCGCGTCGATCTCGAGGCGCTCGCACTTACCCCGACGTCGCGGATCGTCACGATCGGATCCGGCGGCTGCAATATGATGAGCTACCTGACCGCGGACCCCGAGCGCATTCTCGTCGTCGATTTGAACCACGCCCACATCGCGCTGAACAAGCTGAAGCTCGCGGCGGCCAAGCATTTGCCTGATGCTGCTGCGTTCCGGCGGCTGTTCGTCGATGCCGACGATCCCGCGAATGTCGATCTCTACGATCGTTTCATCGCCCCGCATCTCGATACCCAATCGCGGAGCTACTGGGACGGCCGCGACAAGCTCGGCCGACGCCGAATCACGAGCTTCGGGCGAGGCTTCTACAAGACGGGTTTGCTAGGCCTTTGCATCGCATTCGCCCATCGTCTGGCGCGCATCTACGGCAAGGACCCGCGTGTCATGCTGAAGGCCCGGACGCGGGCGGAGCAAGTTCAAATCTACGAGGCGGAGCTTGCGCCGCTGTTCCAGAAGAGGATGATTCGCAAGTTGCTCGGCAACGAAGCGTCTCTCTACGGACTGGGCATACCGCCTGCGCAGTACAAGGCGCTGCTCGGCACTGCGCCGCACATGGCCGAGGTCGTGGAAAAGCGGTTGCGCAAGCTCGCATGCGATTTCGGTCTCAGCGACAACTATTTCGCTTGGCAGGCCTTCAACCGCGCCTATTCGAAAGCTGCCGACGCTTCCGTGCCCCCGTATCTCGAGGCGCGCCATTTCCCAGCGTTGAAGGCGCGCGCCGACCGTGTCGAGATCAATCACCTCTCGTTCACGAAGCTGCTCCAGCGGCAGCCGAACGCCTCGCTCGACCGTTATGTCCTGCTCGATGCACAGGACTGGATGGACGATGCCACCCTGACCGAGCTGTGGAGCGAGATCACGCGGACGGCGCGACCCGGGGCCCGCGTCATTTTCCGCACTGCCGGTGTCGAGACGATCCTGCCGGGCCGCGTCCCCGATGCAATCCTTGGGCGGTGGACCTACGAGGCCGAGACGTCGCGCCGCCTGTCGGCAGAGGATCGCTCTGCCATCTACGGCGCGTTCCATCTTTATATTCTGAAGCCCGAGTGAGGCGGCGATGACGTCCGAGAGCCACGCCGAGCATCTCGACCGCAACTACCGCTATCAGCGCCATGTCTATGATCTCACCCGCGAGTACTACCTCCTGGGGAGAAAGCGACTGATCGCGGGATTGGCTCCACCCTCCGATGGGCATGTGCTGGAGATCGGCTGCGGCACGGCGTTGAACCTCATTCGCTCGCAGAGGCGGTATCCGGACGCCCACTACTACGGGATCGATCTCTCCCGCATGATGCTCGAGACCGCGGAAGCCTCGCTGGCGCGCCGTGGGCTTTCCGACCGCATTCGTCTGGGGCTCGGCGACGCCACCGACTTCGACCCCCTCGCGCTTTTGGGCCGCAGCCAATTCGACCGGATCTTTTTTTCCTATTCCTTGTCCATGATACCCCCGTGGGAAATGGCGCTCGATCACGCTGCCGGGCTGCTTGCCCCCGGTGGTAGCTTGCATGTGGTCGATTTCGGAGCCTGCGAGGCCCTGCCAGCACCGCTCAAGCGTATCCTATATGGATGGCTGGCGCAGTTTCGGGTGACCCCGCGCGAGACTCTCGAGGTGGTACTTGGCGACCTTGCTCGCCGACACGGCTTGACGCTGACCTTCGAGCGGCTTTATCGCGGGTACAGCTACTCGGCGGTGCTCGCGCGCCGCTGAGAACGTTGTCCCGTCGGCCGGCGCCGGGGCGCATCGGTGCGGTGAGGCATTACGCAATGAAGCTCGTCATCTTCGACTGCGACGGCACGCTGATCGACAGCCAGCACAACATCACAGCTGCGATGACGCATGCCTTTGCCGGGCACGGCCTCACGCCGCCGCCGGCGCATCAGGTGCTGAGCGTCGTAGGTTTGTCACTGACCGAGGCGTTCACGGTGCTGGCGCCGACGGAGTCGTCCGAGGTGCGCCGCTCGCTGGCCGAGCACTATCGCACGGCCCACGCCGAGGGTCGGCTGCAACGCCTGGACGAGCCACTCTATCCGGGGATTCGCGACACGATCTCGGCGCTGGTCGAGCGTGGCGACGTGCTGCTCGGGATCGCGACCGGCAAATCCCGTCGCGGAGTCGCCCGGCTGCTCGAGCGCGAAGGCTGGCACGGCACGTTCCTGACGATCCAGACCGCGGATGATCATCCTTCGAAGCCGCATCCGTCGATGATCATGGCGGCGCTGGCGGAAGCTGGCGTCACGCCCGAAGCCGCGGTGATGGTCGGAGACACCTCGTTCGACATGGCAATGGCCCGGAGCGCTGCCGTCGGCGCGCTTGGCGTCGGGTGGGGCTATCATCGGCCCGATCTCCTCGTTGCGGCCGGTGCGCACCGCGTGATCGCGACCGGGGATGAGCTGGTGGCGGCCATCGATCGGCAACTGTCGGAGCAGGCGATGCGCGACGCGGAGGCCACATGAGTGACGAAGCCGGCGGGTGCGCAGGAGGAAACGGAAGCGCTGATGGAAAAGGCAAGCCGATCATTATTCCCGGGCGCCACTCCGATGCCAAGCCGCTGCCGCGCCGCTTCTACAAGGACGTCTCGCTCGGCGTGGTGGGGCCGCCGCCCGCTCATGCGATCCTACTCGATGGCCGCATGGCGCGGACACCGGGCAAGCGCGAGCTGAAGGTCGGCAGCATCACACTCGCCGAGGTCGTGGCGCGTGAGTGGGCGGATCAGGGCATCCACATCGATCCGGCATCGATGCCGTTGACGCGACTCGTCAATACCTCGATCGACGGTGTCGCGGAACGCATGACCGAGGTTGCAGCCGACGTGGTCAAGTACGCGGGCAGCGATCTCGTGTGCTATCGCGCGACTTATCCAGACGGTTTGATCGCGCGGCAGAGGGCGAACTGGGACCCCATCCTCGCGTGGGCGGCGGACGCCCTTGGCGCTCACTTCGTCGTAGCCGATGGGCTGATGCACGTCGCTCAACCAGCCGCGGCTATCGATCGGATCGCTGCCGCGATCGAGCCTCTCGATCCTCTACAACTCACGGCACTGCATGTGATGACGACATTGATGGGCTCGGCGCTGCTGGCGTTGGCCGTCGTAAAGCGGAGGGTCACTGCGGAGGCCGCCTGGGAGGCCGCCCATGTCGACGGGGATTGGCAGATCGCCGAATGGGGCGAGGATGCCGAGGCCTTGGCAAGGCGGCAGAAACGGTGGGTCGAGATGCGAGCCGCTGCAGCGTTCGTAAGGCTGACGTCGAACTAGCTGTCTGGTCGCACTGCAGCTCCTTGCTTTGTCCGGACAAAGTCCGTATTTTGAACGAGCGGAGCATCGAGCTGCAGGGCTCTGCGCCGATCGCCGCAGGTTTTGGCCCGACAGCGCCTCCGCGGCTGATTGAAAGACTTGAGACGCCCTTTCGAGAGGTCCTTTCCACGTGACGAGCCA
Source organism: Hyphomicrobiaceae bacterium (assembly GCA_022844225.1). GTDB lineage: Bacteria > Pseudomonadota > Alphaproteobacteria > Rhizobiales > Hyphomicrobiaceae. The sequence goes on along the minus strand of JALHMC010000005.1, from coordinate 147,596 downwards.
AGCCAAGCTGAAGAGCATCGACCCCCATGCCGCAACAACCCGATGGTTGGAGAGCTTCGAAGCCGCAGCCCGCAGTAACGACAGCGCAGCAGCGGCGGCCTTGTTCATCGAGGACAGCCACTGGCGTGACCTCGTCGCCTTCTCCTGGCATCTCGAGACGGTGAGCGGGCGTGGTGCGATCAAGTCGGCGCTTGCCGACCGCCTGACGACGTTCAAGCCGACCAACTTCCACATCGGCGAGAAGCGTGTGGCCCCGCGGGTCGTCAAACGGGCTGGCGTTGAAACGATCGAAGCGCTGATCGCGTTCGACACCGCCTTCGGAACCGGCAACGGCGTCGTCCGGCTCGTCGCCGACGCGGACGGGGAGCTGAAGGCGTGGGTCCTCATGACCGCGCTCGAGGACATCCGTGGCCATGAGCAGCAGATCGGCCCGCGCCGTCCGCGCGGCGAGGAATGGTCCGGCGGCTTCGGTGGCGAGAATTGGATGGACCACCGCATCAAGACCCTGGCCTACAAGGATCGAGAGCCAGCCGTCGTCGTGATCGGCGGTAGCCAGTCCGGCCTCGGCATTGCCGCCTGCCTCAACGTCCTCGGCGTCGACACCCTCGTCATCGACAAGCATGAGCGGGTCGGCGACGCGTGGCGCAAGCGGTATCACAACCTCACTCTGCACAACGAGGTGTTCGTCGATCACCTGCCCTACATGCCGTTCCCTCCGAATTATCCCGTCTACATTCCGCGGGACAAGATCGCGAACTGGCTCGAGTTCTATGCCGACACGATGGAGATCAACGTCTGGCTCGAGACGGAATTCCTGAAGGGCACGTATGACGAGAAAGCGGGCCGCTACGCGCTGACGGTGAAGCGCGCCGATGGCACCGAGCGGCTCCTGCGGCCTCGGCACATCATCTTCGCGACGGGCGTCAGTGCGGTGCCGATCATGCCGGACCTGCCGGGCATCGAGACGTTCGCCGGCGAGTTGATGCACTCGGCGCGCTACAACTCGGGCCACAAGTGGAAGGGCAAGAAGGGGATCGTCCTCGGCACCGGCAACAGTGGCCATGACGTGGCGCACGATCTGTGTGTGGCGGGCGTTGACACCACGATGGTGCAGAGAGCCAAGACGCTTATCGTCAGCCTCAGAGAGGCGCAGCGCGTCTACGACCTCTATACGGAGGGAACGTCGACCGAGGACTGCGATATGATCGCAATGGCCTCGCCGCTGCCGGTCCTCAAGAAGGGCTACGAGCTGACCGCCAAAGCCTGCGAGATGGGCGACAAGGAGTTGCTCGACGGGCTGCGTGCCCGTGGATTCCGTCTCGACAACGGAAATCCCGGTAACATGGGCTTCCAGATGAAGTATCTGACCCGCGGCGGCGGGTACTACTTCAACGTCGGCTGCTCCGATCTGATCATCGACGGCAAGATCAAGCTGGCTCACCACCACGACATCGAGCGCGTGGTGCCCGAGGGCCTCAGGATGAAGGATGGCAGCGTCATCGGGGCGGACGTCATCGTCGCGGCGACGGGCTACAAGAACCAGCAGGACGTCGTGCGCCACTTCATGGGTGACGAGATCGCCGACCGCCTCGGCGAGGTGTGGGACTTCGGGCCCGATGGGGAACTGCAGAACATGTGGCGCCGGACGCCGATGCCGGGCATGTGGTTCGTCGGTGGCGGTCTGCCGCACGTGCGCATCTTCTCGAAGTTCCTCGCCCAGCAGATCAAGGCTGTCGAGGAGGGCCTGATCCCGGCGGTTCGCGACGAGGACAAGATGGCGCCGAAGAAGACCAGGGCGGCGTAGCCTCCGCGGCGCGGCGCCCTTTGCGCAAAACGGCCGGTTGAAGCACAATGATCGTCCCGCCCGATTAGGGTGAGGGGCGGTGGGGGCGTTTCCTCACGGCCGAGCCGCCTGTCGCAAGGTCGGGTGTGATGTTGTGGGGAGCAGGGCATGCGCGTCGGAATCGAGGTCGGCGGAACCTTCACTGACCTCGTGGCTATAGGACCCGACGGCATCGTCGTGACCAAGGTTCCGAGTGTGCCGAAGGCGCCCGACGAAGGCGCCTTCAATGCGCTGGTCGCGAGCGGCATTCCGATTGGCAGCATCGATGATCTTGCCCACGGTTCGACGGTCGCGACGAATGCAGTGCTGGAACGGAAGGGCTTTCCGACGGCCTTCGTCACGACCAAGGGCTTTCGCGATATCCTTGCGCTGCAACGCCACGGTCGCGCGCAGATCTACGATTTGGAATACCAGAAGCCCGTGCCTGTCGTGACGCGCGCCGGCAGCTTCGAGGTGGCCGAGCGCATGCTCGCCGACGGTACGGTGCTCGACGCACTCGACGAGGGCGATGTGGTGGCCCGGCTCGTCCCGGCGCTGCGAGAGGGCCGCTTCGAGGCGATCGCGATCTGCCTGCTCAACGCCTACGTCAATCCTGCGCACGAGCGCCGGCTAGCGGAACTGCTGTCCGCGGCTTTGCCGGACGTCCACGTCACCATCTCGTCCGATATCACCCGCGAGTTCCGCGAGTTCGAGCGCGCTTCTACGACGACACTTTCGGCTTACGTGCAACCGGTGATCGACCGCTACATCGCGCGCTTCCGGGATCGGCTGTCGAGCGCCGGCTTCCAAGGCCGTTTTTCGGTGATGCAGTCGAATGGCGGGCGGCTGCCTGCGGAGGCGATGCGGGCGAACGCGATCAACGCTCTTCTGTCCGGTCCCGCGGCGGGCGTGATGGGCGCGGTCCGTCAGACGGGCCGGTCGGGCTACCAGAACCTCGTCACGCTCGACATCGGCGGCACCTCGACCGACGTCTGCGTGGTCACGGGCGGCAGCCCACAGTTAACTCAGGAGTTTTCTCTCGACGGCTTGCCGATCCGCATTCCGCTTCTGGACATCAACACCATCGGCGCGGGTGGCGGGTCCATCATCTGGGTGGACGACGGCGGCATGCTGCGCGTCGGGCCACACTCCGCTGGCGCCGATCCGGGGCCTGCCTGCTATGGCCGCGGCGGTTCACTGCCGACCTTGACCGACGCCCACGTCATTCGCGGCACGGTGAGGCCCGAGGCCTTTCTCGGCGGTCGAATGCAGATCGACGCGGTGGCATCCGCTCGCGCGCTACAACCCATCGCAGATCGTTTCGGCATGAGCCTGGAAGCCGCCGCCGATAGTGCCGTGGCGCTTGCCAATGCGAACATCGTGCGTGCGATCCAACTGATTTCGACCGAACGGGGCCACGATCCGCGCGACTACGTGCTGGTGCCCTATGGCGGGGCAGGACCGCTGCATGCGGCGCAAGTCGCGGGGGAACTCGGCATCGCGACGATCGTCGTGCCGCCGTCTGCCGGAATCATCTCGGCTTATGGGTTGATTGCTTCCGACTTCGTCCTTTTCGAGAGCCTGACGCGGCGCGCGCCGGCCGATGCGAGCGCGGCCGATACGCTACGTGACGTGTTCGCGACCATGCGGGAGCGGGCTTTGGCGCGCGCCGAGGAGGCGGGTCTCGGCAAGAAGGTGGAGCTCAAGCTCACCGCCGAGATGCGCTTCGTCGGGCAGGCATTCGAGGTGCCGGTTACGTTCGAGGAGCGAGAGATCAGGCGCATGACGGCCGATGGCGTCAGGAAGCGGTTCGCGGATGCGCATCACCGGGTCTTTTTCTTCGGCGGTGAGGCCGACAAGCCGATCGAGTTCGTCTCGTTCCGCCTGGGGCTGGCGGCGCCGTTGAAGGAATTGCCGCTGCTGGCCGAGACGGCGACGCAGACCAAGACCGAGGCGGCGATCCGACTGCACGACGACAAGCAGTGGCACGAGGGCCGCTTGCGAAGCCGGGCCTCGATGAAACAGCGTGATCGCGTGCGTGGACCTGCCTTGCTCGAAGATCCGACCTCGACTCTCTACGTGCCGCCGGGCTGGATCGCGCGGCGGGATGCCAACGACAACACCGTGCTGGAGCGCGCGTGATGCAGGAAAGAACGGCGAAAGTCGGCGCGAAGCCGAAATCGCGGACGATGACGGGGAAAGCTCGCGCGGGCTCCAAATCACTCGCACTGCTGGATCCGGTCGACTATGCGGTCATCTCGCAGGCGCTGATTGCGGTTGCGCGAGAGATGGGAACTAAGCTCATCCGCTCGTCCTACTCGAACATCGTGCGTGAGGCGCAGGATGCTTCGGCGGCGCTGTTCGACCCGGCCGGCAATGTCGTCGCGCAGGCCGAGCTGATCCCGATGCACCTCGGTTCGATGTCGGAGATCTTCCGCGCCTGCACGGAGGTGACGCCGATCTCCGAGCTCAGGCCCGGCGACTTCTACATCAACAACGATCCTTATGGCGGCGGCCAGCATCTGCAGGACGTGTTCATCTTCACGCCCATTTTTCACGAGGGTGCGCTCGTCGCCTTCGCGGGCACGGTGGCGCATCACCTCGATCTCGGTGGCGGCAATCCAGGGATGACGCCTGACGCCGTCGACGTGCATGCCGAGGGCATCATCATCCCGCCCTCGCGCTACGTCTACGAACGTGACTGGAACGGCGGAACGCTCGAACGGCTGATCGCGGCGAACGTGCGCGTGCCATCGCAGACCATCGGCGATTTCTATGCGCAGTTCGCGGCCAATGCGATCGGAACGGCGCGCATGATCGAGCTGTGTGCGCGATATGGGACAGCCACGGTATCGGCGGCGATGACCGAGCTGATGGCCTACTCGGAGCGGCGGTTCCGGGCTGCGCTCTCGGCGATTCCCGACGGCACCTGGCATGGCGAGGACGCAGTCGACGACGACGGCATCGGTGACACGCCGCTGACTGTGAAAGCCGCCGTCACCAAGAAGGGCGATACGGTCTCGGTCGATTTCTCGGGCACGGTCCCGCAAGTGGGCCGCAATCTGAATTGCCCGTGGGCTTCGACGGTCTCGGCGACGCTCGCTGCTATCAAGGGGGCGCTGACGAGCCCGGATATTCCCTTCAACGAAGGCTTCAAGCGCCCGATCACGGTGACCGCCCCCAAGGGCACGCTGGTCAATCCGAATTATCCGGCTCCCGTGCGTGCACGCCTGTTGCCTGCCTATCGATGCTTCAACGCGACCCTGAAGGCGCTGGCACAGGTGGTGCCGGACAAGGTGACCGCCGGCGGCAACGACAGCACGCACGCGCTCGCGATTTCGCACCTCGGTGAACGGGGCTATCGCGTCTATCTCGAGATCTATGGCGGCGGCTTCGGTGGTGGCCCGCGCCTCGATGGCTGCGACGCCGTCGACAGTCCTCTCTCCAACTGCACGAATACGCCGGTCGAGGCGACCGACATGGACTTCGATCATTTCCGCATCGTCGGCTATGGCCTCCTGCCGGATACCGGCGGTGCCGGCCGACAGCGCGGCGGGCTCGGGTTCTATCGGCGTTTCCTGATCCTGAAGGACGGCACCAACTTCGCGACCTACACCGATCGCATGCGCCTCTCGCCCTACGGCCTTCTCGGCGGTGCCGATGGCAGCCGGACGCGGATCGAGATCGAGCGAGACGGCAAGATCATCCGATCCAGGAGCAAGGATCGGCTGGATTTGAAGACGGGCGACGTACTCACGCTCTATACGTCCGGAGGTGGGGGCTATGGCGCAGCCGAGGCGCGCGATCCTAGGCTGATCGCCCGTGATGTTGCGCAGGGTTATGTGACGGCAGAATCCGCGCAACGTGACTACGGCTGGACAGACAAGACATGACGGCTTCGCTTCCAACCCGGGCACGTGTGATCATCATCGGCGGAGGCGTGGTCGGCTGCTCGGTCGCCTATCACTTAGCCAAGCTCGGCTGGCGGGATGTGTTGCTGCTCGAGCGCAAGCAATTGACTTCCGGTACCACGTGGCACGCGGCGGGGCTGATCGGCCAGCTGCGGGCGACGGCCAACATGACCAAGCTGGCGCGCTACGGTGCCGAGCTCTACGACACGCTCGAAGGCGAGACCGGCGTTGCCACAGGCTTTCGCCGGGTCGGTTCGCTGTCGCTGGCACTGACGGCGGAACGCCTCGAGGAATTGCGCCGGGGCGCCTCGATGGCGCGGGCGTTCGGTGTCGATGTCGAGGAGATCTCGGTGGTGGAGGCCTCGCGCCGGCACCCGCTGGTCGACATGGCGGGCGTGCGGGGCGCGATCTACCTGCCGCGCGACGGTCAGGCCGATCCTGGGAACGTGGCCCTCGCCATGGCGCGTGGCGCAACGCAGAACGGTGTCACGATCCGCGAGAACGTCAAGGTCACCGGACTGACGCTGGCGAACGGGCGCATCACCGGCGTCGTGACGGAGCAAGGTGCGATTGCCGCCGAGATCGTCGTGAATTGCGCCGGGATGTGGGGGCGTGAGGTCGGGCGCATGGCCGGCGTACACCTGCCGCTGCAGGCCTGCGAGCACTTCTATGTCGTCTCGGAGCCGTCGGACGAGATCCCGAAAGGGCTCCCCGTGCTGCGCGTCACCGACGAATGCGCTTACTACAAGGAGGACGCCGGCAAGATCATGGTCGGGGCCTTCGAGCCCAAGGCGAAGCCCTGGGCCATCGATGGAATTCCGGACGATTTCTGCTTCGACGAACTGCCGGCCGACCTCGATCACTTCGCGCCGATTCTGGAGGCGGCGACACGGCGCATGCCGCTGCTCGGACGTCTCGGGATTCGCACGTTCTTCAACGGGCCGGAGAGCTTCACGCACGACAACCGCTATCTGCTCGGCGAGACCCCGGAGGTGAAAGGCTTCTTTGTTGCTTGTGGCTTCAACTCTGTCGGCATTCAGTCGGCCGGTGGGGCGGGTAAGGCGCTTGCCGAGTGGATTGTCGGCGGTGCGCCGCCGTTCGATCTCTGGGATGTCGATGTGCGCCGCACTTTCCCGTTCCAGGCGACGCGATCCTTTATCGTGCCCCGTGTCTCCGAGACACTGGGCCTGCTCTATGCCGACCACTTTCCCTACCGCCAGTTCACGACGGCGCGCGGGGTCCGCCGTTCCCCCGTGCACGAGGTCCTGAACCGGCACGGCGCCTATTTCGGCGAGACCGCCGGCTACGAGCGGCCGCACTGGTTCGTCGATCCGGCGGATAGAGCACGTGGCATGCGTCCCGAGCCTCATGATACTTGGGGACGGCCGAGATGGTTCGCCAACGTGGCCGCCGAACATCGCGCGGTCCGCGAGGCCGTTGGGTTGTTCGATATGAGCCCGTTCGGCAAGTTCCGGGTCGAGGGACGTGATGCAGAGGCTATCCTGCAGCGCATTTGCGCGAATGATGTCGCGGTCGAGCCGGGCCGCGTCGTCTACACCCAATGGCTGAACGAGCGCGGCGGCATCGAAGCCGACGTAACCGTCACCCGCTTGAGCGAGGCATCGTTCCTCGTTGTGACCGGGGCCGCGACCACGCGGCGGGATCTCGCATGGCTGATGCGCCACATCCCAGACGGCGCGCACTGTATCGCGTTCGATGTGTCGAGTGGCGAGGCGTGCCTCGGCCTTATGGGGCCCCGCTCGCGAGACATGCTCGCCGCGCTGTCGCCCGATGACGTGTCCGATTCCCGATTCCCGTTCGGAACTGCGCGCACGATCGAACTCGGGATGGCGCGCGTGCGCGCACACCGGATCACCTACGTCGGCGAACTCGGCTACGAACTCTATATCCCGGCTGAGTTCGCTGTTCATGTCCTGGAGACGCTGCTCGGAGCCGGCTCCGGGTTCGGCCTTCGTCTGGCTGGCCTTCAAGCTATGGACGCGCTGCGCCTCGAGAAGGCCTATCGACACTTCGGCCATGACATCGGCGACGAGGATCATGTGCTCGAGGCGGGCCTTGGATTCGCCGTCAAGACGGGCAAGGCGGCGGGCCGGTTCGGCCACTTCCTGGGCCGTGAGGCAGTGTTGGCGAAGCGCCAGTCGGGCCTGACCCGCCGTCTCGTGCAGTTCCAGCTCGAGGATCCAGAGGCGCTGCTGTTTCACACGGAGCCCGTGATCGTGGATGACAAGATCTCCGGTTACATCACGTCCGGCGGCTATGGACATACGCTCGGCGCCGCAATCGGTCTCGGCTATGTCCCATGTGCCCCAAACGAGGAGCCCGAGGCTCTGCTGGCGCGGCGCTACGAGATCGATGTGGCGGGACGCCGCGTGCCTGCGAAGGCGAGCCTGAAGCCGCTCTATGATCCTTCGAGCGCTCGTGTTCGAGGATGATGAGGGAGCGCTTCAAAAGGCCGCTTGCACGCCCGGACCTATAAACTTTAGATGCACGCCGGTCGTAGATCGGCGGGTTTGGATGGCATTGATCCGTGCGGCCTGCTGCTATCCGGCGAGTTGCCCAGGGAGCCTTCGCGATGACATCGAGCGCCAAGTCCCTCGTCTCCGCATGCCTCGTCTGGTTGGTGGCAGCCGGCGTCCCCCTCGAGCCTGCGCGCGCGGGCCCCGTCATTCTCGTCGAGGCTGGCAGCGGCCGGGTTCTCTATGCGGAAGAGCAGGACCACCAGTGGTATCCTGCCTCGCTCACCAAAGTGATGACGGCCTACCTCGCGTTCGAGGCTATCAGGTCGGGTCGGCTCAAGCTGACGGACACGGTGGTGGTGTCCGAAAAGGCGCTGGAGCAGGCGCCGAGCAAGCTGGGACTTCCGATCGGCACCGAGATCGGGGTGGACGTTGCGATCCGCGCCCTGGTCGTGAAATCCGCGAATGACGTCGCCATTATGCTCGCGGAAAAGATTGGTGGGTCCGAGGAGGGGTTCGTTCAACTCATGAACGACACCGCCAAGCGCCTCGGCATGAGCCGCACCCAGTTTGTCAATCCACACGGCCTGCCTGTCCCAGGACAGATCTCGACCGCTCGGGATCTGGCGCGTCTGGCTCGCGCCGCGTTGCAGGATTTTCCCGAGCATGGTGCCGTGTGGGGCCTCTCCGAGATGCAGCTCGGTGAGCAGCGTCTTCGTTCGCACAACGGACTGCTGCGCTCGTTCGAGGGGGCCGACGGCATCAAAACGGGGTTCATTTGCGATTCAGGGTTCAACGTCGCCGCGAGCGCCACGCGTGACGGCAAACGGCTCATTGCCGTGGTCCTGGGGGAGCCGTCCGGGGATGATCGCAACCTGCGGGCGGCCAGCCTTCTGAACCATGGCTTCGAGACCGCTGCCTGGAAGGTGCGGTTCGGTGTTCCGACCATCGAGACGATGCCGATCGATCCGGTTGCCGAGGGCGTTCGCAGCGTGCGCATGTCGGTCGCGTCGTGGAACTGCAATGGGAGGAAGCCGGCACGCCAGGTTGCCAAACGTAAGCCTCGGGGACCCAAGGCGAAGACGGCACCTCAGACGCGCGCCGCGGGTGCTGGCCAGCAGCCTAAGGGTGCAGCCAAGGCGGCGACGTCTGCTGCCAAGGCGCCTGCAACGGCCAAGCAGTGAGGTCAGAGATCTAGAGGTCGAGGCAAGCGCCGCTCAGACGATCAACTCGAGATCCTGCTCCTGGTACCGACATCCCCCGGGCGGCTGGGGCTGGGGCTGGCGCTGAGGGTCGTCATCGGGCCGGCTGTCTCGACGGCGGTTATCCCGGGCGCTGGGCGGCAGAGGGGATGGGGTTGGGCTTGGCGGCGTGACAACGAAGCCGTCAGGGAGCTTCTCGCTATGGGGCGGCGGAGACGGGCTTTGGGCCCGAGCGATGCCACCATCAGCGATGGCGGCGAATGCTAGAGCTGCCAGAGCGAGGCAATGCCTCGACATTCCTATTGTACGTCGCATCTTAGTCGTCTCCGCGCGACAGGCCGAGGGCTCCGGTCGACTCGTTGCCTGCCCAATCAAGGCTCGTACCACGGGTGCCAGTCTACCGGAGCGCGGCCTCGCCGTCCCCCCCGAGACCCATTCTGTACACCGGCGATGGGCGTGCGCTCCGACGGATAGTTTCGGGACACGACGGAGCGGCGCCGTTCCGACGTGGCACGCTTTGTCGTGGAACGAGATGTCTGAGGCGCGGGAGCGGGCCCGCCAGCGGGGCTTCGGCGGTGGCGTCGTTCTTGCTTTTGGGCAAAGAACCATGAAGCAACGTATCCAAGGTCAGATCATGCCGCAAAGCTGGCACCCCGATGAAGACGTCACACCGACGCCCCGCGAGGTCGGCGAGATGGCGTCGGTGCTCGAGGGCCGTCATGGGCATTTCGCCGTCGGCGTCGCCGAGTTTTTTTCGACGCAACATGCACTTGGTGGCGATGCGGGAAGATCCTGGGCCTGGGCCGGGGTGGCCGAGATCATCCGCCAACGCGAAATCAGGCGGTGCAAGGAGCGTTAACCGACGCTCGGTAACGTATAGGGTGCCGGCGGATCGGAACGGTCCGGAATGGCGTCGCCTGAACCACCCGATCGGGTTGACGACAGGGTCGGCTGTGCCGGCGCTCGGTTGCCCAGAGAGTCCGATTCAATGCTCACTTCCGACAAGGCGACGGCCGTGGCAGACGGCGCTAGCGGCGTGCCGCTGGCGGTCCGGCTAGCCGGCTGGATCGCCGGGCTTGCAGGAGGCGCGAGTGATCATCAGTCCGTTCAGCGCGGCGCGCTGGTCGCCTTTCTGGTGCGGGTTGCCAGTGCGGGCATTCTCTACCTTTCGCAAGTCGTCCTGGCCCGATGGATGGGGGGCTTCGAATACGGCATCTACGTCTTCGTGTGGACCTGGGTTCTGGTTCTCGGAGGGATCTCGAACCTGGGTCTCTCCACATTGATGATCCGACTCGTCCCGGAATACCGCGAGCGGGGCGAGCACGCTTTGCTTCGCGGACTTCTGTACTCGGGGCGCATCGTGCCGGTTGCGATGGCGACGACCGTCGCGGGAATGGGACTTCTCGCGCTCCAGGTGTGGGGCGAAGCCCTTTCCGGTCACTATGTGCTTCCTGCGATCATTGCGCTGGCTTGCGTGCCGATGATTGCACTCTCAGATGTTCAGGACGGCATTGGGCGCGGCCGCGGATGGTTCGTCGAGGCTTTGCTCCCACCTTACGTTCTGCGCCCGCTGCTGGTGCTTACTGGCATGGTGGTGGCTCACGAGCTGGGCTGGCCAATGTCGGCGGTGACGGCGGCCATGGCGGCGGTTGCGGGGACGTGGGCCGCAGCGGTGATCCAGACCGTACTCGTGGGGCGACGTTTGCGCAGCGAGATCGAGTTCGGGCCGAGGAGCGGGGACATTCGAGGCTGGCTCGCCACCTCGCTGCCGCTGCTGGCGATCACCTTCTCGGAAGTCCTCCTGCAGACGACGGACGTCCTTGTCGTCTCGCAGATGATGGGACCTGGCGATGTCGCCATCTACTTCGCGGCAGCAAAGACGATGAGCCTGGTGATGTTCATCCACTATGCCGTCGGCAGTGCGATGGCCAATCGCTTCGCGGCGTTGAACGCGCGCGGCGACAGGGAGGGGCTGGTCGCGGCGATCCGTCAGGCCGTTAACTGGACGTTCTGGCCATCCGTGGCCGGCGCGGCGCTTATCCTGCTCGCCGGTAAGCCGCTGCTGTGGCTCTTCGGCCCGCAATTTGCGGACGGCTATCCTGTCATGCTCATCCTTGTCCTGGGCTTCCTGGGACGGGCCGCCGCCGGCCCATCGGAGCTGCTGCTCAATATGCTCGGGCAACAGCGGGCGACGGCGTGTGTCGCGGTTTGTGTGGCGCTGCTGAATATTGCGCTCAACCTCGTTCTCGTGCCGCGGCTGGGATTGCTCGGCGCGGCCACCGCCACGGCTACATCGCTCGCGATCAGTGCTGCGTTGAATACGGCAGTCGCCCGCCTGCAGCTTGGCCTCAGAATCGCGATCTGGAGCAATCTCCGCAGCGCGTGACGCTTGCCTCGCGATGGCGTTCGGCCACGAACCGGCCTAGTCTGCCGGTCGATGACAAGTTTGTTCGAAGCCGCAGGCATGACGGAAGGGGTGCGCCGACCCCTCGCGGATCGGCTGCGCCCGACGCGCCTCGCCGACGTGGTCGGGCAGGACCACCTCGTCGGCCCGGACGGGACTCTGACGCGGCTGTTGTCTTCCGGGCGCATGCCGAGCCTCGTTCTCTGGGGGCCGCCCGGTACGGGCAAGACCACGATCGCCCGTCTGCTCGCCGCCGAGGTCGGGCTCGAGCTGGAACAGCTCTCCGCGATCTTCTCCGGCGTGCAGGACCTCAAAAAGGCGTTCGACCGCGCCCGGTCACGGCGAGAAGTGGGTAAAGGGACGCTGCTTTTTATTGACGAGATCCATCGGTTCAATCGGGCGCAGCAGGACAGCTTCCTGCCGGTGATGGAGGACGGGACCATCACCCTCGTCGGCGCAACGACAGAGAACCCGTCGTTCGAGCTGAATGCGGCGCTTCTGTCGCGTGCTGTGGTGCTCGTGCTGCATCGCCACGATCGCGTTGCCATCGACAAGCTGATCGCCAGGGCCGAGGTGGCCGAAGGCCGGCCGCTTCCACTCGATGGCGACGCGCGAGAAGCGCTCGCAGCAATGGCCGACGGCGACGGCCGCACGGCCTTGAACCTCGTCGAGGAGGTGTTCGCCGCCGTCGCGGCGGGTGGGGCCTCCCTCGACCGTGGGCGATTGAGCGACCTCGTCCAGCGCCGTGCGCCGCTCTACGATAAGAGCCGCGATGGGCACTACAACTTGATTTCAGCGCTCCATAAGTCCGTGCGTGGATCCGATCCCGATGCGGCGCTCTATTGGCTCGCGCGCATGCTCGACGGCGGCGAGGACCGCTTGTTTCTGGCGCGGCGTCTCGTGCGCATGGCGGTCGAAGATATAGGGCTTGCCGATCCGCAGGCGCTTCAGCAGGCACTGGCGGCGAAGGAGACGTACGATTTTCTCGGCAGTCCGGAGGGCGAGTTGGCACTCGCGCAGGCCACCATCTACCTCGCAACTGCGCCCAAATCGAATGCGGCCTACATCGCCTACAAGGCCGCGATGCAGGCGGCCAAGCAACACGGCAGCCTCAGCCCGCCGAAGCACATTCTCAACGCGCCGACGAAACTGATGGCCAACGAAGGCTACGGCGCCGGATACGCCTACGATCACGATACAGCCGAAGGCTTCTCCGGCCAGAGCTACTTCCCCGACGAGATGGGAGAGCGGCCGGTCTTCTATGCCCCGCCGGAACGGGGTTTCGAGCGTGAGATCAAGAAGCGGCTCGCCTACTGGGACGGCTTGCGTAGGCGACAGAAGAATTAATCGAAAATCCTCGCGTGTGCTGGCCAACACAGCGTTGGCTTCCGGTTTGCATCAAGGTCAGTTCATCGGAGGCGGCAAGTGTCGGCCCCCGACCACTCTGGACCCTGATGGAGACGACTCATGCTCAGCAAGATTTCGACCCTCGCCGTTACTGGCCTTCTCGGCGCCGCCACCCTGCTCGGCAGCGTCAGCCTCGGCAGCAGCGAAGCCGAGGCCGGCTACCATAAGCGCAGCTACGGTCACAAGCATTACGGCCACAAACACCACGGCTACGGCCACAAGCGCCACTATGGCCACAAGCGCCACTATGGCCATCGCCACTACAAGCCGTCGCACTATGGCTGCAAAGTGTGGAGCCACGGCTACAGCAAGAAGTGCCTCGTTTGGTGGTGATCCGGCTTCACGCCGCGCCTAACCTCCACCCCGGCGGCCTCTGGCGCGCCGGGGTTTGTCGTTGGGGATGCCTCTGGGCTGCAGGCGCGGTAGGGTTGTCTGATGGGGGCTGGTCGTCGGTGGCCCACTCCCGGGAGCTGGGATGAGGCATGGCCATTCAGGACACGTTGAGCCGCAGCGTATTGAAGTCGAAAAGCGTGCTCGGCCGTCTGCCGGACGAGGCGATCGATGTGCTGGTCGGGCGGGCCCGTCATGTTCGCTTCGGCAAGGGCGAAATGCTCTATCGACGTGGTGACGAAGGCGACAGCCTTATGGTCATCCTCGCCGGGCGTGTGAAGATCTCCAACATTAGCGACGACGCGCGGGAGGTGGTGCTGAACTTTCTCGGCCCCGGCGATTTGAACGGGGAGATCGCCGTGCTCGACGGCAAGGGACGCTCCGCCGATGCGACAGCGCTCGAGCCGACCGAGGCGGCGTTGATCCATCGTCGGGATTTGTTCGCCGTGCTCGAGCGTTACCCCGCGGCTCTGCTGGGCATCGTCAGTGTACTCGCGAGCAAGCTGCGCATGGCATCGGCCATGGTCGAGCACGGTCTTTTGCAGATGTCGGCCAAGGCGGCGCATGGACTGTTGCGGCTCGCGGCGTTGCATGGCCGCGAGGCCGCCGACGGCACGCATCTCGACATCAAATTGTCACAGAAGGATCTCGGCAGCTACCTTGGCCTCTCGCGTGAAAATACCAGCCGCGAACTCGGCCGCTTACGCGAAGCGGGTCTCGTGCGGACCGAGGACGGCGAGATCATCATCACGGACAGGCAAGGCCTTGAGGACTGGGCATCAGCAGCGGGCTGAGCCTCAGCCGTCCTGCCTTTTCGGAGGCCGCGGGGCCTTGATGAGAAGTGCCGCAAGGGCCGCGAGACCTCCGAGGGTTGCAAAAACGGCCAGCGAGGCGGCGTAGTCTCCCGTCCAATCCCTGAGCACGCCCGACAAGAGCGGCCCCGACGCCTGAGCCGTCACCTGGATCGCCAAAGCAACGCCACGGATGGCGCCAAAGCTGCGGCGGCCGAAATAGTCGGCCCATGCGACGGGCAAAGCCGTATGGATGCCGCCCATCGCGAGGCCGAACATGCCAGCCGCGGCGAGCGCCTCGAACGGACTTGTGACACGCGCAATCAGCAGCGATGCCGCGCAGAGGGCGACGCCCGAGAAGGCGAGTCCGACCCTGACGCCGATGCGGCGCAGGATGATGCCGAACGCAAGGCCGACCAGTCCGGACGTTGCTGAGAACATCGTGACGCTCGATACCGCGACCGACGCTCCGACGCCGCGCTCCATGAGATGTGCAGCCTGGTGCAGGCTCATGCCGGCCTGCACTGGGTAGACCAGCAGCGTATACAGCGAGAGCAGCCAGAATGCGGGTGTCGCGAGCGCTTCCGCCCGCGTGAACGACGGCTCTTCGACTGGGGGACGGTGCGCCGCAGCGCTACCGGCTGCAGCCGACGTCGGCGGGGCTCCGCCGTCCGGCAACAGTCCCAAATCCTCGGGACGGCGCACCATCAACGCCCATGTCGGAAGGAATCCGACGGCGAGCACGGTCACGCCGATCGCTATCCATCCGGTGCGCCAGCCGCCGTGGAGCATCGCCCAGTAGGCGATAAGCGGCATGAGGGTCAGCCCGACCATCTGGGCGAGAGTCGCAATCGATGTGGCCAATGGGCGGCGCGCCACGAACCAATTGACCACGGCGCCGTGCGTTCCCAGGTCGAACGGGCCGGCGAAGTTCATCCTGGCAATGCAGAACAGCAGATAGAAGCCGAGGAGGGATTCGACGCCCGAAAGCATTAAGATGGTCGCGCCGGTGGTCAGTATGGCGGCGAGAAGGATGGTGCGCGGCCCCTTCCGGTCGAGGAACGTGCCAATCATCGGCGACGTGAGTGCCGCCAGAACGCCGCCCACCGAAACGGCGCCGGAGAAGGCCGTACGCGACCAGCCGAACTCGTCGGTCATGGGGGTGACGAAAATCGAGAGCGTCGCCACTGCCGGACCGACGCGCGCGATCGCCGCGCAGCAGACGCAGGCGAGCACGACCCAGCCATAGTAGAACGGCAGCCGCTGGGCGAGGCTGGCGGCGAGGGAGAGGCGCGTCATGCGGTGGTGGTGTCGGTCACAGGGGATGCTCCGGCTCTGCGGCGGTGCCGGCCGCCCTCCGCGATGTTGGACGAGCCGACCCGGACCAGCAAGGGCTTGTCGGCGCGCTTTGTAGATGCCGCAAGGGATGCAACACTTGGCACTGATCGACAAAGGACGTGCCAGGGGCTCTCCATGAAATTCGCGCTGCATTTCTCCAATTCGAATTTCCCCGATGCCGCCGGGGCCAAGCGCCTGGCGATCGCGGCCGAGGCTGCCGGGTTCGAGAGCCTCGTCGTCATCGAACACGTCGTCTGGCCGACCCACTACACGTCCCGTTATCCCTACTCGCCGACCGGCCGTCTGCCCGGCGGTCCGGAGACGAACCTTCCCGATCCGTTGATCTGGATGGCCTTCGCGCTGGCCGCGACGACGACGTTGCGATGCATGACGGGCATTCTGATCCTGCCGCAACGCAATCCGGTGGTGCTCGCCAAGGAGCTGGCGACGCTCGATTTCATGAGTGGGGGACGCCTCGAACTCGGCATCGGCGTCGGCTGGCTGAAAGAGGAGTTCGACGCGCTGGGCGTGCCGTTCGAGAAACGCGGGGCGCGCGCGGACGAAGCAATCGCTGCAATGCGCGCGCTCTGGGCCGCCGACGATGCGAGCTACGACGGCAAGTTCGTCAACTTCTCGGGCATGAGCTGCAATCCGAAGCCCTTGCGCGGCCGCGTGCCGATCCACATCGGCGGCCATTCCGAGGCTGCGGCGCGCCGAGCTGCCATCCTGGGCGACGGGTTCTTTCCGGCGACCGGCTCCCAGGTCGACATTGCGCCGATCATCGCCTTCATGAGGAAGACGGCGACGGAGAACGGTCGCGATCCTGCATCGATCGAGATCACGACGGGCTGTCCCGGTGCGCTGCCGGGTTCCGGCATCGATCCCCTCAAGGCCGTCGCCGAGACGGCTGCCAAGGGCGCCGGTCGCATCGTGCTGCCGGTCACGGCCTTCATGGCGGGTGGACCGGCGGGCGCGACGCAGCATGCCAACACGTTCGGCGGACTGGACCATTCGGGCCTCGAGAGCCGTCTCGCAGAGTTCGGTGACAAGGTGATCCGGCACGTGGGCGGCTGATCGTGGCTTGCCGACCGGCCGGACCGTGCCGAAGGTGCAGCCGCACAAGGGGGGCGTCGGCGGGCGCTGAAATCCTCTCCCGAATGCAATGATTTAGTTGGAGAGCGGAACAGTGCCGGGCCGCGTTGGCAAGCCTCGGAAACTGCGCTAAGCCTGTCCGGACATAGATCCATCCAGGAGACGCCCCATGTCCGCCGACGGCGCCGTGCCCTCGCCCCACCCGACTGTGAAGCCGCTGCAGGGCATCCGCGTCATTGATGTCTCGAGCTTCCTGGCAGGGCCGTTCTGCTCGACGCAGCTCGCCGAGTTCGGGGCCGAGGTGTTCAAGCTCGAGCTGCCGGGCGTGGGCGATGCGCTACGCAAGTTCGGTACGCCGACACCATCGGGCGATTCGCTGCCGTGGATGCAGGAGACGCGCAACAAGAAGGTGGCGACGCTCGATCTGAGGAAGCCGGAGGGCGCCGAACTCCTGAAGCGCATGATCCGCAAGGCCGATGTGTTGGTCGAGAACTTCCAGCCCGGTACGCTCGAGAAGTGGGGGCTCGGCTGGGACACGCTGAAGGAAGAGAACGGCAAGTTGATCATGGTGCGCATCTCGGGTTTCGGCCAGACGGGGC
Source organism: Hyphomicrobiaceae bacterium (assembly GCA_022844225.1). Taxonomy (GTDB): domain Bacteria; phylum Pseudomonadota; class Alphaproteobacteria; order Rhizobiales; family Hyphomicrobiaceae. Next base: position 130,163 of record JALHMC010000005.1, on the reverse strand, counting down.
CATACTCGCCCCGACCCGGGTTCGGCCGCATCGGTAATGCGTTCGGCGGGCTTTCTTATCTCGCAGGCTTTCCGGACCGGCCGCCGACAACGCCCGGCTCCGCCACCATCCCCGACTACATGGCTGGCCTCTATGGCGCCCTCGGCGTGATGTTCGCACTCCGCGCCCGCGACATGACGGGCCGGGGCCAGTACATCGACATCGGCCTCTATGAGCCGATCTTCCGCATCCTCGACGAGCTGGCCGCCTCCTATAACTACAAGGGCTATCAGCGCGAGCGCATGGGGCCGGGGACCGTGAACGTCTGCCCGCACAGCCACTACCCGACCAAGGACGGCAAGTGGATCGCGATTGCCTGCACGTCGGACAAGATCTACGCCCGCCTCGCGGAGGCTCAGGGCCAGCCGGAGCTGGCCGTCCCCGGCGGCAAGTGGGAGAAGATCGCCGACCGCGATCGCGAGCGTGACGACGTCGACGCCTGGGTGGCGCGCTGGACCATGAAGTTCACGCTCGATGAGTGCATCGCCGAGTGTGATAAGTTCCAGGTGCCGTGCGGACCGGTGTACTCGATCTCGGACATCTTCAAGGACCCGCATTATGCGGCGCGTGAGAACATTCTCCGCATGTACGACGAGCGCGTCGGCGGCGAGATCGCCATGCCGAACGTGGTGCCGCGCCTGTCGGACACGCCCGGCAAGGTCGAGTGGCTCGGGCCCCCGATGGGTGCACACACGGACGAACTCTACAAGGGATTGCTGGGCCTCACCGATGCGGAGATGGGGAAGCTGAAGGACAAGGGCGTGATTTGAGGCGGTCGCAGCCTGTGATTTGAAGCTCGAACGAGCCCTCTCTCCGTCGGTTTGTACGTGCGATGGTAGAGGGCTGCCCCGGACACTCGGTCTGGGGAGGGGGGTGGCGGCTCGACTGACATGTGAGCCGCCGAGGTCACTCTGAGGTAGATCAGCCACCGAAGGGATCCTCAGCGCGGCCGTAATGGCGACGCGTGGGACCCACTCCTGAAGTCGACAGCGCGTCAGCTTCCACGGAGGCTTTCGCCAGCTGCGAACATTGGTACATTCGATTGACACGGACATTGTGAGGGCTTAGCCCAGCTCCCATGATCACGCGCCTGAGCATGCGACGTCGCCGTTCAACCTTGCCCACAATGGCGCGAGAACGGTGACACACGCTTAGAGCAACGTGATCATCCGCAAGCCGCGCCCCGTGCGCGGCTTTTGTTTTTTCGCCACGGGGTCCGTCAGAGACAACCAACGGAAACCCATGGACACCACAATGAGCATTCGTGCTGGCATCGTCGGAATCAGCGGTTTTGGAGGCGGCGAGGCAATGCGCCTTGTCGCGAGCCATCCTTCATTTGAGCTTGTCTATGCTGCGGGCGAGGGCAGTGCTGGGAGTCAGTTGGCAGATCGCTTTCCCGGTGTACCGGCCAAGCTGGCCGAAATGGTCATTGAGAAATGGGACCCGGAGACCCTGCCGAAGCTCGACGTGTTGTTCGCGTCCCTGCCTACGGGCACCTCGGCGGAGGCGCTGGCGTGCGTACCCAAGGGCGTGAAGATCGTCGACATTGGCGGTGACCACCGCTACGCCGAGGATTGGGCGTATGGCTTGGCGGACATCTGGCCAGATCAGATAAGAGGCCAAAGTCGCATCGCTAATCCTGGCTGTTTCCCTGCGGCGGCGCTGAATGCGCTGGCACCGCTGCTGGTCGACAAGCTGATCGAGCCCAGCAGCATCGTGATTGACGCCAAGACTGGGATCTCCGGCGCCGGTCGAGGCGGCGGCGACAGCAAGTTCGGCTATGCCGAGAGCAACGAGAACTTGGTGCCTTACGGTTTGCTCAAGCATGTCCACATGCCCGAAATCGTGAAGACGATCGAGCGGCTGAGCGGCGGCAGCGCGGGCGGGCTGGTGTTCACCCCTCACTTGGTGCCGATGACCCGCGGCATTCTCACGACCATTTACTGCCGAGGCCGCGCTACGACGGCCCAGTGTATGGACTCTGCCAGGCGCTTCTATGCCGGGCGGGCGTTGGTCCGCGTGACGGACAAGCCGCCGCAGACTAAATGGGCCGCCGGCTCAAACCTCGCTCTCGTTAGTTATGCGGCCGATCCTGAGCGCAACTTGGTGATCGCGATGGGCGTGGTCGATAATCTCGGCAAGGGTGCAGCCGGTCAGGCTCTGCAGAACGCGAACCTGATCTTTGACTTGCCAGAAACCACAGGGCTCGACGGCGCACCTGTTTGGCCGTGAAATCGTGGTCCGCTGTAATATCAATGAGCCGACGCCGAGTTGGCGTCGGCCGACAAACTGTTGATGGGAGCTCCTGGCCCTGCGCAACCGTTGACGCTCTGGCGCTGTCACGGTCGGCATGGTGGCGACCTCGACCGCGATGCGGCAGACGCTCTCTCCAGCACCCCCGCCCATCATCCAGGCATTGCGCTCCCTGGCTCCTGTCGTAACCTGCTCCCCGACACTCGCCCCCGAGGGAGCCGCCCGATGACCGACACTGCCTCCGCCGTTGCACGTCTCGAGGCCAACCGCGCCGCGGAAATGGCCTGGAACCCCCACGTCAACGCCGTCATCACGTCGATGCCCGCGGCGCACGACGACGCCGAAGCCGCCGACAAAGCCGCCCGCGACGGTCGCTGGCTCGGCCTCCTTCACGGCGCGACGATTGCCGTGAAGGACAACATCGAGACGGCCGGGACGCGGACGACGATGGCGTCGAAGTTCTTCGCGGACAACGTGCCGAACCGCGATGCGCCTGTCGTAACGCGGATGCGCAAAGCGGGGGCCGTACTCACGCAAAAAGTGACGCTGCACGAGTTCGCGTTCGGCGTGCGCTCGATGTCGTCGCTGATCGGGCAATGCAAGAACCCTTGGGGGCTTGATCGCATCCCGGGCGGCTCTTCGGGTGGCTCCGGCGTCGCCGTCGCGACCGGCATGGCTGACATGGCGCTCGGAACGGATACGGGCGGTTCGGTGCGCATTCCGGCTGCCATCAACGGGATCACGGGCTTGCGCCCGACTTCGGGCCGCGTGCCGAACGCCGGTTGCTTTCCTGTGAGCGCGTCGCACGACACGATCGGGCCGATGGCGCGCTCGGCCATGGATTGCGCGCGGCTGTTCGCGGTGATCGCCGGCTACGATGCCGATGATCCGACGAGCCGTGACCAGCCGCTCGAGAATTTTCTGCCGACCCTCGGTGACGGGATCGAAGGGGTTCGCGTCGGGGTCGTGCGCAACTACTACTTCAACAATGTGCCGGCGGATCGGGCGGCGGCGCTCGAGGCTGCGATCAAGCAGCTCGAGAAGCTCGGCGCAAAGATCTCCGAGGTCTCGCTGCCGGGTGCCGATACGGTGCAGGATCAGTGTGCGGTGATGATCTTCTGCGACGCGTGCGAGGTACATCGCGACCGGCTCGGCGATCCGTCGAAATGGGTGCCGCAGACCATCGAGCGGCTTCGGATGGGGCTCGAGCGCACCGGCGTCGAGTACGCCGCGGCGGTTCGTGCGAAGGACGTGTGGATGCGGACGCTCGCCAAGACGTTCGACACGGTGGACGTGCTGCTGACGCCGACCCTGCCGATCGATCCGCCGCCACATGCCGAGGATCGCTCGCTCTGGGCCGCGACCAAGGCCGTGGCGCAGAACACCTATAACGGTGCATTCGGGCACATTCCCGGTATTGCTGTGCCGTGCGGATTCTCGGCGGCCGGATTCCCGGTGTCGATGCAGCTCGAGGCGGCGTGGTGGAAGGAGCCGCTGCTGCTCAGGATGGCGCACGCCTACCAGCAGGTGACCGACTGGCATCTGAGGCGGCCGACCTTGCCGAAGGCGTAGGGCTCAGCGCCGCGGCGCGGGACGGTTTTGGCCGCGCCGTCGCTGGAGTGCTCGACCCGAATTATGGCGGGCGCCTTAGCCCCTCCCCGCCATGGGGAGGGGGATCTGCCAAATGCGATGCACTGGCGTCGGTTTCTGCTGGCCCCGTTTATTGGGCCAGATGGCATTACTCGACGGGGCTCAGTACGGCGCCTTCGGCGGGAACTTGGGTTTGCGCTTTTCGACGTGGCTGAGGTGGCCTTCCTTCATCTCGGGGCCGCCGAAACCGAGGAACTCGAGGGCGAGCGACGCGTCGAAGGTGGGGCCGGCCATGCGCAGCCAATTGTTCAGCGAATGCTTGGTGAAGCGTATCGCCGTTTGCGCGCCGCCGAGCAGCTTGTCGCAGACCTGATAGGCGGTATCGATCACCTTGTCGTCGTCGGCGACGAGCGAGACGAGCCCCAGTCGCTCGGCTTCCTCGCCTTTGAGGGTCTCGCAGAGCATCAGGTAGTACTTGGCTTTCGCCATGCCGCAGAGCAGCGGCCAGATGATCGCGGCGTGATCGCCAGCGGCGACACCGAGGCGGGTGTGTCCATCGATGATGCGCGTATTGCGTCCGGCAATGGTGATGTCGCAGAGGAGGCCCGCTGCGAGACCGGCGCCGACCGAGACGCCTTCCATGGCGCAGACGGTTGGCTTGGAGCAATTGATCACGCCGTAGACCAGGTCGGAGGCTTCCTTCCAGACCCGCATGCGCGTCTCCCAGCTCTGGGCGATCTGCTCGACCAGCTTCAAGTCCCCGCCGGCCGAATAGGTGCCGCCCTCGCCGCGCAACAGCACGACCTGGACGCTCTCGTCACGGTCGATGTCGGCCCAGACGCGGCCGAGCTCGGCATGGCCATCGACCGTGACGGCGTTGAGCTTGCCCGGCGCGGACAGCACGACTTCGAGCAGACCTTCCTTGGGGCGGTTGAATTTCAGGTACTTGTAGTTCTTCGGATCGACAGTCATCGGGCGCTCCTCTCGTGTTGTGATGTCAGAGGTCATACTACCCGCGATCGAGTGTGGGCGGGCAAGTCGTGCTGCGTCATCGACCGCCGGTAGCGCGGCGCTCGCGCTGGAAGGCGTAGATGCCGGCCGCGATGAGGATGGCGATGCCAGCGAACGAAAGCGCATCGGGCAACTCACCCCAGACGAAGAGGCCGAGAAGGATCGCCCAAACGATGCCCGCATAGCGGAAGGGAGCGACGGTCGCGATGTCGCCGCCGCGGATCGAGGCTATTACCCACAGATGGCCGGCGAGCGTCAGCGCTGCGGAAAAGGCAATAAGGGCCATCTCGGTCGGGGTGGGCCAGACCCAACTCTCAAAAGCGGCTAACCCGAGCGCCGTCAGTGCCACGAACGCCTGCGAGACCAACATGATGACAAGAGGCGAGAGACCACCGTCGAGGCGCCGTGTGGTGATGTCCCGCAGCGTCCCGCAGAGCACGGTGCCGACCGCGAGCAGCGCCCAGATGTTGAACGCGCTGGTGCCGGGTTTGATGACCAGGAGTGCGCCGCAAAGCCCGGCCGCAACCGCAGCCCACCGCCGCCAGCCGACGCTCGCGCCCAGGAAGATCGCACTGGCCGCGGTCAAGGTGAGTGGTGTGAGCTGGAGAATGCCCATGATGTCCGCGAATGGCATGCGACCGACAGCGGCCTGGAAGAACAGGGCGCTGCCCGCGTCGCCAGCGCTTCGCCCCGCCATCAAAGGCACGAATGCCTGGCGGATCGAGTGGATGACGCCGCTGTACACGGCTGCGATGGCTACCAGCAGAGCGGAACCGGTGCAGCGCAGGAAGACCGCCTGACCGGTCGGAACCGTACCCGCAATCAACTTCATGGCTGCGTCGCCGAACGTGAAGGCGACCGTGGCGAGCACCATGGCTCCGATGGCCTTGACGGAGCGGGTCGATGCCGTAGGGATCGCTTCGCTCATGCTCATCTGCCGCAACCCTCTCATGCGTCGTCTCTCACTTGCGCTTCGCCGCCAAGTCGACGAAGCCTTGGGGCTCTACGGTACAGCAGAGCACAGCTCGGGCCTTTTGCGTCAATCGACGAGGGAGACCGCTTCATTGAATGACGCGAGCGCGGGGCGCCTCGATGCGACGAGGGCGATGCTGGGGGCGGTGCTGGCACTCGCCTTCGTGATGAACATGCTTGGTCGCGGGGCGACCGAGGTGTTCGCCGTATTTCTCCTGCCGGTCGAGACGGCGCTCGGCGTGACTCGCTCGCAGATCACCGGAGTCTATTCGCTGTTCATGCTCGTCGTGGGTCTCGCCGGTCCGGTCGCGGGCGGGGTGTTCGATCGCCTGGGCGCACGGGCATCATATTGCAGCGGGTTGGCTCTTCTGGGTGCGAGCCTCACTCTCGCGAGTTCCGCGACGGCGATCTGGCATTATGCGCTGACGGTCGGACTTGCCTCGGGTCTCGGCGTGTCGATGCTTGGCATGGTGACGGCCAACGCGCTGCTCAGCCGCTGGTATCAGGCGCGACTCGGCACGGCGATCGGCGCGGTCTACGCGGCGACCGGCTTCGGCGTGTTGATCATGGCGCCGGTGGCGCAGCTACTCATCGACGCTTTCGGCTGGCGGGACGCCTACCGGATCATGGGGGGCGTCCTGTTGGGGCTGGCAGTGCTGACGGCTTTCCTGCCGCTGTCGCGGATGTCGCACGGCTCGAGCGACTGGCAACGCCGGCGGGCTGCCAGCGAGGCTGCGACGGGTGGCGGATGGAACGTGCTGCGGGCGCTGAAGACGAAGCCGTTCTGGGCGCTGCTGGTCGTCTACTTCCTGACGTCGCTCGCCTCGTTCGCGGTCTCGCCGCAGGCGGTGGCGGCCATGGTGGAGGCCGGCATCACGCCGCTTGTCGCGGCCAGTGCGTTCGGTCTCACCGGCATGCTGTCGCTGATCGGGAATGCGAGCATCGCACCGCTCGTCGAGCGGTTCGGACAGCGCTCCATGATCACGCTCTCGTACCTCGGCACCGTGATCGGCATTCTCTGTCTGGCGGCGTTGCCGTCGCATCCGTCGCTGCTGCTGGTCTACGGCTGGGCGATTCTGTTCGGGATCAATCAGGGCACGCGCGGGCCGATCATTTCGACTTTGACCGCAACGATCTACGCCGGGGGCGGGGTCGGGCGGATCTACGGGACGATTGCGCTCGGCATGGGCTTCGGTGCGGCGTTCGGATCGTGGCTGTCGGGCTATCTGCACGACGTCACGGGGGATTATCTCGCGTCGTTCGTGATGGCGGCCGGTGCCGCCGCACTCGGTATGGCGACGTTCTGGACCGTGCCGCTGCTCAGCGAGGCAAGGAAGGCGAACGCGGCGCGGGTTGAGCAGGCGTCGCAGCCGAAAGGCTGAGCCGCGACGCTGCGGAGGTGGCGCTACGGCAGCACTTTGCCGGGGTTCATGCGCCCGTCGGGGTCGAGGGCTGCCTTGATCTGGCGCATGACGTCGAGGGCGATCGGGCTCTTGTGCGTGTGCATGGCATGGCGCTTCGACTGGCCGATGCCGTGCTCGGCCGAGAAGCTGCCGCCGAGGGACACCGCGATCGCGTTGACGAGCGGCTCGAAGCCGTCCGTCGCCTCCACCCAAGCGGGGCGGCCCTTGCTCCAGCCCGAGGGCGCGTGGAGGCCGAAGTGAATGTTGCCGTCACCGGCATGTCCGATGGCAGCGATGCGGCCCTGGGGCCAGCGCGCGGAGACCTCGCGGATCGCCGTGGCGAGGAACTCGGGGACGGCCGATACGGGCACGGCGGTGTCGGTGTTGACGGCGGGGCCCTCGAGGCGCGAGCACTCGGGGTAGTCCTCGCGGATCTTCCAGATGCCGAGGCGCTGGGCCTCGCTCTCGGCGAGCGAAGCGTCGGTGACCTCACCGGCCTCCATGGCCTCGGCGAGCGTACCTTCCATCATCTCGCGGAGAGGCACGCTCGGGTGAGCAGCGGCGATCTCCAGCATGACGAACCAGGGGCTTTCGAGCGGCAGCGGCATGCGCAGGCCGACGCCGTGGCGCGCGGCCGCCTCCATGCAGTAGCGGGCGCAGAGCTCGAAGGCGATCAGGTCAGCGCCGGATTCCATCATTCGAGAATAGAGCGACAGGGCGGCATCCGGGCTCGGGACGGCCACGAAGGCGGTCTCCATGCGCTTGACCGGGGGCTGCAAACGCAGGGCCGCCGCCGTGATGATACCAAGCGTGCCCTCGCCGCCGATGAACAGGTGGCGGAGCGCATAGCCGCTGTTGTCTTTCCGGACGCGGCGCAGATCGTCGAGAATGCGGCCGTCGGGCAGGACGACCTCGAGGCCGAGGACCAGCTCGCGGGCGTTGCCCCAGCGCAAGGTGCGGATGCCACCAGCGTTGGTCGACAGCATGCCGCCGATCTGGGCCGTGCCCTGAGCGCCCCACTGGATCGGGAAGAAGCGGCCGGCGTCGGCAGCGGCCTGCTGGACGTTCTGGACGACGCAGCCCGCCTCGGCGACGAGCGAGAAATCGCGGGTGTCGACGGAGCGGATACGATTGAGGCGCTCCAGCGAAAGCACGATGGAGGCCGGACCGTTGGCGGCCGGAACGGTGCCGCCGCAGAGGCCCGTGCGCCCCCCGGCCGGAACCACGGATAGGCCGTGTGCACTCGCGCATCGCATGACCTCTGCGACATGGGCGGTGGAGGCCGGCTTCACGACGGCGACCGGGGTGCCCCTGTAGGCGCCACGCCAATCGACGGCGTAGGGGGCGACGTCGTCCTGACTCGTGAGGCAGGCAGCGGGGCCGACGACTTCGGTCAGGTCATCGAGTGCGGTCATCGGGCAGTCTCTCGGAGTGGACGGGATGCGAACGGGGCGCAAGGTGGCACACGTGGGAGCTTGTCGTCTCGATCGATGCACAAACCAGTTGACGCATGCCGGTGATGGGCGTTGTCGGACCGCCGCAACGCGGCCATGTTCGAGGCGCAGCTACCGTCCGAACCCGGACCGCATTCGGAGCCCATATGTCCTGGCGGCACGCCGCAGCCCTTGCCATTGCCATTGCCGTCTCCGCTTGCGCGGCGGCAGTGCCCGGCTATCAACCGCCGGATCCGAAGCTCGAACGGATCAAGGCGGCCGCGCCCAAGGGTGGGGGATTCGATGAATCGGGCTCCTACAACTTGACTGACCAGGAGCTGGAACTCGATTGCAAGAGGCTGAGCGGTTCGATCACGGTGAAAATCATTCAGATGCGTGATACCGACAACCGCGCCAGGCCGTCGGCGCTCGCGGCCGGTGCCCAAGCGGCGGCACGTCCGCTTGTCGGGGGGACGGTCTATGGTCAGGACGTGGCCGCTGATCTCAGGCGAGACCGGGCACGCCTCGATGCGCTGAACCGGCAACTCGTCGCTAAAGCTTGTCCCGCGTTCGACCTCGACGCTGAGCTGAAGCCCGGCAACAGCAACTCACCGAGGCCGCTCAAAGCACCGAAGAAAGCCTAGATGTCGCCGGCCGGTCCGGGAAAGACCGATGAGCTGCGACCCAGCAGGCGATAGGCGACCAGGCCGATCCATTCCTTGGTGGCCTCGTCGAAGCGTTTGAGGCCGGCAGGGATCGATCCGAACGTGTGAAAGATGTCGGCCGGATAGTTGGTGCGGTAATCGGTCGGGTACGGAACGACGTCGAAGCCGACTTGCCGGAATACGCCGACGGAACGGGGCATGTGGGCGGCCGAGGTGACGAGAAGGAAGCGCTCACCGGCCTCCGGCTTGACGACGGCGTGAGTCAGCGTCGCATTCTCGAAAGTGTTGCGGGATTGCTCCTCGAGGACGATGCGCGCCGGGTCGATGCCGATTGCGACGAAATGATCGCGGACGGCACGGGTGGTCCCGGGAACCGAGTCGATCAGCGTCGCGGCTGTTCCGGTCAAGATGAGGCGCGTCGCCGGTAAACGGGCCGCGAGTGCGGCGGCCGTGGTGATGCGGTCTCCGGCTTCGTTGACCTGGAGTTGGCCGCGATGCACCGACCCGCGACCATCCTCACCTCCGCCCAGAACGATAATGCCCGCATAGTCCAGGCTTCCCGCGGGGATGTCCGGACGTGAGAAGCGCTGCTCGAGCGGCATGAGGAGCCAGCTTGAGACGGGTGTCACGCCGATGACCAGCAACAGCGTCGCCGCACCAGACGCCAACCGAAGTCCCTGCTGCCGGACCAAAGGCCGGAGTGCGCGAGCACGAGCGAGGCCCATGATCAGCAGCACCCAGATGAGGGTCGACGGTTGGACGAGGAAGGCGAAGATCTTCGAGAGGACGAACATCAGCGGCGACCGCTCCGACTCACTGAAGCGGTACACCCTCGACCGTGATGCGGTGCATCAGTCGACGCTCGCCCTGGTAATCGTTGACGGCATAATGCCATGTCGCACGGTTGTCCCAGAAGGCGATCGAGCCTTCGCGCCACTGGAAGCGCGTCTGGAAATCCGGGCGGCGCGCATGCTGATAGAGCGTCTCGAGCAGGCCCTTGCTCTCGGCTTCGGTCCAGCCCTCGATGTGGGTCGTGAAGCCGGGGTTGACGAACAGGATCTTGCGGCCAGAGTCCGGGTGGCGGATCACGACGGGGTGGATCGCGTCCTGCGTGGCGGCCTCGGGATTGCCGATGCGGCCGTTCATCTCGCGGCCGTACTGAGGGCGGCCGAAGACATGCCGGCTCGAATGGACAGCGCGGAGGCCTTCTAGTGTTTTCTGCAGGCCGGGCGACAGTGTCGCAAAGGCTTTGGCCATGCAGGCGAACAGCGTGTCGCCCCCGCGGGGCGGCACTTCGCGAGCAAGGAGTATCGAGCCGAGTGCCGGCACTTGATCGTAGCTGTGGTCGGTGTGCCAGTTGCCGCCGATGTTCTTTGCCTGGTCCGGCTCCTTGCGGACCTCGGCGATCTCTGGGTGGGCGGCGTCGGACTTGAAGAAGCGATTGATGTTGATCGGACCGAAGTTCCGCGCGAAAGCGATCTGCTGGTCGGGCGTCATGGACTGGTCGCGGAAGAAGATGACGCCGTGCTCGGCGAGGGCGCCCTTCAACGTGCCGACGCTCGCCGTATCGAGCGGCTTCGTGAGGTCAACCCCTGAGATCTCGGCGCCGAGGGCACCCGACGACGGACGGATCTCGATCATTGAGTTGCGCATGGGCGTTCCTCGGTGCGGCCTCGATCGGGGGCTACGCGGATAGTGCCGCGGAAAGGCGCTTGAACCCTGCTTGCGGCCCGCGCACATAGAAGCCTACCCGTTATCTGATGCCAAGAGGTACGAACATGAGGCGAGCCGTGATGTCCATCGGTGGAAGCTACGGAACTGATGGCAAGGCGTGGGCGGCGGCTAGCAGTGGAGCTGTCAAGGCCGACCTCGGGACGATGCCCGAGTGGAATCTCGCCGATCTCTATCCGGGCATCGATTCGCCTGAAGTGACGAGGGACCTCGAGAAAGTCGCGGCGGATGCCAAGGCGCTCAAGGCGCGCTATCAGGGCAAACTCGCCGCCATGGGGCGAGACGGACCGGCCCTTGCCGAGGCGATCGAGAGCTACGAGAGGCTCGCGGACGTGATGGGGCGGCTCGGCTCGTACTCGGGGCTTCTCTACTACGCCAACATGGCCGATCCGACGCGAGCCAAGTTCTACGGTGATGTGCGGGAGAAGCTGACGAATGCGTCGAGCGATTTCCTGTTCTTCGAGCTCGAGCTGAACAAGATCGACGAAGGCGACCTGGCTGAGGCTCTGAAAGTGCCTGCCCTGGCGCGCCTCAAGCCGTGGCTCGACGATTTGAGGAAGGAGAAGCCCTACCAGCTCGACGAGCAGATCGAGAAGCTGTTCCTCGAGAAGGGCATGACGGCCGGCGGAGCGTTCGACCGGCTGTTCAACGAGACGATGTCGGAGTTGAAATTCGAGGTGGAGGGTGAGCCGGAGCCTTTGGGCTTGGAGCCCACGCTCAATTTCATGATGCATCCCGATCGCGGTCGCCGGCAGGCCGCGGCGGAAGCGCTGGCCAAGGTGTTCGCCAAGAATATCCGGCTCTTCACGCTGATCACGAACACGCTGGCGAAGGACAAGGAGATCTCGGACCGGTGGCGCGGGTTCAAGGACGTCTCGGATGCGCGGCACCTGTCGAACCGGGTTGAACGCGAGGTGGTGGAGGCGCTGGTCTCGACCGTACGTGAAGCCTATCCGCGAACGGCGCACCGCTACTATGCGATGAAGGCGAAGTGGCTTGGCCTCGAGAAGCTGGCGCACTGGGATCGCAATGCGCCGCTGCCGGAGAAGCCTGAGCGGGTCGTCACGTGGCCTGAGGCTGAAAAGCTCGTGCTGGACGCTTACGGCGGATTCGCGCCGGAGATGGCGGAGATCGCGGGCAAGTTCTTCAAGAGCGGGTGGATCGATGCGCCGGTTCGGCCCGGGAAGGCGCCGGGTGCGTTCTCACATCCGACGGTGCCGTCGGCGCACCCCTACGTGCTGATGAACTATCAGGGCAAGGCCCGGGACGTGATGACGCTCGCGCATGAGCTGGGGCATGGCGTGCATCAGGTGCTGGCGGCGCCGCAAGGTCCACTGCTTGCCTCGACGCCGCTGACGCTCGCCGAGACGGCGTCTGTGTTCGGCGAGATGCTGACGTTCCGCGCCATGCTGGCGGCGACCACCGATCCGCGCGAGCGCAAGGCGATGCTGGCGCAGAAGGTGGAGGACATGATCAACACGGTCGTGCGCCAGATCGCGTTCTACACCTTCGAGCGCAAGGTGCACGAGGGGCGCCGGCAGGGCGAATTGACCAGCGACGATCTCAACCGGTTCTGGATGGAGATCCAGGGTGAGAGCCTCGGTCCGGCCGTCGAGTGCAAGCCGGGCTACGAGACGTTCTGGACCTACATCCCGCACTTCATCCATTCGCCGTTCTACGTCTACGCCTATGCCTTCGGCGATTGTCTCGTGAACTCGCTCTACGGGCTCTATCAGGAGGCGCATCCGGAGTTCGTCGGGAAGTACTTCGAAATGCTGAAGGCAGGCGGCTCGAAGCACCATTCGGAGCTGCTGGCGCCGTTCGGGCTCGATGCGCGCGATCCGGCGTTCTGGGCGAAGGGACTGCGAGTGCTCGAAGGCTTCATCGACGAACTGGAGGCGATGGACCGGGTGGCGTGAGGCGGTCGCTGCACGTCGATGCGCGTACGGGGCGGGCCTCAATGGCCATGACGATCGATTTCACCGGTCTGATCAGTCTGTGCTGATCAGCTTCGTGATTCGAATGCACCCGGTCCGCTGGCAATGCCCTCGACCTGGTGATTAAGTGCCCCGATGAGCAACATGTCCGACGAGCCGCTGCACGGCGAGGAAGCGATCATTCAGGAGTACCTGGCGCCGTTGGCGGCAGGGTACCCGGGTGCGCTCGGGCTCAAGGACGACTGCGCGACGATGACGCCGACGCCGGGGTGCGATCTGGTGGTGAAAACCGACCCGGTCGCCTCCGGTATCCACTTCTTCGCCGATGATCCACCCGCTGACATCGGCTGGAAGGCGCTGGCGGTGAACGTCTCGGATCTGGCTGCGAAGGGTGCCGTACCTCGGGCCTATCTGATGGCGCTCAGCTTTCCCGAGCCGCCGACTCGCTCCTGGATGGCGGCCTTCGGCGCAGGGCTGGGCGAAGCTCAGGCGGCTTTCGGCATGCACCTGATCGGCGGAGATACGGATCGTCGTCCAGGACCGATCACGGTCTCGATCACAGTGTTCGGGGAGGTGCCGACGGGGCGGATGGTGCGGCGCGCAGCGGCGCGGGCGGGGGATATCCTGTTCGTCTCGGGCTCGCTCGGTGAGGCGGCACTCGGTCTTGGCCTTGTACGGGACGGAGGGCTCGGACGGACCTTGGGGCTCAGCGAGGCCGACGTGCAGGCCGCGGTCCGACGCTATCGACGGCCACAACCGAGGCTAGCCGTGCGTGCCGCGCTGCTCGCTCATGCGCGGGCGGCGATGGATCTTTCCGACGGGCTGGCGAAGGACCTCGGTCGGATGTGCCGTGCGAGCGGTTGCGGCGCGCGCATTCAGATCGATCGGGTGCCGCGGGGGGCGGCGGCCAAGGCCGCCATAGCCTTCTCTCCGAGGTACTGGAACGACGTACTGGCTGCCGGCGACGATTACGAGGTTCTGGTGTCGGTGGCGCCTGATCAGGCAGATGCCTTCGAGGCAGCGGCGAATGCGGCGGGAGGGTCGGCTTCCGAGCCGTTCCCGACGACGCGCATCGGGGAGATGACCGGCTCCGCCGAGATCCGGTTCGTCGATGGAAGCGGCAGCCCGATCTCTCTGGCGAAGTCCGGCTGGGACCATTTCTAGGTGGGCACGCGGAAATGTTGCTAAACTGCAACTCTACAGGTGAGCCCCCATGAATTAACCGCTGGCGACGATTGACCCATCCTTGATCCCTCGAGCCGTGTTGCAACAGCGCATCTGTTGGGGCATGGTCCGCCCGCGAATCCCGGGATTTCCGCGGTGGCGAACCTTTGTGACGGCTGTTCCAGCCATCGTTGCCGTGGACCCACCGTCGACCCGACTCCAACGCTCGAACTGGGGGAGCTTTCTCATGAGCACCGTGATGTGGGCCATCATTCTTGGCGGCCTGCTCTCGATCGTCTACGGCGCCGTTACCATCAAATCGGTCTTGTCGGCCGATGCGGGCAACGCGCGCATGCAGGAGATCGCGAGCGCCATTCAAGAGGGCGCGCAGGCCTATCTGGCGCGCCAGTACACGACGATCGCCATCGCCGGCGTGCCGATCTTCTTCCTGGTCGGGTTTCTTCTCGGATGGCTTGTCGCGATCGGGTTCCTCGTCGGTGCCGTTCTTTCGGGCATTGCCGGCTTCATCGGTATGCATGTTTCCGTGCGGGCCAACGTGCGCACTGCGCAGGCCTCGACGCAGTCGCTCGGCGAAGGCCTGTCGATGGCGTTCCGGTCGGGTGCCGTGACGGGAATGCTGGTCGCCGGCCTGGCCCTGCTGGGCGTTGCGGTCTACTTCGCGATCCTGACGGCCGGCATGGGCTATGCGAACACGAGCCGGACGGTGATCGACTCGCTCGTCGCGCTCGGCTTCGGCGCCTCGCTGATCTCGATCTTCGCTCGTCTCGGCGGCGGCATCTTCACTAAAGGTGCGGACGTCGGCGGCGATCTCGTCGGCAAGGTCGAGGCGGGAATTCCGGAAGACGATCCCCGGAACCCGGCAACAATCGCCGACAACGTCGGTGACAACGTCGGCGACTGCGCCGGCATGGCCGCCGACCTCTTCGAGACCTACGCGGTCACTGTCGTCGCGACCATGGTGCTGGCTGCGATCTATTTTTCGGCGCAGCCCGCGGTTGCGACGACCCTGATGATCTATCCACTGGCGATCTGCGCGGTCTGCGTGGTGACGTCCATCATCGGCACCTACTTCGTCCGTCTCGGGGCCAACAACTCGATCATGGGCGCCCTCTACAAGGGCATCATCGCAACCGGCGTGCTGTCGCTGATCGCGCTCTATCCGCTGACCGAGTCTCTGCTCGGGATGGGGACGACGTTCACAGCTCGCGATGGTGCGGTCACGTTCACCGGCATGAACCTGTTCTGGTGCGGCGTGGTCGGTCTGTTGATCACGGCAGCCATCATCGTCGTGACCGAGTACTACACCGGCATCGGCTATCGGCCAGTCCGCTCGATCAGCCAGGCGTCGGTGACGGGGCACGGCACCAACGTCATCCAAGGTCTCGCCGTCTCTCTCGAGGCAACGGCATTGCCGGCGCTGATCATCATCTTCGGCATTATCGTCACCTACTCTCTTGCTGGGCTGTTCGGCATCGCCATTGCGGTGACGACGATGCTGGCGCTCGCCGGCATGGTGGTGGCCCTCGATGCGTTCGGCCCGGTCACTGACAACGCCGGTGGCATCGCCGAGATGGCGGGACTGCCTAAGGAGATCCGCAAGACGACGGATGCCCTGGACGCCGTCGGCAATACGACCAAGGCCGTGACCAAGGGCTATGCCATTGGCTCGGCCGGTCTCGGCGCGCTGGTTCTGTTCGCGGCCTACAGCGAGGACCTCAAGTTCTTCATCGCGAATGCGAAACCGGGTTCTCTGTTCCACAACCTGGTGATCGACTTCTCGCTGTCGAACCCCTACGTCGTGGTCGGCCTGCTGTTCGGTGGCCTGTTGCCCTACCTGTTCGGCGGAATCGCGATGACGGCCGTTGGACGCGCTGCCGGCGCCATCGTCGAGGAGGTCCGGCGCCAGTTCAAGGAGAAGCCGGGCATCATGAAGGGCACTGAGAAGCCCGACTATGCCCGTGCCGTCGACCTGCTCACCAAGGCGGCCATTCGCGAGATGATCGTGCCGTCGCTGCTGCCGGTGCTGTCGCCGATCGTGTGCTTCTACGTCGTGAAGTGGATCGCCGGTCCGGGTCAGGCGTTCGCAGCGCTCGGCGCCATGCTGCTCGGCGTGATCGTCAACGGCCTGTTCGTCGCCATCTCGATGACGTCGGGCGGCGGCGCGTGGGACAACGCGAAGAAGTCGTTCGAGGACGGCTTCGTCGACAAGGACGGCGTCAAGCACCTGAAGGGTTCCGAGGCCCACAAGGCGTCGGTGACCGGTGATACGGTCGGCGACCCCTACAAGGATACGGCCGGCCCTGCGGTCAATCCGATGATCAAGATCACCAACATCGTGGCGCTGCTGCTGCTCGCGGTGCTCGCACACTGAGCGAGCGACGCGAACACGGTCGTCTAAAAGCAAAGGGGCGGATCCGGTATCGGATCCGCCCCTTTCGCATGTGAGCGCTGGGTCTTGGAGGGTCGCGGAAGATTTTTACCAGACGTTCCAGCGGACACCGGCGCGCAGTGCGTGTTCGTGGGTGTCGCCGATGGTCATTTTCGAATCAACGGAGGTCACCCCGTTGACGGCCTGGGAGAAGTTGATCCGCGTGTCGAAGTCGACTGCGCCGATGTAAGTGTAGCGATAGCTCAGATCGATGACCATGCCATGATCGAGCGTGTAGGCGAGGCCGGCGGTTGCGGAGGCGGCCGGTGCGAGCTGGCGGCCGGTACCCTGGCCCCAGAACGTGCGGTTGCCGACGACGAGGGGGTTCGCCGGGTCGGCCACGTTGACGATGTTCTCGACCGTCTCGTGGGTGCGGTCGATGTTGCGCATGGCAAAACCGACGCCGACGCCTACGTAGGGGACGAGACGCGTTCCGCGCTCGGCCAGGTCCCAATAGAGGTTGGCGAGAGCGACCGTGCTGCGCACCTCTGTCTGCTCGCGGGTATCGCCTTCGACGAGCTCGGTGGCGCCACCGTTGAGGGCGGGCGACCTCGTGTAGGTGTAGTCGCTCGCGACGTGGGCGTCGCCCTTGCTGCGGACATCGACGGTGAGGTCGCCGCGGAGCTGCGGGGTGAAGTAGGCGCCGACGCCGACCCCGATCGTGGCGAAGGTGTCGAAGTCGCCCCTGAACCAATTGGACAGGGCGCCGAAGGTGCCGCCCTCGAGCGGATCGCGATCAAGACCGTAGAGGTTTTGGGAATGGGTGGGCTCGGCGCCATCGACGAGGCCGCCGCCGACGTCGGCGCGCAAATACCACTTGAAGGTCTCGACGACAGGGACGGGAGCCGGGACCGGCACGCCGCCTCGATCCTTGACGCTACCGCCGCGGTTCCAGTCGGCAGCCTGGGCGCCGGGAACGGAAGCGGCAAGCGCCAGACCCGTGATCAAGCAAATTCTCGTCAATCGCATTGGCGTCGATCCTTCGAATGCACCGGCATCGGACCTGGCGGCCTTTCGCGGCCAGGCTGAGCCCGAGGAGCAAGCGTTCGCGCCACCCGTCATCGCGGGACCTTTCGATCCCGCCAACGCCGACGCAACTACGCGGACGATCGACGACTTCCTTCCTCGTGCCTTATCGAGGGCAAGAATGCGGGAGAACGCTTAAGAAGCGCTTAAGTCGCGCTTCATCCGGGGACGGTCGCCGCGCCGGCTCGCGCGGCAGTAGGCTGCGATTTGCAGGGGACGCAGAAGCGGCCTAGAAGACCGCCCCGTGGGTGCCCCAGCGGCACTCGGCCCATGTCAGCGCCAGCGCGATCCTCGAGAGGACCATGTCCGATACCGGCTACGAGACCTCCCGTGGTTATTTCGCAATCGGCGCCGAGCGCATGTCGAAGAGTTTGAACCTCGGCAACCTCATGCGGTCGGCACATGCCTTCGGGGCCTCCTTCACGTTCACGATCGGTGCGGCGTACAGCGCGTTGGAGGCGATCGCGGATACGTCGCGCGGTCACCAGCACCTGCCCCATTACGACTGGCGCCAGATGGACGACATCGTGCTACCGCGTGGCTGCAAGCTGGTCGGGATCGAGTTGCTGGACGAGGCCATCGATCTGCCGCGCTTTCTGCATCCGGCGCGTGCGGCCTATGTGCTCGGGCCGGAGAAGGGGTCGTTGTCTCCGGAATTGCTGGCGCGTTGCGACGTCACGGTGAAAATTCCAACGCGCTTTTGCGTGAATGTCGCGATGGCGGGTGCGATCGTGATGTACGACCGCCACATCTCGCGGCGTCCGATGACACGCCTGCCTCGATAGCCAGACGGTTAAAAGCCAACGCGCCACCCAGCTACAACGCCCGCCTCATTGTTTTGCGTGGCCCGCCGAGCACGGCGTTGCGTCTGGACATAGCGTCTGCGACCTCGCATATCGGGAGCAGCAGGTGCATCTGCTGCTCGCCGCAAAGAGTTTCAATCCATGACGAGACACCGCAGTGCCATGATCGTCACCTTCGGCGGGCTGTTCCTGGCCGGCGCGATCGGGGTGGGAGCGAGCGCAGCAGAGCTGCTTGGCACGCACGCCGATTGGAAGATCTATCGCCACGGCACAGGCGGCGAGAGCATGTGCTTTGCCGTGACGGAGGCCAGTGAGAAAAATCCAGCGGGCGGCGAGCGGCAGACGCCGCACATCTATATCACGGCGTGGCCGAAGGCCGGTATCAGGGCCGAAATCAGCGTTCTCGTCGGCTTGGCGCTGAAGGCGGGCACGGAAATCAAGGTCGAGGTGGACGGGACCCGATTCGAGCTCTTCTCGGATGGCGATCGGGCCTATGTCGGGGACAGCAACGAGGAGCTCAGGCTGCTCGAAGCGATGCGACGCGGCAAGTCGATGACGGTCAGCGCGATGTCGGAGGCGGGCAAACCGACGCGGGATGTCTACTCCCTGTCGGGAGTGACGGCTGCCGTGCAGGCCATCGCGGCGGATTGCTCGTGAGCGCGAAATCGTGACTGGCGGCGACGGCGATGGCCCTTGCGAGAAGGGGGCGATGCTCCAAAGTGATGCCTTGGTTTATTGAGCGATGGTCACTTCCACGGAGCATTTCGGATGATCAATTGGCGCGCGGCGATGGCCGCATTCGGGCTGACCTGCCTGGTTTCGACGGGGGCTTCGGCGCAAGGCTGGAACATTGCCCCCGAGGGTTACGCCTACAAGCCCGCAACACCCTGCCTCGAGGACCCCGTACGGGCTGTCAAGCCGATCCGGCCGGGTGGCGCGGTCTATCGCGTTTGCGAGGATCAGGTGGCCTATCTCAAGCAGTCGATCGAAGAGGCCGAGCGCGAGGGCAAGCTGCTGATCGTCACGGTCGGCGCGACGTGGTGCCCGTGGTGCGCGGCGCTGCAGCGGGCGATGCCCGGTCCGGAATTCTTCGAGCGGAAGGGCGACGCGATCGACTATGCCAAGACCTTCAAGCACATCGAAATCGGGCTCTCGACGACGTATCAGGGGCGAAATGCGCTGATCTACAGCGGCGACACCGCGGTGAAAGGGCTGTTGGCAAGTTCGGGCGGGGTGGAACTCGAGGCGATCCCGTTCATCTTCATGATCGATCCGAAGCGGCCTGATCGCGTGTTCGCGCGCAACACCAAGGATCTCTCGGACTTTGCAACCGGCGCACAGAACATGGCCGGGTTCCGCAAGGCGATCGCCGAAGGGTATGCGTTCCTGACGACACAGCAGAAGGCGGGGCAGCGGTAAGCGAGTTCGCGGCTCTCGATGCGGGTGCTGTCGAGGTTCAGGACTGCGGGTTACCGATCGGATCTGAATGCGGCAGCGGGCCGACGTCAGTCACGGCCGCGACAGGCCTGATCGCGGCGGCGGGCGTAGTCGGTATCGCAGGGACCGTCGCCTGCACGATGGTGATTTTCTGCCAGATCTTGGCCGACAGATTGGTTGTCAGGCGCTCGAGGTCATTGACGGCCTCGATCACCACGGCGTCGGCAATATGCTGGGCGTAGAGCGCGGCGACCTTGGCCGTCAGCGACAGCATCTCCGAGCAGTAGTCGAGATAGCGGACCAACTCGGCCGGATTGAGTAAGCGTGCCGGCGATGATGCGGTGGGCGGTGTCGCGGGCGAGTTGGCGCCGGGGTCCTTCGTGAGCTGGTGCATGTCGATGACGTGCACGATCGAACGAAGCTCGTGCAGGTCTTCGAGTGCTTGCCTGCGCTTCCAGCGAGATTCCAGCGTGATCAGCGAGAAGACGGCGGCGCCCATCACGATCAGCAGGTTCACCGAGGCCTCGATGCCCTGCATGACACCAAAGAGATCGTCGGTGTTGCTCTTGAGCTGGATGATCGAGGCGAGATAGGCGAGCAGGCCGAAGCCGCCCAGCAGGACAGTGCCGGTGGCAACGCGAAGCCCGAAGTGAGGCCGAGAGATGCGCTCGAGCCGCTCCCGGTTCTCGCGGGCGATCTCGGCCAGCTCGGCACAAACCTTGCCGAGGCCGGCGCCTGGAAAGCGCTCGGTGATGCGCCGTTCCAGGGCCGTGATGGTGTCGATGATCTTGGCGGAATCGAGCGTGCGGTACATCCCGGCTATTCCCCGCCAAGGGCCACGTGATCAGTCGCGAAGGAGATCGTTGATCGACGTCTTGGCGCGGGTTTGCGCATCGACCGTCTTGACGATGACGGCGCAGTAGAGGCCCGGGCCTGTCATGCCGTTGGGCAGTGGCAGGCCGGGCAGCGATCCGGGTACGACGACGGAGTAAGGCGGCACCTTGCCGACGTGGATCTGGCCGGTGGAGCGGTCGACGATCTTGGTCGTCGCCGAGATGAAGACGCCCATCGAAAGCACCGAGCCTTCGCCGACGATGACACCCTCTACCACCTCGGAGCGGGCGCCAACGAAGCAGTTGTCCTCGATGATCACCGGATTG
Source organism: Hyphomicrobiaceae bacterium (assembly GCA_022844225.1). Lineage (GTDB taxonomy): Bacteria > Pseudomonadota > Alphaproteobacteria > Rhizobiales > Hyphomicrobiaceae. Next base: position 109,090 of record JALHMC010000005.1, on the reverse strand, counting down.
GCCTGCAGGGGCTCGAGCACGCCACCGATGCCGACGCCGCCGGAGAGATGGCAGTCGCGGCCGATCTGGGCGCAGGAGCCGACGGTGGCCCAGGTGTCCACCATGGTGCGCTCGCCGACGTAGGCGCCGAGGTTCACGAACGACGGCATGAGGACGACGTTCGGCGCGATGTAGGAACCGCGGCGGACGACGGCGCCGGGCACGGCGCGGAAGCCGGCCTTCTTGAATTCCTCCGGGCCCATGCCGGCGAACTTGGACGGCACCTTGTCCCACCAAGAGGCGCCGCCGGGCGCACCCGCGATCAGCCCCATGTCGTTCAAGCGGAAGGACAGGAGAACCGCCTTCTTCAGCCACTGATTGACGATCCACTCCTCGCCACGCTTCTCGGCAGTGCGGGCGGTGCCCTTATCGAGCATATCGATGGCGGTGTCGACGGCATCGCGGACCGCGCCCTTGGTGGCGGCACTGATGCCGTCGCGCGCTTCCCAGGCGGCTTCGATGGTCTTTTGCAGATCGGCGGTCGACATAGGGGGCTCCTCAAGGCTTCGCGATCACTCAGGCCGTCGCGTTGTGGCGCGTCGACGGATGGGATGTCAATTGTGCGGTCGACGAGGGTGGACGGCACCGAGCAAGAGAAAGGGCGCATGCGTCAACAGGAAAATCGACTGTGGATCGTATCGGGGGCGCTCGAATCCACGTACCGGAATTTTCTTACGTGACCGGGCGTTGAGCCGGCGAACTGCAGGAGAACGACATGGCCATGAAGAAGAGCGAAAGCACGGGTAGCAAGGCGGCGGCGGCGGCAGCCAAAGTGATGAAGGACCCGAAGGCCGGCAAGGATGCCAAGATGGCGGCGGCCTCGGCGCTGACGCAGACCAAGAGCAAGGAGACGACGAGCGCCAAGGCGGCGAGTGCTGCCGCCAAGGTGATGAAGGACCCGAAGGCGAGCAAAGAGGCCAAGACGGCCGCAGCCTCGGCGCTGACGCAGAAGGTGAAGAAGAAGTAGCATCGCTCCACGAGCGGACCCTCCGACGCGCCGTCGTCGGCCGTGATCCGTTGCGAAGCGCTGGCGCAATGTGATGCCGGGCTCCATGATCGGGGCTCGGCATTGTCTTTGTTTGCACTCGGGGAAGGTCGCAGCCCATGAAATTCGGTCTCAGCACGATTACGAGCCGCGTTTTCACGTCCGCGGATACGTACATGGCCATCGCCGCCGCTGCGGAGAGAGCCGGGTTCGATTTTCTCTCCGTCAGCGATCATCTCGTCGTGCCGGCAAAGCACGAGTCGCATTACCCCTACGTCGCCGGTGGGGCCTTTGCGCCAGCCCAGCATGGGCATTGCTTCGACCAGCTCTCGACGATCGCCTTTCTTGCGGCCTGTACAAGCCGGCTGCGGTTGCTGACGTCGGTGCTGGTGGTGCCGCACCGGCCCGCGCTGCTGACGGCCAAGATGCTGGCCACGATCGATGTGCTCTCGAAAGGACGCCTGATCGTCGGTGCGGGGGCCGGATGGATGAAGGAGGAATTCGGTGCGCTCGGCGCCAACTTCCCGGATCGCGGCGCGCTGACGGATGAGAGCCTGGCTGCATTCATCGCGCTCTGGACCGAGGATCGGCCGTCATTCCACGGCAAGCATGTGCGCTTCGACGAGGTGATCTTCGAGCCTAAGCCCATGCAGAAGCCTTATCCCCCGCTCTGGATCGGCGGAGAGAGTCCGCCCGCCATTCGCCGCGCGATCAAGTACGGCACGACCTGGTATCCCGGCAACAACAGCCAGACGATGCCGTTGAACACCCCGCAGCGGCTTGCCGAGGGTATCGCCAGAGTCCGAGCGCAGTCCGAGAAGATGGGACGCGATCCGCGGACCCTCGGCACGACCTTGCTGGTGCAGGATCATTTCGAATGGGGCGAGTACAAAATCGCCGACGGCTCTGCACGGAGGATGTTCACGGGCTCGTCGGACGACATGCTCGCGGATGCGGAGGCTCTCACGGCGGTGGGCGTCAGTCATGCGGCGCTGCGCCTCGGTGGCGCCGACGCAACCGAGGCTGTCTCTCGTATCGAGCGGTTCGGGGCCGAGGTGATCGCCCGGCACAAAGGTTGACTCCCCCTGGAAGTACCGATTGCGCCTGACCGCGGGCGTTGGCATCCTCCGGCGCCACCACTTCACAGTCGTCCGAGGAACTGTTCACCCATGAAGGTCGGCCTTTTCATCACCAACCAGCAGCGCGTCGGCATGGACATGGTGCAGGCGCTCGGCGATCAGATCGCCATGGTGCACCACGCGCGTGATCGCGGTTGGGATTCGCTGCTGACGGGGCAGCACTACCTCAACGAGGGCGACAACAAGCAGCTGCAACTGGTGCCGTTCCTGGCGCGGCTGGCGGCGGAAGCCGGCGAGATGACGATCGGCACGGGCATCCTGCTGCTCAATCTGCACAATCCGGTCTATACGGCAGAGACGATCGCGACGCTGGACATCATCGCCAAGGGGAACTTCATCTTCGGCGTGGGTCTCGGCTACCGGGATATGGAGTTCGATGCGTTCGCGGTGCCGAAGGGCGAGCGGGTGAAGCGGTTCGAGGCCTATCTCGCGCTCGTGCAGGAGCTTTGGACGGGGAAGCCCGTCAGCTACGAGGACGAGACTTGCCGGCTCGACAAGGTCGTCATGAACATCCGGCCGATCCAGCAGCCCGGTCCGCCGATCTGGATCGCAGCGAACAACGATCCGGCCGTGCGCCGGGCGGCGCGGCTCTCGGATGCATGGTTCATCAACCCGCACGCAACGCTCGAGTCGCTCAGGCGGATGATTGGCGTCTATAGCGACGAGTTGAAGGCCTGCGGCAAGCCGTTTCCAACGGACCTGCCAGTTTTCAAGGAAGTCTACTGCGCCAAGGACCGACGGACGGCGATCGAGATGGCGGCTCCTTACCTCGGTGGCAAGTATGCCGACTATGCCAAGTGGGGACAGGACAAGGTGATGCCAGACAACGTGGATTTCTCGCGCTCGTTCGAGCAATTGACGGAGGGCCGTTTCATCATCGGCTCGCCGGAGGATTGCTACGCGCAGCTCAAGCCCTACTGGTCCGAGCTCGGCTGTAGCCATCTCGTCGTGCGCACCAATTGGGCGGGCATGCCTGCGTCGGTCTCACTGCCGAGCATGCGGTTGATCTCAGACGAGCTGTTGCCGGCTTTGCGCAAGGTGCAGGTGGTGCGGCCGAGCTGAGCGCGGGGGGCCGGCGACTGGCCCGTCTTTCCCTAGAAGCAGGCATGTGGAAGCCGAGCCGGTTTTTCCCCGGCAGGCCGTGCCCAACGCGGTGGCGACTGTGACCCTCCCTTACGATCTCGCGTCATTCCTCGAACTCATCCGGCAGAACGGGGAATCCGCCTATGCGGTGATGTTCGGCTTTGCAGCCTCGCACAGTCTGTTGTTCGGGCTGTTCGGCGGGTATGCCGCGAAAGCGGGGGCGCTGAGCTTCGGCCCACTGGTCTGGGTGTGCTGGGTCGGGAGTTTCTTCGGCGACGTGATTCGGTATTGGCTCGGCCAGCGTTTCGGGATGCGGCTGGTGTCGGGATTCCCGCTCCTCGAACGGGGTGTGTTGCTGGTCGGCAAGCTCGTCAACAAGCATCACACGTGGATGGTGCTGCTGCATCGGTACCCGCACGGCATCCGGGGGCTGGCGGCGATCGCCTACGGCATGTCCGAGCTGAAGTGGGTCAAGTTCCTGGTCCTGAATTTCGTGGCCTCGGGGATCTGGGCCGTCGTCGTGGTCTCAGCCGGCTATGCGTTCGGCCATCTCTCGGAAAAAGTCATGAACGATGCCTCATCGACGCTGGGCTTCGCGCTCATGATCGGTTTCCTCGGCCTGTCCTGGATCCTGAACCGGCGGTTGGAGAAGATGGTCGAGCGGCAGGGCTGACGATTCGGTCAAGTGGCCAGCCGTGAATCGTCGTTGGCGGCACGATGCCCGGCCAGAAAATCTGTTGTCGGCAGCCAGTCGGGTGAGGTTCATTCAGACTGTGCCAACTTCAGTTTCAAGTTTCCGGCTCAGCTGGGGCCGGGCGTTCGAACAAAAGATCAAATCATCCAGGGAGTGAGAGACTATGCGTCGCAGGAGTTTTCTTAAGCTCGGCGGAGGAGCGGCGGTCGCCGCCGCGCTGCCGCTGAGGGCTACGGCTCAAGTGCAGGGCTGGCCGGACAAGCCGGTCAAGATCATTGTTCCCTTCGCCGCCGGCGGAGGAACGGATGCGGTGGCGCGCCCATGGGCCGACAAGCTCACTCAGGCGTTCGGCCGGCAGTTCGTCGTCGAAAACCGCGGTGGTGCGAGCGGATTGATCGGAACGGAAGCCGCCGCCAAGGCCACGCCGGACGGCTATACATTCCTCATTACGGGCGCAACGACGACGACGTTCCTGCCCATGGTGCGCAAGGTGAACTACGACGCGGACAGTCTCATGCCTGTCGGGCGGGTCGGCGATATTCTGTGCGGGCACGTGATCGGGGCGAATGTCGGGCCGAAGTCGATCGGCGAGGTGATCGACTATGCGAAGAAGAATCCCGGAAAACTCGCTTTCGGTTCGTCAGGCAACGGGACCACGCCGCATCTGCGCTTCGAAGCCTTCAAGGCGAAAGCAGGGCTCGATATCCTGCACGTGCCTTATCGCGGGGGCGCCGACAGCCTGACCGATCTGCTGGCTGGAAACATCCAGATGATGAACGAGCCGGTCACGCTGCCTCACGTGAAAGCCGGCAAGCTGCACATGTTCGCTGTCAATCACTCGGAGCGCATGGAGGACTTCCCGGACGTACCGACGTTGACCGAGGCGGGCTTTCCGGATTGTGACGTGCCGCTCTGGTTCACGCTCTGGGCGCCGGGCGGAACCCCGAAGGAGATCATCAACACGCTGAACGCGAAGATCGTCGAGATCTCGAAAACCGACGACATGAAGGCCAAATTGAAACTCGCTGGAGCCGTTCCCGTCCTGCAGACACCCGAGGAAATCGCCGCCTTCCGCGAGAAGGATCGCAAGGCGTTGGCCGAGTTGGTCAAGACGGCGAACATCAAGATCGAGTAGCTGATGACGACCGGCGGGCCGGTTAATTGGCCTGCCGGTCGAGACGGCTGTTCAAGCCGTGGCGGCGGCCTTCGCTTCCGGCGAGAACACCCAGTCGGCCATCACCTGACAACGGCGCATGTGGCGCGGCTCGTCGGGGCGATAATCGGCGACGGCGTTGTGCATGGTCCAGAGGTTGTCCCAGCAGAGCACGTCGCCCTGGGTCCAGAGGTGCTTGTATTTGTACTTGTCCTGCAGCTGGTGCTTGAACAGGAAGGCGAGCAGCTCGTCGCTTTCGGCCTTGCTGACGCCGTCGACCTTGGTGACGTAGCCGACGGTGCAGTAGAGCGCCTTGCGCCCAGAGATCGGGTGTGTGAGCACGATCGGATGCGAGACGGGCGGCTTGGCCGCGCGCTGCTCCGGAGTCAGAGGTTTCCGCTGCGTGCCGGGTCGCTTCAGCATTTCCTCCCAGAACTTGTTGAAGTCGTGGGTGGCGGTGAGATCCTCCAAGCGAGCTTTGATCTCGGCCGGCAAGTCGTCGTAGGCCGCACACATGTCCAAAAACTCGGTCGAGCCCAAGGGGACGCCATCGCGAACCGGCACCTTGAGGGCGTGCAGCACGTTCAGGAAGGCGATGGGCTCGGAATAGCTCATGTCGGTGTGCCAGTCCTGTCCGGCGTCGGCGAGACCGATCGCCTTGCCGTTCTCGATGATGTTCGAGAGGACCATGACTTCCGGGTGGCCGGGGACTGTGTAGTGGCCGGCAGCGACGTTGATCTCCAGGGAGCCGAACTCTTTGGCAAAGGCCTTCTGCTGGGCGGCATCTACTGTCTGGGCGGGGAAGCAGAGAACGGCATAGCGGCCGAAGGCCTGGAGGATCTGGGCTTTGTCGGTGCGGGTGAGCGGCTTGGAGAGGTCGATGCCCTCGATGCGGGCACCCAGCGTCTTGCCGATCGGTGTGATCTTCAGCATGGGCGTGGTTCTCCTTGGATCGTGCTCCGCGCCCGGCGCCATCACTTGGCTGCGCGGGGCTCGCTGATATCCTCGATATAGGCCAGGATGGCCGGGATTTCGTCGGTGGAGAAGACGAACTCGGGCATGTCCGGGTGACCGGTGGTGATGCCTTCGGCGAGGGCTTCTGCGAGGTGATCGAGCGGGTATTTGGCGGCCAGACTGCGGAATGGCGGCGCGGCGGCCAGAGGACTGCTACCAGTCTTGCCCAAGGCGTGGCACTGGGCGCATTTCTCGGACAAAATGCGCTCCCCGGCTACGGCCAGCTCCGGAGATTTCGGTTCGGCGGCGACGACGCCGGTGAGCGCTGCGGCGAAACCGGCCGCGCATAACACGGTAAAGATCTGAGACCGGATCTTCATAGTTGCGGCGTTTTCCCGTAAGTTGAGCTGGGCATGGCGTAGGATGTTGGAACTTCCAAACAATGACTTGAGTCAAGAGCTGACCGGTCTCCTTATCATTGTACGTCGTTCATTATTCAGCTTGATGGACGGCAGGCCCGGCGGCCCCTTGGCCACGGTAGCGGAACCGCGCTAGAGGATCGCTGCCGGATTCCCGATACACGAGACTGACAGCCAGCGGAGGCTAGCCCATGACGATGACACTCGAGCAAGTTGCACAAGCGATGGTGGCGCCGGGACGCGGCATTCTTGCCGCCGACGAGAGTTCCGGCACGATCAAGAAGCGTTTCGACTCGATCAAGACCGAGTCGACCGCCGACAGCCGCCGCGACTACCGCGAGATGCTGTTCCGGTCGACCGAGGCGATGAAGAGCCACATCTCGGGCGTCATCCTCTATGACGAGACGTTGCGTCAGAAAGCCAAGGACGGCACTCCGCTCGCCAAGATCATTGCGGACGCCGGCTCGCTGCCCGGCATCAAGGTGGACGGTGGGACGAAGCCGCTGCAATTCTGCCCGGGCGAGGTCGTCACCGAAGGACTGGATGGCCTGCCGGGCCGCGTGAAAGAGTACGTCGGGCTCGGCGCCAAGTTCGCGAAATGGCGTGCCGTGATCGACATCGGCGCGGGCATTCCGAGCTACACGTGCATCAAGGCGAACAGCCACGCGCTGGCGCGGTATGCCGCGATCTGCCTCGAGGGCGGCTTGGTGCCGATCGTCGAGCCGGAAGTGCTGATGGACGGCGCGCACGACATCGATCGCTGCGCGGAGGTGACCGAGTGGGTGCTCAAGGACGTGTTCCAGGAGCTCTACTACAACCGCGTCACGCTCGAGCAGATCGTGCTGAAGCCGAACATGGTCATCTCGGGCAAGAAGGCTGCGAAGCAGGCGAGCCGAGAGGAAGTGGCCGAGAAGACGGTGAAGATCCTCAAGCGCACTGTGCCGGCAGCGGTGCCTGGGATCGCGTTCCTTTCGGGTGGCCAGTCGGACGAGGATGCAACGGCGCATCTGCACCTGATGAACGCGATGGGCAATTTGCCGTGGAACCTGACGTTCTCGTATGGCCGTGCCTTGCAGGCCGCGGCGCTGAAGGCTTGGAGCGGTAAGACCGAGAACGAGGGCGCAGGCTCGAAAGCGTTCGCACACCGGGCCAAGATGAATGGCCTTGCCGCAGCCGGTAAGTGGTCGCAGAGCCTGGAGAAGGCCGCCTAGTGTAGCGCATCTGACGTTAGGTACCCGCGCTCGACGGGGCTCGTCACCAAACGTCAGATGCAAAAGCTACACTAGAATCATGATGTTGCTAGTGTTCCTCTGGCGCCGACATTTGCTCTCGACCCAGCCGCGACGGGAAGCAAATGGCGGTGCCGGAACACTAGCGCGGTCGCGAATTCGAGATACCAAATGAGGCCCGGGGCCAGTCTCCGGGCCTTTTTCGTTGGCTTGCTGGTCGATTGACATGGGCGCATGATGCGCCGCAGCAAACGTCGACGAGGTGACGTCATGAGCAACGCATCCGACGCGACCACACCGCGGGTCGCTGCGATCTACCGGTATCCTGTGAAAGGGCTGTCGCCCGAGTCCATGACACGGGTGGCGCTCGAGGTGGGTGAAACCCTACCACTCGATCGGGCCTGGGCCATCGAGAACGGTCCCGGGAGGTTCGACCCGGACAATCCGAAGTATCTGCCGAAGATCCATTTCCTGATGCTGATGCGCGACGAGCGCCTGGCGACGCTCGAGACGCGGGTGGAGGACGACAGGCAGACCCTCGTGATCAAGCGGGACGGCAAACAGGTGGCACGTGGCAACCTCGCGACGCCGATCGGCCGCCAGCTCATCGAGCAGTTTGTTGCGGCCTTCATGAAGGGCGAGCTGCGAGGCGCACCGAAGATCGTCGCATCGCCGGGACACAGCTTCTCGGACATGAAGGCGAAGTGCGTTCATATCGTGAACCTCGCGTCGGTGCGGGATCTCGAGCGGATCATGGGAAAGCCGATCGATCCCTTGCGGTTCAGGGCGAACATCATGATCGATGGCGTTCCCGCCTGGGCCGAGCTCGGCTGGCTCGGCAAGCGGCTGATTGTCGGGGGAGCGGCGCTCGACGTCTTTCATCGGACACAACGGTGCGACGCCACTAATGTCGATCCGAGCACAGGCGCGCGGGACATGGCTATACCCGCCGTGCTGCAGCGGCAGTTCGGTCACGCTGATTTCGGGATCTACGGGAAGGTGTCGGCAGCGGGTGAGGTCGCCGTTGGCGACACGATCGATATCGGCTGAGGGGCGCGGCTCGACTTCTGAGCCAGCGATTGCCATGTCGATCCCGGCGGGTCAGGATTGCGGACAGCAATCCAACGCCACGGGATGAAAACGATGAATTCGGCGCTCTGCAAGCGGTTCGGAATCGAGTTCCCACTCTTTGCCTTCACGCACTGCCGCGACGTCGTGGTCGAGGTGACGAATGCCGGCGGGTTCGGCGTGCTGGGTGCCGTCGCACATACGCCCGAGACACTGGAGATCGATCTCGCGTGGATCGATGCGCGCATCAAGGGGCCGTATGGCGTAGACCTGCTGATCCCCGCGCGCATGGAGGACAAGTCGGGTGAGCTCACCAGTGAGGAGTTGGCGAGCCGCGTTCCCGATAGCCACAAGCGCCATATCGCAGGGCTGCTCGAGAAGCATGGTGTCGACAGCTCGGATCTGTGGACCTCGAACTGGGCGCACGACTACTCGGCGAACATGAGGGAGGACGGCGCGCAGCGGCTGCTCGACGTCGCCTTCGCACATCCGATCAAGATGTTTGTCAACGCGCTCGGACCGCCGCCGAAGTCGGTGGTGGAGCGTTGCCGGGCCAAGGGCATCGCCATCGGCGCGCTGACGGGCGCGCGGCAGCACGCCTGGAAGAATATCGAAGCGGGCGTGGAGATTCTGGTCGTGTCGGGCACGGAAGCGGGCGGGCACTGCGGTGAGATCTCGACCATGGTGGTGGTGCCGGAGGTGCTGGATGCGATCAAGGATCATCCCGAGGTGCAGGTGCTGGCGGCCGGTGGCATCGCGACGGGGCGGCAGATGGCGGCAGTGATGGCGATGGGTGCGGCGGGCGCCTGGACGGGCTCGGTGTGGCTGACGACGGTCGAGGCCGAGACCATTCCGACGGTGAAGGCGAAGATGCTGGCGGCCACGTCGCGCGATACGGTGCGTTCGCGCAGTCGCACGGGAAAGCCGACGCGGCAGCTGAAGTCACCGTGGACCGAGGCGTGGAGCGGTCCCGGCATGCCCGAACCGCTGGAGATGCCGCTGCAGGGCATGATTTCGAGGCCGGCGCTGGCGAAGGTGGATAAGCTTGCCGAGGCCGGCCACAAGGGCGCGAAGGAGCTGGCGACCTACTATGTGGGGCAGGCGGTCGGCTTGATGCAGCACGAACTGCGCGCCCGCGATGTGGTGTTCGAGTTCAAAAAGGATTTCGCGGAAGCGGTGGAGCGGCTCTCTTCGACCATGGAATGAGGAGGATGGTACGCCGTTAAGATCTCGTTAAGCCAAATCACGCCTAGGCTTCGTGGGTCGGCAGCCGCGTGGGCCGCCGTACGGGCTGAGGTGGCGATATGGGCCTGGATGGGTTCTACCCCACGGGGATCCGCGAACGCGACGCATCGAGCGAGCGCGTTGCCGATGCGTACGGTCTCTGGGCTGGCATCAATTCCGAGATCGCGCATGGCGCTGAGACGGCAGCACTCGCGGCGGGGCTGCATCACCAGGCAGCTGCTGTGATCGGGGCGATCGAGGACGAGGTGGCCGCGATCTCAGCGCTCTTGAGTCGCGCCCGGTAGACCTGCCTGTTGGCGGCGCCCGGATCGGGGCGTTACAGCGGTATGACGATGCCGCGGTGGGCCAGGAAGGCGAGGGCCAGGGTCACCGTCACGACCGACAGCACGGTGGAGACCGCGACTGCGGCGGAAATGGAGCCGACGGCGCGGTCGTAGCGGGCGGCGAAGATGAAGGCGTTGGCGCCGACCGGCATCGCGACGTAGATGACCAGCGCGCCGGCCCAGATGCGCGGCAGTTGGAAGACCTCGGTCGCCAGCCAGAACGCCAGAGCCGGATACAGCACCAGTTTCAGGACGCACAGGGTGGCGACGCTGGATGCTTGTCCGCGGAACTCGTAGGCCGCGAGCGACATGCCGAGCGCAAACAACGACACCGGGATGGCGGCGCCGGCCAGCAGATCGACGAGGCGGGCGGGTATAGCTGGTATCGCGATGCCCGTCGTGCTCCAGGCGAGGCCGGCGGCGAGCGCGAGAATGAGAGGATTGCGGGCAACGTCGAGCAGGACGGCGCCGAGGGCGCGGAGACCGGCGCGGCCCTTTTCGCGGGTGACGAGGCCCATGTGCAGCGTCCCGAAAATCCAGAGCAGCACGGTCTCGCAAGTGGCGAGGAAGGCCATCGGTGTCGCGGCCTCGGGGCCGAGGGCCAGCAGGATGACGGGAAAGCCCAGCATGACGCCGTTGGAAAAACAGGCGCCCATGGCGAAAGCCGGGGCGTCTTCGGCCGGGCGGCGCAGGACAAGCCGGGTGGCGAGAACGGCGAGGATCCAGGTCGCGGCGATGCCGGCGATGTAGGTCAGGGCCAGCCACAGGGGCGAGACGGGGACCTCGCCGACGCCGGCCATGGCTCGAAACAGCAGCGCCGGCATGGCGATCTTGTAGCCGAACAAGGCGAGCACGCGGGGCGCGGGCGCGTCGAGAAGGCGGCCTTTCGCGGCCAGAAAGCCGAGCCCGATGAGCCCGAAGACGGGCGCGATCAGGGCGATGATGTCGAGCATGGGGGGATTCTAGCGGTATGCGGGAAGGGAGAGCCGAAGGTTAGCATAATTCGCCGGCGTGCTTGTCCGAACGCTTCTGGCGAAGCGGGGCTATCGTCTCGGCAGATTTCGCGTCAGAGGGCCTCTCCGCTGCCATGCCAGCCGGTCATCCCCCGCCCGCTTCCCATCGAAGGGGAGCAGAGAAGAGGTCCGGCGCGCGAGGGCGTCCAATCCCCATCTTTCCTGTCGATGGAAGGGTTGCATGCAGGCTTGTGGGACGAGGCCGCAACGTGTGCCGCTACTCCGCGGCTTCGATGGCGGGCGCCTCGGTTTCGGTTTTCGATGTGGTGCGTTCGCGGGCGAGCGTCGTCGCAGCCTGATAGTCCGCCTTGCCGGAGCCGAGCAACGGAATGCGATCGACGATTATGATATCAGCGGGTGCCGAAAGCTCGGTGACGCCCTTGAGGCGGGCATGGCGCAAGAACGCGGCGCGATCGGCGCCGGCTTGCTGGGTGAGGAGCACCAAACGCTCGCCTTTGCGGGGATCGGGCAGCGCGACGACGATGGAGAGCGCCTGCGGCCACAGCTCGGCGGCCAGTGCCTCGACGGCGGAGAGCGAGACCATCTCGCCTGCGATCTTGGCGAAGCGTTTGGCCCGACCCTTGATGCGGATGTAGCCGTCGGCGTCGATGGTGACGATGTCGCCGGTGTCGTGCCAGCCGTCGGCAGGCGGCTCGAGTACGCCGGGATTCTCGGCGCGGTAGTAGCCGAGCATGACGTTCGGGCCAGCGACCGAGAGACGGCCGCCTTCGTCGATGCCGGGGACGGGATCGAGCTTGGCCTTCATCAACGGCGAGAGACGGCCGACCGTGCCGGGCCGGTTGGCGAGCGGCGTGTTGATGGCGAGGACGGGGGCCGTCTCGGTGACACCATAGCCCTCGAGTATGCGCACGCCGAAACGCTCCATGTAAATCTGCCGCGTGCGGTCCTTGACGGCCTCGGCGCCAGCCATGATCAGTCGGACGTTGTGCAAGTCGTAGGGGTGCGCCGTGCGGGCGTAGCCGGAAAGGAACGTGTCGGTGCCGAAAAGGATCGTGGCGTTGGTCTGGTAGATCAGCTCCGGCACGATGCGGTAGTGCAGTGGAGATGGGTAAAGATAGGCGGGGATGCCGCCCATGAGCGGCATGATCATGCCACCGGTCAGCCCGAACGAGTGGAAGACAGGCAATACGTTGAAGACCTTGTCCTCGCCATCCGCAGCGATGCGCGCGAGGCACTGGGCGGCGTTGGCGAGCAGGTTGCGGTGGGACAGGACGACGCCCTTGGGCGTGCCTTCCGAGCCCGAGGTGAAGAGGACGACGGCGGGGTCGTTCGGTTGACGCGTGACGAGGGGACGGGAGCCACGCAGGACGGCGCGGAGCTTGTCGACGAGACCGATCGAGGCGCGGATATCCTCGAGATAGTGGATGGCGATGCCGTCAGCCTGAAGCCTGGCGATCAGGTCGCCGAGGCGGCCCCTCTCGACGAAGGCGCGTGAGGAGAGAACGACTTTCGCCTCGGCGGCACGGCAAGCGGCGGCGACATTCTGAGGACCGGCAGTGAAGTTGATCATGGCCGGTACTCGGCCAATCGTTTGAAGCGCAAAGAACGTGACGGCAACGCCGGCCGAATTGGGGAGGAGCACGCCGACGGCTTGACCTTCGGGCGCGAGGGGTTGGAGCTTTTCGGCCAGCACCTGTGCGCCGAGGATAAGCTTGCCATAGGAGAGGCGAGTGCCGAGCGGGTCTTCCACGGCGGGTGTCTTGCCGGTCGCCTTGGTCCGCTTGGCTTCGACCAGGGCCGAAAACAGCGTCTGGTCGATGCGGGCGGTCTCGACGGCGGTGTCGACCATGATGTCCTGGAAGCGGGCTCCGGCGGATTGGCGGCGCGTCTTGCCCTTGAGTTCCGGCGACAGCGACAGCTTCCGGGGTTCGAGGATGGTGACGGTGGTTTTGGGGAACCAGGCCTTGAGGATCTGCGTCGGGCGCAAGTAGCTGAAGCCGGAGCGCTCGGGCCCTTCGATGCGAACCGGCACGACCCAGGCATCGGCCTTGTCGGCGATCATGGCGGTGCCGTCGTAGACCTTCATCAGACCGCCGGTGACGGTCAATCGACCCTCGGGGAAAATGACGATGGTCTGGCCGCCTTTGACGATGTTGACGAGCGCGCGGGTGGCAAGCGGCTTGGTTGGGTCGAGGGTGAAGGCGTTGATCACCTTCAGGAACGGTTTCACCCATGCCTTCTCGGCCATGCCGGTGTCGATGGCGAAGGCAGCGTGGCCGGGGAGAATCGCATGCATGATCGCGCCGTCGAGAAGGCTGACGTGGTTCGGGGCGATGATGGTGCGCTCGCCGGACTTCGGCAGGTTCTCGAGGCCCTTTACTTCGAGCCGAAGGAAGGTCTGGAAGATGAAGCGGCCGACGTCCTGGACGCCGTCGCGGCCCCAGGCCCACATGACGAGACCGGCGACAACGAGGCTGGCGATGCCAAGCGCGAGGAACAGCACGCCGAGGCCCGTTCCGTGCGCCTGCAGGACGGCGACGGCGAGGCCGGCGAGCGTCATGTAGAGCGCGTTGAGAATGTTGACGGCGGCGACAGAGCGCGCGCGGCGCTCGGGCTCGGCCCAGGCCTGCACGGCGGCGAAGGCGGGGACGATATAAAGGCCGCCGGCGAAGGCAAGGCCGGTGAGGGCGAGGAGAAGCGGCCAGCCGGAGACGTCGGCGAGAAAAGCCGCCGGGCCGATGACGGTGGTCGCCGGGGTCGCGGTCGAGGCGAGGTAGGCCAGCTTGGTGGCGAACAGCGCCATCAGCACGGCGCCGACGGGCACCAGAGCCAGGTTCGGGCGATGGTGGCTGGCGCGGGCCGCGACGAGCGAGCCCAAGGCGATGCCGATCGTGAAGGCAACCATGGCGAGCGTGACGACGCCTTCGGAGCCGCCGAGGTTGACCTTGATGAGGGTGGGCAGCAGCGAGAGGGCGACGGCACCGACCAGCCAGAACCAGCTGACGATATGACCGCCGATCCAGAGGCGGCGATCGGACTTCAGTTCGGCCAGGAGACGGAAAGTCGAGACGAGCGGGTTGCGGGTGATGGGTAGCTCGGGGGCGCCGGCCTTGGTCGCGGGGATCATGCGCGCCGACAACCAGCATGCGAGCGCCAGCGCCATGATGATGCCGGAGATGGCCGTGCCGCTCAGCTCCTCGCCGATGACGTAGCCGGCGGCGACCGCGCCACCGAGAATCGCGAGGAACGTGCCGCCTTCAACGAGGGCGTTGCCGGCGGTCAGCTCCTCTGTGGTCAGATGGTCCGGCAGAATGCCGTACTTGATGGGGCCGAACAGGGCGCCGATCACGCCATAGAGGCCGAGAGCCAGAAACAAAATGGGGACAGAGCTCAACAGGAAGCCGAGCGATGCGATCAGGGCGACGCCGAGTTCGGCCAGCTTGATCCGCTCGGCGATTCGCGCCTTGTCGTGCTTGTCCGCGATCTCGCCGCCGAGGGCCGAAAGGATGAAGAACGGGGCCATGAAGACGGCGGTGGCGAGGGTGACGAGGGCCGCTCCGTGCTCGGCACCCAGCTTATAGAGCACCAGGAGCCCGAGTGCCGTCTTGAGGAAGTTGTCGTTCAAGGCCGAGAAGAACTGGCACCAGAAGAGCGGGGCAAAGCGGCGCGACGACATCAGCGACTGGAACATGGTCTGTCCTCGTTGAGAAGCCGGTGCGCGGCGCCGGAATTCCGTTTTTTAGCTTTGGACTATGCGAACACAGTTAAGATTTCAGCCGCTCGAGCCCATGCGTCGAGCCGATGGGGGCACACCTCGAGGGCCGAACGGCGCGTTCGAAGCGGGCGAGCGCCTGCTGGGGCCACCTTCGTAGACGAGGAAGGCGCCGATGCGACGGGGCTCCTGGTGTTCTCCTTCCTCACGGAACTGTGCGTACAACTCAGTCTCAAGCGTCCGAGGCGTCATGGCAAGGCGGGCGTCATGGTCGAGACGTTGGCGGGCAGCGGAGGCGGCCGAGCCTAGAAGTAGGCGCGAGACGAAGTTGGTAAGGGTACGAAGCATTCTGAGGTCCATTCACGAAGCGGTGGACGGGCACCGGTTGCGATCCTGGATAGCATGTTTTTGAACGATGGTCAATTTATGGCATGCCCCGGTCCGCTGACGTGGTGAAGGCTTCGTTTCAATCTGGTCCGCTCAGCGCTCGTCCGGCACGTCGATCTCGACCTGCAGCACCGTGGCGTTCGCCGCCGCGATGCGAACAACCGTTCCTGCAGGGCTGTCGGGGCCTTCCGCCGCCCATACGGTATCGCCGACCCGCACCTTGCCCCGCCCGCCCGAGATGGGGTCCGTGACGATCGCCTTGCGGCCGGCGAGTTGGTCGGTGCGTCGGTTGAGGTGGGGCTGATCGCTCGCGGAAACGCCCGGATGGGCCCAAGCGAAGTCGATAAAGATGTCGAGCACGATGGCCGCAGCGCCGATGCCGAGCCACGTCCAGCCGTCGGCGTCACCGTTGAGTGCCTTCATGCCGCCGAGCATACATAGAACGAGGCCGACGACCGGCAGGACGAGACTGATCGAGGCGACGATCCAACCGAATGGCGAAGGATCGCCGTTTTGCAGCCAGAAGCGCCGAAGAAAGCGGTTCCTCACAGGCCGGCGCGTCTCCTTCTGGTGGCAGAGAGCGTCAGAAGCACAACACTTTGCCGGCGAGCGTCGACAAGTCGACGATCATCGCTTCGCCCCGGGCCCAGATCAGGTAGGTGGCGCCGAGCATGGCGAGCGTTAGCAACGCCACTCCGGTGCCGCGGACCAGGCGCGCAACACCCCCATCGGGGGAGGAACTCGGGTCGGACGTCGGGGTCATCATGGACGCCTCAGCTTGGGGCTCCGTCAGGCGGTCACGGGCTTCATCGTGCGTACGACCGGAGCTTCCCGGATCGGCAGATGCACGAGGGCCGCGAAGAGAGCGAGCGCGATCGAGATCCACCACATCATATCGTAGGACTTCGTCTGGTCATAGAGCACGCCGGCAAGCCAGACGCCCGAGAAGGAGCCGAGCTGGTGCGACAGGAAGACAAAGCCGAACAGCATGCTCATCCACTGGGGACCGAAGAAGGTGGCCACCATGGCGCTGGTCAGCGGCACCGTCGAAAGCCAGAAAAGGCCGAGTACGACGCTGATGCCGATCACGGTCGTGGCGTTGATCGGCAGGAAGAGCAGGCCGAGGAAGGCAAAGACGCGCATGAAGTAGATGATCGACAGGGCGTAGCGCTTGGGGATCCATTTGGCCGACTGACCCGCGAAATACGTGCCAATAATGTTGGCGACGCCCACGGCAGTGAGGGCTGCGACGGCGACGGTGGCGTCCAGGCCCTTGTCGGCGACGAAGGCCGGCAGATGGACCGCGTAGAAAGCGACGTGGAAGCCGCACACGAAGAAGCCCAGGATCAGCAGCCAGAAGCTCGGATAGGCAAAGGCCTCGCTGAACGCTTCGTACAGGGATTGATTGTGAGTCATTCCGGCGGCGGCGCGCGGCTTGCCGGCGAGCACGGTAGCAAGCGGAAGGATGATGGCGAGCGTGGCGATGATGACGAGGAGGCTCGCCTTCCAGCCGATCGCTTCCATCACAAGATGTACGTATGGAAATGCCAGAAACCCGCCGATGCCGGCGGCCATGCCCAGCGAGGCGAGGGCTTGTGGGCGCTTTTCGGGCGGTGCGGCGCGGCTGACGGCGCCGACCATGGCGGTGATGCCGGTGCCGCCGATGCCGATGCCGAGCAGGATACCGCTGATCAGCAGGTCGTGTCCGGACTGCGCCGTATACATGAGGTAGATGCCGGCCATGGTTAAGATGGCGCCTGCGGCGAGGACGCGTCCGGCGCCATAGCGATCGGAGATGGCGCCGAGGGGAACGGCGGCGAAGCCCCAAACGAGATTTGCGACCGCCATGGCGAGGGAAAAGGGCTCGCGGCCGATAGCAAGCTCCGTGGTCATGGGCTTCAGGAACAGCCCCATGACTTGGCGAAGGCCCATGGCAATGCCGACGATCATGCCTGCGGCGACGATCACGAGCCACAAAGGACGCACTTTCGCCGGCTCCGACGAGCCAGCGCCAATCTTCTGCTGCATGTCATCTCTCCGGGTCGGCTTTTTTTCGCTTATGGCACGCTTCGAGAGAGGATGTGCACTGAGAAAATCAAATGGCGCGCATTCGATTTCCTCATGTGACGGCGGCCAGCGCAGGATCGAGGACGCGGCGTCCGATCTCGATGACAGGCCCGCCGGGAACCGCAATTCCGCGCTCGACCATTTCGATGGGAGCGCCAAGCCGCGGGGCGATCGAGAAGAGATTGTAGCGCGCGAGAGGCTGGTGGCCGTGCGCAAGGCCGATCGACGCCGAAGGCACGCCGACAACGGGAATGGCGCGCGTCGGTCCCGCCGCGAACGAGAGCATGGCGCGATGGTTGTGGCCGTGCAGGACCAATTCGGCGCCATGCCGGTGAAGTATGTCCGCGAGGGCGGCGGCGTCCTGGAGGGCGCTGCGATGATGAGCGAGGCCCGGAAGCGGGGGGTGGTGGATCAGTACGACGCGGACGAGGCCCTCGTCGTCGAGGCGGGACAGGATCGGGCCGAGGCGGTCGAGCTGGTCTGGTCCGAGGCGGCCAAAGGCGTGGAAGAGGGGCGTCGGGAGCGCCGAGTTGAGTCCGATCAAGGCCACGTGGCCGAGGCGGCGAACGAACGGGAAGGGGTCCTTTGCGGAGACGGGCTCGTCGTCGGCCATAAAGGCCTGCCAGTGGCCGATGCCCCGGGCCAGCGCCATATCGACGTAGATGTCGTGATTGCCGGGGACGGCGGTTACGCGTTCCGGCGGGCCCAGGGAGGCGAGCCAGCGGTTGGCTGCCTCATGCTCGGAGGGCAGGCCGACATTGACGAGATCGCCGGTGACGGTGATGTGGTCGGGAGCCTCGCGCCGGAGATCGGCGACGATAGTGGCCAACGTCGAGGCCAGGTGATGGCGACGCCGACGGCGATGCCAATTGAGCATGCCGAGGACGCGCTTGGCTTGATAGTGGCCGAGGTAGCGCCGACCGGGCGGTAGGTGGATGTCCGACAGGTGGGCGAGCGTGAAGTTGCCGTCCATGTCGCTCAGGCCCATCGTTCTCCGCCATCGCGCGCCGGCACCGGAAAAGGCGAGACGCAGGCCGGAGCGCATCACCGGCTCCGCTTGCCATGCCGTGAGCGAGAATGCAAAGGGGACGGGGTCGGTCGGGGCGCCGGCCGCCGGAGCGGAGACGGGGATGAGGCGCGAGCGGATCGTGAGAGCGGCGTTGCAACGCTATTGGCGTTGGCAGCGCGGACTGACGCTCGGGGCGCGCGGCATGGTGATCGACGAATCGGGCCGGGTCCTGCTGATCCGGCATACCTACACGCCTGGATGGACGTTTCCGGGCGGTGGGGTCGAGCTCGGCGAGACGATGCTCGAGGCGTTGCGGCGCGAACTGGCAGAGGAAGCGAATGTGGAGATCACCGGGCCGCCACAGCTGTTCGGGATCTACTCGAACGAGCGCGTTTTTCCTGGAGATCACGTGGCGCTCTACGTGGTCCGGTCGTGGCACCAGAGCCGTGTGCCGGGCCCCAATCGCGAGATCGCCGAGATTGGGTTCTTCGCACCGGACGAGGTGCCCGCGGAGACGACGAGCGGGGCGAGGCGGCGTCTTGCGGAGGTGGGCGGGGGCCTGCCGCCGAGCGAATCATGGTGAGCCCAGGACGATGGTGACCTCGACGGGCCGATAGCCCCGTGATAAGCGGGCCCCCCTGCCCGACGCGTCCGCGCCGCCGGTCCCCGGACACATCCACCGGAGCCTCCGATGACTGCTGAGCCTTCTGCCATCGCGACCCGGCCCGCTATAGAGGCCGACATGCCGGCGATCGCCGAACTCGGTGCCCGTGTATTCGGTCCCGGGCGGTTCGCGCGGACGGCCTATCGGGTGCGCGAGGGGACGCCCGACGTCTCGGCGTTCTGCCGTGTGGCCATGATGGGCGACAGACTGGTGGCCGCCATCCGCATGACGGAGATCGCGATCGGGGAGCAGGGCGGGGCGCTGTTGCTGGGGCCGCTGGCGGTCGATCCGGATTTTGCGAACCAAGGGCACGGACGGCGCCTGATTGCAGAAAGTGCCGCGGCGGCACGCGAAGCCGGCCGCCAGCTGGTGCTGCTCGTCGGCGACATGCCGTACTACGGGCGCCTCGGCTTCATCGCGGTGCCTAAGGGACAGATCGAGATGCCGGGCCCGGTCGATCCGGCGCGGCTGCTGGCGCTCGAGCTGCAGGAGGGTGCGCTGGAGCGGTTTCGGGGGAGTGTCGTCGGCATTGCTCAGCCCAACGGGGAAGCCCCCCGGTCGTGAGACCGAGGGGCTCTCGAGTTGGCCAGACGCGGAAAGCGGGGAGGTTGTAACCTCGTCCGGCCGCGTCGATTACCAGAGGCACTTCCACACCTTGTAGCCGTGCCGGTATCCCCAGCCGTAGTGCGAGCACGCGGGCTTGTAGTAGTGGCGATAGCTGTAGACCGGCTTGTAGTGGCGATGGACCGGCTTGTAGTAGGTGTAGCCGTGGAAGTGCTTGTGGCCCCAGCCGTGATGGCGGTGGCCGTAGCCGGCGCTGGCAGAGGTGGCGAGACCGGCCGTGGCGACAACCAGGGCGGCGGCGACAGCAAGGTTCTTCATCATGGTCGTTACTCCGTCTTCGGTTTCGGTGGTTGAACTTTGGTCTGTGCTCAGATCCGGGGCGCTGTCCTCGATCTCGTTTGGCCGCCGCCGTTTCTGATCTGTGTTCAATATATACGAATTCGACCCGTAGTGTATCGTTTTATTTTCACATGTTTGTGATCGACGTTCAGTCGCTGCTGAGGCAGGACCCAAGAGACTGGCGCGTCTGGCATACTCGGCTCGAACACATGAGAGAGGTGCACGGCACATGGCAACGCGCGACATGACGAGTTGGGAGACGGCGATCGCCAAGGTGGTCAGCGAGGGCGACACCGAGGAGATCATCGTCCGTGGGCACCGGATGAGCGATCTCATCGGACAGCTCAGCTTTGCCGAGATGATGTTCCTGATGCTGCAGGGCCGGCTTCCGACGAAGCCGCAGGCCCGGGTTCTCGACGCGCTGCTCGTCGCCTCGATCGAGCACGGCATTGCGCCGCCCTCGATGATCGCACGCTGTTATGCCTCCTACGGCACGACGATCCAGGCCGCGGTCGGGGCGGGGATTACGGCGTTCGGTGATCGCATGGGCGGGCTCGGCGAGCAGTTGGCCCAAATGCTGGTGGCGCGACTCGGCGCGACGCTCGCTGCGGGTGTGCCGAGTGACGCCGAGCTGAACGCGATCGCCGAGCAGATCGTCACCGAGGCCATGGCCGCCAAAACCCGGGTGCCCGGCTACGGCATCCCACTCCACGCGATGGATCCGCGTGCGCCGAAGGTGCTCGAAGTCGCACGCCAGGAAGGTGTTTATGGCTCCTACTGCCGCCTCGGAGCTGCGATCGAGGCTGCGATCGCCAAGGCCCGTTCGGGTCGCGGCATTCCGATGAATGTCGATGGGGTGAGTGCCGTGGTCGCGCTCGATCTCGGATTCGACTGGCGGACGACGCGGCTCTTCCTGCTGACGCCGAGGACCGTCAGCTTTGCTGCCCATTACCTCGAGGAGCAGGGCCAGGACACGACGTGGCGCCATCTGCCGGCCGAGCAGATTCGGTATGTGGGGCCGGAGCCAAGCGCGTAGGGGCGTGCCGAGGGGGCTGTCACGACACCTCTCGGTGGAACACGCGGACGGCATTCCTGGTCACCGTTCATCACCCGTCCGTGAACGGGTCTGGTCTTCGGTGGTGCGGCGCACATATCAAGGCTCAGCAGCGCGGCTATGAACCGGCCGCCACTCGATAAGCTGCTCGCAAGCCAACATAAAAAACAATAACGGAGCCATGCCATGAAGACCCTCGCCGCCAGCCTCGTCGCCCTCGGTCTCCTTGCAGGAGTGGCTCACGCCGCGAGCCCGGCCGTGTTCACGGACCTCGGCGCCTCGGCGCCGCGCAGTGCGTTCGGTGACCTTTCGGACAGCGCACCGCGCTCGCCTTTCGATCAGCTCGGCGACAGCGCGCCGCGTTCGCCCTTCGCCGACATCCAGACCAGCGCGCCGCGCTCGGCATCCTCGGGTGGCTTCTTCACCCGGCTTGGCCATACGTCGCCCTGATCGGCGTTGGCCTCTCGTCGGTACGATGTGATGTGGCTCGGTTGCCTCGGCGGCCGGGCCTCTTCGATACGAGCGTGCGGGAACGGCCTTGCCGGCTTGCGGATCGCGGAGGCCTCGTGCAACGGTCGCCGAGACGTCAAACGGGTGCGACCACGCAATGACCGCAGGCCTCAGGGCGCAGAACTGGCAAGACATCCATTTCACGGCACAGGACGGGCTGCGTCTCCATGCGCGCTATTATCCGGCACCCGCCTCGCGCCGGCGAACCGTGCTCTGCCTGCCCGGCCTGACGCGCAACAGCCGCGATTTCCACATCCTCGCGTCGTTCCTGTCCAGTCCGCATAATCCGAACGCGCGTGACGTGGTGGCGGTCGATTACCGGGGAAGGGGGCGATCGCAGTGGGATTCAACCCCGCGGAACTACACGCTGGCTGTCGAGATGCAGGACGTGCTGGACCTGCTGTGCATCGGCGGGCTCGCGGACGTCGCGGTGATCGGGACCTCGCGAGGTGGTCTGCTGGCGATGATGGTGGCGTGCGCGAGGCCGACGGCGCTCGGCGCCGTGGTCCTGTGCGATATCGGGCCCGTGATCGAGCGAGAGGGGCTGGTCCGCATGATCGCGCACGTCGGGCGCGTGCCTCTACCACCCACCTGGGAGGAGGCCGGGGAACTTGTCCGTGGCATCAGCGCCAAGTCTTTCCCGGCCGTACCGGATCAGGACTGGACGGATATAGCCCGGCAGTGGTTCAACGACGATCATGGTCTCCCCACGCGGGGCTATGATCCGCGGCTCGCGGAGGCGCTGACGCTGATCGACGGGCCAGCGCCCGAGCTGTGGCCACAATTCCAGGCCCTCACACGGATGCCGGCGATGGTGATCCGGGGCGAGCTTTCCGATGTCCTCTCGGAGGCCACCGTGGCCGAGATGCGACTGAGGCATCCGAGCCTGACGACATTGACGGTGCGCGGCCAAGGCCACGCCCCGCTGCTGCGCGACAGGTCGACGCTGGCCGCCATCAACGAGTTCATCGCGAGCACGGACCGGGTCGCGGATTGGGTGCCGGACAACAGCCGTTTGATTGCCTGATGGCAGCGCCGAGCCGAGGCCGAGACGCAAGGCGATCTTCATCAAGACGGCCGGGATAACCGACGGCAGGCCTTGCCACATGACGTTGCGAGGACTATGAGCACGGCTTTAATGAACATGATCGAGCCATCACCGGTTTTTTTCTCACGCCGCCACCTCCTCACTTGCGAGGGGCTGTCCGCAGTCGAGATCGAATCTCTCCTCGACCTCGCCGACAAGGCGGCTGATCTCAATCGCCAGGTCAACAAGAAGCGGGACGTGTTGCGGGGGCGGACCCTGATCAACCTGTTCTTCGAGGCCTCGACGCGCACGCAGGCCTCGTTCGAGCTCGCCGGAAAGCGGCTCGGCGCGGACGTGATGAACATGAACGTCTCGACCTCATCGGTGCAGAAGGGCGAATCGCTGATCGACACGGCGATGACGCTCAACGCGATGCGGCCGGACATGATCGTCGTTCGCCACTACGCGGCGGGCGCGGTGGAATTGCTCTCGCAGAAAGTCGACTGCTCGGTGATCAACGCCGGTGACGGCGCGCACGAGCACCCGACCCAGGCTCTGCTCGATGCCCTGACCATCCGGCGCGCGAAGGGGCGCGTCGGCGGGCTTACGGTGGCGATCTGCGGCGACATCCTGCACAGTCGCGTCGCGCGTTCGAATATCCATGTGCTCAATGCCCTGGGCGCACGGGTGCGTCTGGTGGCGCCATCGACTTTGCTGCCACCCGGCATCGATCGTCTCGGTGCGGAGGTGTTCACCGACATGTGGAAGGGCCTGGAGGACGCCGACATCGTGATGATGCTGCGTCTGCAGCGCGAGCGCATGCAGGGCAACTACGTGCCGTCGACACGCGAGTACTATCACTTCTTCGGACTTGATCAGGAGAAGCTGGCACTGGCCAAGCCCGACGCGCTGATCATGCATCCCGGCCCGATGAACCGGGGCGTCGAGATCGCCTCGGCCATCGCGGACCACTCGCGCAGCGTTATCCGTGACCAGGTCGAGATGGGCGTTGCCGTGCGGATGGCCGTGCTCGAGGCCCTGGCGCGAAAACTGCCGAACCATTGAGGCGGCCATGAAGCGATCGTTGCAGCCGACCGAGGCACCAGGGGCCACGGCCTTCATCAACGCGCGGCTGGTCGATCCGGCCAGCGGACGCGACGAGCCGGGCGGGCTCGTGGTGGTCGGCGCGGAAATTGCCGAACTCGGGCCGAACCTGAGGCGGAACGCACCCCAGGGCGCCGCGGTGGTCGATTGCGACGGCCACGTGCTGTGCCCCGGACTGATCGATGCGCAGGTTTACACGGGTGATCCCGGACAGGAGCACCGAGAGACGCTGAAGACGGCGAGCTTCGCGGCGGCAGCCGGAGGCGTCACCACCATCGTGTGCATGCCGGATACCGAGCCGGTCATCGATCAGGTGGCGCTGGTGGATTACGTGCAGCGGCGGGCCCGCGAGCGCGCGATCGTGCACGTGCACATCATGGCCGCCGTCACGCGCGGACTGAGAGGCGAGGAGATGGCCGAGATCGGCCTCCTGCAGCGGGCAGGCGCCATCGCCTTCACGAATGGCAAGTCGTCGATCGCGAGCACGCGCGTGATGCGCAATGCCCTGCTCTATGCGCGCGATTTCGATGCGCTTCTCGTGCATCACACCGAGGATCCGTACCTCTCGAACGGTGCAGCGATGAATTCGGGCGAGCCGGCGACGCGGCTCGGGCTGCCGGGTGTGCACCGGTTCGCCGAGGTGATCGTGCTGGAGCGCGATGTGCGGCTCGTCGAGATGACCAACGCGAGATATCACGCGGCCACCATTTCGTGCCGGGAAAGCCTGGACATCATCAGGCGGGCGAAGGCGAAGAAGCTCCCGGTGACGTGCGGCGTCTCGATCAACCATCTGACGCTCAACGAGAACGACATCGGACCCTACCGGACGTTCTTCAAGGTGCGGCCGCCGCTCCGGGCCGAGGAAGACCGGGCCGCGATGGTGAGTGGACTTGCGGCCGGCGATATCGATCTGATCGTATCGAGCCACGACCCGCAGGATGCGGACGTGAAGCGCCGGCCGTTCGCCGAGGCGGCCGATGGCGCCGTCGGGCTCGAAACGCTCTTGCCCGCGGCGCTCCGGCTTTACCACTCGGGTGAGGTCGGTCTCCTCCCGCTGCTCAAGGCGATGACGATCAACCCGGCGCGGCTGCTCGGTCTCGACGGTGGACGGCTGGAGAAAGGAGCGCCGGCGGATCTGGCGCTGATCGATCTCAATACGCCATGGGTGGTCGACCGGGACCTGATGCGCGCGCGTTCGACGAACTCGCCCTTCGACGAGCAGAAGATGCAGGGGCGCGTCCTGCGGACCATGGTTGCCGGGCGCACGGTCTACCAATACGGTGGTCCCGATCGCCTGTAGCATGGCGCGCGGGGGCTCCTCCGCCGGGCGGCTCCCAAGGGGGTAACGTGCTGTCCAATCCGATCCTGCTCACTGCCACGATGCTCGGGCTCGGCTACGTGCTCGGCTCGATACCGTTCGGTCTGCTTTTGACGCGGGCTGCAGGGCTCGGCGACGTGCGCGCGATCGGATCGGGCAATATCGGGGCGACGAACGTCTTGCGGACGGGCAACAAGAAGCTCGCGGCGCTGACGCTGCTGCTCGACGTGCTCAAGGGCACGCTGGCGGTGTTGCTCGGGGTGTGGATCGCTGCGTGGCTCGCTGCGGAGGCCCATGTTGCGGCGGCACCGCTCGGGTCGTCCGTGGGCGGGCTCGGGGCGGAGATCGTGGTGGCGAAGGCGCGGGCCCAGCCACTGGTGGTCTCGGCGGGACTGATGGCGGGACTCGGCGCATTCCTCGGGCACATCTTTCCGGTCTGGCTCGGCTTCAAGGGCGGGAAGGGCGTCGCGACCTACATCGGCGTGCTGATCGCCTTTTCCTGGCAGGCGGCGCTGGTGTTCGGCGCGGTGTGGATCGCGGTTGCCGTTGCTCTGCGATATTCGTCGCTGGCGGCGCTCGTTGCGACGATGGTCGTGTTTCTCTATCTCGCCGCGACCAGTGGTCCGTTCGTGACGCCGATCGTCGCCGTGATATCGGCCTTGCTCTTCTGGAAGCACCGGGAGAACATCAGGCGACTGACGGCGGGGACGGAGTCGAAGATTGGCGCCAAGGGATAGAACGGGGGATCTGTTCACACCGGCGCCGCTGCCCGTGGCCGCACTGAACGATGCCGAGCGGTTGGCCTGCTTGCGCCTGATCCGAACCGAAAGCGTCGGTCCAGTTACATTTCGCGAACTCATCAATCATTACGGTGGCGCCGGCAACGCACTCGACGCGCTGCCGGAAATCGCGCGCAGGGCAGGCCGTGCGCGAGCCATCACCATTTGTCCGGCGTCGCGGGCCGAGTCTGAGCTGGCGGCCGCCAGCAAACATGGCGCGAGGCCGCTGTTCACGATCGAGCCCGGCTATCCGCCGGCGCTGGCCCATTTGCCGGTCCCACCACCGCTGCTCTATGTCAAAGGCCGGATCGAGTTGCTGCAACGTGATGCAGCAGCCGTCGTTGGGGCGAGAAATGCGTCAGCGGCCGGCATGGCGATGGCGCGTCTGATCGCGAGCCGCGTCGGAGAGGCGGGATATGTGATCGTTTCGGGGCTCGCACGGGGCATCGATAGCGTGGTGCACGAGGCGTCGCTGGCGACGGGCACGGTCGCGGTCCTGGCGGGCGGGATCGACTTCGTCTATCCGCCGGAAAACGCGGCCCTGCAAGCGCGGCTTGCCGAGGAGGGCTGCCTCGTCACCGAGATGCCACCCGGCTTCCAGCCCCGGGGGCAGGATTTTCCGCGTCGTAACCGAATCATCAGCGGACTCTCTCTCGGTGTGATCGTGATCGAAGCCGCGCGGCGGTCGGGGAGCCTGATCACGGCGCATGCGGCGGCCGATCAGGGGCGCGAAGTGATGGCCGTGCCTGGCCATCCGCTCGATCCGCGCTCGGAGGGGCCGAATTCGCTGCTGAAAAGGCCCGGGGTCACGATGGTCACGTCGCCCGCGGATGTGCTCGAGGCGCTGGCGCCAATGCGCGGAAAGGGGCCGCGCAGCGCCACGCAGGTTGCGCTCGAGGAGGTGACGCCGTCGAGCCTGCAGGCGGGTCCGGCGACGGCGCCAGAGCGCGGTCTCGTTACAACCGTGGCTGTGCAACCCCAGGGCGGAAACGGGGAGGCCGCCTCGAAGCAAGCGATGGAGGCGGTCATGGCCGTGCTCGGACCGGCCCCGGCAACGCTCGACGAGGTGGCGCGGGCCGCGGGCCTGAATTCTCAGGCGACACGCGTCGCGATCCTGGAGCTTGCGCTCGCGGGACTGATCGAACGGCACGGATCGCAGCTCGTCTCGTTGCGCCAGCGCGACGATCCGCAGTAAATCAAAGGAGCCCACGCTGGGATCAGGCTCGCGATTGCTCGAGGCGGGCCTCGCGCTGAGCAAGATCGAGAATGCCAGCCAATGTGGGGCACCCGAGGCGTTGTGCCATGGTTGCGAGTTCGTCGATCATGTCCGAAACATAGGCGAGTTGGTCGCTTCTCGTGGCCCGTGACTGCATGTGTGAAGATCCCTCAGCGCCAGGACGTGACCCAAATTCGGGTTCTGCGTTGACCGTCAATGAGATTTTCCCGATTGCACCATCCCGCTTCCGCATTTGCTCGGGCCTCCCGTTGTACTCATGCCAGCTCGCCATCTTCAGATACCTTAATGTACTACGACTGACGATGCAATCTAAGGTAGATTTGTATGAACTATGCAATTTAGAGCGGGTTTGACACGGCGTCCGGTGTCAACCATATGCTGTCTCCGATTGTGAGCGGACACCCCCAGAATGCCGGCCGTGTATCGTAGCTGCCGGGGGCGGGCCAAACTGAACGGACGTCAATGAACGTTGTGATCGTCGAATCCGCCGCCAAAGCCAAAGCCATCAACAAATACCTGGGCTCAGGCTTCAAGGTCATCGCCAGCTACGGCCACGTCCGCGACCTGCCTTCGAAAGACGGCTCGGTGGAGCCGGACAACGACTTCGCCATGCACTGGGCCTCTGACGACGATAGATCGCGCAAGGTGATGCGCGAGATCACGGAGGCCGTGCGCAAAGCCGACAAGCTCATTCTTGCCACCGACCCCGATCGCGAGGGTGAGGCGATCTCCTGGCATATTCTCGAGCTGCTGACCGAGAAGAAGGCCATCAGGAAAGGTGTGCCGGTCGAGCGTGTCACGTTCAATGCGGTGACGAAGCAGTCGGTGCTCGAGGCCATGAAGGCGCCGCGCGAGATCGACGCGCCGTTGGTCGATGCCTATCTGGCGCGCCGGGCGCTCGATTATCTCGTGGGCTTCACCTTGTCGCCGGTGCTTTGGCGCAAGCTGCCGGGTGCGCGCTCGGCGGGACGGGTGCAGTCGGTGGCGCTGCGGCTGGTGTGCGACCGCGAGCTCGAGATCGAGAAGTTCAAGACCGACGAATACTGGACGATCGTCGCCCGTCTCGCGACGCAGAAGAACGAGGACTTCGAGGCCCGTCTGCAAGCCATCGACGGCAAGCGCCTCGAGCGCCTGTCGATAAAGGACGAAGCCTCCGCCGGTGCCATCAAGGCGGCGGTGCAGGGCGCCACGTTCACGGTTCGATCGGTGGAGAAGCAGGCGCGCAAGCGCAATCCCTATGCCCCGTTCTCGACATCGACGCTGCAGATGGATGCTTCGCGGAAGCTCGGCTTCTCGGCCAAGCAGACCATGAACGTGGCGCAACGGCTCTACGAAGGCATCGATCTCGACGGCGAGACGGTCGGTCTCATCACCTACATGCGAACCGACGGCGTCACCATCATTCCGGAAGCGGTGGCGGCCATCCGGCGCCAGATCGAGTCCGACTTCGGCCGGCGCTACGTGGCGCCGTTCATCCGCGAGTACAAGGCCAAGGCCAAGAATGCGCAGGAGGCGCACGAAGCCGTACGGCCTACGGACGTCAGCCGGCGACCGCAGGACGTTGCGCGCTTCCTCGACCGCGACCAACAGCGGCTCTACGAGCTGATCTGGAAGCGTTCGGTCGCCAGCCAGATGGCCTCGGCCGACGTCGAGCAGACGACCGCCGACATCGACGTCAAGGGCCGCGACGGCAAGGGCTACAGCTTCCGTGCGACCGGCTCGGTGATCCAGTTCGACGGTTTCCTCAAGCTTTACGAGGAAGGCCGCGACGATCGCCAGCGGGTGATCGAGAAGGGCAAGGAGGACAAGAGCGGCGACGAAGACGATGCGCGCCGCCTGCCGCCACTTGCCACCGGCGACAAGGTCACGGAGCGTGGACTCGAGACGAACCAGCATTTCACGCAGCCGCCGCCGCGCTACACGGAGGCCTCTCTCACGAAGCGCATGGAGGAGCTCGGCATCGGGCGCCCGTCGACGTACGTCTCGACGCTCGCGACGCTGGTCGATCGCGATTACGTGCGGGTCGACAAGAAGCAGCTCGTCCCAGAGGACAAGGGCCGGCTCGTCACGGCGTTCCTGGAGAGTTTTTTCCGGCGCTACGTGGAGTATGACTTCACGGCGGGGCTCGAGGAACAGCTCGATCTCATCTCCGACCACAAACTTGCCTGGAAAGACGTGCTTCGCGACTTCTGGCGCGATTTCATGGGCTCGGTGACTGAGACCAAGGAGCTGAAAGTCTCCGACGTGCTGGACGCGCTCAACGAGCTGCTGGGCCCGCACATTTTTCCGGACAAGGGTGACGGATCGAACCCGCGCGCCTGCCCGAAGTGCGGCACGGGGCAGCTGTCGCTCAAAATCTCCGGCAAGAACGGGGCGTTCGTCGGCTGCGGCAACTATCCTGAATGCCGCTACACGCGCCAGCTCAGCCAGTCGGGTGAGGGTGGTGACGGCGGGCTCGTCGACGGCAAGGTGCTGGGTGTCGACCCCACCTCGGGCGAGGAGGTCACGTTGCGCAGCGGGCGTTTCGGCACGTACCTGCAACTCGGTGAGGCGAAATCGAAGGACGAGAAGCCGAAGCGATCCTCGCTGCCCAAGGGCGTCGATCCAAACGACGTCGATCTCGAGTACGCGCTAAAATTGCTCGCGTTACCGCGGGAAGTCGGTCAGCACCCCGAGACGGGGGACATGATCCTCGCGGGGCTCGGCCGCTACGGTCCCTATGTGCAGCACGGCAAGAGCTACGCCAACGTCGAATCGATCGAGGACGTTTTCTCGATCGGTCTCAATCGGGCGGTGACGGTGCTGGCCGAGAAAGCAGCGGGTAAAGGCGGGCGCTTCGGCCGAGGGGCACAGCAACGGGACGTGCTGAAAGACCTCGGTCCCCATCCCAGCGGCGAGGGCAAGATCGAGATCCTGAACGGTCGCTATGGTCCCTACATCACGCATGGCGGCGTCAATGCCAACGTCCCGCGCGGCAAGGAGCCGGCTGATGTGACGGTCGAGGAGGCCGTGTTGCTGCTCGCCGAGCGAGCGGCAAAAGGTGGCGGGAAGTCCCGATTCGGCAAAGGCAAGGCCAAGAAGAGCGCCGCGCCCAAGGCCGCGAACGACGAAGGTGGTACAATCAAGAAGAAGCCAGCCAAGTCAAAGAAGGCGACAACAAAAGCCCCTCGTAAGGATGCAGCCGAGTAGCCGGTTGATGTGGTTGCGCTTAGACCGTGCCGTCTGCACGCGACGCGGCATTTGCTGAAAAGATCGTAGTTCTACGATGCACACGGCGGCCAACTGCGCGCCGCAGTGTTAACTCTCTATTGCAGTCAGACTATCCGAATACATCGGGTTGATCGAAAGTTATGCAAAAGACGCGTATCCGCAACGGTTACGCCGCTGCGCAGGGGACGTCTCTTGAGGTTCCCTGTCGCGGTTAATCCCGTCCATGAATTCTTGAGATGCAGTATGAAGAAGCTTGTTCGTTCCGTAGAACTTCTTATGCCGCATGTCGCGGACAAGCGCTACGACATCCAACAGCAACTGTTGCGGCGTATGGGTAAGCCCTGGCGGCCTGACGTGCTCGGGCTGAAGCATCTCGTCACTCCGACACCGCTGATCGTCGACATCGGGGCTAACCGAGGCTTCTTTCTCTCGGCGATGGAGACGATTGCACCGCAGGCGAAGCTCGTGGCCTTCGAGCCGTTCCCGCGGCTTGCGAGCCTGCTGCGCAAGCGTAAACAAGCTGGCGGCGTGCGTGTGGAGCCGGTGGGGCTTGGTGCCGAGCGCAGTCAGCTGCCGCTCTACGTGCCTGTGTATCGCGGTATGCCGCTCGATACGCTCGCCTCGATGCACTACGAAGAGGCTGCGGGCTGGCTCACGGCCGATCGCATTCACTGGTTCGATGCCCGCAAACTCAAGGTCGAAAAATTCGTCGTCGATGTGCGTCCGCTCGACGACTACGGACTGGCACCCGACGTCGTGAAAATGTATGCGCAGCGGTTCGAGCCTCAAATCGTCGCGGGTGGACGAAAAACGTTGTCCGAGCATCAGCCGGTGGTGCTGGCGCCGTCGCATTTCCCAGCCGGCGACAAGGCTTTGCGGGACGTCGGCTACGAGCGCTACGGCTATGCGGATGGGACGTTCATGCGTGGGGGCGAGGGCGACTATTTCAGCTGGTACATGACGCCGAAGAGCTTGGCGCGGCTAAATGCGCGGGTGATCGATGCCCCAGGAGGGGGGCAGGCGGCGTAATCCAGCGCGGTTGCCTCAGTCGGCCGAGGCCAAAGGTTTCGCGACATCCTCGAGCGGACGTCGCTCGGCGGCGACGCTGAAGCGCGCGGCAACGGCGGCGGCGATCAGCATCCGTGCAGCGCCGAGCGCGTAGTCGAGGAAGACACCGAAACGGGACCCGGTCTCGATCAGCGCGCCCATCAACGCAGGGGCAGCCGGATCTTCGGCCAGCACCTACCACCTTACCTTCCGATCAAACCTCCTTCTGAATCACCATCTGCGTCTGCGTGATCATGGCGAGGAGCTTGCCGTCCTTGTCGGTGAGGCGAGTCTGCCAGACCATGGTGCGGCGGCCCTTGTGCAGTGGCGTCGAGACGCCGGTGATGACGTCGCCGCTGCGAGCCGGACGGAAGAAGTTGGTCTTCGATTCCATGGTGGTCGTCGAGGCGCCCTTGGGCAAGTTCACGACCGTGCCGATGGCGCCGAGGTAGTCGGCGAAGCTCATGTAGACGCCGCCGTGAAGGATGCCGGAGCCGTTCCCCATATCGTCGCGTACGCTGAGGCGCGCCTCGATGCGGTCAAGCGTCGCCGAGACGAGTTCGGCGCCGAGCATTTGCATAAAGGGTGGAACGTGGCGACGCAGTTTGTCGACGAGCTCGGTCACGGGGTACCTCGATGGCGGAAAAGGGCGGCTGGGAGACGGCGGATTTAAATACGGCATGGGAGCGGCAGGGCTCAACCGCCTTCCTTCTCATGCCGGGCGGTTAGCTGGAGGCGCGCGCATCATCCATGCCAGGGGGACGGAGAGGGCGGCTGTCACGGCGAACAGGTAGAAGGCGTTGATGTAGCCGATCATCGCCGACTGGCGCTGAATTTCTCCGGCAAGTGCCATCAGGCTTCGCGGCGTCGCCGTCGACCAGAGGCCCACAGCCTCGGGCAGTGCCAACGTCTTGTTGAAGTGCGTCACGACTTCCGTCAGGCCCGCATAGTTCTCCGCGGTGGAGCGCACCAGCAGCAGGATCGAGAGGGAGATGAAGATCGACGATCCGAAGTTGCGCACGAGATGATAGATGGCCATGCCTTCCGTCATCTGGCGGACGGGGAGCGTCGCGAACGTCAGCACCGACAGCGGCGTGAAGGCCAGGCCGAAGCCGAAGCCCTGCACGAAGTTGGTCCAGAACACGAGGCTCTGCGTCATGTTGATGTCGAGAGCGGCCATGGCGAAGCCGGAGACCGCCTGCGCGGCAAGCCCGATCGCGACGGTCAGGCGGGGATAGTATTTCGTCATCGGCACGATGATCAGGAAGCAGGCCCAGTTGCCGAAGCCGCGGCCCGCAAGGAGCATGCCGATCGCGGCGTCGGGATAACCGCGCAGATCGTGCAACAGGCCCGGGAACAGTACCATCGGCGTGAAGCTCAGCATGCCGAGTACGAAGACCAGCACGAGGCCGATCGAGAAGTTGCGATCGAGCAGCACGCCGAGATCGAGGAACGGTCGCTCCGCGGTCAGGCTGTGGGCGATAAAAACCCAGAACGCCACCACCGCGATCAAGGCCTCGATCATGATCTCGGGGCTGTCGAACCAGTCGAGCCGATGGCCACGATCGAGCATCAGCTGGGTGGCGCCGATGGCGAGGCTCAACGCGATGAAACCGGTCCAGTCGAAGCCTGCCGGGCTTTTTTCGGTGTGATCGCGGAGCGCGATCCAGACCATCGCCATTGCCACGAAGCCCGGCGGCACGACCATGAAAAACGCGCCGCGCCAGTTGGTCGCCTCGCTGATGATCGAGCCGAGCACGGGACCGGTGACGGGGCCGATCACGCCGCCGATGCCCCACATCATCATCACGAGGGGATGGAGGTGGCGGGGGAAGCTCGCGAGCAGGATGGCCTGGCCCATGGGCATGATCGGGGCGCCAAACAGCCCTTGCCCCACGCGGAAAATAACCAGCGCCTCGAGACTCTGGGCGACGCCACAGAGGAACGAGAACACCGTGAGGCCGACGACCGCGACGAACATCACGTTGCGCCAGCCGAAACGCCGCGAGAGCCAGCCGGTCAGCAGCGTCGCCACCGCCGTTGCGACCAGGTTGAACGTCACCACCCAGGCGATCTGCTCGGGGCTTGCCGCCATCGCGCCCTTGATCTGCGGCAGCACCACGTTGGCGAGCGTGATGGTCATGCCGTTCAGCAGGGTGGCGAGCTGCACCATGATCAGGATCAGCCACTGGCGGGGGCTGATTCCGGCGAAGCCCGAGGCCACAGGCGCGGGGTTGGAGCTCATCCCGATGGTGTGGCCTGCCTCGGCCAGCCGACTGGAAAGTCAGGACCTTGGAAGGGCGCGCCGTCCTCGAACACGAGATCGGGGAAGGGCGGCGAAGTGCGCCCTTTGCGCTTGGCGAAGCGGGCATCGTCGCCGACCCAGCGAAACGACACCGCGCGGCGGCGGTTCGCCGTGAAGTTGGCCGGCGCGCCGTGCAGCGTGCGGAAATCGAACGCGACGGCGTCGCCCGGCTGCATGGCGAAGCCGACCACCGGCCAGTCCTCTCGCTTGGCCTCGACGTCGGGCACGGCCTCGCTCTGGTCGCCCTGGTAGAGTGAGGTGCCGTCGAAGCGCTGCGGGCGGAAATCCTTGCCCCACTTGTGCGAGCCGGTGACGTACTCGAGCGCGATCTCGCGCGTGATGGGATCGAGCGGCACCCAGAACGACACCGACTGGCGGCCTTCGACGAGGTAGTAGGGCTGGTCCTGGTGCCAGGGCGTCGGCATGGAGCTTCCGGGCTCCTTGACCAGCACGTGCTCATGGAAGATGCGCGCCGTCTTGGAGCGCATCAGCAACGCTGCGGCCTCGGCCATATCGGTCTCGAGCATCGCGGCGCGGTAGGCCGGGAAGCGCTGCCAGTTGCAGTAGTCCTGGAAGAACGGCGCCGAGCCGTCGGCGGGCTTGTACGACCGGTTCACGGCGCTGGGCGCGGCGATGTTCGCCTCCACGTCACGTGCGAGTTCGTCGACCCGGTCCGCCAGCAGTCCGGGGATCAGCACGACGCCGTCACGGGCGTAGGTTGCGACCATCTCGTCGGTCACGAAGCGGCGGGCGGACATCGGCGGGGCTCTCTCCTGAGTGGGGTGGCCGCATATCACCATGCAGGCGGATGCGAGGCAATCGTCGGGCGCTCTCGACCGCCTTCATTCGGTTTCGTGTTGATGCAACTCATCGGGCTCGACGTCTTCATTGCAACGCCGAAGGGCGCGGAGCGGGACGGTCTCGCTCTTTTGCATGTTGGATTGGGATGCGACCTTCCCGCTTCGCTGCGCGTGACGGGGGTGGTCCCCCTGCGGACGACCGGTCCGCGAGCCACCGCGCATCCGTTTTCGAACGGCGGCTCCTGCCCTCGGGGTGTCTCACGACGGCCTCTGGGCTGCGGCATCCTTCGGAGGTGGCTGAGTACCTCCTACGTCTGTCCGACGCGCGCCCGTCTCCCGCAGTCTCCCAGCTCGAGCCCGAGTGCCCTCGCGAGACGGACGCCGGGAGAATAGGCACAGCTTGAGGGGCCGGGGATAAGTTTGGCCTGGACGCGGCGCATTGGGGCCTGCTCGCAATAGGTCTCGGAGCGCCAGTCCCCGTCTGATCCCTCATTCCAACTTGAGGTTCAGCGACTTTACCAGCTTGCCGTAGTAGTCCCAGTCCTTCTTGAGTAATTGACCGAGCTGATCGGGCGTTCCGGTGACGACCCGCTGCGCAATTCCCAGATAGAACGTCCGCATCTCCGGAGTGTTAGCGATTTTGGTGACTTCCTTGTTGACGCGCTCGACGATTGCAGCCGGAGTTCCGGCGGGTGCGAACAGCCCGAACCAGCCGACGATCCCGATCTCGGGAAACGCCTCGGAAATCAGCGGCACATTCGGGTAATCCGGGTGGCGCTCGCGGTCGGCGATGGCAAGGAGCTTCGCCTTGCCGGACTTGACGTGAGGCATGACATTCGGTTCGGAATGGATCTGCGTCACCCCTGAAAGAAAGTCGTTCAACGCATCCCCGCCGCCACGGTACGGGACGTGCAGATTGTCGATCCCGGCCGTACCCTTGAGTGTTTCGCAAATCAAATGGGTCAATGTACCGAGGCCGGCCGAGCCGCAATTGAGCTTGCCGGGATTGGCTTTGGCATAGGCCTGCAACTCCTGGATCGAATTGACCGGAAGTGACGGGTTCACCACGATCGGCAGCATGTAGTCCGAAAGATGCGCGACAGGAACGAGGTCCTTGAAAGGGTCCCACGCAACTTTTCGCGCTTGCGGAATGACGACCAGAACCGGCGAGCCTGTCACGAGAAACGTGTAGCCGTCAGGTGCGGAGCGAACGAAGGCCTCAACCCCGATGGTGCCGGACGCGCCAGCCTTGTTCTCGATGACGAATTGCTGGCCGAGAGCCTTTGAAAGTCGGTCGGCGAAGGGGCGTGCGGCGTTATCGGTCGAGCCACCCGGTGCGAAGTTCACGACAATCCGAACTGGTTTTTCCGGCCAGTTTGATTGTGCGGGGGTGTTCTGAAACAGCGCAACGAGCATCGCGGCGCCAAGCAGCAATGGACGCATGATAGTCCTCCCAAGACGGTGGCATTCTTTGTGCCATTGATTAATCGGACAATCGCAGATCGGCCGAGTTCTGGCCAGCGTAGAATAACGAGATAATTCGCCGGAATGTGCTGCTACTCGGATCGTATCGATCGACGTCGACACAATATGCGAACCACCATTTTCGGCGCGGTCGTTTTCGATGAGGCGGACCGTGGCCCGCCGCCGTCATCGAGGGTATCTCCATCGAAATTTCCGCCCAGGCGGCTCCGTTTCGCCGGCGGCAGGCAGCCGAGAGAGCTGGGGAGCACGAGGGACTGGCAGCCCCTCATAGGTCGACGGCCCCGGGGCGTCGTGCCGGCTGCACGCGTCACCGCACCCACCGGTGTCATCCCGGTGCTTGTCACCGGGACCCATCGCGCCGGGAGCTCAGTCCATTGCAGTGTGCCCAAAATTTGCAGCCGAGCCCGAGCGGGTTCCTATCGGTGCGGCACCCCATTAGAGCGCCCCGAGCTAGCTGAGAAATGGGTCCCGGTGACAAGCACCGGGATGACGGAGCGCGGGGGTGTGGGGCGCTCGCGCCGGAGGCGCGACTTGTCGGGTCTTGGGTTGTGCTCGCTCGGCTCGGCGGCGCGTCTCGTGGGGCTTGTGCTGGACTCATGGTTACGCCGGTTTGCGATTTAATCCGTGGGCTGTTGCGCGCCAAGGTTGCCGATGTTGCGTGGTGGGGGTGTGATGTGGGACGCCATTGTTGGGGCCTGGACCTATTTGATCGAGGTGACCGGCGCGCCGATTGAGCCATGGCCTGTGGCAATCGCCTCGGTCGGTGTTCTCGTCACGGGCAGAGCGCTTTGGGCCATCCGAAAATCTCGTCGCGAATTCAAGCGGATCGCGGATGAATTGAAGAGGTCCACGGACGTCATCTCCAAACACATGCGCACGGAGTTCGACGGCCAAGTCGAGAAGATGCGTAGTGGAGACTTGCAATCTGGTCCTCGGTGAGTGCATCGACCTTTGTCGATCCGAGTGCGGGAACGACGTGCACGGTTAGGATCGATCGATAAAGCGCAACGTTGCCCTTTTTCAGCTTGGCCCTCACGTTAAAATCCATCCACTCCTCGGTCAGCGCATTCACGGTCGGCATGGCTCGGTCGCGCGCGCGCCGATCGGCAGGGGGCGCACCATCACGGAAAGAGATAACCAAGCGTTTGGCGGTGTCGCGCGCGATGCTGACGGTCAAGGCCACAATCGACGCTCGCACGACCGACTGGCTTGCCTGCCTGCAATCTGGCAGCGCAGATCGCGGTGATGCGATTACTTAGAACTTCCGGCGCAACTCGACGCGAAACCCGAAGTTGTCTTCCGCCTCACCTTCCGTAATTTGATAGGTGGCGTCAGCACGAAACAACCAGGCTTTGTCGATCGGGATCTGATAGCGGACGCCGAACGCGTACTGCGGGTTCGCGACGCCAATGCCGGGGATCGGAGTGCCGTACGGCTGCACGGTCGCCACCTCGAAGACCAACTGTTGATCGAGATTGAAGAGATATTGCAAGCCGATTGCGCCACCGTAGGCGTTCGAGCCGGTGTCGTTCAGCTTGGGATAGCCGGTGAGCGCATCGGTCTCGAAATTGATGCCGACATTCTTCAGGATGCCGGCTCCGTTGCCGTCGACGAGCGGTTGGGGGTTGCCGGAGCCGACGAAGAAGTTGGCGTAGGGGATCAGTGTGCTCGGAAGACTCGTGATCAGGCTGTTCTCGGAGATGATGGCAAAGCCCTCGTCCCGCTCGCCATCGCCGAAGTTGGCGAAAACGCGCGTCGAGTTCGAAAGGGTGTTGGCATAGCGCCGGGTGTAGGCGGCGGTGAGGAAATTCGTCACTTGGCCGCTCAACCGGTCACTAGCGCCCTGGATCACCCCATAGCCCGCTTCGATATAGCCGCCGAGGGCGTCGATGAACGCCGTCACTCCATAGAGGTTGGCGTTGTTGTTGTCGGCGCCGAGAATGCCCGCGTTGTTCACATTGTCGAAGGCGGTGAAGAACGTAACGTCGAAGTTGGGCAGGCCCAGGCGGGCCGAGTTCTTGGCGGGCAGGCTCACCGCGGCGCCGAGTATAGCATCATTCGCCCAGATCCCGTTCTGCAGGAACAAGGGAAAGAGACCGACGGTGAACGGTAGGTCGAAACGCGAGTCTCTGCCGGTGAAGCCCGAATAGAGCGACCCGAGATCGCCCTCGAAGAACAAGGTCTGCGGATTGAGATCGAATTCGCCGGTGAACTTGCCGTCTCCGTCGCCGCCACCGAACTCGAAACGGGTGAACGCCGCATTCCCTTTCTGGATCGGCGAAAAGAGCGCGTGGATGCGCTCGGTCGCGGTAATCTTGAGATCGACATCGATGTTCAGCCGCGTCGCAACCTGGGCAATATCCTTGCCGTTGTTGTTGTTGTAGGCCACCGCAGTCCGCCAGTCGCCATAGATGGCAAGGCCGGGCATTAGGGGGTTCAACTGACCGAGCAGCGTGCTGCTCTCTTCGTAGTTGCCGGCGGTGTATTGCGGACGGCCGATCTCGATGGGCGGACGCGGAGGCTCGATGGCGGTTTTTGCGCCGTAGATATCGACCAGTGCTTTCGCATCGTAGGCCTTGTCGTAGGTCGGATCGGGCCCGAACAGATCCACCTTGTCGGCCTTGTCGCGCAGCTTGATGCCGGCTGAGGCTGCCGGCTGCTGTTGGCCGTCCTCTTTAGCGAGGGCGCCGACAAACGAAGGCCGCGCAGGCGCCCGCCTCAAGCCGGGCCACAGTTGCCCGAGAAGGCCTTGCTCCTGCGCTGCGCGGCCGTCTTGGGCGACGGCGCGGTCGACCGAGGCGCCCAGGATCGCGAGATAGCCCCCCGCGATCAATGCCACACAGGCGCCCACCCGCCCGGCAGGGTATTCAAAGTGATCCGTCGCATTGGAGATCACGCTCGCACTCCATGTCATGATGCCGGCTGAGACCCGCCTATCGAGCGCCGAAGATCGGCTGCGCGCGGTTTCTGTCGGCTCGTCGATCCAGGCCCTTGAAATCGGGTCCTAGGGCTTCACGTCGAGTTCGGTCGTCGAGGCTTTGAAGCTCAACATCCGCTCGTTCATGCGCCGCTCCATGTCCTTGGCGGCACCTACGAAGCGCATGAAGTAGATCGGCTCGGCGCGACTCCGCAGACGGAAGGCGAGGCGATAGGTTCCGGGCTTTCGAATGAGGTTTCCGGGCACCTGGTAGCGGGCCATTCTTTCGCCCAGCGGCGGTATTGAATGGTTCTCCATCCGAACCAGAGGTGCATGGTTCAGCACAGTGGTCGGGATCGGCGGCGGACGCAGGTGCGGTAACGGATCGATGTCGAAATTCACCGGCAGGTACATCTCGCGGTCGGTCCCCTTGACGTTGGTCGTCAGGAACTTGGTCTGGAAGTTGACCAGCTGCTGGTCGGCCTTGATGCGACCGGCAGCGACGTCCAGGCTGTGTAGGTCCGCAACGTCGCCGTTACTGTCGACATAGCCCGACTCCCAGACATTCCTGCCATCCGGATCGACCAGCGCCACGTTGACCCACAACTGCGGCTGAGCTCCGAGAGAGCCGGACGGCAGGTTGTGACCTGCATTGAGATTCTTGATCCTGTAGGTGAACGCCAGGCCCTTGCCGACCTTCGCTTCGCTCTCGACGAACGGACCGTCGACTTTCGTCCCGTTCTCCATCACCTGGCGACGCAGTTCGTCACGTTTGTCGAGCTGAGCGAGATTTTCATCAATGATCTGCCGGGCATCCTCGCGATCGAGTGGATCGGACCAGCGCTTGGGAAACGTGACCTTGGCCTTGCTTTTCGCGATCTTGGCTTCGAACGCGTTGGTACCCCAGCCTGCGCGCCAGTCGAACTCCAGCCAGTCCTTGATGCTGTAGGCGTGCGCCTTTGTGTTGTGCGGGAAGATGCCCGGATGGGCGATCGAGTAGCCCGGGCCGATGAAGCGATGATTCGAGTGCTTGCGTCCCGGGTTGATCTCCCTGCCCCCGATCACAGCGGACGGTGCCGTCGCGTAGCCGTCTGGCTTCCCCGGTACTTTTCCCATATGGCAGTCCTGGCAGGTCACGCCTGCCTGGCGCGCCGGACTGTCGCGATACTGGTCCCAGACGATTTCCAGCTTTATGCCGAGATTGACCGCCACCTGGTGACAGCTGACGCAGAACTCTGACTTGCCGAGCTGCGGGTTCGTCATCATGCCGTTATGAATATCCGTGCCCCGTCCGTCCTTGCCGGTTTTGACGGAGTAAGTGTCCTTGTTGGCGAGAATGTCCTTGATGACGCTTTTCTCGCCCGTCCCGAAAACCGGATCGGTGATCTTGCCAGGTTCGACGCGACGCTCACCGTTGACCTTGCCGTACTGCTCCGAGACGCGATGGCAGGTGATGCAGGTCACACCCTCGCGCGAGATCTGGCTGCGCGCCCAGAGCGGTGTTTCCCGATTCTCACCGAGCTGAGTCCCGACCTGTTGATGACAGCGCACACAAAAAGTACCGACAGTCCCTTTCGTCAGTTCCTGGAATTTTTGCTCGAAAGCATGAAACATCGGCGAGATGGAGGAATAGGCGTGGGCCGAGGACGCCCACTCATCATAGATTTGCTTGTGGCACGTGCCGCACTGCGCAGCGGTTGGATACAAGGCGAGCGTTGCATCGTCGACTGCGGGAATGGGAGCTTCTTTTCCTTTCTCGGACCGTGCCGCCGCAGCCAGGAGAGACATTTCGCCATGTGCAGCCGCGTTGACCGCAGCAGGCAGTGGTGCTCCACTGCCCGGCGACGCGCCCGACTTCTTGTCGGCTTGATCGGCCGCGGCTCTCTTCCTTTCATCCTCTTTCACGAGAGCTTCGAGCGCCGCAGTCGCATCGAATTCCTTGTTCGCCTTCTCGGATCCGGACTTTGGTGTTTTTTGTGCCGAACCCTTGGGTGGTGTCTCCCGCGTTGTGCCCGGACCGGCCATGGCGATCTGGTCGACAAGGGCTGTCTGCCAACCGAGCCCGCTTGTCAGAGCCATCGAAAAAATCAGAAGTGCTAATAGGTGTCTTTGTGTGCTGCGCATTCTAGATCCCCCGTCCGTCGCATCCGCTTTGTTTGCTTTTGTTGTTACGTGGTAGCGGTGATGGCTGAAAATAATCGTTTCTGAATGTTTTGTTAGGAAGAGTTGGAGGCGTGAAAGCGGCGTCAATGAAGCGGAATAGTGATGAAGTATGACAAAAATGGTGAGTTTGATTATGTTCGCATAAAAAGCACAAGTATCGATGTTAATTGAGTTGAATGGATTAATCAGGGATTGAGCTGAGGGATGCCTGTCATGGAGTGTCTGGTGAAAGTTATTCTTATGAAGACGAAAAGCATATCCTGCGCCTCCTGCAGGGTGAGAAACATCGTCGCACGAGGCATTGTTGGATAAAAAAATCGTCGATCGCATGGCCGCGTCACTTATTTCGCCCGATTGTCTTGGCAACCGTGGTGCCAAGGTGCTCGGAACAGCTCGGCTTTCCCGCACCGATCATCACCCTGCCGATTGACCAATGACGTCGGCAGTCGCGCAATCGACAGACCTCCGGAATCCGATAATGGCTCGTCATCACCAGGTGGAAATCGACGGCACGGTGTTCGAGGCTGCGCACGGGGCCCTGCTGCTCGACGCGGCGCTGAGCAACGGTGTCGAGTTGCCTTATGACTGTCGCGGCGGCCACTGCGGAACCTGCTGCGTAAGGCTCGTTTCAGGAGAGGTTCAGGGCGGGCGGGGGGCGGAGCCGGGGGTCGTGCATGCGTGCCAGACCCGGATCGTTGCCAATGCCGTCATCGAGAAACAGCGTGTTTCTACGACCCGTTCTGTCGAAGGTGAATTGGTCTCGCTCCGAGCCTTGTCGAGAAGTGTTCTTGAGGTCGGGATCAAGACCCAACGGGCGCTTCCCTGGCATGCGGGGCAATACGCGCACGTGCAGTTTCGCAACTATCCCAGCCGACCGTTCAGCATGACCCATCGCCTGGACGCAGAAGAGGATCCGCTCTCGGTGTGGCTCCATGTCCGGCGCATGACGGACGGCTATGTCACGCCCGCGCTGGGCACAAGGATCAAGCTCGGGCATCGGCTGACGTTGAGGGGCCCCTATGGGAACGCCCATTTTCGAGCTGATCCCGAAGCACGCATTGTTCTTGTGGCGACCAGCACCGGATTTGCGCCCATCTGGTCGATCGCCATTGCCGCTCTGCGTGAAAATCCGGAGCGAATGATGATGATTGTCGTTGGTGGTCGCTCGCTGGAGGCGCTCTACATGGGGCCCGCCCTTGCGCGCCTGGCGCGCTTTCCCAATGTGCGGGTCGTGCCCGTCTGTAGTGCGCCCCACACGGCGACGAATTGGGCGAGCCGTGGCCGGCCGACGGATTACATCCCGCGCCTCTTGCCCACCGACGTGGTCTATGCCTGCGGTGCGCCCGGAATGGTGGACGCTGTCAGATCAATCGCAGCGCGCTTCGGCGCGGTCTGTCATGCCGATCCGTTCGCTCCGGCCCGGGACGAGACCGCCGCTCCGGCCACCACGGCGCGATGGAAGGGACGCCTCGCATGGCCGAGGTCTTGGCGCTTGAGAAAATCGGCCTCGATCCTGCAGCCAGTTGGTGACGGACGATGGACGAAACCCCAATGGCTGAAGCAGGTGTGAGTGAGCATTCCCGGTCGCTCGACGCATGAGTTGCGGCGGTTCGCATCCGCACGCTGGATCGCACTTGGCTCCATCCTGGGCCTGGGTGGCTTGGTGACGGCGTTCAGCCTGACGGCCTCCGGCGCAAGCGGAACGGATCCGTCGAGGGTGCTCGGCCCGAACGCCTGTGCCGAATGCCATAAGCAGGAGGCTGAGGCGTGGAAAGCCACGCATCATTTCAAGACATTCCGAGAAATGCCGCGCCGGCCAAAAGCCAATGAGATCGCTGAGAAAATGGGTGTATCGCGTATCAGGTCGGAGGGCGTGTGCCTGACCTGTCATTATACGGTTCAAGACAAAGACAATCAGAAACAGCCGATTGCCGGCATATCATGTGAATCGTGTCACGGCGCCGGCGAAAGCTGGATCAAGATCCACAGCGGCTACAGCGGCAAGACGGAAAAATCCGAGACGAAGGCCGAGAAGGATGCGCGATTCAAGCTCGCCGCGTCCAAAGGCATGATCAGGCCCTCGTCAATCTACCATTTGGCAAAGAACTGCTACGGCTGCCATGTCGTCCCCCAAGAAGATCTCGTCAATAAAGGTGGGCATCCCGCCGGCAGTGATTTCGAACTCGTGTCGTGGACGCAGGGGGAGGTGCGGCACAATACATGGCACTCGAAGGGCAAGCAGAATGTGCCGGCGAGCGCGCCGCGTAGGCGCATGCTCTATCTCGTGGGGCTCGGTGTCGAACTCGAGACCGGTCTGCGCGCCATAGGCAGGGCAACCGCGAGAAAGCTCTACGCCTTTGAAATGGCCAGCCGCGTCGATATCGCGCGCAGGCAACTCGCAGTGGCGGCCAAGGCGGCACCGAACGTGCCGGAGATCGGAAAGTTGGTCGAGTTCGCCCATTCGGCCGGCTTGAGGCTGAATAACGAGGCGTCCTTGACTGCGGCTGCCGACGGCGTCGCAAAGCTCCTCGTGAGTATCA
Organism: Hyphomicrobiaceae bacterium; assembly: GCA_022844225.1. Taxonomy (GTDB): domain Bacteria; phylum Pseudomonadota; class Alphaproteobacteria; order Rhizobiales; family Hyphomicrobiaceae. The sequence goes on along the minus strand of JALHMC010000005.1, from coordinate 65,547 downwards.
CTGAAAAGTACGACGGCGCCACGATGGCCGGGCTCGACGCCCTGATCCCGGGCCCCGACAAAACCAAAGGCAAGGCAAGGGAAGCCAGTGCAGTCGATTGATTTTGGGAGTCCCGAAACTGCGACGAGGCTCTGCATCGATAATGCAGCCGCGTTGACCGACGTCCGGAGGTGCTTGTGAGCCGGGTGCAAACGCGTGCTGCGACGGGCGTGATCGGTGGCCTCGCTGAGATCATCATGTCCGTCAATGGCCGATGGGTGCGCGGGCTCGTACTGCTGTTCGCCTGCATCGGCTTGTCCTGGGTCGTCTGGATCTACGGCAACAGCCTGCGAGACCCGCGTTATCTCGACGGCTGGGTGCTGGCAGCCGGCATGGGCCTGCAGCTCTATTTCCACATAGCACGCAAGCGCGCGACCCTGACGCCGCGGTCGGCCTCGCGCTGGCGGACGCGACATATCTGGACCGGTCTTTTCCTGATTGTGGCTTTTGTCCTGCATTCCGATTTTACACTGCCCGATACCGCCTTCGAATGGGCTTTATGGACCGGTTTCGTGCTCGTCGCGGTCAGCGGCATCTTCGGCACATGTCTCGCACGGTGGATCGAGGCGCGGCGGCTGGTCGATGAAGGCCTCCCCTATGAGCGGATCCCCGAGCGACGGGCCGAGCTTGCCAGAGCCGCAAAAGCGGCGGCCGCCGCGCAGGAGACATCGACGTCGAACCTGGATCTGCCGGCGCCGCCCTACGGTGCCTGGATCGCCGACCTCTATACGGCCCATCTCCAGGACTTCTTCGCCGAGGCGCGCAATACGCTGCCTCACCTGATCGGGTCGCGACGTCCCCTTGCGCGGCTGACGGATGAGATCGACGACCTGTCGCGCTTCGTCGATCAGAAAGGCCGCGAGAAACTCGCCGACATCAAGGAACTCGTGATCGAAAAAGAGAAAATCGACATTGCGCACGCATATTACGGGTTGAGCCGGGCCTGGCTGCTCGTCCACGTGCCCGCCACCTATGCCTTGATCGTTCTGGTCATTCTGCATGGTCTCGTCGTCTACGCGTTCTCGGCCGGGGTCTGGTGATGTGGCGCCGGCTCGGGCTAGGTTCTCCGCGGCGCGCGCCAAAGCGCGTCGATGCTCATGCGGATCGGCGCGATCGCCTCGCAATAATTGCAGCGCTCGTCACCGTCACGGGGCTTATCGCAACGTTCCTTTTTTCTGCTGGAACGCACTTCCTCATGCCGGGACCATTGGCGAGTTCCCACGCGACCGTCGAGCAATGCAGCGCGTGTCACACCACGAGCGGTAGCGGGAAGTTAAGCTGGCTGCACGGCCTCGTCGCTGGCGACCGGGCCGCCGACAGCAAGGCGTGTCTAACGTGCCATCGCATGTCCGATTCGGCCTTCAATCCCCATGGCGCCGCGGATGACGTCCTGGCCGAAAGCACCAAGCGGCTTTTGAGGATCGCGGCCGCGACACCGGTGCCCCGATCGGCCCGCGCGCAAAACGCCGCTTTCCCGGCCGATGACGTGGTCGCACGCGGTCTCTACTGTACGACTTGCCACCAGGAGCACCAAGGTGCCGGGTTCAAGCTGACCACGATCTCGAACGAGCAATGCCAGTCCTGCCATGTGGTGAAATTCGACAGCTTCGACGGGCATCATCCGACGTTCGAAGGTTTTCCGTTCAAGAGAAGGACACGCATCGTTTTTGATCACGCGGGCCATTTCGGAAAACATTTCCCGGAGACGGCGGGTAAAAGCCCCTCACGGCGCATCCCCGAGACCTGCTCCAGTTGCCACGCAAGCGGCGGCGACAAGCGTCTGATGAATGTCGCGCCGTTCGAGCAGACCTGCTCCGCCTGTCACCTCGACCAGATCGTCGGCAAGGAGCGCGTCAGCGGTCCGAAGGGAATTGCATTCTTCGCCCTTCCCGGGCTCGATCTGCAAACGCTGCGCAAGAAGGGGGCCACGATCGGGGAATGGCCGGAGGCCTCCGAAGCCGGATTGACGCCCTTCATGAAAGTCCTGATCGGCCGCCATGAGAAGGGGCGCACTTTGATCGGCGCTGTGGGTGCCCTGAACCTGCAGGATCTGAGCGCCGCAAGCGATGCTCAGATAAAGGCGGTCGAAGATCTCGTCTGGGAGATTAAAGGGCTTCTCTATTCCCTGATTCAGGGAAAAGCATCGGACCTGATGGGTGGCATCGATATTAACGGCAGCGGCACAGCCGATGACGTCTCGTTGGTTGGTCTGATTGCCAGCTTGCCGCTGGATGTCGTCGTCAGTGCCCATCAGAACTGGCTGCCCAATCTCGGCACCGAAATGGCCAACCGAAAGAAAAACGGCGACAAGGACCGTGGGGGCTGGGTCACCCAGATCACCGACACACGAGTTGGCATCGATAGCGGTTCGGCCACTCCATCTATCCAGCCTCCGCATGGCAAAGAGCCGAAAGGCGCGCGCGTTGACGCTCGAGCCGTAGCGGCAGCGCCCAGCGAGCCAACCGCTGGCGTCGCGCTCCCCAAGTCCAGGCCGGCCGCCCAGACCGACGATCTCCTGTTCCCCACTGAGGACGAGAAGCGCGCCATGAAAGGAAGATCGAGGGGTAAGTCGGCACCAGCCGATGCGCCTCTGCCAAAGGCCGGGCAGGATGGCCCTGTATCCACCGGCGCTGCTGACGCCGCCAACCCGAGCACGCCCGAATTGTCGGCAAAGTCTCCCCCGATAACGGGCATCCAACCGCAGATGGAAGCGGAAAATTGGGCGGTCTTTGGCGGTTGGTACCGGCAGGATTTCGCTATCTTCTACCGGCCATCCGGCCACAAGGACAAGTTTCTGCACTCCTGGCTCGTTGCAACCGGGCCTTACGCCGGCAAAGGCGATACGAGGCCGGGTGCAGCGGTGTTTAATGCGCTCGTCGATAAGGATGCACCGGGCTCGTGCACGAAATGTCACAGCGTGGACGAGGTGCAAGGCAAGGGACGGATCGTCAATTTCTCGCCAGCCTCAGCCGCAATGAAACATGGACGCTTCACGACATTTGCGCACGAGCCACACTTCAGTGTCCTAGACAATAAGGGCTGCCTGACCTGCCATAGCCTCGAAAAGGACGCGGCATATCTGAAAAGCTATGAGCAGGAGAACCCGCAGAGTTTCGCGTCCAATTTCGGCGCTGTGAAAAAGGAACTCTGTCAGACGTGCCATACGAGCGCAAAGGCACGCCAAGACTGCGTGCTCTGCCACAAGTATCACGTGAATGGAACTGAGACGCCGATCATGAGCACGAAGAACCCGGCGCAGTAAGCGACACCCGACATGCTCACACGAGCGCGGCGACGAGAGGGCTTCGTGACGAGATCAGCCGCAAGCGGGGACAAACGTCAGATGCACGCGCTAGGAGGCCATCAGGCTCTTGCGAAAGGCGGAGACGAATTGAACCCCCATCTCCTCCCGCGAAGTCCACACGATTGCGGCGTCGATTTCGACGCGATCCGCCTCGAAGCCGATGACGACATAGTCGGGGAGTTGTGCCGGATGCTCATGACTAAGCCGCACCCTCGCACCTGTCGCCGACGCATCGATGATGATGCAGCGCATGTTCCGGCGGTAACCCGGGACTCGAACAAGACCGGATGTCCTTAGCTCGGTGCGCTTGGCGCGACGCCGCTCGGTTCCATCTGGAACAATGTCACCAGCATTCCTGACCATGATGATGCAGCCCTTTGGTTGCGGCATCCAATTAGCGAGGCTCATGTTTGCATTTTGGTAGGGACAAACAATCGTTAATGCTCGTGACGATTAGTGATTTCCTAACGTCGCCTTGAAGATTCGAAACGTCGGCCGCCAGAGGCGCCTCATTCCGCAGGCCCGCCACGCTCACCGAGCAGGAGCAGCCGAGGCCCAAATCGACACTACGCACACGTCGGCTCGACGTAGACCGCCTGGCATGCCTAAGCTGAGCCATCGGAACCCACCTGGAGCGACGCGCATGAGCGGAGAGAATTGCCTCCAAGGCTTGAAGATCCTTGATTTCACGCAGTTCGAGGCCGGACCGTCCTGTACCGAGGCGCTGGCCTGGCTCGGCGCCGACGTCGTCAAGGTCGAGAACCCCGGCGTCGGCGATCCCGGTCGGACGACCGGTCGCCATCGCCCTGAGGTCGATGCCAACTACTTTCTGCAGTACAACGCCGGCAAGCGCTCGGTGGCGGTCAACCTCAAGGATCCGAAGGGGCTCGATCTGGTCAAGCGCCTGATCAAGACGGCCGACGTCATGATCGAGAACTTCGCTCCGGGGGCCATCGAACGGCTCGGCCTCGGTTACGACGTCGCCAAGGAGATCAATCCCGGCATCATCTTTTGTCAGATCAAAGGCTTCGGGAAAGGTACGCCCCACGAGAAAGGGCTCGCCTTCGACATGATCGCGCAGGCGGCCGGTGGGCTGATGTCGTTGACCGGTGAGGAGGGCGGCAGGCCGCTGAAGCCGGGAACGACGATCGGCGACACCGGTACCGGCATGATCATGGCGATCTCCATCCTCGGCGCCTATGTGAGAAAGCTGCGGACGGGGCAAGGTGAGCGGTTGGAAGTGGCCATGCAGGACGCCATCCTGCACTACATCCGCAACGCCTTTTGCTACATGGAGCGCACCGACATGCGCCCCGCCCCGCGCGCCGGGGACAAGACCGTAGGCGGGGGCTGGCCCCCGATCGGCGTCTACCCGACCAAGGGTGGAGGTCCCAACGACTACGTCTACATCTTTGCGAGCCCCGCCAATCCCGAGCATTGGAACCGACTGCTGAAGCTGATGGGGCGCGAGAACTTGATCGGCGACAAGCGCTACGACACCCCGGCAGCACGCACCGAGCACCGTGAGGAGGTCGATGCCATGGTCTCCAGCTGGACGCGCACGTTGGACAAGCACGAGGCGTGGCGCCTCGTCAGCGGCGCAAGCGTGCCGGCGGGCGCCGTGCTCGATACGCGTGAGTTGGCCGATGACAAGGGCTTCGTCCAGCGCGGCATTCGCCAGACCATGCGGCATCCCGATGGCGATTACACCATGAGCGGCTGGCCAGTGCGTTTCGGAGGCGCAACGCCGGATGTCCGGGTGGCGCCGCGTCTCGGAGAGCACACGGAGGACGTCCTCGGCGATTGGCTGAAGATCGATGCAAGCGGAATTGCCGAGCTGAAAAGCGGTAAGGTGATCGGCGGTTGATCGTCGGAGGTTTCGCCGAGCGAGGAGACAGGCGCATGCGCATTCACAACTTGTATGCCGACGAGAAGGGCGAGAGCCACTGGCGCGACATCGAGGTCGAGTGGGCGGAGACCCGCAATTTCTCCAAGATGTCGAAGCGGCTGCCGGCGACGGGCATCATCTTTCGGCAGACGTCCGGCGATTACGACCTCGACTGGCATCCCGCGCCACGCCGCCAGTACATCATCAATCTCGATGGCGGCGTGAAGATCACAGCTTCGGACGGCGTCTCGCGGGAGATCGGTGCCGGCGAGGTGATCCTGGTCGAGGACATCCACGGCAAGGGCCACCTCTCGAAGTCGATCGGCGGCAAGTTGCGACACTCGATCTTCGTGCCGATCGAGTGATGCGACTTCGATGGCGTCTCCGTCAGGTGCACGCCCTCATCCGAGTTCCGGAAAGTCCTGCTCCCGGAACTCGCCCGAGATTGCGGTGCCGGCTTTGAACGCCGTCTCCTCGCGCTGGCGCAACTCCACGCGGCGGATCTTGCCGGAGATCGTCTTTGGTAGCTCATAGAACTCCAGCCGCCGGATGCGCTTGTAGGGCGCAAGACGGCCCCGGCTGTGCCGGAACAGCTCGAGCGCGGTTTCGCGCGTCGGCTCGAAGCCGGGCGCCAACGCGATAAAGGCTTTCGGAACGTTCGTGCGAACGGCGTCCGGAGCAGGGACGATCGCGGCTTCGGCGACGGCCGGGTGCTCGATCATGGCGCTTTCGAGCTCGAACGGCGAGATACGATAGTCGGACGCTTTGAAGACGTCGTCGGCGCGACCGACGTAAGTAAAGTATCCATCCTCGTCGCGCATGGCGACATCGCCGGTGCGGTAGAACGCCCCCGAGAGCGTTTCGATCGTCCCGTCGTCGCGCTGATAGCCGCGCATCAGGCCGGCCGGCGGATGATCGAGCGGGATCGAAATCTCGCCCTCGTCGACATTGCGTCCGTCGGGTGCCGCCAGCACGAACCGGTAGCCCGGCATCGGCTTGCCCATCGAGCCCGGTTTCACGGTGAGACCGGGCGAGTTGCCGATCTGCAGCGTCGTCTCGGTCTGCCCGTACCCATCCCGTATCGTGAGGCCCCATGCCGAACGAACTTGCTCGATCACCTCCGGATTGAGCGGCTCACCTGCGCTCAGAACCTCACGCAGGCTGGTCTTCCATTGCGAGAGATCTTCCTGGATCACCATGCGCCACACGGTCGGCGGGGCACACAGCGTCGTCACGCCGTTCGTGGTGACTGTGTCCAAGAGCGCGCGCGCTGAGAAGCGCGGTTGATTGAGTACGAATGCCGTCGCACCCGCGATCCAAGGAATGAACACGGAGCTCCACGCATGCTTGGCCCACCCGGGTGACGAGATGTTCAAGTGCACGTCGCCAGGCATCAGCCCGATCCAGTACATGCCGCTCAAGTGACCCAGCGCATAGCTCTTGTGGCTGTGCAACACGAGCTTCGGCCGCGCCGTCGTGCCGGACGTGAAATAGAGCAGCAGTGGATCGTCCGCCCCAGTCTTTCCGTCCTCGCGGAAATCGGCCGAAGCCGCGAATAGATCCTCGTAGCGATGCCAGCCGGGCCCGGGCGGGTCGCCGACGACGACACGCGTCACCCCTTCGGCAAGCCCTTCGAGCTTCGGCGCATCGGCAGCCCCGATCACGAGGTGCCGGACGTGTCCGCGGCCGACCCGATCGGCGAGATCGGCAGGCGCGAGCAGCGTCGTCGCCGGGATCACCACCGCGCCGAGCTTCATCGCGGCGAGCATCGTCTCCCACAGGGGCGCTACGTTGCCGAGCATGAGGAGGATGCGGTCGCCGCGCCGGACGCCGAGCTCGCGAAGCCCGTTGGCGAGCCGGTTCGAACGCTCGGAAAGCTCGGCGAACGTCAGTTTCGCCGGGTCGTTGCCGACGATCTGCAGTGCCGTTCGGCTGCTTGTCTCGCCTTGGGCCAGCACGCCGTCGAACCAGTCGATCGCCCAGTTGAACTCCCCGAGAGACGGCCAGCGGAACTCTCGATACGCAGTGTCATAATCGGCGCGATGGCGAACCAGCAGATTCCGGGCTTCGAGTATCGCGGCGGCAGTCATGAGCTTCCTCCTTCGAGGGATATCGGGCCGGTCCTACGCGCTAGGCTCAGATGTCGGAGATCTTTTCCCACGACATCTCCCTCCGGACGAGACGACCATCGGCCCGGCGTGTCGCATGTCGGAACACCATGATGCCGCCTTCGAAGCTCACCTCGCGCACCTGGTTGCCGGTCAGACGACTGGCGTCGGAGGTCGCATCGACCTCGGTGACGAGGCGCTGCCCGTCGAACGTATAATTGCCGCAGTAGGAGCTGTACTCGCGCGTCGCACCGGCCGGCAGCTCGCGCCGTCCGTCGCACAGGACCGCCATCATCCGGCCGTCGGCATCGAAGATGACGCGACCCATGCCTTTCGCTCCGCCATAGGGCGGCGGCGCCGGCGTGCCATCCTCGAACGTCGCGCGCCCGCCGATGAGCTTCCATGTTCCGATGATGCTGTGCATTGCGAGGTCTCCTGGAGATGCGCAGATCTCAGCCAAGCCGGTCGACGTCGTTGCGCAATGCGCGTCCATCGCGCCAGCGTGCCAGATTGTCGAGAAAGATGTCGAACACCGCCTCGTTCTGCCCCAACGAGTGGCTCGCCGTATGCGGTGAGATCAGCACGTTGCGCATATCCCAAAGTGGCGAGTCTGGATCGAGAGGCTCCCGCTCGAACACGTCGAGATATGCGCCCGCAAGCTGACCGCTCTCCAGTGCCGCGATGATGTCGGCCTCGACCGCCACGCTCCCCCGCGCCACGTTGATCAGCAGCGCGCCCTTCGGCATGGCATTGAACGCTGCTGCGTTGGCGAGACCATGCGTCAGCGGCGACGCGGGGCAACACAGGATGAGCACGTCCGCTTCCGGCAGCACCGATGAGAGATCACCATAGGTGACGGTCCGATCGCAAGGCGGGACGGGTATTGCTTCTCGCCGCACACCGACGACACGCAGGCCGAGCATCTTCAGGAGCGGCGCGAGGTTCTGTCCGATTGGCCCGAGGCCGACGACGACGGCCGTCTGTCCCTTCAAGTCGCGCGGAGAGTTGGCGCCAAGGCGTGGCTCCCAGGCGTGCCGGAGCTGGGCATCGGCCAACAAGGGAAAACGCCGATTGATTGCGATGAGCGCGCCGAGTGCGGTGTGGGCCACCGTTACGGCCGTTGCGCCCGAAGCTGTCGTCACCTTGACGCCGCGATCGCGCAGTTCCCGATAGATCGGCAGCTCGGCTCCGGCCGGATGGATCTGAAGCCATTTCAAGTTGGGCGACGCGCGCAACACCTTGCCGAAGTTGCGCAGCTCGGGTGTCGGGTTGCCCTTGCTGGATAAGCCCGTCACCTCGCGTGTCATGAATGCGATGTCGGCCTCGCAGGGAGAGCCGCTCGCCCCGGCCTCCTCGGCGGTGATGAAACTCAGCGTTCCGTTGGGTGCGGCCGCAAGGATGCGCTCGCCCCACGTGTCGCGGGCGTGGGCGGACAGCAGGAGTTTCAGCGGCGAGGGCGGGCCAGCGGTCATGGTGACAACTCGGTTTGATCTGTGGGGCGAAGCCTTGCAGACCGCTGCGCAGCCGTCCATAGCCCCGTCGCCTCGTGCCGGCGTGAGACCGCTCAGCGCGAAGCCTGTTCCCATGTCTGCCGGAAGTGTGCCATCGTTTTGCCGAGGGGAACCCCGAACGACAAGAAATCATCATGCCTGCCGGCGTCTGATGGCGCCTGCAACAGGAGGAAACGGATGGCTAAAATTGATGGCGCCAAGCTGATGGCGCAAAGTCTCAAGTCGCAGGGCGTCGACTATATGTTCGGCATCGTCGGCTTTCCCGTGCAGCAGATCGCGGCCGAGGCGCAGAAAGCCGGCATCAAGTACATCGGCATGCGCAATGAGCAGTCCGCCTCGTATGCGGCCCATGCCGTCGGCTATCTCACGGGCCGCCCCGGCGCCTGCCTCACGGTGTCGGGCCCCGGTGTCGTCCACATGCTCGCCGGCCTCGCCAACGCCCAGCAGAACTGCTGGCCGATGATCGGCATCGGCGGCGCGTCGCCGACCTACCAGAACGGCATGGGAGGCTTCCAGGAGGAGCGTCAGGTCCAGATCGCCGCGCCGTTCTGCAAGTTCGCGCACGCCGTCGAGCACACGCACCGGATCCCGTTCTACGTCGAGATGGCCGTCCGCCAGTCGATCTACGGCCGCCCCGGCGCCACCTACCTCGACATGCCCGACGACATCATCAAGGGCGAGGTCGATACGGATAAGATTCACATGCCGCCCAAGTGCGCCGAGCCGCCGCGCATGGCCGCCATGGCCGACGATATTGCCAAGGCTCTCGCCGCGCTGCAGTCGGCCGAAAAGCCGCTCGTGGTGGTCGGCAAAGGTATGGCCTGGTCGCGCGCCGAGGACGAGGTCCGCGCCTTTATCGAGCGCACCAAGCTGCCGTTCCTCGCCTCTCCGATGGGCAAGGGCGTTCTCGACGACAATCATCCGCTGTCGGTCGGTGCTGCCCGCAGCCTCGCGCTGAAGGAAGCCGACGTCATCTTCGTGATGGGCGCGCGCCTCAACTGGATCATGCACTACGGCCAGGAGCCCCGCTTCAAGAAGGGCGTACGCATCATCCAGCTCGACATCTCGCCGGAGGCCATTGGCCAGAACGTGCCGACCGAGGTTGCGCTGGTTGGCGACGGCAAGGCCATCGTGGGTCAGCTCAACGACGCGCTGCGCTCGCAGCAGTGGTTCTACGCCGAGGGCACGCCGTGGCGGAAGGCGATCGCGGAGGCAGCCGCCAAGAACGCCAAGCAGATCCAGCCGATGATCGACGACAACTCGGCACCGACGAACTACTACCGGGCGCTGAAGGACATCGCAGCTTGGTCGCCGGAGAACGCCGTGATCATCGGCGAAGGCGCCAACACGATGGACATCGGTCGCACGCAGTTGCCCAACAAGAGTCCGCGTCTCAGGCTCGACGCCGGCACCTACGGCACCATGGGCATCGGCATGGGCTTTGCCATCGCAGCCGCCGTCGTCCATCCGGATCGGCCGATCATCTCGGTCTCCGGCGACAGCGCGATCGGCTTCTCCGGCATGGAGATCGAGACGGCCTGCCGGTACAACCTGCCGGTCAAGATCGTCGTCCTCAACAATGGCGGTATCGGCTCGGGCACCGAGAAGTATCCCGAGGATCCCTTCAACAACCCGCCGCGCGCGCTGATCTACGGCGCCCGCTACGACAAGATGATGGAGAGCTTCGGCGGCAAGGGCTGGTTCATCGATGACCCGAAGGATCTGCGCGGTGCCCTCGATGCGGCCATGGCCCACAAGGGCCCGGCGCTGGTCAACGTGAAACTGCATCCCAACGCCGGCAGGAAGCCGCAAGAGTTTGGTTGGCTCACGACCTGATCGCAATATTCGCGAGGACCGGGAGCTGATTGGCTCCCGGCCCCCATTTCAGCAACATCAAGCATCGCCTTCTCGATCGCCTCGTATGATCTCGCGTACAACGACCGCGAGATTGGAAGGCATCCAATGCACAACAGTCGTTGGATCGAGGGGCAGCCGTATGGGAGGTCCATCATATGTCATTCGATGTCATGAAATCGTTGCGCACCGGTTTGATCGGTAGCGTCTTCCTCGCCGCCTCCTCGTTCGCGACGCTTGCGCAGGAAACCCTGAAGATCGGCGGCCTCGGGCCACTCTCGGGTGGTGGCACGTCCTGGGGGCTCGCCGCTCAACGCGGCATGGATCTCGCCATCAGCGATCTCAATGCTGCAGGCGGCATCACGGCTGGCGGCAAGACCTACAAACTGGAACTGGTCTTCTACGACGACCTCTATTCGGCCCAGGGCGGCAAGGCGGCTGCCGAGCGCCTCGTCCACCAGGACAAGATCAAGTACATCGTCGGCCCGGTCGGATCGCCGCCCGCGCTGGCCGCGATCAGCGTAACCAATCCGGCCAAGGTCATCGCGTTGACGAATGGCTACGCACCCGGCGTGCTGAAGAACGATGCCCCCGATCCCTATAATTTCCGCCTGTACAATACGAACCTCGAGTTCGGTCCACCGATCATCAAGTGGATCCGGGAGAACTTGAAAGACGTCAAGAAGATCGCGCTGCTGGCGCCCAATGACGCCGTTGGGCAGGCGGTCGCCAAGCCGCTTGCCGAGGACTACAAAAAGGAAGGCTTCGAGGTCATCCTCGACTTCTTCGAGCGCGGCACGAAGGAGTTCACTCCGCTCATCCTGCGCATGATGGCCCAGAAGGTCGATGCCTTCGAGTTCGACGGCAATTCTCCCGGCGACGCGGGCTTGATGCTCAAGCAGATCCGGCAGGCCGGCTTCCGGGGCAAGGTGTTCCAGATCGGCGGCCCCGCTGTCGACGAGATTATCGAAATTGCGGGTCCGGCGTCGGAAGGCTTTATGACCTACGACTTCGTCGATTGGGACATGCCGAAAGCCAAGGCTCTACGTGAAGCCTATCAGGCCAAATACGGGAAGGGCATCATCAGCCCGTTCATGCCGGCGTTCTACCACGGCGTCTACCTCATGGCCGAGGCGATCAAGCGCGCCGATTCCATCGAGACGGACAAAGTACGGACCGCGATGGAGAAGATCGACGGCTTCGACATCGGCATTTACGGCCCGGTCAAGTGGATCGGGAAAGAGACCTACGGCGTCAACCGGCAGCTCATGATGCAGTACTTCTTCTCAGAGGTTAAGGGTGGCAAGATCGTCAAGATCAAGAAGTTCACGCCCTGACGGAAACACATGTGAGCGCATCAGCCGGGCCTTTCTGAATTGAAGGGGCCGGCTGGCTGCGAAAGGATTTCCCTTGCTCGATTTTCTGTCTCGCCTCGAGATACTGCTCAACCCCACGGTGCTCGGGCAGGTCATCGTCAATGGCATCAGCCTCAGCGCGATCTACATTCTTGTGGCGCTGGGCTTTACGCTGTTGTTCGGCATCATGCGTGTCGTCAATTTCGCCCATGGCGAGTTCGCCATGCTGGGTGCCTTCGCCTTCTATCACCTCACGAAGGATCTGAACTGGCCCTGGATGATCGCGCTTCCGGCCGGTGTCATCGGGGTCGCGGCAGCATCGCTGGTGCTGGAATGGCTGGTCTTTCGCTGGTTCTACCAGCGCATGTTCGAGAGCATGATCGGACTTCTCGGCCTCAACATGATGTTGATCTACGGCGGCGTGCTGCTCTGGGACACGCACGAGCGCAACATACCTGCCGCCTCGCAGGAGGTGTTGATGCTCGGCGACATCATCATTCCCATCGACCGCTTGATCGTCGTCGTCATTGCGTTGGCGGCACTGACCGCCTTCTACCTGTTCATCAGGCACACGCGGGCCGGCCTTGCGATGCGAGCAGCGGCCCAGGATGTCGAGACGGCCGAGACACAAGGCGTCGATACCCGTCACATCTACAAAGTCGCGTTCTTCGTCGCCATTCTGCTGGCGGCGCTGGCGGGCAGCCTGTGGGGCCAGATCTATGCGGTGTCGCCACATCTCGGCGAGCGGCCACTGATGATGGCCTTCATCGTAGTCATCCTCGGCGGAATGGGATCCATTCCCGGAGCGGCCCTCGGCGGAGCGCTTCTCGGCTTCACCGAGAGCATCGTCGGAACCGCATTCGGCGCTGCGGCCTCTGCCTTCCTCTCGTTCGGGGTGGTGATCGTGCTGCTGGTCTTCCGCCCTTGGGGCATTCTCGGCACTCCGGAGAACTAGCCGATGACCCAAGCGACCAAGATCACAGGAGGAGTGCTCGCCGCCGTCGTGCTCGTGGTCTGGCCATGGCTGACGGATGATCGCTTCCTGCATCACGTCGGCGTCTTGATTATGCTGACGGCAATCGGGGCATCCTCGCTGCATCTCATTATCCGGACGGGCCACGTCAGCCTCTGTCATGCGGCCTTCATGGCTTTCGGTGCCTACGGCTCGGTGCTCACCGTCATGAGTCTAGGCCTGCCGTTCCCGGTCGGCCTGCTCGTCGGCACCGGGGCCGCGGCGTTGCTGGCCGCAACCATTGGTCCGATCGTACTCAGGCTCACCGGCAAATACTTCGTCCTGATCACCTTTCTCTTCGGAGAAGTGGTGCGCATGGCGATCGTCGAGAACGTGGCGCTGACGGGTGGCTCCAACGGCATCTTCAACGTGCCGCCGCCGCACCCCATCTTCCTCGACACGAAGGCTTACTATTATTTGGCATTGGCATTTGCGGCCTTCGCCGTCGGTCTCTGCGCTCGCATTCTCGGCTCCGAGTTCGGGCGTGCCATGAATGCCATCAGGGACGGCGAGCGCCTCGCCGAATGCTCGGGCGTGCCGGTCATCCGCTTCAAGGTCATCGTGTTCATCATCGCGTGTGCGCTCGCGGGCATGCAGGGCTCGCTCATGGCGCATTACAACAAGGTTCTTAGTCCCGAGAATTTCTCCGGCATCATCTCCCTCAATCTCGTGGTGATGAACGTGATCGGAGGCATGTCCAGCCTCTGGGGGGCGCTCATAGGGGCCGTCTTCATGGTCATGCTGCCCGAGTTGCTTCGCGGCTACGTCAACATCCAGCACATCATCTTCGGCGCGATCTTGTTCGCCACAATGGCCTTCATGCCGGGCGGCATCATCCAGGCCGCACGGCACGTCAAAGCCATGCTGTCGGCGAAGCCAGATGCGCCAGCCCCGCCCCTCGCGCGCACCGGAGCCGCCGAATGACGGCACCGCTCCTCAAGATCGAGCAACTCTCGAAACGATTCGGCGGCCTGCAGGCCGTCGCCGATCTCTCCTACGAAGTGACTGAGCGCGAGATTCTCGGCATCATCGGCCCCAATGGGGCCGGCAAGACCACGGCGGTCAACCTCGTCTCGGGCGTGATCGAGCCGTCGAGTGGTCGCGTTTTTCTCGATGGTCGCGACGTGACGGGCCAGAAGCCGCATGTACTGGTCGAATCGGGCCTCGTGCGGACGTTTCAGGCGACCACGGTCTTTGGCGGATCGACGGTGCGGGAGAACCTGCGTCGAGGCGCCTTCCGTCTGCTCTATCCGGGCTTTCTCGCGACGCTGTTCGATACGCCGAAGGCAAGAGAGGCGCGCGCCCGAACCGCGGCGCACGTCGATGAGGTGATGCACTGGTTGGGCCTCGAGCGTTTCGGCGAGCATGTGGCCTCGAGCCTCCCATACGGTATCCAGAAGGTTCTCGGCATGGGCATCGGTCTCGCCGCCCGCCCGAGGATCATCCTGCTCGACGAGCCGGTCGCCGGTCTCTCGGCGGAGGAAACCGACCACGTCCGCGACACGATCCGCCTCGTGCGCGAGCGCGGCATCGCCGTTGTCGTCATCGACCACAACATGAGGTTCATCACCGACCTGTGCGACCGGGTTCTGGTGATGGCGCAGGGGCGCGAGCTTGCCCAAGGCGCCCCCAAGGACGTGCTTGCCAATCCGGCGGTGATTGAGGCCTATCTCGGGAAGCGCTATGCCAAAGCTCAGCGTTGAAGGCCTCAAGGTCACCTACGGGCCGATCGTGGGCACCGAGGGCGTCGGCTTCACCATCGATGAGGGCGAGACGGTTGCCCTGATCGGCTCGAACGGCGCCGGCAAGTCGAGCACGCTGAAGGCGATCCTCGGCATGGTCACCTACGAGGGCCGGGTGACCTATGGCGGCGAGGACCTGAAGGGCTTGAAACCCTCGAAAGTGATGCGCAAGGGAATCGGCTTCTCGCCGGAGGGTCGGCGCGTCTTCCCGCAGCTCTCCGTCCTCGACAATCTCCGCGTCGGCGGCATCTCTCGCCCCCAGGCCGAACTACCGGAGCGGATCGAGCGCATCTACGGCTACTTCCCGCGGCTTAAGGAACGTCATTCGCAGGCAGCCGGCAGCCTGTCGGGCGGCGAGCAGCAGATGCTCGCGATAGGCCGCGCCTTGATGTCGAAGCCGTCCCTGATCATGCTCGACGAGCCGTCGCTGGGCTTGGCTCCCGTCATTGTCGAGCGCATCGGTGAGGTGCTGACGGAGATCCAGAAGACCGAAGGCCTCAGCGTGCTTCTGGCCGAGCAGAACGCAACGTGGGCGCTGTCTCTTTCGAAGCGCGCCGTCATCCTCGACCTCGGACGCATCCGCATGACCGGCGACGCCGAGAAGCTCCTCGACGACCCGGAAGTCAGGCGGGCTTATCTGGGGATTTGAGTTGAAGCTCCACCGCCCTTGCGCTCGCCTTCCTTGGCGGTCACGCGCTGACGCCCCGACACGGACGCGCATCGACGCAGGTCAGGGCTTCACTCCGCCCGCCCATACACCCGCCGCGCACCCTCCTCCGTCACATACCCGTCCGCGATGTCCTGCTCGATCCGTTTCGGGTCGCGCTTTGAGGCGGGGCCGTAACCGCCGGCGCCGGACGTGCGCAGGCTGACGACGTCGTCGCGCTTCAAAACCGCAACTTCCTTCGAGCCCAGTTCCTTCGCCTCGTTGCCGGAGTAGACGATCGACTGCCCCTTGGCGGCTTCACCGCCGCCGAAGACGCCGTAAGGCGCGAACTTGTGCCGGTCGCCGAGCAGCGTCAGCACGGCCTCGTCGGCGAGGACACGCACGTCCTTCCTGATCCCGCAGCCGCCGCGATACGTGCCCGCGCCGCCGGAATCCGGAATCAGCTCGAACCGCTCGATCCGCACGGGATTGGTGTGCTCGATCACCTCGACCGGAATGTTCGAGCAGTTCATCACCGGCGACATCGCCTCGACGCCGTCCTTGTCGGAGCGCCCGCCATACCCGCCGAGCAGCATGTCGTACATGATGAATGGCTTGCCGGTCTTCGGATCCACACCCCCGATGTTCGGGTTGGCCCAGTGCGAGAAGGCCCCCATGGCTCGATGGGGGATGCACTTGGCGAAGGCGCCGTTGACCGCGTCGAAGATGCGGATCTGTACGGCCGCGCGGCCCCCCGACGCGGCAGGAAAGCGCGGGTTGAAGAACGAGCCTTCCTCGGCCTTGACCTTGATCGGCCGAAACGAGCCCTCGTTGTTGGGCAGGTTCGCTTGCGTCAGGCAGCGCGTTGCGAACACGCCGTAAGCGCGCGTGTAATTGATATAGGAGTTGAGCGCCGCCTGGACCGTGCCACCCGAGCCCGTGAAGTCGATCTCGACCTCGCCATCGCCGACTGTCACGGCGACCTTCACTTTGATCGGGTTTGTGCCGGGACCGCTGTCGTCGAGGTAGTCTTCGAACTCGAAGCGTCCCGGAGGCAGCTTTGCAATGATGGCCCGCGTCTCACGCTCGGAACGGTCGAGCAGTGCATCGATCGTGCGAGCCATGGTGTCCTCGCCGTAGGCGTCGTACATGCGGTTGAGCCGCTCGGCGCAGACATGATTGGCGTTGAGCTGCGCCATCAGGTCGCCGCGCACCTTGGTTGGGACGCGCACGTTGCCGAGGATCATGCGCATGAGATCCTCGTCGAAACGGCCCTCGCGCACGATCCGGATCGGCAGGATGCGCAAGCCTTCCTGATAGGCCTCCGAGATCCCCTGGACGCGCTGCGAGCCGGGCGCCGCGCCGCCCATGTCGACCTGATGTGCTGTCGTCACGGCGTAGCCGATCAGGCGACCGTCTCGAAACACCGGGCTCGTCAGGAAGAAGTCGGGGAAATGTCCGCCCCCGAGAAAGCTGTCGTTGAGCAGGATGGCATCGCCCGGCTTGAGGCTTTCGGGCGTGTGAAACTTAAGGACGTTCTCGATCACGTAGGGCATGGCACCGAGATGGCCGGGCGTGAAGTTGCCCTGGGCGATGAGCCGCCCGCGCCCGTCGAAGATGCCGGTCGAGAAATCGTCGCCTTCGCGGACGGCCTCCGAGAAGGCGGTGCGCCGCAATGCAGTTCCCATCTCCTCGGCGATCGAAAGAAGGCTGTTCCAGAGCACCGAGAGTGTGATCGCGTCGATATCACCGGTCGTGCGGGTCATGGCGCTCAGCCTCCGAGGATGTCGATCAAGAGATGTCCGTTTTCGGTGACGTGCGCCATGTCGCCCGGCAGCAGCACCGTCGTTGATTCACGCTCTTCGATGAGTGCCGGGCCGCGTACCCGCTCCCCGGGCTTCAGCGCGTACCGGTCCACGACGGCTGCATCGACGAAGCCGCCGGCCTCCGGGAAATAGGCCCGCCGCGACGTGCGACCGCTGCCGGTTGCCCCGCCTTGTCCGATCAACTGGCGCACTGTGGCGCCTCGCTCACCAAGGCCGGCGATAGTCGCCACCAGGAACCAGTCGATCGCCTCGACGCGGGCGCCGCTGTCGGCATAGCCGTAGACGGTCTTGTAGGCCGTCTCGAAAGCGGCGACTGCGACCGCAGCAAAGTCGGCTCCGATTTCACCGAGGGGCAGCTCCACCCGGATCTCGTAGCCCTGTCCCTGGTAGCGCATGTAGGCGCCGCGACGCCACCGCACGGCGCCACCAGTGGCAAGGTTGGCGAGGTCGGGCGCGGTACGGGCCTCGAGATCGGCGAAGATCGACCGGATGGTCGGGATCTGCTCGGCTTCGACGGCAACGATCCGCGTGATCGAGACGTCGATCTTGGCGTCGGCCGTCAACAGGCCGATGGCGGAGCCGACGCCGGCGCCCACCGGGACGATCACTTTCGGCACCCCGAGCGTACGTGCGAGTCGCGCCGCATGTAACGGACCCGCACCGCCGAAAGCGACCATCGCGTAGCGACGCGGGTCACGTCCCCGCTCGATCGAGACGATCCGCATCGCCCTCTCCATGTTGGAGTTGGCGACGGAATGGATGCCCCACGCCGCCTCGTCGACGCCGAGACCGAGAGGTCGTGCCACCTGTGCCTCGATGCCGGCGCGTGCCGATTGCGGATCGAGTTTCATGGCGCCGCCGAGAAACCAGTCCGGATCGAGATAACCGAGGACGAGGTTGGCATCGGTGATGGTGGGCCGCTTGCCGCCGCGCCCGTAGCAGATGGGACCCGGGTCGGCGCCGGAGCTCTCCGGCCCGACCTTGATCAGCCCTCGATCGGCGACCGCGACGCTGCCGCCACCCGCGCCGATCTCGACGAGTTCCACCGCAGGAACATTGAGCGGCAAGCCGCTGTAACGGCGATTGTCGATGCCATCGACCTCGAACGTCTGCGTGATCGCCGGCTCGCCTTCGTCGACGGCACCGAGTTTTGCCGTGGTGCCGCCCATATCGAAGGTCAGCACATGCTCGAGCCCTTCCTCGCGGCCGACCGCAGCGCACATCAGCACACCGGCCGCGGGTCCCGACTCGACGATCCGAACCGGGAAGGCCTGCGCCAGCTCGGGCGTAACCAGTCCGCCGTTGGATTGCATGATATAGAGACTCGAGCGGAAGCCGCGACGACCGAGCGCGTCCGTCAGCTTGGCGAGATAGCGGTCGACGATGCGCCGCACGTAGGCGTTCGCAACGGTCGTGTTGGTCCGCTCGTACTCGCGGAACTTCGGACTGACCTCATGGCTGACGGAAACCGCGACACCCGGTAATGCAGCCTCAATCGCCCGACGTGCTGCCGTCTCGTGCGCCGGATTGGCGTAGGCATGCAGGAAGGCGATCGCTACCGCTTCGTAATCACCGGCTTTCAGGGCCGCGATCGCCCGTTCTAGGCTGGCCGCCTCGAGCGGGGCCACCACGCTGCCATCCGCCGCGACACGCTCATTGGCCTCGAAGATGTGGCGTCGCGCAATCAGCGGCGCCGGCTTGTCGAGGTGCATGTTGTTCGTGTCGTAGCGCTTCTGGCGGCCGATGATCAGCACGTCCCGGAAACCCTCGGTCGTCAGCAGCGCCGTTCGGTTGCCTTTGCGCTCGAGGATGGCGTTGGTTGCGATCGTCGTCGCGTGCAGCAGCGTCGTAACAGCGGCTGGCGCCACCTCGTGGGCTGCGAGGATCGCGTCGAAGCCTTCGAGAACGGCTGTTTCCAGGTGTTGCGGAGTGGTCGGGATCTTCCCGACCCTCAACACTTCGCGCCCGGCGTCATGAAGTACGAAATCGGTGAACGTGCCGCCGATGTCGAACGCGATACGGATCATCAGGCGCCTCTCCCCATTGCTTGGACGACGGCAATCGAGCCACATCGGCAGTGTTCAGGCAATGCGCGCGTTCAGCGCAACTTCCCATCGCGAAGCCGAGCAGGCATCTTGCTGAGAACGATGGATGCCCAGCCAGGACGGGAGAGAGCAGATGAAGTTCGGCCTGCATTTTGGATCGCGCGGGGCTGCAGGTGAGCCAGACTCGCTGCGCGCCATTGCCCAGAAGGCCGAGAGCCTCGGCTTCGAGCACTTCGGCATGAGCGACCACGTCATCGTCGCAACCGATGTTGCGAGCGCCTATCCCTACTCCAAGACTGGCAAGTTTTTCGCCCAGGACACGGGTGTTTCGCTCGAGCAGGTCACGGCGCTGAGCTTCGTTGCGGCCGCGACGAGCCGTATCCGTCTGTTGACGTCCGTTCTCGTTCTGCCGCACCGCCATCCCGTGCTTGCGGCCAAGATGCTGGCAACCGTCGACGTGCTCTCGAAAGGGCGCCTGACGGCAGGCGTCGGCGTCGGTTGGATGGCCGAGGAAATCGCGTTGCTCGGCGGCCCGCCATTCGCTGAACGTGCCAGGGCATCCGATGCCTACATCCGCGCGTTTCGCGAGCTTTGGAGCGCCGACAAGCCTGCCCAACAAGACCCCCACGCGTCGTTCGCCAATCTCCTGTTCGCTCCGAAGCCAGCCCAACCCCGGTTGCCGATCTGGGTCGGTGGCGAGGCCAAGGCCGCGCGGGATCGCGCAGGCCGCCTCGGCGACGGCTGGTATCCGGTCGCGGCCAATCCCAAGCTGCCGCTCGACACGCCGGCACTTTATGCTGCTGGCTTGGCCGAGGTTCGGGCCGCAGCCGAACGTGCGGGCCGGGACCCGGCGTCCATCACCGGAGCTCTGCTCGCTATCTATTGTCGGATCGGAGAGGAGCAGGAAGGGCGCGATGGAAAGCGCCTCGCTTTTACCGGCAGCGCGCAAGCCATCGTCGATGATATCGGACGCTTCGCGGAGCGCGGCCTCAGCCACTTCCTGATCGGCGGCGACGGTAATGATCTCCCCGGCACGATAGAGCGCTTGGAGCAGTTCGCCTCGCAGGTGATGGCGAAATTCAAATGAGTTGTCTGAGTGTGCGCGATAGTGATGGGGCCGTTCGGGCGCCGCCAGATGAAGGAACCACAGCATGACGTCGATCGAGGTCGCCGGAGAGCATCTCCCGATCCGTGCCGAACTGGCAGCGGCTGTTGCGGAAGCGTGGCGACGACTGGCTCGGCCGGGGACGTGGTGGACGGGCGAGGAGCGCCTCACCATCGCCGCGGAGGTTCGTCGAGCTGCAACGTGCGAGCTTTGCCGGCAGCGCAAGGCGGCGCTGTCTCCTGCTCATGTCCAAGGCGAGCACGACGGTGGTGGCGAGCTGTCGTCGGCGGCGATCGAAGCAATCCATCGACTCAGCACGGACGCAGGCCGCATCACCGAGCGTTGGGTGCGCGAAGTGACCAGTGGTGATCTCGGGGAGGAGCGCTACGTCGAGATCATCGGTGTCGTCGCCTGTGTCACGGCGCTGGATACCTTCGATCGCGCCCTCGGTCGACCGATGTATCCGCTTCCAGCGCCGATCCAGGGTAAACCGACGCGGCATCGGCCCTCGGGTGCCGCACGCGATCTGGCCTGGGTCTCGACGCTGGCGCCGGAGGCCGTCTCGGAAGGCGATCCCAACCCTTATCCCGCGCACGGAGACAAGAACATCCATCGCGCGCTGAGCCTCGTTCCAGCCGAAGTCTTTAATTTCTTCGACCTCGACGTCGAACTCTATCTGAAGGATCACGAGATCCGGGACTTCTCGCGCGAGTACCGGGCTATCAGCCACCGCCAGATCGAGCTGATGGCCGGCCGCGCCTCGGCGCTCAACCGATGTTACTATTGAACCACGAGCCACGCGGCACTGCTCCGTGAGAGCAGCATCTCTTCCGGCACCGACTACGATCTCTCGGCTATCGTCGCCCCCGAGGCTGTAGACGGCGGCGTTCCCCACGGTGCGATCCTCTCAGCCTTCGTGGAGGCCGTTCTTGGCGACGACGATGTAGCGCTCTCCCTTGCGCGCTCTGCCGTTCGACGCTCAGTCGGCGATGCCGGCTTCGTCGATGCGTGCGCGACGGTCGCGTCGTTCAACGCCGTCGTGAAGCTCGCTGACGGCACCGGCATTCCGCTCGAGGATTGGAAGGCCGAGCGAACCTTGGGAATCCGAGCCGAGCTTTCGATCGACGCCATGCGCCAGTGAGGCCGGCGGCTCGGGCATGGGTCGTACCCCCAGGCTAGCCCCGCTAGCCCGGGCCCCTCATGGTTGTCGGGAGCCAGAGAGCCAATTCCGGGAAGAGCGCCAGGAGCAAAATCATCAGCAACATCAGGAACACATAGGGGATCGATCCGTGGACCACTTCCGAGAAGGAGGCGCCGCCTGATATGGCGTGAATCGTAAAGAGGTTGAGACCCACTGGTGGCGTGATCTGGCCGAGTTCGATCAGGATGGTGAGAACGATGCCGAACCAGATCAGGTCGAACCCGAACGACTTGATCAGCGGCAGCAGAACCGGCAGCGTCATGTAGATCATGGAGATGCCGTCGACGAAGCATCCGAGTATCAGATAGACCACCACCAGAACCATGAAGAACTGCCATTTCGACAGTCCGAGACCGAGCACCCACTCGCTGATGGTGCGGCTGGCGCCTGAGTAGGTCAGCGCGGTTGAAAGGATCTGCGCGCCGATAATGATGAAGACCACCATGCAGGTGGTCTTGACCGTGGACATCACGGCTTCGTTCAGGATCGGCAGCGTCAGGTTCCGGTAGAGCGCCGCGAGCAGAATCGAGCCCGCGGCGCCGACGGCAGCGGCCTCCGTGGGCGTTGCGAAGCCGATGTAGATGCCGCCAAGCACAGAGACGAGCAGCGCCAGAACCGGAAACACGTGCCAGACGTCACTGGTCGACGCGGCGAGTGTCGCATCGGAGGCACTATGCCTGGGGGGGGCCAGCTGCGGGTTCACCAACAGGCGCGCAGCGATGTAGACCATGAAAATCCCAGAAAGCACGAGGCCGGGAATGATGCCCGCCATGAACAGCTTGGCGATCGATTCCTCGACGAGTGCCCCGTAAAGCACCATGACGATCGACGGCGGAATGAGGATGCCGAGCGTGCCGCCGGCGGCGAGCGAGCCGTAGATCATCCGGGAGTCGTACTTGTGCTTCTTCATCTCGGGAATAGCGACCGTGCCGACGGTGGCGGCGGTGGCAACGCTCGAGCCCGAGACCGCTGAGAAGATGGCGCACGACAGGATATTGGCGTGGAGCAGACCGCCGGGCAGCCAGCTGAGCAGCACGACGATCCCGCGATAGAAATAGCTGCTCACGCCGCTGCGCAGGATCACCTCGCCCATCAGCAGGAACATCGGCACCGCGATCAGGATGTAGCTCGCCGAGTTGTTCCAGATCACCGAGCTCAAAGCCTGGAGGCCGATAACGCCCTTGCTCAGCAGGAGAACGAGGACGCCGACTGATCCGAGTGCGAGTGCCGTCCATTGTCCGGTCAGCAGCATGAGTGCGAGGCTGCCGACAAGAATGGTAATGATCAGCTCGAGGCTCATGTCAGGTCCGGTCGCAAGATGAGAGGGAAGACAATCGGGATTTTGCCGGTCGTCAGGGGACGTTGCGCACACGCTCTACGAGATAGGCGACCAACTGCAGGAACAGCACAGCAATACCGACGACCATCACGGATTGGGGTATCCATTCCGGTGTGTCGAGAATGGATACGGCGCGTGTATCCTGGACGAAGGCGTACTGCACATGCACGGCGGCGTAGTAGAGGATGGTCCCGACAAAGACGGTGGCAATGCTGGTGAAGACCCAGCGGGCGATCATCCGCAAAGCAGGAGGCATGGCGTCGTAGACGACCTCGACTCGGATGAAGCCACCACTCTTCAACGTGTAAGCCAAGCCCAGGAAGACCAGCGCGGCGTTCAAGTAGCCCGCGATCTCGTCGGTCACGAGCATGGAGTGCTTGAACTGTCGCAGCACAACCTCGGCGCAGACGATCAGGAGGATACCGACCACGCACAGTCCGGCGACCACGCCGGCAGCCGTCGAGACCTTGTCGGCGATGCGCCCGATCGCTGTCGTGGGGGGCGGGACGTCGGCAGGTTTGCCTTCGGAGTGCACGATTTTTCTCCGGCTCTGATCGGTTCGATCACGTGGAACCGCCTCGCAACTTCGCGAGCTGCGAGGCGGAGTCTGGTGTAATTGCCGGGAAGGCCTACTTGCCGAGTGCGGTGCGCAATTCCTTCAGAAGCTCCTCGGTCTCCTTGCCCTGTTGCTTGGCCCAGGATTCCCAATACGGCTTCATCTTGTTGGTCAGTTCTTCGATGACCTCTTTCGGCGGCGTATAGATCTCGACCTTGTGCTTCGTCTTGAGTTCTTCGACGGAACCGGCTTCGTCGCCAAGGTTCATGGCCCGCATCTTGGGACCAAAGGTCTTTGCGGTCTCGTCGAGCTTCGCCTTGACGTCGGCCGGGAGCTTGTCATAAGCGGCGATGTTCATGATGAGATAGTCCGGCCCGCCCATGTGGATGTCACCCATCCAGGCCCATGTCGTGAACTCGTACCATTTCGCGCCGGTCACGTTGAAGGCCGCCGTGAGGAAGCCGTCGGCAACGCCGCGCTCCATGGCCACCGGTACTTCGGCGGTGGTCAAGCTGACCGAGGACGCCCCGAGCTGCTTCAGCATTTCCGCCTGCTTACCGTCCGTCGAGCGGATCTTGCGGCCCGCGAAGTCGGCGATGGACTTAATCGGCGTGCCCTTGCCGAACATGTTCTGTGGCGGCCACGTATGCCAATACAGAACCTTGATGCCGCGCTTGGCGAAGGCCGGATCGACGTACTTGGCGATGATCGGATAGACCTTCTCGAGATCCTCTGCGTTGCGCACGAGGAACGGGAGGCTCGCGATCGAGGCGATCGGCACCTCGCCAGAAACGAAGCCCTGGTAGGCAGCCGCCAGCTGCACCTGCCCACTGCTCGTGGTCTTGACCAGCTCGGTTGCCTTGAAGGGCAGCTCGCCCGCAGGGCGAACGAGAATCTCGAGCTTGCCGCCCGTCGCGGCCTTGACCTCGTCGGCAAACATCTTGTAGCGCATCGTGATCGGGTGCGTGACGCCAGTGAAGGCGTAAAGATCCCATTTTGTCTGGGCTGCTGCCGGAACCACCGACGCAGCTACCGCCGCCAAGCCCGCCAACATGGCGGCACAGCGCGCAAAATGTCTCATCTGACTTCCTCCCTCAAAGGCAAGCGAGCCCTGTTTCTACTCGGGCGTATCGGCTCGACGCTTGGAATGGCAATGAACAGACCCCGTCGTCAACCGCGAATCTCGAACAATGCCTCCACTTCGATCGGCATGTCAGCGTAAAGCTCGGCGACGCCGATAGCCGAGCGCGTATGGCGCCCCGCCTCCCCGAACACGTCGATCATCAGGTCGGAGAAGCCGTTAAGCACGTTCGACGGCGTGTTGTATCCCGGCGCGCAATTGATGAAGCCGAGCACCCGGACGACGCGGCTGACCTGGTCGAGATCGCCGAGATAGGTGCGCAGCGTCGAGAGGCAGCAGAGTCCTGTGAGGCGAGCAGCTTCAGCCCCCTGCTCGGTGGTCAGTTCACGCCCGAGCTTGCCCACGACATAGGGCACGTTTCCGGCACCCAGTGGACCGTGCCCGCTCATGTAAACGTGCTGGCCGGAGCGCAACGCCCTGACCCGGTTAGCCTCGTCCTTGAACGGAGGGGGTAGCTCTACGCCGAGACGTGCCAGTCGTTGTTCAGCTGTCATGGATACTCCGCAACCACGAGAGGACTAAGGGCGCGCTGGTGCGCCGATCGTCTCCATACTAGCATCTTCGCCGAGAACAGGGGTGGCGCACGGCGCTTCAGGCGCGCTCGCCGGCAACGCGGGAGAAACGAAATGCGGGATTATCTGGCGTGGCGGCTGGCTTACGGAATAACCACGCCCTCGACGAATACGGTAGTACAACCCGAATACGACGATATGCGCCCAGCGGGAGTGACCAATCACATCGCCCGCATGGTAATCGCGGACAACCCCGTGAAGACCGACGCCGACTTCGAGAAGCAACTCGCCGACATCGATGGCGCGCTCGAGGATGCCGTCGATCGCGTCCTGGATGCGAAGCCGAACGCTTTCATTCTCGGCATATCCGCGCTCTCGGTTTGGGGCGGCACGGTTGAATGGGGCGAGGAGCTGAAGCGCAGGGTGCGCCGCCGGGCGGGCTGGGACATTCCGGTCACGATCTCGTCGGACGCCGTCGTCGCCGGTCTCAAGGCGCATGGCATCAAGAAGCGTATCGCCGTGATGGAGCCTTACTACCCGTGCATCGAGCCCCGTCTCAACGCCGTTCTCGGCGCCCATGGCTACGAGATCGTCCGCTTCTGCCACATGCGGGGCAAGAGCCCGGCGTCCTATTCGGTGCTCTCCGCCAAGGACATGATCGACGCGGCCAAGTCGATCGATGGTCCCGACGTCGAGGCGTTGGTCGCATTCGGCGCGAACCTGCCATTCGGCAAGCTCTCCGACGAGGCCGAGCGTTGGCTCGAGAAGCCCGTACTGCAGATTAACGCCACCACCTATTGGCATGCGCTGCGCACGGCTGGCATCACTGACAAGATCTATGGGTACGGCTCGCTGCTCGCGCGATTCTGAGCCTTCAGGACATCACGATCGGAGATCTCGGATGGCGAAACCTTTTCTCGACGGCGACGGACGTCGCGCGCGCATCGGCATCGTGGTGCCGAGCGTCAATACCGTAATGGAGCCGTGGGCCGCGCGTGTGGTGCCCGATGGCGTCAGCGTGCATTTCTCACGCATGTACATTCCGACCGCGACGACTGCGGAGACGCTGATCGAAATGGACCGCACCGACGGCAAGTCGGCGCTTCGCCAGCTCTCCAGCATTTTCCCGCATGTCATGGCCTATGGCTGCACGGCGTCGAGCATCGTACAGGGCCTCGATTACGATGCGCATCTGAGGGCCGAGATCGCGGAAGGCTATGACGTTCCGGCGACGACGGCTGCCCACGCCATCATCAGCGGATTGCATGCGGTCGGCGCCAAGCGCATCTCGATCGTGTCCCCTTATCCGGCCAAGGTGGACGAGGCCGAGCACGACTACTTCACGGCTGCCGGCTTCGAGGTCGTCGGTGGGGCGTTTCTCGGCATCGTCGACGGCTTCAAGCTCGCCGAACCGAGCCCCGACACCCTGTTCGACCTCGGCAAGCGGGGGATGGACCCCGGGGCGGACGCGCTCGTCGTGTCCTGCCTCAATACACGCTCGCATACGGTCATCGATCGCCTCGAACGGGCCTTGGGCAAACCCGTCATCACATCCACCCAGGCGACGCTGTGGCATGCCTTGCGCCTCGCAGGTGTCACGGACGCCATTCAAGGGCACGGCCGACTGCTCGCAGCTCACTGATTGCTTCAGACCTCGAGCGCGAGAATTCGATCGGCAGGATACGACGCGAAGGGGAGCAGCGCATGCCGAAGGATGCCCAAGGCCACGCGTTGAGCGGTGCAACGATCGAAGCGGCCGCACACTATGATGCGGGCATTCGGGCCTTCATTCTGGCCTATGGCGATGCAATGGGCCAACTCGAGGCGGCTCGGGAAGCAGCACCCGGCTGCGCAATGGCTTATCTGGGGAAGGCCTGGATACAAGCGCTCTCCAATGATCGATCGACCGTCGCAGCGGCAAGAGATGTTATCGAAGCCGTTCGGACGCTCTCGCTGAACGAGCGCGAGCAAGCCCAGCTGATCTCGCTGAGTGAAGCCGTGTCGGGCAACTGGTCCGCGTCCGTGTCCGTGCTCGATCGCCACCTCATGAGTTATCCGCACGATATTCTCGCGCATCAGGTGGCTTTGAGGCTCGACGGCTTCCAGGGACGCTTTCACCTCGGCGCCGGCAGATCGGCTCGGGCCCTGCCACTCTGGTCGAAGGAGCAAGCCGGCTACGGCATGCTGCTGTCGTTCTACGGTTTCGGGCTCGAGGAGACGGGAGACTACGCGCAGGCCGAAGTCATGTCGCGAACCGCAGCCGAGTTGGAGCCCTACGGATACTGGCCCCATCACGCCGTCTCGCACGTGCTTGAAATGACCGGCCGCCCGCAAGAGGGACTGGCATGGATGGCTTCGAGGGAGCCTTTGTGGTGCCGAAAATCGAATACCAATCAGGTGCACATCCATTGGCATAAAGCACTGTTCCACGTCGAACTGGGTCAATATGCGGCGGCACTCATCCTTTATGACGAGGCAATCCTGCCGACACTGCGCCCCGTGGGCACCAGCCTGTGTAATGCGACGGCCCTCTTGTGGCGCCTCGAGACACTCGGAACGGACGTTGGCAAGGGTAGGTGGACCGAGCTTTCCCGGCTATGGCAAGGGCGGTCGGGTGGCAGCGTGTTTAACGACATCCACGCCGGAATGACGCTCCTGCGCGCCGGCGAGGCAAAAGCCTTCGAGGATTTGCAAGCCGCCGCAATGGAAGTCGCGTCGAGCGAAGTTGCGCAAGCGGCAGCTTACCGGGCGATCGGGGCGCCGGTCCTCGAAGCGCTGCGCGCGTTCGAGAGTGGCGCGCATGCTCGGGCGGTCGAACTGCTGCTGCCGGCCCGTTTCGACGTGTGGCGGATGGGCGGCAGCAAGGCGCAACGCGACCTGGTGGATTGGACGCTGACTGAGGCCGCGGTCCGCGGCGGCATGCGAGACGTCGCTCTGGCGCTGGCGAACGAGCGACTGGCGCTGCGACCGGAGAGCATTCCCAACCAGACGTTTCTCGCGCGTGCCGAGGGGCTTGCGGCCGCGAGGAGGGAGGCTTGGTAACAGCGCCGACGCCTGCATCGTCCCGACGCGTAGCGCTGCGGGGCGCGCTCAAAGTGCTGCTCGTCTACTGTGCGGCGGGGCCTTTGATCGGGTTGTTGATCTTCGCCGCCGGTGTGAGCCTCGCGATGGTCGTCGGTGGCCAGCCGGGCGGTGGATGGCTCGGGCCGTTCTTCCTGCTCTACGGACTGCTCTTCACCCACTTCGTCGGCTTGGTCTGGGCTGCCGTCGCCGCCCTTTCCGCGTTGGCCCTGTGGCGCCTTGCCGGAGCGAAACCCGCTTGGATCGGCCCGGCGGGAGGGCTCGTCTCGTTTGCAATCGCCGCCCTCACTGGGAATGTGGCGCTGCCACCCGGGCCAGCGTCCCCGATCGGTGGCACTGTCGACAATTTCGCACTCGTCTTCTTCGGATTGATGGGCCTCGTGCACGTTGTCTCTGCATGGGTCTGCTGGCTCGCATCGCGAGGCATGCTCCGGAGTTAGCTGCGGCTGAAGGCGCCC
This sequence comes from Hyphomicrobiaceae bacterium, assembly GCA_022844225.1. Taxonomy (GTDB): domain Bacteria; phylum Pseudomonadota; class Alphaproteobacteria; order Rhizobiales; family Hyphomicrobiaceae. The sequence goes on along the minus strand of JALHMC010000005.1, from coordinate 36,824 downwards.
GCCAAGACATTCGGGTTCGGTGCGGATGGGACAGTGCTTGCACAACGGCGCGCGCCACGTCCATCCTGACACCCAGGAACAGCAACGCAGAGATCCGACAATGGCTTCGATCGGTTTCATCGGCCTCGGCAACATGGGCCAGCACATGGCTCGCAACCTGATCAAGGCAGGGCATAGCCTCAAGGTGTTCGATCTCAGCGAGGAGAACGTCCGCTACGTCGCACAGTCGGGAGCCAAGGCAGCGGCAAGTGCGGCCGAGGCCGCCACCGACGTGGAGTTTGTCGTCACGATGGTCCCGGTCGGGGCGGACGTGCGGCGCGTATTCGTGGATTCGGGTGTCATCGCCGCCGCGAGACCCGGCACGATATTGATCGACAGCTCGACCATCGACGTCGACACAGCCCGCGCGATGCACGAGGCTGCCGCCAAGGCCGGCTACAAGTTCCTGGATGCCCCCGTGTCGGGTGGCGTCGTCGGAGCCGAGCAGGCGACGCTGACGTTCATGTGCGGCGGCGACAAGGATACCTTCGAGAAGGCGCGTCCGATCCTTGCGGGCATGGGCAAGAACATCGTGCATTGCGGTGGCGCTGGGCAAGGGCAGGTCGTCAAGATCTGCAACAACATGATGGCCGCCGTGAACATGCTGGTCGCCGCCGAGGCGCTGGTGATGGGCGAAAAGCTCGGCGTCGATCGCAAGGTGCTCTACGACGTGATCACCACCTCGACCGGCCGCTCGTATTCCTTGGAACGCAGCTGCCCGATACCCGGGCCGGTGCCGACCGCGCCGTCCAGCAATGGATTCAAGCCTGGGTTCATGGCGAAGCTGATGCTGAAGGATTTGCGCCTCTCGCAGATGGCCGCGCAATCGGCCGGCGCTTCGACCCCTCTCGGTGCCGCGGCAACGGCGGCCTATGCGATGCACATCGAGAATGGCAACGGTGACCTCGACTCCTCGTCGATCATCAAGCTGCTGAAGCCCGACATCGGCTGACATCGATCTCGCAACGACTTGGCTGTGAGGAGACGTCCATGGCAACGAATGATGCCTGGCTGGCGATGGTGAAAGAAGCGCCGATCGAGCCCGAGCTGCCCATCTGCGATCCGCACCATCACCTTTGGGATCGCCGAGACGGTCGCATCGATCGCCGCTACATGCTCGACGAGATCTTGGGCGACATCGACGGGAGCGGCCACAACGTCGTCTCGACGGTTTTCATCGAGCATCTGGCCATGTTCCGGGCCGACGGGCCCGACGAGATGAAATACGTGGGCGAGGTCGAGTTCGCCAATGGCATCGCCGCCATGTCCGCGTCCGGTCTCTACGGCAGGACGCGGGTCGCGGCTGGAATTGTCGGCTACGCGGATCTCATGACGGGCGCACGCGTCGCCCGTGTGCTCGAAGCCGAGATGAATGCCGCGCCGGATCGCTTCCGCGGCATCCGGTGTACCGGCGCATGGGACGCCGATCCGAGGATCGCACGCGCCCCGCGCCCCGGCATGTATCTCGATGCCCACTACCGCGCGGGGGCCGCTGAGGTTGCGCGACTTGGCCTCGTGCTCGACATGACCGCGCGCTTCCCCCAGCTTCCCGAGTGCACGGATCTCGCGCGCGCTCTGCCCGGCCTGACCGTCGTCCTCAATCACTGCGGAGGCATAGCTGGCATCGGCGCCTACGTCGGTCGTCGCGACGAGATTCTCTCGACGTGGCGCGCCAGCATGGCGGACATGGCCAAGTGCCCGAACGTCGTCGTCAAGCTCGGCGGTCTCGGGATGGAATACTGCGGCTTCGGCTGGCACGAGCGAGCCAAGCCACCGACGAGCGAGGAGATGGCCGAGGCGATCCGCCCCTACGTCGAGGCGCTGCTCGAATTGTTCGGGCCGGATCGCTGCATGTTCGAATCGAACTTTCCCGTCGACAAGGTCAGCTCGAGCTATGGCGTTCTCTGGAACGCGTTCAAGCGCATAACAGCCGGATACTCGGCAGGCGACAAGGCCAAGCTCTATCACGATACGGCAGCGCGCGTTTATCGGCTGCGCTAGGCCGGACAAAAAACAAAGGGAACGGAAACGATGACGATCGGCTACCTCGGCGTCGGAAACATGGGCCAGCCCATGGCCGGCAAGATTCTCGACGCGGGCCATGCGCTCGCGATCTACGACATCAACGAGGCGGCGCTGCGCCCCCTGCTCGAACGCCAGGCGCGGCGGGCGGCATCGCCGAAAGAATTGGGCGATACCTGCGAGACGGTTTTCGTCTCGCTGCCGACCTTGAAGAGCCTGCGCGACGTGGTGCTCGGCCCCGGCGGCCTCATCGAAGGCAAGGCAATGAAGCTCCTCGTGAACACCTGCACCGTCGGCGTGCCGCTGGTGAAGGAGATAGAGGCAGCCCTCGCAGCGCGCGGCGTCGGCCTTGTCGATTGTCCGATCAGCGGCGGCCCGGAAGGCGCCCGCGCGGGCACACTGTCGATCATGGTCTCGGGCGAGCCAGCCCTGGTCGAGCGTGTCCGGCCTCTGGTCGCGAAATGGGGTTCGACGTTCGTCGTCGCCGGCGACAAACCGGGCGCCGCGCAAGTCCTGAAGCTGACCAACAACATCATGTTCGCGGTCGGACTGGTGCTCGCCGGAGAGGCGCTCGTCATGGGCGCCAAAGGTGGCGTCAAACCGGACGTGATGCTGCAAGCGATCAACGGCGGCTCGGGCCGCAATCTGGCGTCGGCGCTGATCTTTCCGAAGTCCGTGCTTCCGAGGACGTTCGACTTCGGTTGCCCCTTGCACATCCTGGCCAAGGATGTCGACCTTGCCGTCGAACTCGGCGAAGAGCTGGGCGTGCCGATGTGGGTCTGTCAGGCCGCCCGCCTCGTCTACAAGCACGCCTTGTTCGAGGGGAAGGCCGAAATGGACATCTCCCGCATGGTCGAGATCGTGGAGAAGGGCGCAGGCTACCAGCTGCCGAAGGTCGGCGGCTGATCGGGACGGAAACAGACGGCTGCTGCCGGCAGCTCAACGACGAGAACCAGAGGAGACGCAAGCATGGGTGCCCTGACAGGAGTGAAGGTTGTCGAGTTCGCCGGCATCGGGCCGGGGCCGTTTAGCTGCATGATGCTGGCCGACATGGGCGCGGATGTCATCCGCATCGATCGCGCTGATCAGGTCGGCCGCGACCTGCGCGAGCCGAAAACCAATACGACGTTGCGTGGACGTCGCAACGTGGCGCTCGACCTGAAGAAGCCGGACGGCGTCGCCACCGCGCTCGAACTTTGCGCCAAGGCCGACATCCTGATCGAGGGCTTCCGGCCGGGCGTCATGGAGCGGCTCGGCCTCGGTCCCGATGTGGTCCTCGCGAGGAATCCGAAGCTGATCTACGGGCGCATGACGGGCTGGGGCCAGGACGGCCCGATTGCGCACACGGCGGGCCACGACATCAATTACATCGCGCTCACGGGGGCACTTTTCGCGATCGGCACCAAGGCGACGCCGACGCCGCCGCTCAACCTCGTCGGCGACTACGGCGGCGGAGCGCTCTACATGGTCGTTGGTGTGCTCGCCGCCTACATCGAGGCGCAGAAATCCGGCAAGGGCCAGGTCGTCGACACGTCGATGGTCGAGGGCGCAGCGTCGCTGATGACGCCCACGTACGGTGCGCACGCGGCCGGGCAGTGGGTCGACGAGCGTGAGTCGAACCGGCTCGACGGCGGCTGCCATCACTACGGGGTCTACGAGACCAAGGATGGCAAGCACGTCGCCATCGGCCCGAACGAGCCGCAGTTCTACGCACTCATGCTGAAGGAACTCGGTCTCGAGGGCGAAACGCTGCCCGGCCAGACCGACCGCACGCACTGGCCGGCCATGCGCGAGCGCTTCGCGAAGATTTTCAAGACAAGGACGCGCGAGGAGTGGACCGCTCGCCTCGAACAGAAGGACGTCTGCTTTGCGCCCGTTCTCTCGATGACCGAGGCGCCGCAGCACCCGCAGAACAAGGCGCGTGGATCATTCGTGGAAGTCGACGGCGTCTTGCAGCCGGGGCCGGCGCCGCGTTTCTCACGCACACCCAGTGCCGTTCCCTGCGGACCCGCCTTCGCGGGCGAGCACTCCACCCAGGTGCTGGCGGATTGGGGGGTCGACACGAAGAAGATCGCGGCCTTGGTCGAGACGGGCGCGGTCAAGCAGCGCTCATAGCGGGACGCGGTTTCTCATCGCGGCCCGCGCGGCAGGTCGATCGGGAGGTACTCCACGACGGAGCGCTGCACGGGTTGCGGGTAGAGCTTCATCAAGTCGAGCATCTCGCGGGGCATGCCGAGGCGCACCGGGAGGCCGAGTTCCTTGGCCTCCTCGCATGTCAACGCGTAGTCGTGCGTCCAGTGCCCGCCGGCGAGCTTCTCGGCGAGGGCCACCGCCTTGTCGTGCTCCATCTGGGGCGTCATCAACTCGACGGCGCCCTTCTTGACCTGCGCGATCGCCTTTTCGCTCACATCCGCCAGCACGAGCGTCAGGTCGAAGACATGCTCGATCGGCTTCACCTTCGGCACCCGGGCAATACTCGCGGCGGGCAACCCCATGATCTGCGGATCTATGGGGCCGAGCACCGAGAATTCGCCGAGGACGATCTCGTCGGCCGCAAGCGCGATGAGCGTGCCGCCCGACATGGCATAGACCGGCACGTAGACCGTGACCTTGGCTGGATGCGCCTCGACGGCGCGGGCCACCTGCATCGCGGCGAGCACCAAGCCGCCCGGCGTATGCAACACGAGGTCGATCGGCATCGATGGCGGGGTCTCTTTGATCGCGGCGATGATCGTCTGCGCATCCTCGAGATCGATGTGACGCGAGACCGCCATGCCGAGCAGGCTCTTCTTCTCCTGCCGATGGATCATGGTGATGACGCGGGTGCCGTTCTTCTGCTCGATCGCACGGATGGCGCGCAGCCTCTGCTGCGTGAACCATTGTCCGGCCAGGAACGGTTGCAGCGCGAGCGCAAGAAGCGCGATCCAGAACAGACTGGAAAGATCGGGCATGACAGGCTCGCAGGTTGGAGGTGAAGAGCGTCTGTGAAGATAGCAGCGGCGCAACACACCCGGAAAGGGCTTGCCGACGGAGCATGAACGTCCGTACTCGGCGAATGGTTCCGCCGAAGCCCTCAGACTTGGCGAACGCCGGGACGCGCGGCGTCGTCAGGAGCGGTCGACCAGAGCCGCCATCTGCAGGGCGATGAGACGGTCGAGTGAGCCCTCGAAGGGAACCGTGAAGTACGTGGCGCCGCGTGGATCATCCTGCCACGCGGCCAGATGCACCGCGAAGTCATGCGGAAGGTCCCCGGTCCCATCCTGCTGCGTGACGGACTGGGCCAGCGCCTCGACGAGCATCGGCACGAAGGGGATCGTCACGCGTTCCGGAGCACCGTCTGCGCCCTTTTGGAGGGCGCCCGTGACCGCGCAGCACGCTACGCGGCGTCCCCCCTCGAACTCTATCAGTGCGCCGATGATGATGCGGGAATCAGCGATCTCCGGAAGCGTCGCGTACGCCCATTGCTGGCCGGCTTCGAAGGTCATGCGCCCATCTCCCCAGATGGCACGGCAAGCCGAGGATCAATTCGGCTCGTCGCACGCCTCGGGGGATACCCCCTCAGCATGGCGATGCAGTGGCGCTCGGCCCCGTCAGTGGAAAACGTCAGATCCGCCGCTCGTCGCGCCGAGGTGGCGCATCCTGGTCGCCTTGGCCGCCGCGTACGGGCGGCACGAACATCCGGCCCGCGCGGCACAGACGACGCGCGTCCTCATTGTGGCCGCACGAGCGGAACGATCCCTCGCGCGAGAAGCACACACGGATCTCGCGCAGGCGATTGCCAGGACCACCGCACGCAACGGCGAGTTGATCGGGCTTGAGGTCGGGATTGACCGAGACGAAATCGCGCACGACCTCGGCTGGCGACACCGTGAATGCCTGGTTCGGGTTCTCGTAGCGCGGCGGCACGCGCACCTTTTGGAAGAGCTTGCGCGAGACCTTGTAGTAGTCCTCCGGGCTGAGGCCCGAGCACGTGCCGTGCTTGCGGTACTCATGGATGACGAGCCGCGGGCTCGGCATGATGTCCAACATGCCGTCGATCACAGATTGGGGAACAAAGGGGCGTTGCCGGGTCTGGCAGTTTTCGGGCCACCCCCGCTCGTGCTGCGGCCAGAGCCCGTGCAGAATGAAGGAATATCGCTTGCCGTCGCGACGGTGGCACTGGGGGTCATAACCATCGCGGCGCAGGCCCGCGCAGTAACTCGGGCTCCACGAAAGGACGAGGGAGTAGTAGTCGAACCGCCCGGCCTCGTTGCGGCCCGGCGCTTGCTCCGCATAAGGCGCTCGTCCACCCGGACCCGGACCGAATTGCGCCTCGAGGCGTGACGCGGACGGCAACATCACGGCTGCGGTGGCAGCGACGACGGCGAGCGCGGCCAGAAGGCGTCGGAAAGTCATCGGCGTTCGATCCTGCGAGGTGAGAAGAGCCGTGGTCGGCGCTTTTCGATAAGCACGATCCGACAAGGCATTGCAAGTCGCGATCGTGCTGACGATGCGTATCAGCGAGCCTCGGCCAGACCGGCGAGAATGCGTGCCCAGCTTCTGGCCCCCTTGCGGAAGCTCGTCAGGTTGTATTTTTCGTTCGGGCTGTGGATCCGGTCGTCATCGAGGCCGAATCCGACCAGAAGGCTCGGCATGGCGAGCTGATCCTGGAAGGCCTGCACGATCGGAATCGAGCCGCCGAGCGCCATCATGGCTGCTGGCCGGCCCCATTCGGCGCCAAGGGCTTCGCACGCAATCCGCATGTAGGCCGCGTCCGTGTCGAACGCGATCGCCGGGCTGCCACGGTCGCCGGTGAACCGGGCCGTGCAATCGGCCGGTAGCCGCGACGTGATGAACGATTTCAAGCCTGCTACGACGGCCGCGGGGTCCTGGCCGGGAACCAGCCGGCAGGTGATCTTCACGGAGGCCTCCGACGGGATCACGGTCTTTGTGCCGACACCCTGATAGCCACCGGTGATACCGTTGAACTCGAGTGTTGGCCGCGACCAGATCTGCTCCATCACCGAGTAGCCGGCCTCACCTGCCGGCACGCTCAGTCCGACGTTTGCGAGAAACTGCTCCGCATCGAAGTCGAGCTCTTTCCATTGCTTGAGCTGACGTGCGGAGGGCTTCTTGATTCCTTCGTAGAAGCCGGGGATCTGGATCTTCCCGCTCTTGCCATGCATGGCGCCGCAGATCTGGGTAAGAACTCGGATGGGATTGATCGCCGCCCCGCCGAAGAGCCCCGAATGCAGATCGCGCGATGGGCCGACGATCGTTACCTCGAGGGCCGCCAATCCGCGCAGCTGCGTCGTCACGGCCGGCGTGTCCTTGTTCCACTGCCCGGTATCGCAGACGAGCGCCAGTTCGGCCTTCACCTCCTTGCTGTGCTTGGCGAGGAACCCCGGCAGCGAAGGCGAGCCGCATTCCTCCTCGCCTTCGAGCAATACGGTGACGGCGACGGGCAACTCGCCCGCCACGGACTTCCAGGCGCGCGCCGCCTCGAAGAACGTCATCAGCTGCCCTTTGTTGTCTTCCGCCCCGCGCGCCACGATCACCCGGCCGTTGCCTTTCTCGGTGGCGAGACGCGGCTCGAACGGTGGCGACTTCCACAACTCCAGGGGATCGGGGGGCTGCACGTCGTAATGGCCGTAGAACAGCAAGTGCGGCACGTCCTTGCCGCGGGCCTTCCGATCGTGTGCGACCACCATGGGGTGACCCGTCGTCGGCACGACCTTGGCCTCTGCGAAGCCGATGTCGGCCAGCTGATTGCGGCACCACTCGGCCGCTTTCAGGCACTCTCCCTTATAGTCCGGATCCGTCGAGATGCTGGCGATCCGGAGCAACTCGAACAATCGCTCGAGTGCCGCATTCTCGCTCTTGTCGAGCGCTTTCAGGACGTCACGCAGCCGATCCGTCATCTCAAGCCCCTCTCGTCGACGATTCGGCTGGGAGAGTGCGCAAAGGTTGAGAGCCGGTCAAAGGCAAAGAGTGGGCGCGGCCAGGGTGCCGATGGCCAGCCGCAAACGACCGGGAGGGTCGACGAAGTGATCACTAATGGCTTCAACCTTAATTCGATTTGAGCTTGATCAGCGTAATGATTTTAGAGGTGGCGGGTGTAAAAGCGGCACCAAACGAGGCGTCTTGCGTTTTGCAGTGCAGCGTCGCGCCGAGTAGAAGCACATCAGTGCACGCGTTCAATGAGTGGAGCCGAGGCCATGCAAGCCCCGAAGACTGCGGATGCCCCGAATCGGCGCGTGTATCTCTTCGGCGCTGGCCGAACTCATGGCGAATCCAGCATGCGGGACTTGCTCGGAGGCAAAGGGGCCAATCTTGCCGAAATGGCGAGCCTCGGGCTGCCGGTACCTCCGGGGTTCACCATCACGACCGCGGTCTGCAATGCGTTCTCGCAAGCCGCCGGCCGCTTCCCCGACGGCCTCGACGCCGACGTGACATCGGCACTCGAGGCTGTTGGCAAGGCGGTCGGCGCGACGTTCGGCGATCCCGAGCGCCCGCTCCTTGTCTCTGTACGATCCGGCGCCCGCGCATCCATGCCGGGCATGATGGACACCATACTCAATCTCGGCCTCAACGATCAGACGGTCGCTGGGCTGGCGCGCCAGTCGGGTGACGCCCGGTTCGCCTACGACAGCTACCGCCGCTTCATCCAGATGTATTCCGGCGTCGTCCTCGGACTCGAGCACGAGACGTTCGAAGCGATACTCGACTCGCACAAGAGCTTCTCCGGCCACGATCTCGACACGGATCTGACCGCCGACGATTGGCAAGAGGTCATCGAGCGCTACAAGGCGGCGGTTCTGGAGCATCACGGCAAGCCCTTTCCCCAGGATACGTCGGAGCAACTCTGGGGAGCCATCGGGGCCGTATTCCGGTCCTGGAACAACGCGCGCGCCGTAACGTACCGCCGGCTCAACGCCATTCCCGACGACTGGGGAACTGCGGTCAACGTGCAAGCCATGGTCTTCGGCAATCGCGGCCCCACGTCCGCGACAGGCGTCGCGTTCACGCGGAATCCATCGACGGGCGCCAAAGAGATCTACGGCGAGTACCTGGTCAACGCCCAAGGCGAGGATGTCGTCGCCGGTATCCGCACCCCCCAGCCCTTGACCGAGGCCGCGCGCATCGAGGCCGGCGAGACGTTACCATCCCTCGAAACGCTGATGCCGGAGACGTTCGTCGAGCTCAGCGCCATATTCGCGAAGCTCGAGCGGCACTATCGGGATATGCAGGACATCGAATTCACCATCCAGGAGGGGCGCCTCTGGATGCTGCAGACGAGAAGCGGCAAGCGAACGACGCCGGCGGCGCTCAAGATCGCGGTCGATCTGTGCGACGAGGGCGTGATCACACCGGCGGAAGCCGTGGCCCGCATCGACGCCAACGCGCTCGATCAGCTGCTCCACCCGACGATTGCGCCCGACGCCCAGAAACACATCGTCGCGAACGGACTGCCCGCCTCGCCCGGTGCCGCATCGGGCGAGATCGTGTTCTCGGCGGACGAGGCCGAGGCGATGAAGGCGCAGGGCCGTGACGTGATCCTCGTTAGGATCGAAACGAGCCCGGAGGACATCCACGGCATGCATGCGGCCGTCGGCATCCTGACCACACGGGGTGGCATGACCAGCCACGCGGCCGTGGTTGCGCGGGGAATGGGCCGGCCTTGCGTTTGCGGCGCCTCCACGCTGCGGATCGATTATCAGGCGGGTGTGATGATTGCGGGCCGGGAGCGCTTCCAGAAGGGCGACGTGATCACGATCGACGGCGCCACCGGAGAGGTGCTGAAGGGCCGGGTTGCCATGCGCCAGCCGGAGCTGTCCGGCGATTTCGCGCGTATCATGGGCTGGGCTGACGGCGTGCGCCGTCTCGGCGTCCGCGCGAACGCCGATACGCCACGCGATGCGAGACAGGCGCGTGAGTTCGGTGCCGAGGGTATCGGCCTGTGCCGCACGGAGCACATGTTCTTCGACGCGGATCGCATTCTGGCCGTGCGCGAGATGATCCTGGCCGACGACGTGGCCGGCCGGCGGCGGGCGCTGGCCAAGATCCTCCCCATGCAGCGGTCCGACTTCACCGAGATTTTCGAGACGATGGCCGGGTTGCCCGTGACGATCCGGCTACTTGATCCGCCGCTCCACGAATTCCTTCCCCACGAGGACAAGGAGGCCGTGGTCGTGGCGCGGGAGCTGGGCGTCGCCCTGGAGAAGCTGAAAACGCGCATCGCCGAACTGCACGAGTTCAATCCCATGCTCGGGTTTCGCGGTTGCCGCCTGGCGATCCGCTTTCCCGAAATCACCGAGATGCAGGCGCGCGCCATATTCGAGGCAGCGGTCGAAGCGGCCAAGCGAACCGGCAAGCCGGTGATCCCCGAGGTCATGATCCCGCTTGTCGCCTGGCGGCGCGAGTTCGATCTCCTCGCTCAGGTCATCCGCAAGACCGCCGCGGCGGTCGAGGCCGAGACCGGGGGCAAGCTCGACTACCAGATCGGGACTATGATCGAGTTGCCGCGCGCCGCTTTACGCGCCGACGAGATTGCAGGCGGCGAGGGCGGCGCGGAGTTCTTCTCATTCGGTACCAACGACCTGACGCAAACCTGTCTCGGACTATCCCGCGACGATGCCGCCCCGATACTCGGCGACTACACGAAGGCACGCATCTTCGAGGTCGACCCTTTCGTCTCGATCGATCAGGCGGGTGTTGGCGAGCTTGTCCGGATCGGCACGGAACGCGGGCGCAATGCAAAGCCCGGCCTCAAGGTTGGCATATGTGGAGAGCACGGCGGCGATCCGGCCTCGGTCGCGTTCTTCCATGACGCCGGCCTCGACTACGTGTCGTGCTCGCCATTCCGAGTGCCAGTCGCTCGGTTGGCCGCCGCACAGGCTGCCGTCGAATCGAAGGGGTCCGGCACGGCCTAGGAAAACGATCGCAGCGTTTTCGCGGCGGCCTAAAGATGTGGCGGTGCAATAATAATTTGCCTGCCGCAGAAAAAGTCCTGATCTGAATACGCCCCGCTGGGTCGCTTGACTTTCGAGTAGAAATGGGCCGAGATCGACTTGCCGATTGTTATTTGCGGTGGCTGTTTCGGTGCTTGCTGCGATCGAGCAGTCCAAGCGGGAATAGCAACAGACTCGGCAATGGCGACGTGTCAGCGCGTGCACACGGTCAGCGCGGCACCGAGCGGTGTCGTTGTCCTGCAAATCGGGGTCGGCGATCGTTTCTCGCTGCTAGTGGAGTGAGCATGACGCCACCGGGCAATCTTGGCCCCGCGCTGCGACCGGGGCATAAAGTCTGAGGCGACCGACGTTTCAGGCCGCCAATGGACTTCCGACATTTGAATAACTCTCTGACTGGCGACCCTTAGGTGAGCCGGGAAGGTCCGTTTTCGAAACGGATAAGGACAGCAAAAGCCTGATCCAGGCAGCCCCGTACGTTGCCAATGGCACGGCGGGGCATTTCTGTACAATTCCCGGCAGTGTGCCGGGGCGTTATTTCGCGAGCGCGCAGAGGATTGTGCTGATGGCCGTCATCGCAATGACTCGGGAGATGGGAACGCTCGGCAAGGACGTGGCGCAGGGGCTCGCCGAGCGGCTTGGGCTCGAGGTGGTGCATCACGAATTGGTCGAGAACGACATCGCCACGCGATCCGGTCTGCGCGAGAGCGAGGTACGCCGGTTTCTCGGAGGGGAAGCGTCGTTTATCGGTCAGTGGCGGATGGACCGAAAGCGCCTCTCGCATTTCACGGCCCAGGAAATCCTCGAACTCGCGGCTCGCGACAACGTGCTGATACGCGGCTGGGGCGCGACGTATCTTCTCCGCGAGGTCCCCCACATCGTATGTGTCCGCATCTGCGCGCCGATGGAGTTTCGGACACGGGTCCTCATGCAGCGACTCGGAATCGACGACCCAGATGCGGCCCGCCGTGAGATCGAGCGCAGTGATGCCGCGCACAACGGCACCATGCAGCGTCTTTTCGGCGCCGACTGGGCCGACGCGACGCTCTATGCCGCCTCGCTCAATACGGCGCGGGTGCCACCGGCGGACTGCGTCGATCACATCGTTCGGCTCGTCGAGAGCGAGCACTTCCGCCAGACGACCCAATCGCGCGCCATGCTGACGGACCGGCTGATCGAAGCGCGGGTGCGCTCGGCGCTCCGGGATCGCTTCGAGACGGGCCTTCAGGCGATGGGCATCGAGGTCGAGGTCAATGACAGCCAAGTGGTGCTCGTCGGGGCAGCGAGCGACGATCGCATTATCACCGAACTGGTCAGAACGGCGGCGGCGGTGCCGGGCGTCGTCCGCGTCCAGAGCCAGATCCGGTATCTGTCCTTCGCACGGGATTTCTCCTAGGGGGCCTGCCACGCGCCCGCCCCCTGGCCCTCGTTTCAGTCGCCGACGGCTCGGGTCACCACTTGCGAGTTGACATCCCCCGGGCTCCAGCCCGGCAGGATCGCCGAGAAGAGACCGGCGCCGCCGCCCGCGACCACGACATTGAATCCTCCCGGACGGAACTTCTTGACACGCGTGCCCGCCAGCTTGGGTGAGACGCCCGGCTGCATGCCTTCGAGACCGACGATCACGTCGTCCGCGTCGACCGTCGTCAGTCGATCGATCTCCTGCTTGAAGCGGGCTTTCGTCCATCCGGCGTCGCGGTAGACCCGATGGTGGTCGGGCGCCATCACCAAGACGGCGTCAGGACCCGGATAGGACTTCGGATGATAGATCGCGCGCAGTCCGGCGGCGAAGCTCGCGGTCAGCGACTCGGGTGTTCGCGACGTCTGATCGATGATCCCTTGCACGCCGTAGCCCGCATAGAGGGTCACGGCCGATTGGCCGGCTGGCACGGACCGCTCCACCGAAAGCGGCTCCCAGCTCGAGACCTCCTCGTTCTCCGCAAAACAGAAGCCGAGCTTGCCGGGATTACCGAGCGTTGCGCGATCGACGCCGCCCGGCTTACCGCCTCCGATATTGCGGATGGCGAGCTGCAAGGCCCGCCCGATCGTCGAGTTGGCGCGGTTGCCCTGCCCGAGAGCGTTGACGCCGGCATTCATGCCGAGCGTCTTTCGTGCCGGCCCGTTTACGATCACGATCGGCCCGATGAACATCGTCGTGGCGATGACGCCGTGCAGGCAGAAATCGTCATCGAGAACGGCTTCGACGGCGGCTAGCAGCACAGGCATGTACTCGGGGCGGCAGCCCGCCATCACGGCATTGATGGCCACCTTCTCGACCGTGACGGGCTCATAATCGGGCGGCATCTGTCCAAGAACCTCGTGCGGATCGCGTCGTGTGCCAGCGAGCATCCGCCAGACCCTGACCGGCGTCGGCGGCACGACCGGCAGGCCATCCGACCAGTCGCGATCGAACGCCGCCTCGTGCTCGTCCTCCCACGCGCCGATCTCGACTTTGCGCGCCTTGAACGCGAAGTTGCCGAATTTCAACGCCAATTCGTCCGCGACGTTCGGATCGACGGTGATCGACCCGCAACCCGGTCGCTGGGCCGGCAGCGAGGGGCCCAGCCCCGTCAAGCCGGTGATCGCCTCCCACTCGTCCCTGTCCCAGCCGATGGCGCGTGCCGCCTCCTGGCCGGCTTCGAGCTTGAGAAGCGTCGGGACCGTCTCGATTTTCAGGTCCCACGAGCGGCGCAGCTCGCGATCATCGGTGACGGGACCGGCGCCCTCCGGAAAAGACGGGTCGTCTTGCGAGACGATCTCCAGTCTGGCGCCGGCGGCCTTGAGCTGCCGCAGTACCGGCTCGACCAGCACGCACGTCGGACAGTCGCGCTTGACGACGACGGTCAGGCCATCGGCGGAGGCGGGCATTGGCAGTCTCCCGGATTGGTGTGATCGGCTCGAAGCCTAGGACATCCGGTGGTCGCTTGACCAGTCCATCGATCGTCCAGAACGGACAAGGCCAGCGAGGCATGGAACGCCGAACCGCGCCGTGACGTTAGCGGCATGACTTCAATGCGGAATGAGCGATCAATCAGAGGCGGGAGTCGGAGCATGCCGGCGAAATCGAAAGTGCAACAGAAGGCGGCTGGCGCGGCACTGTCGGCCAAGCGGGGGGAGCAACCCAAAAAGGCGCTGAAGGGCGCATCTCGCGAAATGTTCGATTCGATGAGCGAGCCGCAGCTCGAGGAGCTTGCCAAGACGAAGCGTAAGCGGTTGCCGAAGCGGAAGGCAGACGGCTGAGCCTGTCTACTTGATCTGCCGCAGCGGGAGGGAGCGCACGCGCTTGCCCGTCGCTGCAAACACCGCATTGAGGATGGCCGGCGGCACGACTGCCATCGCTGCGCCGCCGACGCCGCCCCAGAACTCGCCGGACGGTACGAGAATCGTCTCCACCTTCGGAGCATCGGCCATGCGCAGCACGGGATAGGCGTCGAAATCCCGCTCGACCACTTGCCCGCCGCGGATCGTGATCTCTTCGCCGAGTGTGGCGCTGGTCGCCATCACGACGGAACCCTCGACCTGCGCCTCCACGAGCCGGGGATTGACGATGGTCCCGCAATCGAGCGCCACCACGACCCGCGCGACCCGCACGTACCCTTGCGGCGACACAGAGACCTCGGCGACGGCAGCCGCGTAGCTACCCACGGACATCATCTGCGCAAGACCACGATGCAATCCTTCGGGCGCTGGCGTGCCCCAACCGGCACGGGTCGCAGCCGCGATCAACACCGCATGGTGCAGTGGATGGCCTTTCATGAGGCTCGCCCGAAAATCGAGCGGATCTCGTTTCGCAACGAACGCCAACTCGTCGATGAAACACTCGAGGTAGAGACCATTCTGCGTGCTGTGAACGCCCCGCCAGCTGCCCACGGGCAGATGCGTGTTGCGCATGGCATGGTCGATATAGACGTTCGGGATCGAGTAGCCCATCTGCGACTCGCCGGGTTGCGCAAACAGACCTTGGAACATCCGGGGGTCGCGTCCGGTCTGGATGCTGGCAGCGCGTGGCAGGTTCGAGGTCAGGATCGATTGCCCGGAGATACGCATAATGAGACCGGTCGCCTCGCCCTTATCGTCGAGACTGCCGCGCAATCGCACCTGAGTGACGGGCCTGTAGTGACCGTTGCGAAAGTCCTCGTCGCGCGACCAGATCAGCTTGACCGGCGTTCGCGGCAGCTCGCGCGCGATCAGGACGGCCAGCCGGACGGCATCCTGCTTCAGCCGGCGGCCGTAGGCCCCGCCGGCCGACGTGGGATGCACCTCGGCCTGCTCGATCGCGAGCCCCGCAGCTTCCGCCGCCGTGCGCAAGGCAGCGTCGAGATTTTGGGTCGAGGTCCACACCTCGACGCGCTCGGGAGACCAGATCGCGGTAGCCGTCATGGGCTCGAGCGTGGCGTGATGCAGGAACGGCGCGGCATAGACGGCCTCGATCGTCTGGGACGCGGAGCGCAGCGCCTCGAGTGCGTCGCCATGCGTGCGACCGACGAACGCCTCCGCCGTAGTCTCGAGGCCGGTACGCAGGTAGCTGGCAATGCTCTCGCTCGAGATGCCCGCATCGGGCGACGGCGTCCACGATATCGAGACTTTGTCGAGTGCCGTGCTGGCTTGCCACCAGCTTTCGGCAACCACGGCGACCGCATCGTCGCCGACGGCCATCACTTGCCTCACGCCCGGCATTGCCGAAGCCACCGTCGCGTCGAACGCAGCTAATTTTCCACCTTTGACGGGAGCCGATCTAATGGCTGCATTCAACAGGCCGGGTAGACGCACGTCGATGCCGTAGACCGCGGCGCCCGTGACCTTTGGCTTGGCGTCGAGTGAAGCCAAAGGCTTGCCGGCGATCCGCCAGTTGGCGACGGGCCTCAGCTGGATCGAAGAGCGCGGCGGTGGCACGAGCTTGGCCGCGGCTTCAGCGAGGCTCCCGTAGCTGAGTGACCGGCCGGAAATCTCGTGGCGCACCAGGCCGGCTGCGGTGGTCAGCTCGATCTTGGGAGCGCTCAGCGCGAGTGCAGCAGCATCGAGGAGCATCGACCGTGCAGCCGCCCCGGCCTCGCGCATGGCGGCTTGGCTGGCGCGCATGCTGCGACTATTGCTCGTCGAGAAGTCGCCCCAGGCACGATTGCGCTTGGCGCTCTCGCCGGGCTCGACGAGTTCCACGCGGACCTTGGACCAGTCGCAGTCCAGTTCCTCGGCGACGAGCTGCGCCAAGCCCGTCACGATGCCTTGGCCCAATTCCGCGCGAGCGATCCGGACGACGACGCGCTCATCGCTCAGGATGACCACCCAGACGCCGATCTCATGAGCCGACGGCAGCCGCCTCGCACGTCGGCCGCCCTTGCGCTGGTGGCTCTGGCCAAGCGCCTCGGGCGTACCCAATGCGAACGCGAAACCGCCCGCGACGGCAGTCGCCATCGTCAGAAATGCTCGGCGTGTGGGTATCGGGCGTCGCATGTTGGCTCGCTGAGGTCGGCTGACCTTTGTCCTCCTCATCTGTGGGCACATCCGACGGACCCTTTCGGCCGTGCCGCTCCTGCTGATATCGGCTTTATCGATCGCCTGTCGACGGCGCGATGACGGCACCCTTTTCGAGCAGCGCGCCGATCGCATCCGCATCGTAGCCGAGATCTGTCAGGATGCGGCGGCCGTCGGCGCCCAGTTGCGGTGGGCGACGGTCGGGGCGCGCCTCCACGCCGCGCCAGAGGACGGGCTGCCTCAGAGTGCGTCGATAGGGGGCCTTTTCCTCGTAACGGGGCTCGAAGAAGCCGACGGCGTTCAGATGCCGATCGTCGAGCAGCGAACGAAGCGAATGCACGGGGCCACACGGCACGTCGAGGCCTTCGAACAAGGCGAGCCACTCGGCCGACGTCCTGTGTCCGAGCGAGGCTGCGAGGATCTGGTAGAGTTCGTCCGATCGTTTCGAGCGCTCCGTGTTGTTCTGGAACCAGCCTGCAGAGGTGATGTCTTCGCGTCCGAGCGCATTCAGGACCCGCGTCCATTGGGCCGTCGTGTAAGGCAGGAGCGCGATGTAGCCGTCCTTGGTGGGATACGGCATGCGATTGCGGGACATGGTCCGATGATAGCCGAGCGCGCCCTCCTCTTCGTAGGTTGCGTGCATCAGGTTCTCGTTGAGACTGAAGGCTGCCGTCGCTTCGAGCATCGGCATCTCGACCAGCTGTCCCTTGCCACCGCCGGTGCGCTCACGATGCAGAAGGGCTGCCAGCACGGCGTAGACGACGTGCAGCGCTCCGACTTTGTCGGCCGTGACCGTCGGATGATAGGCGGGCGCACCATCCCGCATCCAGGTGAGCCCCGCGATGCCGCCGGCCGCCTGGATGATGTCGTCATAGGCGGGTTTGCCGGAGTAGGGGCCGTCGCTGCCGTAGCCGACCGCTGCGCAATAGACGAGCCGTGGATTGATCGCTTTGCAGGCCTCCCAGCCGAAGCCGAGGCGGTCGAGGGCATCCTGGCGCATGTTGTGGACGAGCGCGTCTGCGGTGCCGATCAGGCGCCGCAGGATCTCCTTGCCGTCCTCCGACTTGAGGTCGAGAGCAATCGACCGCTTGTTGCGGTTGTTGCCGGCGAAACCCGCTCCGATGCCGGTCTCGCCATGCGGGGGGTTCCATCGGTTCTGATCGCCGTCCGGCGCC
The DNA here is from genome assembly GCA_022844225.1 of Hyphomicrobiaceae bacterium. GTDB lineage: Bacteria > Pseudomonadota > Alphaproteobacteria > Rhizobiales > Hyphomicrobiaceae. The sequence goes on along the minus strand of JALHMC010000005.1, from coordinate 19,168 downwards.
TCGATCTTGATAACGTCGGCGCCCATGTCGCCGAGGATCTGCGTGGCGAATGGCCCGAGCAGGATGGTCGTGATGTCGATAATCCTGAGGCCGTCGAGAAGTGGGGTCATGGAGCGGGTCCCGGGCGCGAGCTGACCGCTTGTTGTGCCCTATAGCGACCCGCTCGAACAAGAGGGGTGCGTGGCGGCGCAGTTGCGTGCGCAAAATCGTCTAGATCAGTGGTGGGCGCTACAGGGATCGAACCTGTGACCCCTACCATGTCAAGGTAGTGCTCTACCGCTGAGCTAAGCGCCCGTCATCCGGTGGGTCAAATCGGAGAGGGACCGTATATCGGCATCCGGTGGTGCGCGCAAGCCGCTTCGGGGCACTGGCTGAGGCTCTTCGTCGATCGCGGGTCAGGCGGCGAGCAGCTTCTCGACCTCAAGCACCAGATCCTTCAAATGGAACGGCTTCGAGAGCACGCGGGCATCCTTCGGCGCTTTCACCTCGCTGTTGAGCGTCACCGCCGCAAAACCCGTGATGAACATGATCTTCAGGTCGGGATCGAGTTCGCTGGCGCGGCGGGCGAGTTCGATGCCGTCCATGCGTGGCATCACGATGTCTGTAAGCAGTAGCGTGAACGGCTCCTCCTTCAAACGCGCAAAGGCGTCGGCGCCGTTGTCGAAGGCCATCACATCGTAACCCGCTCGCTCGAGGGCCCGCGTGAGGAAGCCGCGCATTGAATCGTCGTCCTCTGCGAGAAGGATGCGCTGATGCGAGAGGGGGGAGGCCTTGATTGTCATGACGGGGTCTCGGCGCGCGAAGTCGGGGGAGAAGGGACGCGAGTATGATCAAAGTCTCAAGAGACGACGGAAATCTGACGTCAATTTGGTAAACAGGCCATGAAATAACAGGCATCGGAGGCCCATGTGAAAGAATCTGCCTCACAAGCCGGGGCCAAATCGTGCAAACAGGCTCAAACCTCGCATGGACTTCCCGGCGTCGGCGCGGCACATTACCAAGGCGGCCGGACAAGCCCTTGGGCGCAGGCGGCCTCGACGTCGGGCCCCAGGTTTGGCGTCCCTAGGCGGATGAACGATTGACGTGGTGCAGGACGCGCCTATGCCCGAGCGGGAGAGACGGTCCATAGCGGCGGAGCTCGATCCGCCGATGGTGATCCTTGCGCCCCACGTGCAGGCAGGGCCCTTCGTGTTCTGCTCACCCCATTCCGGACGCGTCTACACGGAGCTGTTTCTCGAACAGTCTCGACTCGATGCACGCGCCTTGCGCAAGTCCGAGGACTGCTATGTGGACGAGTTGCTGGCTGGCGTGGCGAGGCTCGGCGTGCCGCTCATTTCGGCGCGCTTCCCGCGAGCATACGTCGACGTCAACCGCGAACCCTACGAGCTTGATCCCGATCTCTTTGATGGACCGCTTCCCCCGTTTGCCAACACGCAGTCGGTACGGGTCGTCGGGGGTCTCGGCACGATCGCGCGGATCGTCGCCGACAACGAGGAGATTTATCGCGGTCGCCTACCCGTGGGTGTCGCCATCGAGCGGATCGATCGCCTCTACAAGCCGTTTCATGCGGCGCTCGCGGGGCTACTGGAGGAGACACGCCGCCGGTTCGGCGTCGCGATCCTGATCGACTGCCATTCCATGCCCTCGTCGCCCGTCGGCCAACCCGCCAACTCACGACCTGACTTCGTCCTGGGCGACCGTTTCGGGACCTCGTGCGACAGCAAGCTGACGCGATTCCTGAAAGATACGATAGCGGCGACGGGCCACGAGGTGCACGTCAATCGTCCATACGCCGGCGGCTTCATCACCGAGCATTACGGACGGCCGGGTCGCGGCTTCCATGCCCTGCAGGTCGAGATCAATCGGGCCTTATATCTCGACGAGAGCACATTTGCGCGGAATAAGGGGTTCGACGCGCTCGCCGCGACACTTGCCCGTGTGTTCGCTCGGCTGGTCGAAGATTTCCCCGGGCTGATCGGCGGACGAGCGGCGGCGGAATAATACCCGGTGCGGCTCTTCGCGCGCCTCGGCTGGGCAGCCCATGCACTTCCCGGAAAAGAAAAGGGGCCGTTCTTGCGAACGGCCCAAGTCTAGGGAGGAAACGCCCAAAGGAGGGCTGTGGGGCCGCCGGGCCGAAGCTCGTCAGCGCCACATCGCCTATGTAGAGGGGCAACCGTCATTCTTCAAGGATAAAGATTGTGCACTGCAACCAGGCGATTGCCGCAAGCTCGTGCAACTTCGCGAATGGGGAGGGTTTCGTGTGTTCTTTCAACGGCCATGCCGTTGCTGCATAGCAGAAATGCAGTGGTGATGCCGGACAGCCGGAGCGGGGATTTCCTTGACGTAAGCGTCAAGTGTCAAAAAAATAAGCCGCTCATCGTTCGGAGAGCGGCCTCAAGTCCAGGGAGGAAACACCATCGCCCGCGCTTGCCGAGGATTCGGTCATGATGAGCGAAACGGTCTCGCGCGAGGCCACCGATCTGTGTATGGGGTGAGCCGCCGATTCGGACAATGTCCGTGGTCATCTGATCCGTGACCTTCGCGTAACGTTGTGTCCTGGAAGTCACAAATTCGGTCGCAACCTGGTCTCGTGGTTCTCAAATTCGGGCACACTCACCCGACAGACCCAAACCGCGAGAACGAGCCGAGCCAACGGAGCACCGCCTGCCGATGCCGACGTCCCCCACCCTCTCGACGGCCCGACTGGTCGCCACCGCCCACGATCTCGCCGATGCGTCCGGCAAGGTGATTCTCAAGCATTTCCGCAAGCCCATAGCTATCGACAACAAGGCATCTGCCGGCGCTTTCGACCCCGTGACCGAGGCCGACCGGGCGGGCGAGCGCGCGATCCGGAAGCGATTGGCTGTGCTCCACCCCGATCACGGTATCCTCGGCGAGGAAATGGGACATGCACCTGGGTCGGCCCCCTACACGTGGGTGATCGATCCGGTCGACGGCACGCGTGCATTCATCACCGGAATGCCGCTCTGGGGCACACTGATCGGCGTCACGCACGAGGGAAAAGCCGAAATCGGGCTGATGGATCAGCCCTATACGCGCGAGCGGATCTGGTCGAGTGCCGCGGCAACCCATTGGCGAAGCACGGATGGACGGGCGCGACGTGTGCACACCGTGGCCTGCCCGAGACTCGAAGATGCGCGACTGACGACCACCAGCCCGGATCTTTTCGCGAAAGGCCACGAAGCCCAGGTCTTCGCGCGGCTGCGCGCTCAAGCGCGCCTCACTCGGTTCGGCGGCGACTGCTATGCCTATTGTCTGCTGGCCGCCGGTCATATCGATATCATCGTCGAAGCCGGCTTGAAGTCCTACGATATCGTCCCGCTCATCCCGATCATCGAGAGGGCCGGCGGCGTCGTCACCAACTGGGCCGGTGGTCGTGCGGAGGAGGGCGGCCGCATTCTGGCGTGCGGCGACCCCCGGCTCCACGAGATCGCGCTCGAGATCACGGCCGGGCGCTGACGGCGCCGCACGGGGCGAAACGCCTCGCAAAGCTTGCGCTTCTCCGCCGCGCCTGCTGCTATCCGGACCGAAGCGCCCTCTGAAAGGCATGCCATGAACGAAGACGTCCTCGTTGCGCGCGATGGGCCGGTGATGACCATCACCCTCAATCGCCCCGAAAAATACAATGCCCTCACGTTCGCGATGTATGCCCGGCTGGCCGAACTCTGCGACGGCGAGGCGCGCGACGGCACGATCCGCGCGATCGTGGTCACCGGGGCGGGCCCGAAGGCGTTTGCGGCGGGCACGGACATCGCCCAGTTCCGCGACTTCAAGACGCCCGAGGATGGTCTTGATTACGAGGCCCGAGTGGACCAGATCCTGTCCTCCATCGAGCGGTGTCCCGTCCCCATGATCGCGGCCATCGCGGGCGCCTGCACAGGCGGCGGAGCAGCGATCGCGGCGTGCTGCGACATGCGCATCGCGACGCGCGATGCCCGCTACGGGTTCCCGATCGCGAGGACGCTCGGCAATTGCCTCTCGGCCACCAGCCTGCAGCGCCTCGTTGGTTTGATGGGCGCGCCCCGCGTGGTCGATCTGCTGTTCACCTCGCGCCTGATGAGCGCCGAGGAGTGCCTCGCCGCGGGTCTCGTGACCGAACTCGCGGACGATCACGAGGCGCTCCAGGCGCGTGCCAAGGCGCTCGCCCATCAGATAGCCGGTTTCGCGCCGCTGACCTTGTCGACGACGAAGGAGCTGATGCGCCGTATCCGCGAGGCCGCCCCTAAAGTCGACGACCACGACCTCGTCGCCAAGGTCTACACCAGCGCCGACTTCCGCGAGGGTCTCGACGCCTTCCTCGCCAAGCGCAAGCCGGCCTGGACCGGTCGCTGAAGAGCGGTCACATGCGGGGTCGCGCCAGCGCCCCGCCTCGCCAAACAATCCGAGACGAGCCCGAGACGACATGGCCACATCGACCAGCACACCGCGTCAGCCGATCCCAGCAAGCGTCCTCGAGCGTCTGAAGGCGGCTGCAGGGGAAGGCGGCTACCTCGACAAGCCCGAAGACATCTTGCCGTATGCCAAAAGCTGGCGCGGCAACTGGCAGGGCGCTTCGCCGCTCTTCCTGCGCCCGCGCACGACCAACGAATTATCGCACATCGTTCGCATCTGCGCCGAGACGGGCACGGCCATCGTACCGCAGGGCGGCAATACAGGGCTCACCTACGGTAGCCAGCCCGGCACCGGCATGAACGAGGTCATCGTTTCCACTTCCCGCATGAAGGCAATCCGCGAGATCGACTTGAAGAACGATACGATCACGGTCGAGGCGGGCGTCGTACTGCAGGAGATCCAGCGTCAGGCGGCAGACGTCAATCGCCTGTTTCCTTTGAGCCTCGGTGCAGAGGGAACATGCCAGATTGGCGGCAATATCTCGACCAATGCCGGCGGCATCCAGGTACTGCGCTACGGCAACACCCGTAATCTCGTTCTCGGACTGGAAGTGGTCCTGCCCGACGGTCAGGTATGGAATGGCCTCAAGGGGCTCCGCAAGGACAACACGGGCTACGATCTGAAGCAGCTCTTCATCGGCGGCGAAGGTACACTCGGGATCATCACTGCAGCGGTGCTCAAGCTGTTTCCGCGGCCAAGCGAGTCTCAATCGGCTTGGATTGCCGTTGGCACGCCCGACGATGCCGTGGCGCTCCTTGGCCTCATGCGCCAGGCGATCGGCGAAAGCGTCTCTTCGTTCGAGCTGATCAGCCGTCCAACGGTCGACCTTCTGCTCGCAGGCGTACCGGGTTCCACCGATCCAATGCCGGTCGCATACCCTTGGTATGTGTTGACCGAAGTGACCGGGCAGGGGGAGCCGGGATCATTGGCCGAGCCGCTGTCGCACATACTGGGCGAGGCGGTCGAAAAGGGGATCGCGCACGACGCTGTGCTGGCCACGTCCGGCGAGCAGGCGCGCAAGCTCTGGAAGGTGCGCGAAGATTTGCCGTTCGGTGTGCAGGCTGCCGGCGGCGCGGTGCCGCATGACGTCTCGGTGCCTCTCTCGCGCATCACCGAGTTCATCCGGCGTGCCGACTCAGCGATGTTGGCGGCCTATCCGACATCCCGGTTCTGCTGTTTCGGGCACGTCGGCGATGGCAACCTGCACTACAACCCCGTGCGACCCGCGGATTGGACGTTCGACCAGTGGAATGCCGAGCGGGAAGCGATCAATAAAATCGTGCACGACATCGTCGTCGACCTGGGCGGCTCGATCAGCGCCGAGCACGGCATCGGCGTGGTGCGGCGCGAGGAGAACTTGCGCTACAAGAGCCCGGTCGAGATCGAGCTGATGACGCGGATCAAGCGGGCACTCGACCCCACCAACATCATGAACCCCGGCAAAGTGATTGCACTTTAAGGCTGGCCGAATGATCGCTGGAAAGGCAAAGGGCCGCCTCGATGGAGGCGGCCCTGCGTTTGCCGAATATGATCGGCGCCGCGCGCCTTTTTAGTAGCGACGGTAGTGGCGGTGCGGCCTGTGGTAGCCGCGGTGCGGCCTGTAGTGGCCATACGGCCTGTAGTGGCGCGGCTTCACCCACACGCGGTGGCAGCGTACGCTTCCGTAACGCGTGCGATGGCAGCGGCGCACCCAGTGGGTCTTCTGCGCGATCGGTGCCGACTCGACGGCGCTGTTCAGAGGCACGAGGCCGGCACCCGCAGGCGCGGCTTCGGCGCTCGTGACGGCCAATCCGGCCACCATCAGCGCCGCAGCCGCCAGAGCTTTCAGAGACAATCGCATTACAAGCTTCCCTTCTTAAGTCGGTTGACTTCCCCGGCATGGTGATAACGGCACTAGCGTTGCCGCTCCGTCGCAATATTCGCCGAAAATCTGGCGGACAAAAGACGGATAGGAGGAGATTCGTAGATTAAAGCCGCGGACGCAAAAGAAAAGGCACCCGAACCCGAGGTCCGGATGCCTTTTTTACTCTGGCCGTGTTGCTGCAGCCGCAGTCAGGGTTTGACGGTCGCCGCGACGCTACGTCCCCCGAACAATGTGCTGAGGCGGCGCTCGCGCTTCGTGTCCACGCTCACTGAGGCCGTCATGCCAGCGCGGAGGGGCAGCGGCTCCGCACTCTCGTTCGGCTTCAGCTTCAGGCGAACTGGCAGGCGCTGCACGACCTTCACCCAGTTTCCGGACGCGTTCTGAGGCGGCAATAGCGCGAACTCTGCACCTGTGGCAGGGCTGATGCTCTCCACCTCGGCCTGCCACATTACGTCGGGATAGATATCGAGCACGACGGTGGCCGTCTGACCGGGGCGGACGTAGGTGAGCTCGGTCTCCTTGAAGTTTGCCTCGACCCACGGCGTCGCATCGCTGATCAGCGCAAACAGGGGCGTCGCGGCGCGAACATGCTCGCCCGGAAGCAGCTTCACGTTGACGGCGAGGCCACCCAGCGGAGCACGCACGACCGTCCTGTCGAGATCGAGTTGCGCGCGACTGCGCGCAGCCGACTTCTCACGAACGAGCGGATGAGCGTCCGTCTCGATCTGCGGATTTCCACCCAGTTGGGCGAGGACCCGCTGCATCTTCTGGCGAGACGCAGTCACACGAGCCCGCGCCGCGTCGGCGTTGGAATCGGCCTCCTCGAACTGGAACGCCTTGCCGACGCCCTTGTCGGCAAGCCGACGCTGGCGGTCGCGCTGGGCATCGAAGAATTGCACGCGATCCTCGGCCTCGCGCAACTCGGCGGTCGCCTCGTGATATTCGGCGCGCAATGCGGCGACCCTGGCCCGTGTCTGGTCGAGCTCGGCATCGGCCTGCTCCAGCGCCAGCTTGTAGGGCTCGGGATCAATCTTTAGCAGCAGATCACCCGGTTTGACCTGCGCATGATCCTTGACGCCGACCTCCACCACACGGCCCGCCACCTCGGCCGCAACGTGGACGATGTCGGCCTTCACGTAGGCGTTCTCGGTGCCGATATAGCGGCCACCCCACAAGTACCAGAGCATTGCACCGGCCACGGCGGCGGCCGGTACGGCGATCAGCAGGAAGGGTCTGAGTAGGCGCATTTTGGCTCGGTCTCACTTGGAAAAGGATGCGACGTTTGCGACTGTTAGAGATCTGCTCGGCTACGTTTCGAGGTTGCGGCTCGCTCCAGCCAAGGGCTCATGGCCCTTCCGGTCGAGCCATCCTCAGGCGGATTGGGCGTCTCCCATGACTGGATCGTCGAGACCCTCGAACAAGGCGTCCTCGACCATGCTGTCATTTTCCGCCATCTGCCCCAGTCGGTATTTGACGCGCGACAGAAGCTGCGTGAGATGGACGATGTCGTTGTCGGTCAAATCGACCAGGGCGTCAGCGACGGTCGACTGTGCAATCGGCCAGATCACGGCGTGGACGCGCTCGCCGAGCTCGGTGAGAAAGATCCGGTTGATGCGCCGATCCACCGGATCGGGACGCCGTTCCACCCACCCGCGCTCCTCGAGTCGATCGACGATCTTACCCGCGGGCGCCTTCTCTATTTCCATCATGTCGGCGAGTTCCGACTGACTGGCGCCGGGACGCCGGTTCAGTCGTACGATCGCCAGCCATTGCGGACGGGTGATACCCAACGCCTTGACACGGCGATCGAATATCGTCCGAAGAAGACGCGCAACGTCGGTCGTTAACCACCCGAAATTGCGATCTCCGTCTGCCATGCAGCGTCCTCCGTCAGCAGGGCGGCTAGCATCGCCACCGACTCGCCTTTTTAAGATAGTATCCGTAGTTATCATCATCAAGGATACAGTGGTCAAGGTTAGGGAATCGCATATGAGCTATGCATTCTGCGCGTACTGAGCTTTACAGCTTTGATCCAGCTGCAGATTTCGAATCGCCCGGGAAATTGGAGACAGAGCATCTCACAGGTCGGCCGGCGCCTCGGTGCTGTCCCCCATTGGGTGGCTTAGGAACCCGCTTAGGTCTGTCGTGAATCCGCCCGCGAAACGCCTTGCCGGCCAGCAGGGGGAGTGCTAGCCAGCCGAGCGCCAGTTTCCGGAACGTACCGGTCGACGGTGTTCGAGCGGAGACTGGGCGACCTGAACGTCCGGTTTCGAATCGCCATGTCACGCGGCGCCGATGCTGCACCCGCGAGAGGAGCACTGTTCCGATGACCGAGCCCGCAAAAGGCAATGGCAGTCCCCCGCAGGCGGCGGCGGAGCAGCAGATGCAGATCCGCATCATCGGTCAGTACGTCAAGGATCTCTCCTTCGAGAGCCCGAGCATCCGGAAGCTGATGACGTCGCAGGCCGAGAACCCGAACCTCAACCTGGAGATGGACGTAAGCCCCGAGCAGGTCGGGCCCGGCGTTTACGAGAGCACGCTCTCGTTCAAGGCCCGCGCCGAGAGCAAGTCGATCGGCGTCATCTTCGACATGGAACTCGCCTATTCGGGCCTGTTCAGGATCGAGAACGCACCGCCGGACGTGCTCGAGGCCGTACTCAACATCCAGTGTCCGACGCTCCTCTTTCCCTTCGTTCGCCGCATCGTTGCCGACATGACCCGCGATGGTGGAATCATGCCGCCGCTGATGCTCGATCCGGTCGATTTCGGCGCCCTCTACATGCGCAAGCGCCAAGCCACCGCGGGACCGGCCACTGCCTGACGGGGAGGCCGATCAGCCAGTGGCGGCGGCATGGGACGCAGGCTGGCTCACGGCCGCGAGCCGCTCATCGATCAGCCTCAGCTCGACGGCGACCCGCTGCAGGCGGCTGACGACGCGGCAAAAGAAATGCTCGGCAAGCGTCGGATCTTCTTGCATGTGCGCAAGGAGCGTCGACCGGTTGATCCGGACGGCCTTGACGTCGCCGGCTGCGACGACAGTCACTCGGAATTGGTGCTCGGACAGCATCGCCGCCTCGCCGAGCATCGCCCCGGCCTCGATCTCATAAGCCTCCACATCAAGCTCGGGATCGGCCAGAGCCGTGGCGTAACCCGAGATGATGACGATCGCGCCGTCACCGTCGCATCCGGCCTCCAGCATCTTCTGGCCATTGCGGAAGATCAGGCGCTCGGCCTCGCGCGCGATGCGCTCGATCTGCTCGGACTCCAAGCCGCGAAAGGCTTCGTGGCGTTGCAGGCGGTCGGCAATCAGATCGAGGGCCATTGAGATCTCCGGGGTGGGCGACGTCCACGCATGCGCAACGCGAAGGCGTGGCCCACAACGCCTTCACCAATGCGCGATTCGCAGGCCGTGCGCCAAATGCGGGCCTGCCGTTGGGGAGATTGGTGTGCTCAAGGCTCGATCGTGACCGGTAAGTCACGAGTCGCCGAGGCGACGGCCTCGCGGATGGCCCGATGCACGAATTCGAACTTCGGGATGACCGCTGCCGGTGTCACGAAGGGATAGAAGTCCCGGTGGCCCATGCTGCGGGTCAACTCGTTGAGCGCCGTCGTCAGGGGGAACCAGCGCTCCACGAGTTCTTCGAGCGACATATTCCGGTAGATGTCGATGCGCCCGAATGGCCAAGCGGACCCGAGAGCAAGTCCCTTGGCGCGCGGCTCCAGGCCACTGGCCTCAGCGGTATCGACCGTATCGACGATGTGGAGATAGTGTGCCCACGTCTCGGCCCAATCCTCCCATGGGTGCGCGGTGGCGTAGGCCGATACGAATGTCGACGACCAATCGCTGGGAGGGCCATTGGCGTGATGCCGGGCGAGAGCCTCGCTGTAATCGGCGCGCTCGTCACCGAACAGGGCCCGAAACGGCTCGATGAGGCCGGTGCGTTCGACGACGATGGGCCAGTAGTAGTGGGCGGCCTCGTGCCGCAGATGCCCGAGCAATGATCGGTACAACTCGTCGAAATGCTCGCGCCGCCGCTCGCGCTCGATGGTGTCGGCCTCGGCGACATCGATCGTAATGACTCCGTCGAGGTGGCCCGTCTGCGCATTCGGGACCACATCGAACGTGAGGGGAGCCACGTCCGGTGGACAGCCTTCGATCGGCAAACCGAAACGGATCAGGGAATAGACGAGCCGTTTCTTGGCCGATTCTACCTCGCGCCATGCCGCAAGCTGGCCCGGCTCGGAGAGATCGGGAATGGTCCTGTTCAGCGCACACGCGCGGCAGAGGCCGGCGGGTTCCTCCGGCACCACGAGCCAGTTGCAGGCCCCGTGATCCGCGTTCGAACAGCGGCGGAAAAATCGGCCGGCGTCGCCGGCTCCAATCTCCGCGAACAAGGTGGCGTCGTCTGCGGTGGGTTCGAGCGCCTTGATCGTCAGCGCATCGGCGTCGAAACCGAGCGCCGCGCCACATCCGAGACAAAGGCTATTCTCGAAGTAGGTCACGCGTCTGCAGCTGGTGCAGTTGAAAGATTGCATCGCGGTGTCCGGCAGCCCCTGGCTGACTTCGTCGAGGCCACGTGCGCGCCCCGGGCAGCGAGGAGAACGTGTCGGGCTCCTACGGGTTCCCGCTGATGCGTTACGGCACGAGTTTGTAGCCGCCCATCTCGGTTACGAGCAACTCGGCGTTCGACGGATCCTTCTCGATCTTCTGCCGGAGGCGGTAGATGTGCGTCTCGAGCGTGTGGGTCGTCACGCCGGCATTGTAGCCCCACACCTCGTGCAACAGGACGTCTCGAGTGACGACCTTTTCTCCCGATCGATAGAGGTATTTCAGGATCGAGGTTTCCTTCTCGGTCAGCCGGATTTTCGCGCCTTTTTCGTCGACAAGCATCTTCGAGGCGGGCTTGAACGTGTAGTGTCCGATCGCGAAAACGGCGTCCTCACTCTGCTCGTGCTGGCGCAGCTGCGCACGGATGCGGGCGAGCAGCACGGCGAACTTGAAGGGCTTAGTCACGTAGTCGTTGGCACCGGCATCGAGGCCGAGCACGACGTCCGAGTCGGCCGTGTTCCCTGTCAGCATGATGATCGGACTTTTGAAGCCCGACTTCCGCAGGATTTTGCACGCCTCGCGCCCGTCCATGTCAGGGAGTCCGACATCGAGGATGACGAGGTCGAGCCGTTCCTTCTTGGCAATATCGATGCCCTGGCTTGCCGTGCCCGCCGTATGAATGTCGAACTCGTCGTGGAGGGCCAGTTGATCCTTGAGGCTTTCGCGCAGTTCCTCGTCGTCGTCGACGAGAAGAATGGTGCGGGCCGTGCTCATTGTGGGCTCCCGTGAAGTCGCGACGAGACAACATAGTAGCATTCGAGTGCCCGATGAAACAGTCTCGGGCGGGGGATCCGATGACAAGGTTGCGATCGATGAGTCCGCCAAGGCGAACCCGGAGTCTCAGACTGAGGTTGATATCCCGCTCGGCGCGTCAGGGGATGCTAGAATGCGGCCACCTCCGGTGGCGATGTGCCCTGGGTAAGAGCGGCCTCACAGCCATCAAGCGCGAGGGTGACGGCGCGACGCCGGCTGGACGGTGGGGGCTCGTCGAGGTGCGTTGGCGAGCCGACAGGGCGCCACGGCCGCGCACGGCGCTGCCCGTGCGTGCCATCAGTCCGCAGGACGGCTGGTGTGATGCGCCCGGGGATCGCAACTACAACCGTCAAGTTCGCCACCCCTATCCCGCCAGCGCCGAGCGCTTGTGGCGTGAGGACAACCTCTACGACGTCGTCATCGTGCTGGCCTACAATCTGCGCCCCCGTGCGGTCGGGCGCGGCAGCGCGATTTTCATGCATCTGGCCCGGCCAGGCTACGCTCCGACGGAGGGCTGCATCGCCTTGAACGCCGCCCACATGCGGCTGTTGCTGGCGCGACTGGGTCCGACAGCGCGGATCATCCTTGAGCGATAGCTGCGGCCTCTGAGAGCTCGGCAGGTAGGCCCCGCAAACGCGAACGAGGCGAGGATGACGGATCCTCGCCTCGTCGGGGCCCCGGGGAGACCATCGGGGCCGGTGTGTCGTGTTTCTCGAACGGTCCTAGCTGTTGTAGGCGCGCTCGCCGTGCTGGGTGAGATCGAGACCTTCGCGCTCAGCCTGCTCTTCGGGCCTCAAGCCGACGATCACATCGACGATCTTGAAGATGATGAAAGAGCCCACGCCGGAGAGGATCAGCGTCACGACGACCGCCTTCGACTGGGTTGCGAACTGGCCCATGATGTCGTAGGCGCCAACCACCGCTTCGCCGGGCTTGGCCGCATAGTCGAGGATGCCGGCGCCGCCGAAGACGGGCGCTGCGACGAAGGCCGTGCCGATGGCACCGACGATGCCCCCGACGCCGTGCACGCCGAAGACGTCGAGACTGTCGTCATAGCCAAGGGCATTCTTGATGGTCGTGCATGCGATGAAGCAGATCACGCCGGAAACGAGACCCAGCACGATCGAGCCCATCGGGCCCGCAAAGCCGGAGGCCGGCGTGACGGCGACGAGACCGGCAATCGCCCCCGAGACCAGACCGAGAAGCGACGGCTTGCCCTTCTCGAGCCACTCCGCGAGCATCCAGGCGAGTGCTGCCGCTGCCGTGGCGACGAACGTGTTGATCATCGCAAGCGCCGCGGTGCCATTGGCCTCGAGGTTGGAGCCCGCATTGAAGCCGAACCAGCCGACCCAGAGCAAGGCCGCGCCGATCATAGTCATGGTGAGCGAGTGAGGCGCCATCTGTTCGCGCCGGTAGCCGACGCGGCGACCGATGACGATTGCACCGACGAGACCCGCGATACCGGCATTGATGTGCACCACCGTGCCGCCGGCGAAGTCGAGTGCACCCCACTTGAACAGCATGCCGGCATCAGCCTGCACGGCAGCCAGAGCGACCTCGGCAGCCTTCTTCGCGTCACCGGTTGATTCGGCCACCTTCTTTGCCGCATCGCCGATCGCGTCCGGACCCGCCCAGTACCAGACCATGTGGGCCATCGGGAAGTAGATGAAGGTCGCCCAAAGAATGACGAACAGCATCAGCGCGCCGAACTTCACTCGCTCGGCGAATGCGCCGATGATGAGAGCTGGCGTGATGCAGGCGAACGTCATCTGGAAGCAGATGTAGAGATACTCGGGGATGACGACACCGTTGGAGAACGTGGCGACCGTGGACTCGGCCGTGACACCCTTCAGGAAGGCTTTGTCGAGCCCTCCGACCCAGTTGTTCAGTGACCCGCCATTGGTAAAGGAGAGACTGTAGCCGTAAACCACCCAGATGATCGACATGAGGCAGGTGATGGCGAACACCTGCATCAGAACCGACAGCATGTTCTTCGAGCGAACCAACCCGCCATAGAAAAGGGCAAGGCCGGGGATTGTCATCAGCAGGACCAGCACCGTCGTAGTGAACACGAACGCGGTGTCGCCCTTTGCCGGCACTGGCGCGGCGGCAAACGCCGGAAGCGCAAAGGCGCCGAGCGCGAGCAAGGCGCCCGCGGCTGGAACCCCGAGACGCGTAAGAGCTCTCGACATGTCTATCTATTCCCCGTTTCTGGACTGTTGAACGTAAGCGGATCGGCTCAGAGCGCGTTGTCGTCGGTTTCGCCGGTACGGATGCGCACCGTGTGCTCGATGGATGAGACGAAGATCTTGCCGTCACCGATCTGGCCGGTCTTGGCGGCACCCGCGATGGCATCTGCGGCCTTGTCGGCGTCACCGTCGGCGACCACCACCTCGATCTTGATCTTCGGCAGGAAGTTCACCGCGTACTCGGCGCCGCGGTAGATCTCGGTATGCCCCTTCTGCCGTCCGTAACCTTTCACCTCGGTGACCGTCATGCCTTGGAGACCGAGATCGGTCAGCGCCGATCGGACTTCCTCCAGCTTGAAGGGCTTTATGATCGCTGTGATCAGCTTCATAGCTTGGCCTCTTTCGCCGCTATCGACCCCCATGAGGCGCGACGCGCGTGCCCCGCCTGCCGCACGGCAGGCATCAGGCCAGAGTCAAGTCCTGTGCCAGTTCGAGAGAGAATCTTAACAGTTTGAAAATGCGACAGAAATATCAGGGTGGTTAGATGGCGGGGTACTCTCGAGATGAAAAATCAGGCAGACTAGAAGGGGCGTGCTCTGCCTATGCGTAAAAATCGTGCAGTTGAATGTCGGCGCTGGTGAGAGGGGTAAATTACGGTCCCCTGGCCGCAAGCGAAGGCCCAAGAAGCCGCACGTCCCCGCCGAGCCAGCGATGCGCGTCGGGCACCTCCGGCAGTCGTCCGGGCAACCGCTCCGGGAAGCGGCCGCGATAGAGCGCCAGCCACCCGTAGCCCCGTCCGGCGGGATCTTCCTGTCCGACGCCAGCCAACGCCGCGAAAGAACTGGGATCGTCGATCCCGGCAAGCGTTCGCCCCAGCAGTCGGTCGAGCGGGCCTCCGGCCGCCCCGTACCAGTTCTCGCCTCGCAGGGCGGCCAGCTCGGCCATGACGACGAGCGGTGTGAGGGCGAATGCATGGTAATGCAGCGCCCGTTGACCCCGTTCGAGTTCGAGCCGAAGCGTGCCGTCAGCTTGTACGTGGCCGAGGGCCTCGGTCATGATCGCGTGAGCGGCTTGCCAGTGACGCGGGCTTTCCGTGGCTATCGCGGTCGCGGAAAGGCTGAGGCCCAGCCAATAGAGATGATTGTTGCGCTTGCGGCCGGGTGCGAGCTGGAAGGCTCGAACGGTGTCGGCGAAACGGATGAGCCAGGGTTCGATCAGGCTGCGATGGGCCGGCGAGGCGTGTCGCTTGAGCTTGAGGTAGGCGAGCGCGACCCCTGCCAGATCCCACTTGCGCTGATACTCGGCCTGCTTCGTGCCCATGTGGCCGAGCCAGGCCTCGCCTTTGGCCCACGCCGCGATCCAGTCGAGCGCGCATCGTGCGGCCTTCTCATCACCTCGCCTCGCTGCCTTGTCCGTATCAGCCACCACCTGCCTGAGGAAGGCCGTCAGCGGCTCCACGGCCGCCTTGTGCCGGCGGGCGAGTTCGGGATCGATCTTGCTCCCGTCGTCGTCGCCGTAGAAGCGCGGCAGGTCCAGATCCTTCACCGGGGGTGGGGGAGAAGGGCAGGGCACGGATGAAGCCGGGGTCGCCGTAACGACGGGGATTAGGATCGCCACCCACAACAGGGCGCGCTTGGATGGCTGGCGAACGTGTGTCGGGGAGGTCGGCATCAAGGGCTCCGGTCCAAGCGCCGCCAGTCTCCCACGCACGCCCTAACGGGGGCTTTCCGGCATACGATCATCACGCGCCGATTGCCGATCGGAACGCAGAATGCAAACGTGCGCGCCATCGTGAACAGGCCCGCGCGGGGCCAGGGAGACCATCACATGCAGTTCGATTTCAAAGGCAAACGCATCGTCGTCTGCGGCGGGAGCCGCGGCATCGGCCGCTCCATCGCGGAGACGTTCGCCCGGGACGGCGCCGCAGTCGCCATCTGCGCGCGGGGCAAGGCGGGGCTCGATGAAACCGCAGCGGCCCTGGGCCGCCATGGCGGCAAAGTGCATGCCGGCGTCTGTGATCTGGCCGACGGCGAGCAGGTCAAAGCCTACGTCAAGGCGGCGGGCGACGCGCTCGGCGGTATCGACGTGCTGGTCAACAATGCGTCCGGCTTCGGCCACACCGACGACGAGGCGGGCTGGGCGTCCGGGCTCAACATCGACGTCATGGCGACCGTCCGTGCTTCGCACGTCGCCATTCCCTTCATGGAAAAGGCCGGCGGTGGGTCGATCATCAACATATCGTCCATTTCCGGATTCGCGGCGTCGGTCCGCAGCGCGCCCTACGCAGCGGTGAAGGCAGCCATCAATAACTACACCGCGAGCCAGGCGCTCGCGCTCGCGCCGAAGAAGATCCGGGTCAATGCCATCGCGCCCGGCTCGATCGAGTTCCCGGGCGGCATCTGGGAGCAGCGCAAGACCCAGAACCCCAACCTCTACAACGCGACGCTGAAGTCGATCCCCTGGGGCCGGATGGGGCACCCGGAAGAGATCGCGACGGTGGCGGCGTTCCTGGCCAGTGATCTGGCGAGCTGGGTGACGGGGCAGACGCTGATGGTCGACGGTGGCCAATTGCTTGGCTGATGTCCCCAACGGGCGGCTCGGGTCGCGTCGACACGGGTCGACCTAGGTGAGGGTCATGCGTCGAGGACGTCCCGCAGCGCTTTGGCCAACTCGAGACGGCTGTAGGGCTTGCGCAGAATGCGCAGGTCCTGCATCTCGGCACCCTGCCCGCGCAGAATGTCGTCAGGATAGCCTGAGGTCAGCAGGATGCGTGTGGTTGGCCAGCGCTGCCGGACCTCTCGTGCGACATCGAAACCAGACAAGCCTCCGGCCATCACCACGTCGCTGAAGACGATGTCGACGGTGCTTCCCGCGGCCAACAGCGCGATCGCGGTGGCACCGTTGGAAGCTTCGAGCACACGGTAGCCGAGAATCTCGAGCCTCTGCCGGGTGACCTCGCGGACCTCCGCGTTGTCCTCGACCAGCAGCACAGCCTCGCCGCGCGCGAGGGGGACATGATCGTCGCGAAGTTCGGCTGCGGCAGGTGCATCGTCATCCGTGCGCGGCAGGTAGAGCGTCACGGTGGTGCCGAGGTCCGGCTCGGAATAGATCGTGGCGGTGCCGCCGCTCTGGCGTACGAAGCCATAGATCGTGCTCAGGCCGAGACCGGTACCGCGCCCGGGCTGCTTGGTCGTGAAGAACGGCTCGAAGGCGTGCGCCAGCACATCCTCCGGCATGCCGGTGCCGGTGTCGGAGACCGATAGCCGGACATAGTCCCCCGCCGGGAGCCGATCGATGGTGCCGATCTGGCCCTGTTCGGCCGTCACGTTGGCTGTCTCGATGAGCAGGCGCCCACCCTTGGGCATGGCGTCGCGCGCATTGATCGCGAGGTTGAGAACGGCATTCTCCACCTCGCTGGGATCGGCCCTGACGGTCCAAAGTCGAGGTGCCAGCTTGGCGTTGAGATCGATGTCCTCACCGAGCGTGCGGCGCAGGAGATCGACCATGCCCATCACCTGTTCGTTCAGATTGAGAGGCGAGGGGGAGAATTGCCGGCGGCGTGCGAAGGTCAGGAGGCGCGACGTCAAGCGCGCACCCATCTCGGCGGCATCGTGCGCCCGCTTGAGCAGCGTCCTCAGCTTCTCGTCCTCGAGCCGCATCTCGATCAGCTCGAGGTTGCCGGTGATGACGGTCAGCAGGTTGTTGAAATCGTGAGCGACGCCGCCGGTCAGCTGGCCGAAAGCCTCCATGCGCTGGGTTCGCACGAGCTGCGCCTGGGTATCCTCGCGCCGCTTCATCTCGGCTTGCAGCTCGGCCGTGCGCTCGGCGACGCGCGCCTCGAGTTCCGCGCGGCTCAAGGTCAACAAATCGAGCGCGCGCTTGCGCTCCGAGACGTCGCGCAGCACGACGGTATAGATGCGCTCGCCCTCGATCTCGATGTGCGAGATCGAGGCCTCGGCCGGAAACTCGTCGCCGTTCTTTCGACGCGCGAAGATCTCGCTGCGCTGGCCCATCGGGCGCGCCACGTTTCCGGCAGCCCCGAAGCGGTGGACGTGCTCGCCGTGGGCTGCGCGGTAACGCTCGGGGATCAGCATCTCGAGGTGCTGGCCGACGACCTCGTCGCGCCGGTAACCGAACAAGCGTTCGGCACCGTCGTTGAACAGGGTGATGCGTTGCTCACTGTCGAGCGAGATGATGGCATCGGCGGCGATCGACACGATCGCGGATAGCCGAGCCTCCAGTTGCCAGGACTGGGCCTCGAGGCTGCGGCTCGTCGTGACGTCGCGGACTGCCCCGCAAATCCGAGCCACCACCCCGTCGTGAAACTCCGACCGGCCATAGAGCGACAGCCAGCGCATGCCCCCCTGCTCAGCGAGGAAGCGCACATCGACAGCCAGCGTCCCGTCTCCCGAGGGATCGAGCGCTGCCCTGAGCGCTTCGCTGAGCTGACTACGATCTTGAGGATGAGCGAGGGCAGCGAGTTCGCCGAGACTGAGCCGCACCTCGGGAGCAAAGCCGAGCATCGAGCGCGCCTGATCGTCCCAGACGATGAAGCCGCTCGCCCGGCTCCACGTCCAGATTCCAATCTGAGCAGACTCGAGCGCTATCCTGTAGCGGCTTTCCAGCGGATGCTCCTGGCTCATGTCAGAGCTTGCCTCGGTCCATTGCGCTCGGATGCCTGTGCGACGCAAAAAACGGCAAGCCCTTACCGCCAACATAGGCGCTCGGCACGAGCTTGGGGAGACTGATCAGCGTCGAAGGACGGATCATCGGTCATCGGGAGAGCAGTAACCCGAACGCAGCGCGACCGCTAGCCCGGCGCGCCCGGCTGCATGACCGGAGCGCCCTTCGCAAGCCAATCCTCGATCGCCTCGACCAGCCCATCGATCGGCCGGAAGCCCTGTGTGACGAGGGCGTACCCCGATTCCGGCGCGCCTGCTGCGAGCAGGGGAAAGCCCTCGACGCCGGACTGCTTGGCCGTCAGGAAATCGCCGAAGGTCTCGTTACGGCAGTCCTCGCTCTGCAACTCGGCGAGGAAGGCGCCACGATCCTGGCCAGCCTCAGCTCCGATGTCGGCCAGCACGTCGTCGTCCGTCACGTCGCGGTTATGGGCATAGAATGCCGCCGAGACGCGCCGGTTGAACGCCAGCGCCTGATCCGGTGCGAGGCGTCGCATCGTGACCACGGCCCGGCAGGCGGGCTCGGTGTCGTAGGTGAATGTCTCCCGTTCGAAAAAGGCCTCGTCGAACGGCTGGCCCGAAGCCTCGTTCACCGCTTTCCAGGCACTGCGGATGTAGTTGCGATCCTTCTCTCGCATCGGCTCGCGGTTGCCGGCACGAA
>JALHMC010000004.1 GCA_022844225.1 Hyphomicrobiaceae bacterium | reverse complement strand
GTGGCACGGGCCGTGCCTCAACCTTCGTCTCATGCATCGCGGTCACGACGTCGCCAGCCAGCTTCGAGGGCATCCGACAAGGCTCCGCGGTGGACCGCGCCATGGGTACGAGCCGCGGCCCAGCCCCGTTCGGTGGTAGAGAGCAATACATTCATGTTGGCGTTCAATGCCGAGCACCACGTTGGCCGGGAGCGAGGACCCCGGACGCCGTCTCTGAGCGACTTATCCCAAGAGCGCGCCGCCGCCTTATCAGTCAATGCGGCCCCTTCGCCGACGCCACCACACGAGCCTTACCCTAACTCAATGGGGCAGCGGCTCGCTGCCACGTTGGTGCCTGAATTCCGTTCTGATATATCAGATCCGCAGGAGAGGCTCATATCGGAGGTCCTCCTCATGGACCCAGGGGTTCTAAATCGCCCGATGACCGGTCGGGTATGGCATATGCACGACGTGCTGGACGGCATACTCGAGCGGTTTGGTGCCAGCTCAGCAGCTGCTAGGCTCGATTCCGGCGAGGCCCTCCTCGACGCACGCGCACGATGCTACCGATGCGGCTCGTCGGCTGCCTGTGAGCAGTCCCTTGCTGCTGCTGCTGGGGACGAGCGAGCTGCCTACCCGCAGTTCTGCCCCAATGCCGCATTCATTCAACGCTGTCTCGCCTTGAGCCGGGCCCCGCAAAGACCAGTGCCCGAAGCTGGCTGAGACTGCGTCGTAGCCGCACACTGGACGAGATCCCGGCTGACCGCGTTTTGCCCCCACGGTAGAGCGTACCGCGCGATAACGGCCAACCGAGTTGTCGTAACGATTGTCCAAGCGTCGGCAGCCGTCCTAGAGTGTCACCGACATACGCTCGAGGAGTTCCCAATGCCGATCGCGACCAAGTATCTGTTTATCGTCAGCATGGATGTTGCCCCCGACAAGGAAGCGCTGTTCAACGAAGTCTACGATAAAGAGCACGTGCCCTACATCACGAAGGTGCCGGGCGTACGCGGCGCGACTCGCATCAAGGGCGAGGCGTTCACCATGCAACTCGGCGGCCAAAAGATCGAGAAGCCGCACGATGGTCCGATCTACACGGCAATCTACGAGATCGAAAATCCGGGCGTCCTGATGAGCCCCGAATGGGCCGAGGCCGGCGAGAAAGGTCGCTGGCCCGGAGAGGTCCGCCCGTTTACCCACAATCGACGTCATTGGGTCTGCAAGGTCCTCTGACGGATGCGTCCGTCGCTTCTGCGATGGAATGAGTGCGACCCAACCGTTGACTAAGGCGTGAACAGGCGCGGTGCGTCCCTTCTGTCGCGACGTGATCTGCTGTACCGTTGCGTCACGTTTCCGGCTTTAGACCATATAACCGAGAGGGCCCACCGAGGATGCGACGCGTCATTGCGCTCCTGCTCTTGCTCGTCGTCGCCGGCTCGGCTTGGTACGCGCACCAGAACGACCCCCGGTTCAGACAATGGGTGGCCGAGCGTTTTGGCGACAATAAGCCGAAGGCGACGGCCAAGGCTCTCCCCCCCGCGCCGGTCCGGCTGGCTCAGACGAGGCGCCTCGACGTGCCGATCGTGCTCGAAGGGATCGGTAACGTGCAGGCGCGATCGACAGTCGCGATCAAGGCGCGGGTGGACGGCCAGTTGATGGAAGCCGTCGTCTCCGAGGGCCAGATGGTCAAACAGGGAGACCTGCTCTTCCGACTTGATGCCCGCCCATTCGAGGCCCAACTGCGCCAAGCTGAAGCGAATGTCGCTCGGGACCGCGCCAATCTCGAGAAGGCAGTCGCAGACGAGAAGCGCTTCGAGAGCCTGGCTCAGAAGGGCATCTCACCGAGAACCAAGCTCGAGGAGGCTGAGACGTCGGTCGCGGCATTGAGAGCCGCGATAAGCGCCTCCGAGGCAGCCGTCGAGATCGCCCGCCTCAACCTCGAGTACGCCACGATCAAGGCCCCAATAGAGGGTCGCGTCGGTTCGATCCTCCTTGCACCCGGCAACATGGTGAAAGCCAACGACACCCAGGCGATCATGATGCTGACGGCCATCAAGCCGATCAATGTGGCGTTCGCTCTTCCCGAACAACATATCGGCGAGCTTCGTGCGAGGTTGAAGGCGGCCGAGCCCTTGGTCGTCGAGGCGCGCGTGCAAGGCGACGAGACGGCGCGCGAGAATGGCGAGTTATTCTTTATCAACAATACGGTTGACGTGACCACCGGCACGATCACGGTCATGGCCCGCTTCGCAAACGCGGAGGAGCGCTTCGTGCCGGGGCAGTTCGTCAAGGCACGCGTTCGCATGACGACGCTACCGGACGCAGTGGTTGCCCCATCCAGGGGCATCCAGATCAATCAGCGCGGCCACTACGTTTGGGTGGCCCGGCCCGATAACACCGCCGAGTTGCGTTCCGTCACCATCGGTCCCGAGGTTGGCGACGAGACGGTCGTCAGCCGCGGACTCGATGTCGGGGAAAGCATCGTCGTTGACGGTCAGCTGCGGCTTTTCCCCGATTCGAGAATGACGCCCCTTGGGGCCTCCCCAAGGAATGCCACGACCAAGGGGCAAACATGAACCCCTCAGAAATCTGCATCAGACGCCCCGTGATGACGACGCTCATCATGGCGGCGATCGTTCTGTTCGGCTTCTTTGCGTACCGTTTGCTACCCGTCGCCGAACTGCCAAGTGTCGATTTCCCGACCATTGAGATCAGTGCCAATCTCCCCGGCGCCAACCCCGAGACGATGGCTTCGGCGGTCGCCACACCGATCGAGAATCAGCTCTCTCGAATCGCCGGCATCAAGGCGATGACGTCGGTCAGTTCCAGCGGCTCGACCCGCATCACCATCGAGTTCGAACTTGACCGCAATATCGACGCCGCCGCGCTGGATGTGCAGACGGCAATCTCGGCCGCGCAGCGCAGCCTCCCCCCCGAAATGCTCGATTCCCCGTCATTCCGTAAGATCAATCCCGCAGACTTCGCCATCTACTACGTGCGCCTGTCGTCCGCGACCCTGCCCATGGCCACCCTCAGCGATTACGCCGAGACAGTCCTCCAGCAGCAGGTCTCGACCATTTCGGGCGTCGCCCAGGTCCAGTTCTGGGGGCAGCAAAAATATGCCGTCCGCGTTCAAATCGATCCGCGTCGCCTCGTCACCCGCAACGTCGGCCTCGATGACATCGAGCGCTCGATAAGGGGCGGCAATACCAATCTACCGACCGGCTCCCTGTCGGGCCCGTCGAAGGAAATGACGATCAAGACGACAGGCAATCTCGCATCGGCACAGGGCTACAACGACATCGTCGTCGCTTGGCGCAACGGCGCGCCCGTTCGTATCAAGGACGTCGGCCAGGCCATCGACGGCGTCGAGCAGGAGAAAGTCTCGACCTGGTTCGGCAATGAGCAGGGAATGATGATGGCGGTTTTTCGCCAGCCCGGCTCCAATACCGTCGAGACGGTCGATGCCATCAATAGAGTGCTGCCACAGCTGCGCCAGCAGTTGCCGGCATCCGTGACCCTCGAGGTCATGTATGACCGCTCGCAGACGATCCGGGCGTCGATTGACGAGGTGCAGAGCCACCTTGCCCTGGCGGCCGCCCTGGTTGTGATGGTGATCTTCCTTTTCCTGCGCAATCTGCGGGCTACGTTCATCGCATCCATCGCCCTGCCCATTTCCATCATCGGCACGTTTGCGGTGATGTATGCCCTCGGCTTCAGTCTCAACAATTTGTCCTTGATGGCCCTGACGCTCGCCGTCGGCTTCGTGGTCGACGACGCCATCGTCGTTCTCGAGAACATCGTGCGCCACCGCGAGAACGGCCTTTCCACGATGGAGGCAGCCCTGAAGGGCAGCCGTGAAATCGGGTTCACCATCATCTCGATGACGGTCTCGCTGATCGCGGTTTTTATCCCCGTGATCTTCATGGGGGGGATGCTCGGACGCCTGCTCAACGAGTTCGCGATCACCATTTCCGCGGCTATTCTGGTGTCCTGTCTCGTGTCACTGACACTGACGCCGATGTTGTGCTCACGCATGCTGACGCAAGACCATCACCACGGCTCTGGAGGACGCCTCTATCGGCTCAGCGAAAGCGTCTTCGACGGCATGCTCTGGTGCTACGACGTGCTCCTCCGTTGGTGCTTGCGCCATAAGTTCATCGTTCTCATGTCGTTTTTCGCATCAATCTGGGCGACGGTGCACCTCTACGGCCAGTTGCAGAAGGACTTCCTGCCTGCCGAGGATACCGGCCGCCTCCTGGTGCGGACCGAGGCGGCGATCGACGCCTCCTACGACGCACTGCGGGTTTATCAAACGGAGGTCACCCGGCTCGCTTCGATGAACCCCAACATCGAGCAGGTCATGTCGCGCGTCGGCGCCTCCGGGTCGGCCTCGAACAACAATCAGGGTTTCCTCCTGATGACGCTCAAGCCTCGGGATCAGCGCCCCGAGCCCTCCATCGATAAGATCGTGCAAGACTTGCGGCGCTCGCTCAACAGCGTACCCGGCATCCGCTCGTTCGTGCTCAACCCGCCCCCGATCCGCGTCGGCGGTCGGCTTTCTAACGCCGATTACCAATACACACTTCAGGATATCGACCTCGAAAGTCTCTATCGCTGGGTCGGCACCGTGACTCAGGAGATGCGCCAGCTTCCCGGTTTCCAGGACGTCACGAGCGATCTGAAGATCGGTAGTCCGGCCGTCATGGTTGACATCGAGCGGGATCGCGCAGCAGCGCTTGGCGTCGACGCGAGGCAGATCGAGCAGGCACTCGCGGCGGCCTTCGGCTCTCGCAAGGTGTCGACGATCTACACGTCGTCGAGCCAGTACGCTGTCATCCTCGAGGTGCTGCCCGAGATGCAACAGGGCGCAGCGAGTCTCAAGGAGATCTATGTCCGGTCATCGAGCGGCAAGCTGCTGCCACTCGACACCCTGACCACGCAGCGTCGCGAGGTGGCGCCGCTCCAGGTCAATCACCAAGGTCTTCTGCCGGCGGTGACCATCTCCTTCAACCTCACACCCGACGTTTCGTTAGGCACCGCCATCGACCAGATTCGGGCAATGGAGCGCCGCGTCGGCCTCCCTCCGACGATCGCCACGTCGTTCGGTGGCACCGCTGCCGCCTTCGAGGCCTCGATGGCGAACATGGGCATTCTGTTGGTCCTGGCCGTCCTTGTCGTCTACATCGTGCTCGGCATTCTCTACGAGAGCTATATCCATCCGCTGACGATCCTCTCCGGCCTGCCGGCCGCCGGCTTGGGCGCGCTCCTCGCGCTCACACTGGCCGGTCTGCCACTGACACTCTACGCGTTTGTCGGCATCATCATGCTTGTCGGCATCGTCAAGAAGAACGCGATCATGATGATCGACTTCGCCCTGGAAGCGCAACGCACGCAAGGCATGTCCCCCGAAGCGGCCATTTACGAAGCCTGCCGGCTCCGTTTTCGGCCCATCATGATGACGACGTTCGCCGCACTCGCGGGCGCATTGCCGATCGCGCTCGGACATGGCGCTGGCGCCGAGGCGCGCGCTCCGCTCGGTATCACGGTCGTCGGTGGGCTTGCTGTGTCTCAGGTGATCACGCTGTTCTTGACGCCCGTGATCTACCTGTACCTGGACCGCCTGCAAGGCATGTTTCAGCGCGGCTCAGCCCACGTCAAACCCGGCGAGGTCGTGACGCCGGCCGAGTAATCGGCCGCGCACGACACATATTGGCGTCGCGGCCCGATGGCTTCAGTAGGCCGACGCGACCGCGCCGAGGCCATCCTTCTCGTAGATGTCTCGGCGGAACTGGACCACACCATCCTCAGTTGCCCACGCCGTAATGTAGGCGAAGTAGAGCGGGACGGGCTTCTTCAAGGTCACATCCAAACGCTCGCCGGACTTCTTCATCTCCTTGACCTTGTCTTCGGTCCAGCCCTGGTCCTTCACCAGCCAAGCCGCCAGACTTTCGATGCCCGAGATCCGAACAC
The DNA here is from genome assembly GCA_022844225.1 of Hyphomicrobiaceae bacterium. Classification (GTDB taxonomy): domain Bacteria; phylum Pseudomonadota; class Alphaproteobacteria; order Rhizobiales; family Hyphomicrobiaceae. The sequence goes on along the minus strand of JALHMC010000004.1, from coordinate 154,851 downwards.
AGCCCGAGCTTGCCGCCCGGAAATTGCGTCCGAACAGGGTCTGCGACGGGGTATCGTGCATGTAGACTGAATGCGCATTGTGGAAGTTGATCTTGACGAAGCCGAGCGGATTCTCAGGCCCAGGCTGCTGACGGTAGGTCAGACCAGCTGTGCCGAGGTTCGCCCAATTGATCTTGCTCGTCTCGATCTTGCGGCCATCCGAGCCGAAAGCTTCGATTCCGTACTTGGCGAGAACATCCTGGCCGCGTTTTTGCATGTCCCGGCCTTTGGGCATCAAATCCTTCGTTATCACCGTCGGCGGCAAATGCCAGACGGGGTTGAAGTTGAGCTGGTGGATCGACGACTTGAGAAGTGGCGTTTGACGGTCGATCTTGCCGACGACACCGGCGTGCCGCGACACCACGCGATCTCCCTCGACAGCCTCGATCTGAGCCGCAGGAATATTGACCATCACGTACCTCTTCCCGGCAGTCCGAGAGAGTTCTTGCAGGCGGCCGAGGTTGGTCTTGAGCTGCGCGAGGCGCACGGCTGCAGGAATATTCAACGCAGCGATCGTCCGCTTGTCGACCAGACCCGTCGGCGTCAATCCGTTAGAAGCCTGGAAGCGCTTGACGCCCCGCTCGAGTACATCGTCGTAGCCGTAGCCGAACAGCCCATTGCTGCCACTATTGAGATCGCCGGATTTGACCAAACGCTGCCGAAGGAGGTCGACGGCACTGCCACTCGCGCCGGGTTGCAGAGTCACATCCGGCAGCGTCGGCCATCCGCCATTCGCTACGATATCCGTGTAGCGCTTGATGGCCGCTTGCATCGCCGCGACGTTCTCTGGAGCGAGTGTTGGAAATCCTTTTGGGGGATTGGCCTCCCACTGGCGTGCGAACGAGTGATCAAACGGCTGGTTGAAAGCGGCCGTCGCCGTGTTGTGCGGATCGAAGCGAACCCAACTATGCTGCCCGTCATAGGCGAGGGCAGGCGCGGCTGAGACCAGCGCCAGCAGCGCACCGATCCGAATCGAGGCCTGATGGATCCGCAAGCGATTCGTCATAGACTAGATCCTGTTCTTCGAGGCGCAGGAATGGCTGCGTCCTAGTCGGCGATCTCACATCGCGCGCAGTTTAGCCACCAGGGGTTAACGAGGAGGCAATCGTCGTCCGCCTTTGGCACACGACTCGTCGTGCGCCGTCCCACTTCAGTTGAGTTACTCTTGTGAGAAAATCGAACCCGGCTCAATTGTCGAGCGCAGGAATACAACCGAGAGTCTGGGGTCTGATGCCATGCGGCAACATCTGCCCCGCCCGATCGCGAAAATTCTGACCGAGCACAACCTCAGAGAGAGAGGCGAGGCACGAGGCTGATTCGCGTCAGGGCCACCGAGGCTGCAGCCAGATCAAGGCCAACCGAAAAACGAAGGGGAGCCAATGGGGCTCCCCTCGCAACATTTTCCAGCGCCCACCGACAGTCACTCAGGCCGCGACGGTGCCTTCATCCGAGGGGTCGCGCAGTACGTATCCCCGCCCCCACACCGTCTCAATGTAGTGCTTGCCGCCGGTCGCAGTCTGCAGTTTTTTTCTGAGCTTGCAGATGAAAACGTCGATGATTTTCAGCTCCGGCTCGTCCATGCCGCCATAGAGATGATTGAGGAACATCTCTTTGGTCAGTGTCGTGCCCTTCCGCAACGAGAGCAATTCGAGCATCTGGTACTCTTTGCCCGTCAAGTGCACGCGCTGATTGTTCACCTCGACGGTCTTGGTGTCGAGATTCACTCTCAGCTCACCCGTCTCGATAACGGATTGAGCGTGCCCCTTCGACCGGCGAACGATTGCGTGAATGCGGGCCACCAACTCGTCCTTGTGGAACGGCTTCGTCATGTAGTCGTCGGCGCCGAACCCGAGACCCTTCACCTTGTCGTCGATCTGAGCGAGACCGGAGAGGATCAGGATCGGCGTCTGCACCTTGGACACACGCAGCTGCTTGAGCACATCATAGCCGCTCATGTCGGGCAGATTGATATCCAACAGAATAATATCATAGTCGTAGAGCTTGCCAAGGTCGACACCTTCCTCGCCCAGATCCGTCGTGTAGACGTTGAAGCCTTCCGACTGCAGCATCAGCTCTATGCTCTGCGCCGTCGCGTTGTCGTCCTCGATCAAAAGGACCCGCATGCTAACCTCTCTTCTCCGACCTGAGCCGGACCCGCTGCCCCGAGCCTGCCTCGCGATGCTTCGCCCAGCATCGCGTATTCATGATTTCGAAATGTAGGACCCAGAGGTTAACAAACTACTTTTACCCCCTTGGAATCGTTACCCACACAGGGAGCACCCGGCGATCCACGGACCACACGAGAAGCAGACGTAACCCCGCCTCCGCAGCGAGATCCCCGCACGGTTGAACCCTACATATTTACTTGGATGTACTCGAAAGGACTGTCCGGACGTGCCACCCCGACCGCCCGACGGTCCCTGAACCACTCAGTGGATTAATAGCTGATTTGCGCTTGTGTCCCTAGTCCAATGTTCTGCGCCACAGGTCGATTCGCCTCCCCGCATCCACGCACGACAGCGGCGGAGAGGCGAGTCTGGAACTTGATAAAATCCGTTTACGGATAGCAAGTTGGTGCAATTGCCTACTTGACGAGTGCACCCTCTCCCTGCTTGAGACTGGTTAAAGGGCGACGCCCACTACCGCTGTTGGCCCCTTCGAACAGCGGGAGGGAGTTGCTTTACCGCAACTTAAGTTGGATGCGGCACAGTCCGGCTCGACCCACAGGCTCAAGGCGGAACAGCTGCTGTGCCGTAGTGGAACGGCTGGGGCATCAGTGGTCTTGCACTACGCAAGGAAGCCGGCCTAAATGGTGGCACGGAAATTGAATTCTCAGTTCGACGTAGAGTTCATCGAGCGAGTGGGGGTAATGCGTATGAGGCCACGAGAGAGCGCTCTTCGTCTGATGCGGTTTGAAGCACGCGAAAAAGCGCGCAAAGTCGGCGACCTTGAAGCCATGATCCGCGAGTTCGAGGTAATGGCGGTCGATCTCGATCGGCAGATCACGAGCGAAGAGGAGAGAACGGGAATTCGCGATATCAAGCATTTCGCGTATTCGACATTTGCCAAAGCCGCCCGACAACGCCGCGATAACTTGCAGCTGTCGGTCGACGGCTTGCGCGCCAAACTTGAGGTTGCTCAAGCTGAGCGCGACTTAGCGGCGGAGGACCTCGCCAAGGCAGAGGCGCCCGATGCTCGGGATTCCTCGCCACGTACCCGCCGCCTCGGGGAACGTAACACCGATGCCCTGGCCGGCTGACCGCGAGCAATCGGATAGACGGCTGAACTTGCCATAGCGTTTGCGGCGTGGCATCGCATTATATATCTCTACATAACGACCTGGGTCGGCCTCAACCCGACGTGTCGTGGGAAGCTGGCCAAAGGTTGTATGATGGTCCTGCGTGCTGGTCCTTGATGAAGGCCGCGGGCTCTGGGAGGGTGCTGTCCCGAGGCCGATTCGCTCAAGGTCCATTGAATGAAGCTTTGCCGGAGTTCCAGTTGCAAGCTCCTGCTGCTTTTCGTGGTGAACGCAGGCGGCTGTACCAGCGTGCCACTTGCATCACTGCCCAACACTGGCTCACTGACTCCGTCACCGCACACGGCGTCACATAGCGCCGAATCATCCGTCGAAATCTATTCTCGAGTAGCTCGAGGCGCCTTGAAGTGCTGGTTCGGCCCGGAAGGCTCGCTCAAGAAGACGCATGTGTTTCATGCCAAGGTCGAACCACCGGACAAAGGCGGCACCGCCGACATTGGGGTTCATACGCGAGAAGCCGGGTCGAGCCACGGCGTGCTCCGGGCCTTTGGCGTGACCATTACCCCCTCCGGAACCGGCTCGCGAATTGAAGCTCAGAACGTCCGTTTTCCTGAGTCGCAATCGGCGATCATGATTGCCGACGTGAACCGCTGGGCATCAGGCAAAGGCGAGTGCGGCATCGTCGGCATAGGTGGCTGGGACGCCGCACAGCCACCACCAGCCCCCAACGCGAGCCAGGTTGCCCAGACGGGCAACGAAGCTGCTCCGAAGCGGTGATGAGACCGCAATCTTGACGGCGAGGCAGGGCTGGCGGCGTCGTATCAGGAAACGCTCGGGCGCTCCTTGGCCGCCTCAATCGCGGCCCACACGCGTGCCGGCGTTGCTGGCATCTCGATGTGCTCGATTCCCAGCGGCGTAAGCGCGTCGCAGATCGCATTGATTACGGCCACCATCGAGCCGACTGTGCCAGCCTCACCCACGCCTTTTGCACCGAGCGGATTCACCTTGGTCGGCACAGGTCGCGTTGTCAAATGCACCGCCGGCATCTCGTCGGCTCGGGGCATCTGGTAATCCATGAACGAGCCCGTGATCAATTGTCCCGAATCGCTATACTGGATCAACTCGCCGAGCGCCTGTCCGACACCCATTGCAACTCCACCTTGGATCTGCCCATGGGCCAGCTTGGCGTTGAGCACCGTGCCGATATCCTCGACCACCGTATAGCGGTCGATGCGGGTCGTCCCTGTATCCGGATCGACCTCGACCTCACAGATGTGGCAACCGTTAGGAAAGGTGACTGCCGGCGGCATGAACTCGGCCATCTCCATCAGCCCCTTCGGGCTTTTCTCCTTCGCCCGCGCCGCAACCTCGGCGAGCGAGACCGACCGATTGGTCCCTCGCAGCGGAAATCGACCGTCCGCGAAATCGATGTCCTCCGGAGAAGCCTCGAGGATCTCGGCTGCAATCGCTTTTCCTGAAGCGATCACCTTCTGAACGGTCAGCAGCGTAGCCGGCGCGCCGACAGGTGCTGCCGAGGAGCCGCCGTTGCCGCGCCCATGAGGCAAGTCATCGGTATCGCCGAAGGCGTAGTCGATACGATCCCGCATAATACCGAGCTGAGCGGCCACGAGATCGACCATCATCGTCTCCAGTCCCTGACCGGTCGACATGGCACCGGCAGTCACCTTGACCCTGCCATCCTCGCCAACCTCGATCCGCGTCATGTCTTTTGCCGGCTTTGTGAAAGGACCACCGGCGACTTCGATCGGATTGGCAAGTCCGATGCCTCGCATCAACCCGCGCTCGGCTGACGCCTGGCGCCGACGGGCAAACCCCGCGCGGTCCGCAATCCGCGCCGCTTCGACCATCAGACCTTCGAACTCGCCGCAATCGTAGGTGAAGACGAAACCCGTGTCGTAGGGCATGGCGGCCGGAGTGACGAGATTGCGCTGCCGTAACTCGAATGGATCGATTTGCAGCTCACGCGCCGCCAGATCGATCAAACGCTCGATTGTATAGGTCGCCTCGGGGCGTCCGGCGCCGCGATACGGGGCGTTCGTCATAGTGTTGGTGTAGACGCCCGTGATCGAGGCCGCGATAGCGCCAATGTTGTAGACGCCGGCAATCCCCCCGATGTTGTTGACCATGAACAGAGAGCGGCCGGAGAGATAGGCCCCGACGTTGACCGTGAAGTCCGCTTTCAAAGCCAGGAAGCGTCCGTCCTCGTCGAGTGACAGGCTCGCCTCGACCGACATATCCCTCCCATGATCATCCGCAAGAAAGCTTTCCCGTCGCTCCGAGATCCAGCGGACGGGCCGCTGGAGGCGTCGTGCGGCAAAGAGGACGAGCACATCTTCCGGATACGTCCCGCTTTTCATGCCGAACGAGCCGCCGACATCGCCCGCTACCACCCGCACCTGGGCCGCGGGCACCTTGAGCATCGCGGCGAGACCACCCTGCAAATTGTGCGGGCTCTGGTTGGCGGCATGAAGGACGAGCCGGCCGTCCGCGTCGACAAGGCCGAGCGCTCCACGTGGCTCGAGCGACAAAGCGTTCACCCGGCTCACTTTCGAGGCGAACCGCACGACGTGGGCGGCACCTCCCGCAGCCGCATCGACCCTGGCCACGTCTCCCTTCTTCCAGATGTAGGCGACGTTTTGCGGTGCGCCGTCCCAGATGCGGGGAGCGGCCGCCGCAAGCGCCGCCTCTGGCGCCACGATGGCAGGTAGATCCTCCATCTCGATCGTAACGAGTTCGGCCGCTGCCTCGGCGGCTGCCGCCGTCTCCCCCACCACGAAAGCGACCGGCTCACCGACGGACCGGATGCGATCCCGCGCCAGCACGGGCCGCCAAGCCGGAAACGCCGGCTTGCCATCAGCTCCGGGAAGGCTAACTCCGCTCGGAAAATCCTCTATGCCGTCTTCAGCGAGATCGGCAGCCGTGAACACCGCAAGAACGCCGGGGACGGTGGAGGCGGCGGAGGTATCGACGGCCAGAATCCGAGCATGCGCGACAGGCGACCTGACCACGACGCCGATGAGCATTCCCTCGTACGCTATGTCTGCCACATAGCGGCCTCGGCCCGTGACGAGGCGATTATCCTCGATGCGGCCCTGGAATTCGGCCCACTTCTGCTGCATGTCGAGACTCCATCGCGTCGCAATCCACGAGCGGGATCGCCTTCGCTCCCGACGCAACAATGACCATGGCCCACCGCAGATCGCAAGCGACCGCGCAACGCGCGAGAGCTACGCAACGATCAGAGTAACGCCGCGGACTGCGAAGCGAGCCCAAGCGGCGATTGTTCGTGTTGATTAGAACCATTCTAAGCGTTAGATGACATCTCGGCGTCCATGCAGGAGACCTCGATGCGGACCTTCTCGGAACTCAGCCAGCAGGAGGTCCTGGCCCTCGCCATCGCATTGGAGGAGGAGCATGGTCGCATTTATGCGGACTACGCCGATGGCCTGAAGGAGACCTTTCCTGCATCGTCCAAGGTCTTCACCGAGATGGCCGAGGAGGAGAATGAACATCGCCGCTGGCTGATCGATCTCTACCGCCAGAAGTTTGGCGAGCACATTCCGTTGATCCGACGGCAGGACGTCAAAGGCTTCGTGCGCCACGAACCGATTTGGATGATTCGCCCGTTAGGCCTCGACAGGGTCCGCAAGCAGGCGGAGGCTATAGAGTACGAAACGCGCCAGTTCTACGAGCGGGCGGCCGAGCGCTCGACCGACGCCGGCATACGAAAGCTCCTTGGCGATCTTGCTGCGGCCGAGCGCGCACATGTTTCGCTCGCCAAGAAGCTCGGCCAGGAGCATTTGACCACCGGCGCCCGCTCGGAGGAGGACGAGGCGCGACGCAATATGTTCGTGCTCCAGATCGTCCAGCCGGGCCTTCTCGGCCTGATGGACGGCTCCGTTTCGACCCTTGCTCCGCTCTTTGCCGCGGCATTCGCAACGCACGATACTTGGCAGACATTCCTGGTCGGCATGGCGGCGTCGGTGGGCGCCGGCATCTCCATGGGCTTCGCCGAGGCCATGTCGGACGACGGCGAGTTGACCGGACGCGGGCATCCTTGGCTGCGGGGCTGGATCACCGGTCTGATGACGACACTCGGCGGTGTGGGGCACACGCTCCCGTACCTGATCCCCGACTTCTGGACGGCGACGATCCTCGCCATCGTCGTGGTCATCATTGAATTGTGGGCCATCGCATGGATCCGCGCCACGTACATGGACACACGTTTTCTGCAAGCCGCATTCGAGGTTGTCGTCGGTGGACTGATCGTTTTCGCAGCCGGTATCTTGATCGGCAGCGCATGAGCAACGTGGCGGGCAGCGGTCGGACACGTATCGTTTAGTCCGCCTACGCGAATAAAATCATCCCTTGCAAGGCCAATCCCTTGTCTCTCGGCACAAATCATTCTGTCTGACAACGCATAGCCGGACTCATCTCGGCGGTCCAAAGTCTCTTGGATAGCGCGGGCATGTGCTTCTGGAGGAGGTGCGGTCATTCATTACCACAAGACCTGCACAGCACTCCCGGCAGGGATTTACAGTGGACCGATGAATGCGCGATAAGGGTTCTATGAATTCACAGGATACACCTGACGACGGCGTCCCTGCCGCTCGCCTCGAGTTCGCACGTCGCTTGCGCGAATTGCGGATTCCCCGGGGCTTCCGCACGGCGCGGAGCTTGGCCCGCAGTCTGGATATCGACGAGAACCGATACACTCGTTACGAGCGCGCTGAGGTCGAGCCTGACTTGACGATGATCCGCCGCATTTGCAAGACGTTGAACGTTACCCCGAATGACCTTCTCAGCTACGTCGGCGTCAGCGCAGAGACTCAATCGTTGGCATCACCAGCCACCCGCTCGCCGGATCGCCTAGGCGCAATTGCTGAGCCGAGGCCAGTTCGACATCTTAATGATCCGATCACGACAGCGGCTTGGCTCGTGGCCGAAGTCGCTACGCAACTCAAAGACAATCTGCAGACCAAGGGTGGAGCGGGCGCTCCCCGTCCATCCGCCCTGGCGATCATGGCAGAAACCGGCAGGCTCTACAAAGCGTTGATGGAGCAGCCTTTCGAGACCATTACCGACCTGCTCTCCGACCAAGCTGTGGCCAACGCCGACCCCGACCTCGCGCAGCCCTTGCAGGATCGAATTGAAGTATTCATGGCGCTCATAAAGTCTGCCTCCTGACTGCACTGTCGGGCGATCCGCAAACGGCGCGTCCACACGCCATCCGCTGATCGAAAAAGCAGCCGCGGCGATGCCCTATGCTACCGATCCGCCCTCGCCAGTACGGCATGCAGAAGCACGTTCGCCCCAGGCACCATATCGGCCTTCGACATGTCCTCGGCCTCATTGTGGGTGATGCCGCCCCGACACGGCGCAAAGATCATGGCAGATGGGCATACGGTAGCCATGTGGTAGGCGTCGTGGCCGGCCTCTGATTTGAGATCCATCGTCGCGTGGCCAAGGTTCGTCGCAGCGGTCCGAATAAGCCCAATAAGTCCTGCATCGAAAGAGAAGCCGCCGAACCCCCACTTCTCCGCCACCTCGATCTCACAACGGCTGCGGCGCGAGCAGTCGGCCAGCGCAACATCGACTTCAGCCTCCATCGCAGCCAGAACGTCCGCGTCAGGATGGCGCATATCGCAGTAGAGCGTCGCCCGCTCCGATATGATGCCCGGAAGGTTGGGTGACAGGTCGAGGCGCGCAGCCGTCGTCTTGCCCTCGCTCGGCGCATGGTGCCACCCGATCTCGTCGATAGCGACCGCCACGTGGGCCGCGCCAACCAGAGCGTTGCGGCGTCGTTCCATCGGCGTCGGACCAACGTGAGCTGTCTCGCCCTTGACCTCGATGCGCATTCCCCGCGTCGGGAAGCCCCCTGTCACGATCCCGACCGGCAAGCCAGCAGCATCGAGCTTTGGGCCTTGCTCGATGTGCAGCTCGAAGTAAGCGTCAATCTCGCGCTGACCGACGGTATCTGGACCTGCAAAGCCGATTCGCTCGAGCTCGCTCCCGAGCGTTGCACCGTCCTTGTCCGGCCTCGCAAGTGCCCACTCGACCGTCTCCTTCCCGGCAAATGCCAACGAGGCGACCATCGGAGGCACGAAGCGGGCCCCCTCCTCGTTGGTCCAATTTACCACCTCGATCGGGCGCCGCGTCGAGATCCCTGTCGCGTCGAGAGTGCGCAGCACCTCGAGCCCCGCCAGAACGCCCAGAATGCCATCGAACCGACCGCCGGCAGCCTGCGTGTCCAAATGGCTTCCGATCAGTATGGGGGCCAAGCCTGGCTCCCGACCTTCCCTGCGCGCGAACATCGAGCCCAACCGGTCGATCCGCAGCGAATAGCCGCTCGACGTCACCCAGCGTGCGAACAATTCACGCATCTCCTTGTCGGCATCCCCGAGGGCCAGTCGGCACAATCCGCCCCGGCTGCCTTTGCCAATCTCGGCCGATGCCATGATCGAGTTCCAAAGCCGGTCTGCGTCGATTGATAGATTGCTGCCCATGTCCATCCTGCTTCTTGCTGCACGCATCCGCCCGGAAGTTAACGGCTAAGCTGTAGTGCGTTAACTGCAAGTTGAGGACTGCGCGCTACCGTCACGTAGGTTTTCTGTGATGGCAAAGCACAAATCGAAATGTTGGGCGGACCAATCGGCACCGGTAGAGGCAATTCGCTGATGAGCGAGTACTCGCTCAAATTGGGCGAGGCCGTGCTCAGAAGCCGTACCCGCCAAGCAGAGAAAACAGCACGGATCGAAGCTGAGGTCGCCAACAGGGTGAAATCCGAGTTCATCTCGAACATGAGCCACGAACTCCGCACCCCTCTCAATACCGTAATCGGATTTTCCAAGTTACTCGCCGAGCACGACCGACGCCGGCTCGATGATCACGAGGTGGTCGAGTATGCCCGTTTGATCAACGACGCATCCTGCAATCTGCTGTTGATCATCAATGACATTCTCGACATCTCTAAGATCCGGAGCGGCCACTATCGGCTCGACACTCAAGAGGTCAGCCTCGACGAGGTTCTCGAAGGCGTCATTGCCGCACTGAAGCCCATGGCCGCAAGCGCCGAAGTCTCCTTGGCGCTCCAAATGACCTCCCACGCCGTCACTGTTCGCGGCGACGCGACCAAGCTCCGTCAGGTGTTCACCAATCTTGTCGGCAACGCCATCAAGTTCACGAGCCCAGGCGGAAAAGTCCACGTCGAGTGCGACCTTGAGAGCGACGGCGCGGTCTACATACGAATCAGCGATACCGGTGTCGGGATGGACTGCGACGAGCTGGAGGTTGCCCTGGCTCCATTCGGTCAAGTCGATGGCACGCGAACCCGGACACGCGAAGGTACCGGTCTAGGATTGCCGATTGCCAAGGCACTCATCGAACTGCATGGCGGGACACTCACGCTCAGCAGCGAGAAACTCGTTGGCACACAAGTTGTCGCAAAGCTCCCATCTCCTGATTTCGTAGCTTTAATGCAGCAGGAACTGGGTTTCCAGATTGGTCGCAGCTGACCAGAGCGGTGAAGAGGAAGACGCACATGCAGCTCATCGCTAACGGAACCAGCAAGTCCTCGTCGCTCGCTGATCAATCGATCGGACGCATCGTTTCCGTGACCGGTTCGAAAGCCATTGTCCTCTTGGACTCGAGCTTGGAGGCGGTCATGTCGGCGGACAACCGCCCTGAGATGGGCACGCTGCTTGCGATCGACACCGCCAATACCATCGTGCTGGCCATCGTCTCGGCGCTGAACGTACCCGTTCCAGCCCAGCGGGAAGGCGAAGCCGAGATCTGGATCGCCGAACTCGGCCTCGTGGGCGAGCTTAAAAAGGCTAAGGACGGACGGGCGGAATCGTTCAATCGAGGCGTCACCGTCTATCCTTCGCTCGGCGACCGTACCCGCGTGGCTTCCAAATCCGAGCTGCAGATTGCCTTCTGCGGCGACACGACGAGCTCCGTCCGCGTTGGCTGCATCCGACAGGACAACTCGATTCCCGCGATGATCCGGGTCGACGATCTGCTCGGCAAGCACTTCGCGATCCTCGGAACGACGGGCACGGGCAAATCGTGCACCACGGCGCTGATCCTGCGTTCGATCCTCGAGAAAAACCCAGCGGCCCATATCGTCTTGCTCGACCCGCACAACGAGTACGCAACAGCCTTCACGGAGTGGGGCGAGGTCGTCTCGCCGCGCAACATGCAGCTGCCATTCTGGCTGCTCACGTTCGAGGAACTCGTCGAAGTCGTCATCGGCGATACGGCGGACCGAAAGCAAGAGATCGAGATGCTCCAGGAGCTGATCCCGATCGCAAAGGCGCGCTACTCGACGGGCCGCGCGAAGGAAGGTCAGACTTCGCGTCCGCGAATGCTCGATGCCGGCAAGTTCACCGTCGACACGCCGGTTCCATATCGCATCTCCGATCTTACCTCGCTCATCGACGAGCGCATGGGCAAGCTCGAGAACAAGCGGGATATCGGTCCCTACCGCAACCTGAAGACGCGGTTCGAGATCCTCTCTCTCGATCCACGTTATGCCTTCATGTTCGGCTCCCTGACCGTCTATGACGGCATGGCGCAGATTCTCGGTCGCATATTCCGCGTGCCGGTCAATAACAAGCCGATCACGATCCTCGAACTGACCGGCCTGCCCACGGAAATCATCAACGTCGTCGTATCGGTGCTCTGCCGGATGACGTTCGACTTCGCCTTGTGGAGCGAAGGCAAGGTACCCGTCACGCTGGTTTGCGAAGAGGCGCATCGCTACGTTCCTGCCAACCCGTCGCTCGGGTTCGAACCGTGCAAGCGAGCCATTGCCAAGATCGCCAAGGAAGGTCGGAAATACGGCGCTTCGCTGTGCATCGTCACTCAGCGGCCAGCGGAGATCGACCCCACCATCCTCTCTCAGTGCAACACGGTGTTCGCACTGCGCATGAGCAACGATCGCGACCAGGCGATCGTGCAATCCTCGATCTCGGATACCGGCTCCGGCCTGATGGAATTCTTGCCCGCGCTCGGTCAGCGTGAGGCCATCGCCTTCGGCGAGGGCGTCACCCTGCCTGTCCGCATCCGATTCGACGAACTCCCGAAGAGTGCTCTCCCGCGAAGCTCGACTGCCAAGTTCTCCACCGCCTGGCAACAGTCCATCGGGGACGACGGCTTCCTCGATCAGATCGTCGAGCGTTGGCGTCACTCTTCTTCCGGTGTATCTGCCGACCAAAGCCAGAACACGGCCATGTTTGCCGAAGCCATGGGCATTCAGCCTCATCATAACGGCGAGGATGCCCCGGTCTCCACCCCTCGTTCGGCGCAATCGGACTCCACCTACCGCGGCGTCCAGGACCCGCGTGGGGCGGCTCCCCCGCCGCAACGACGCGAGAGCCAGGTCCCACGTCGCGATCAGCGCGAACATCGAGAACTGCGGCAACCAGTCCAGGCAGCTGCGACGCCTCCTCAGGCCGCCCAGTCGCAATCGGGCCAGAGTTCGTTCCGCACCCTCCGGGATCGCCTGACCCCGCGGCGGTAGACCGGCGGACCCAGCCGGCATTACGTCGAATGGGGCCGCACTCGCGCCAAAGCAGTCCGCAATATGTTAGACTCCGGGCCCATCCAAGCAGTGTGCCCTGCCGACCCAGTCTGTAGGAATGCGTCCATGACTACCATCCACCCCGTCATTCTCTCGGGCGGCTCAGGCACGCGGCTCTGGCCACTCTCGCGCGCGATGTACCCCAAGCAGTTCATCCGCTTCTTCAACAGCGCCGAGCCGAGCTTCCTCGGCGCTACCCTTCGCCGCCTCGCACCCGACGGCGGCTTCGCCGCTCCGATGCTGCTGTGCAACAACGATCACCGCTTTCTAGTCAAAGACGAACTCGAACGAGCAGAGCTCGAAGCCGGCGCGATCTATCTCGAGCCGGTCGCCCGCAACACTGCAGCCGCCATTGCCGTTGGCGCTCTCGCCGTTCTTGACAAGGATCCCGAAGGCATCCTCGCCGTAATGCCCTCCGACCACGTCATCGTCGATGAGGCCGCCTTCGCCGACGCGGTGCGCAGGGCCGCGCGCGTAGCCGAGACGGGACGCCTTGTGCTGTTCGGCATCAAGCCATCGGAGGCTCACACCGGTTACGGCTATATCCGCCGAGGCTCGGCTATCGCCGGCCATGACGGCGAGGCATTCGCCGTCGACGCCTTTTTCGAGAAGCCGGACGCGGGCACCGCGGCGGAATACGTTGCTGCCGGCAGCTATTATTGGAATAGCGGCATCTTCGTTCTGCACGCCCGCACCTTCATCGAGGAACTGGCCCGCCTGCAGCCGCACATCCTAGATGCCGCACGCGGTGCGCTTGCCGGCGCTACGTCCGACCTCGGTTGCTTGCGTCTGGACCGCAATGCGTTCGAGGCCTCGCCCAACATCTCCGTCGACTATGCCGTGATGGAGAAGACCAGCCTTGCCGCCATGCTGCCGCTCGATGTTGGCTGGAACGACGTCGGCTCCTGGAGTTCTTTGTGGGAAGTGGCGCCGCGCGACAAGAACGGCAATTCCATCAAGGGCGACGCCATTATCGAGGACAGCACCAACCTCTACATCCACTCCGAGCGATCCCTCGTCGCCACCATCGGCGTCAAGGACCTCGTCATCGTCGACACTCCTGACGCGCTTCTCGTGGCAGACAAGTCGCGCTCACAGGACGTCTCGACCATCGTCAAGCGGTTGAAGGCTTCCAATCGCAAGGAGCAGGAGCAGCATCTCCGGAACTACCGCCCGTGGGGCTACTTCGAAACCTTGAGCCTTGGCTCGCGCTTCCAGGTCAAGCTGCTGCACGTGAAGCCCGGCGCCAAGCTGTCCATGCAGATGCACCATCACCGCTCGGAGCACTGGATCGTCGTTCAGGGCACCGCCAACGTTGTCATCGGTGATATCGAAAAGCTGGTCCGCGAGAACGAGAGTGTCTACATCTTCGCCACTCAGTGGCACCGTCTCGAGAACCCCGGCAAGGTTCCCCTCGAGCTGATCGAGGTGCAAATCGGCACCTATCTGGGAGAAGACGACATCGTTCGCACCGACGACATTTACAAGCGCGCGCCAGAAGAAACCCGCTGACGCAGTGTCAGCGAGTTCAGTCAAAGCGACTGGCGCCATGCCTCCGGCACCAGTCGATAACCGCCACCCTCGCGCACGACGTGGGCAAAGCCTGGAAAATGCAGGTGCATGCCCGTGACGAGCATTCGCTCGCTCGCCACCATGTCGAAAACACGCCGACGCGACGCGGCAGCCGCTTGCGGATCGGTATCGACCACCATCGAGACGTCCGGGCGCGGCACCTGCACCTCGGGCATGTGGACGACATCACCCCATATCAGAAGCCGCTCGCCGGCGGACTCGACTAAAAAGCCCGAATGTCCTGGTGTATGCCCCGGTATCGGCAGAGCCGTCACGCCGGGCAATACTTCACCTGCGGTGAACGTGCGCATGCGCCCTCGGTACGGCGCCGTCTGTTCCCGCGCCTGCTGGAACATCAGCCGCTTCTCGCGCTCGCTGCCCCGCGCCATCGCTGCATCGTCGAACCAATGCTTCGGCTCGTTTTCATGCACCACCAGCTCGGCGTTGCGATAGTTGGCTGTCCCTGACGACATGTTCGTGAGGCCGGCAGAATGATCCGGATGCATATGCGTGAGGAGGATCGTGTCGATCTCTTCCGGCGAAACGCCAGCCGCCGCCAAGTTCGCGATAAGATGGCCGGCCGTTGGCCCGAGATAGTCGCCCGAGCCGGTCTCGATCAAGGCCAGCCGACCGCCGGAGCGAATGAGGAAGGCATTGATCGAGAGCACGAACGAGGATCGGCACGCCGCAGCCAGATGCATGCGAGCCTCGTCGGCCGGCACGCCTAGCATCATCTCGTGCGTCCGCTCAAGGGTACCGTCGCTGACCGCCGTTACGACGATATCGCCGATCCGTCGATGATAGATCGGCGCGATCTGCTGCCGCGGACTGAGCTTCATGACGAACGATCCTTGCTGGCTCCAGCAGTCAATGACGCGTCTCGGTTGGCGGCACGGGCGGCGACCCGGTGGTGTCTGGCGCAGCTCCCGCGTCCGCTCCGCTACTGGTGGCCACTTGTCTCGCTTGCGCTTGGCTGGCCTCCCAGGCTCGCCGCCTCAGCTCATATCTGTGCACACCGAATGGAATGAGGGCGAGATAGGCGAGCGTCACCGTCGACAGCGTCAAATAGGGATAGGTCACCAGCAAACCTACGGCCAGCGCCACGGAAGCGAGCGCCGGTGCCACGTATTCCCGCGCAATGCGCTCACTTGCGAGCTTTCCCGAATACGTGGGGAGCGTCGACACCATCAGCCCCGCCATGACCATCACGTAGATGACGATGGCCAAGGGCCAGTCGCGTACAATGACGATGCCGGCTTCCTCGAGATAGATCGGCAGCATCACTGCAATCGCGCCCGCCGGCGCGGGCACGCCGTTGAAAAAATTCGACCGCCACTTCGGTCGATCCTCGTCAATCGCCGCGTTGAAGCGAGCGAGCCTGAGACTGGCAGCACACGCAAAGACCAATACGGCGATCCATCCGAGACCCCGCAGCGGTCCGAGCCCCCACATATAAATCAGAACTGCGGGTGCCACGCCGAAACTGACGAAATCGGCGAGGCTGTCGAGTTCCGCCCCAAACCGCGACTGGGCGTTGAGAGCGCGCGCCAGCCGCCCGTCGACACCATCGAGCAGGGCCGCAAGAACGATGAGTGCCACCGCCAGCTCGTATCGCGCTTCGATCGCTGCTCGGATCGCCGTAATGCCTGCGCAGAGCGCCAGCAGCGTCGCAAAGTTGGGCACCAGATAGCGAATCGGAATGAACCGCTGCCCAAAGAGTGGCCGCCTACCACCTTCCCGCCTGCCGCGATAGTCGTAGCGTTCGATCATTCCGAGCACCCCTCCCACCGTCGAGCATCTGCCAGCAGGCCACAATGACAGCCTTGAACTGCAAGCCCTATTTTTGGCTCCCACAAGGCTGTCAAGAGGCCCGCGCTTCCCTCTCCAACTCACCAGACTTGAGATCGGCAATCACCGTCTCACCTCCTACCGCCGTCTGGCCGACGGCCACCAATGAAGTGCGCCCTGGCGGCAAGTAGACGTCGACGCGGCTACCAAACCGAATCAGTCCAAAGCGCTCACCGGCACCGACGCTCTCACCCTCGCCCTTGAACGTCACGATCCGGCGCGCAATCAATCCCGCAATCTGTACGACCGCGATCTCAGAGCCATCGGTCTGCTCGATCACGAGCGAACGCCGCTCGTTCTCCTCGCTCGCCTTGTCGAGGGCCGCATTCACGAACGCTCCGGGTACATAGACGGAGCGTTTGATGCGCCCAGGAACAGGCGCCCGGTTGATGTGCACATCGAGAACCGACAGGAAGATCGACACGCGCTGCCGCTCCACGTCACCGAGCCCGAGTTCGATGGGGGGCTTGACCGTCTCGATCGAAGACACGCGCCCATCGGCAGGCGAAATCACGAGCCCTTCGCGCAGCGGCGTGACACGTTCGGGATCGCGAAAGAAGTACGCGATAAACAGCGCCAGGATCACCAGCACCCAACCCAACGGCGGCCAGACGAGCAGGAAAATCAGGGCAGCGACCGCAGCCACCGAGATGAACTTGTGTCCGTCGCGGTGTACTGGGGCGAGACTGGCCATCAGGCTGTCGAGAATGGAGTGGCGATCGGACAAGGACTGAGGCTCCCGAAATTTCACGCGAGATGCTGTCCTGAAGCAGGACAATCGATACACTGGCACTTGGATCACGTCCCGAGGACAATGACCAGCGACCTTGTGACGGTTTTGAGACCAGGAGTGCTAACCGGACGAGGCCCGCGCCGCAAGAGACGACCCACACCCTCGTGCCTGCCCTGACGCGGCTCGGCGCTGGTCGCCCAAACCGATGGCTTATTCAGCGACTGGAACGGCCACGAAACGCATCTGGCCCTTGGGATCCTCGACGCGCAATAGAATTGCCCGCCGCCCATCCTTACGAACTTTCTCTATCCCCTTAGTGACGTCCGCGACGCTCTCCACCGGTTCCTGGGCCGCTTCGACGATCACGTCGCCGGCCTTGATCCCTTTTCGCCCGGCAGGGCTGGTCGGCGCGGCTTCGGTAACGACCACGCCTTTAGTCACGCGGGAGTCGATTCCGAACTTGCTGCGCAATGCATCGTCGAGCGGAGCAAGTGACATGCCGAGCGGTGCCTTAGCCGGGTCGGCTCCACCCTGGCCGCTCTTGCCGTCGCCACTTTCCTTCTCCGCCTCCTCGAGACGACCGACGACCACCTTCAGCACCCTGCGCTCACCCTTGCGAACGACCTCGACGTCGATCGCCTTGCCGACCGGCACGCGAGACACCAATCGCGGCAAGCTGCGCACGGAACTAACCTCTCGGCCATCCAGGCGCAGGATGACGTCGCCAGCCTCGATACCGGCCTTTGCAGCCGGTCCACCTGATGTCACCGATGAGACCAACGCACCCGAGTTCTCCTTCACCGATAGCGATTCGGCGATCTCCTCCGTAACCGACTGGATCTTGACGCCGAGCCAGCCACGCCGTGTCTCACCGAATTCCCGCAGCTGGTCCACCACGGCCATGGCGGTATCTGACGGAACCGCGAACCCGATGCCGATCGAGCCACCCGACGGTGAGATGATCGCTGTGTTCACGCCGATGACATCGCCGTCCATGTTGAACAGCGGGCCACCCGAATTGCCCTTGTTTATGGCCGCGTCGGTCTGCAGGTAGTCGTCGTAGGGACCTGAGTTGATGTCTCTCTGCTTGGCCGAGATGATCCCCACCGAGACCGAGCCGCCCAACCCGAAAGGATTGCCGATCGCCATCACCCAATCGCCGACCTTCATGGCCTCAGAAACGCCGAATTTCACAGCCGTGAGCGGCTTCTTCGGCGAGACCTTGAGCAACGCGATATCCGTCTTGGTATCGCGCCCTACAACCTTGTCGACCTTCAGCTTCGTGCCATCGTGGAAGTTGATGATGATCTCGTCGGCGCCATCGATCACGTGATGGTTCGTGACGATCAACCCCTCCTTCGCATCGATGACGAACCCGGACCCGAGAGACGACACCTTCCGGTCACTGCTGCCGGGCCGATCCTTGCGATTGAAGAAATCCTCGAAGAACTCCTCGAACGGTGAACCCTTGGGCACGCTCGGAAGCGGGACGCCAGACGGCCCTTTCGCCTTCTGACTGGTGGAGATGTTGACCACGGCATCCGTCAACCGCTCGGCCAGGGGCGCAACGCTCTGCGGACCGCTGCGCGCCACGGCATCGCGCGGATCGCCGACAGAAAAAACAAGTCCGACGGCCGTAAACATCGCCATGCTCAGGCCACGCCACGACCGCTCGCAAACTGCCAACCGTCCACGAATGAACTCGGTCATGGGTGATCCTCGCAATCGCGCCAGCAGAGCGGCTCATCTTCCGCACCGGCATTTCGACCAGGTGAACGAGCCAAGTCTACTATAGCAGAGACAACGATATCAGTCGCAGCGCGACGGTGACCTTGGTCACGCGCCGCCTGTCTGCCTAAGAAGTTGCGTCACCGCGCTGGCTGAGCCGGCACTGACCCAGGAGCAGCCCGTCCCGGAACTTGACCACCCGAAGCCGAATTGAAGTAGCGGAAGAATTCGCTGTCAGGTGTGAGAAGCATCCGCGTATCACCGGATTTGATACCGGCCTCGTATGCCTGCATCGAGCGGTAGAACGAAAAGAACTCGGGATCTTTGCCGAAGGCTTGGTTGAACACCTGATTTCGTTCGGCATCACCCTCGCCGCGCAGCAATTCTCCCTTCCGCGTAGCCTCGGCCTTGATGACCGTGGCCTCGCGGTCCGCCGTGGCGCGGATGCGGTTCGCGGCCGCGCCACCTTCCGCGCGGAATTCCGCCGCCTCGCGTTGACGCTCGGCACGCATCCTGTCGAAGATGTTCTTGGAGTTCTGTTCCGGCAGGTCAGCCCGCTTGATGCGCACGTCCACGACTTCGAGACCGAAATCCTTACCCTCGTTGTTCACCTGTTGCGCGATCCGCTTCATCAGTTCCTCACGCCGGTCGCGCACGAGATTCTGGAAGGTCGTGGCACCGAGCACGCGCCGGATCGAGGATTCGACGATCGGGCCCAGGCGCGAGCGGACATTTCGCTCATCGCGCACAGTCTGATAGAACCGCAGCGGATCAGTGATGCGATAGCGCGCGAAAGCATCGACCACGATGCGCTTCTGATCGGACGCCGTAACTTCTTGTGGTTGGGTGTCCAGATCGAGGATCCGCTTGTCGAAATAGTCGACCGTCTCAACGACCGGAATCTTCCAGTGCAAACCCGGCTCATTGATCACGCGCTTCGGCTTGCCGAACTCGAGCACCAGTACTTGCTCGTTCTGGTGGACGATGAACAGCGCGAAGTAAGCGCCGGCAGCAGCTGCACCGAGCAGCGCCAAAACGATACCAAAGAAAATGCGCATGGCTCAGTTGCTCCCGCGCGGCTGGGCTGGTGCCTTGGACCGCTGCAGCTGGTCGAGCGGCAGGAACGGCACGACGCCTTGTCCACTCTTTTGGTCGAGGATGATTTTATCGGTCCCGGCGAGAACCCGTTCCATCGTCTCGAGGAACAGACGCTGGCGCGTCACATCCGGAGCCTTGACGTATTCGTCGTAGACCTTGGTGAAGCGTGCCGCCTGGCCTTGCGCCTCCGCAACCGTCTGCTGCTTGTAGCCTTCCGCTCCCTGTAGGATACGCTCGGCCTCGCCACGCGCCTCCGGTACGATCCTGTTCGCGTACGAAAACGCCTCGTTCTGCAGACGCTCCTGGTCGGCACGCGCCGCCTGTACGTCACGAAACGCGTCGATCACCTGCGAGGGCGGATCGACCTTCTGCAACTGAACTTGATCGATCTGGATACCAGCATTGTAGCTGTCGAGTGTCGATTGGATCAGTCTCTGGGCATCGACCTCGGCCTGCTGCCGAGCTTCCGTCAGCAGCGGCGCGATGTTGGACTTGCCGACGATCTCGCGCATAGCGCTCTCGGAAACCTCCTTTACCGTCTGCTCTGGTTGCTGGATGTTGAAG
Organism: Hyphomicrobiaceae bacterium; assembly: GCA_022844225.1. Classification (GTDB taxonomy): domain Bacteria; phylum Pseudomonadota; class Alphaproteobacteria; order Rhizobiales; family Hyphomicrobiaceae. Next base: position 134,409 of record JALHMC010000004.1, on the reverse strand, counting down.
AGGTAGGCTGCCGCATCTTTGATCCGCCAGTAGACGACGAAATCCACGTCGACGATGTTCTCGTCACCCGTGAGCATCAAGCTTTCCTCGGGGACATCGCGCACCGTCGTCTGGTAGCTGCGCGTCGTAACGCCGGACCGCATTCCGATTTCGATGATATTCTGCCTCGTCACCTTGGGCAGACGCACCTCCTCGATCGGCGGTGGGAGCCTGAAGTGCAATCCGGGCGGTTCCTGCCGGACGAACTCACCGAACCGCATGACGACGCCGAGCTCGTCCGGATTAACGCGGAACGTGAACAGATAGAACCCCAGCAGTGCGACGACCGGTGCCGCGATGAGCAGCATGAGTGGTCCAGGCAAGCCCGAGCCTGGCATCACCTGCTTCAGCCGATCCTGGCTGCGCTTCAACAATTCCTCGAGGTCGGGCTGCTGCCCTCCTCCCCCCGATGGACCTTGGCCCCAGGGACCTTGTCCCCAAGGACCGCCGCCCCCTCCCCCACCACCGCCGCCGCCGCTTTTCCAGCCGCCGCCGCCGCTCTGATTGCTCCAAGGCATGTATTCACCGCTGTTATTCAGGATTATGACGGACGACATCGCACCGCGCACGGCTGTGCGCAAAAGCGACCACTGGCTCCTGCCTCACGCCGATGGCGGGCGAGCCACTTGGCAGGTTATAGGGCATTGCTTCCCGGATGCGCAAACCTCACCGCACGAACATGGTGATGGCCGCCCGCCGTTCAAGCCGACGGGAGCGGCTTAGACGGCCCAATCCGCCTAAAAACCTTTGCGGTGGCCGCGTACTTGTCCTTCGAGTGAGGTACGATCGGTTCATTCCCGATCTCCTGCCATGAGGTGGGATCGAGTTGGGGAAAAAGAGTATCGCCCTCGAGTTCCGTCTCAACCAGGTCGAGTTGAACATCGGTTGCATAGGGGAGGGCGGAGGCATAGATCTCGCCACCGCCTGCAATGATGATCTCGTTTGTCCCTCGCTTCGCAGCGAGTTGTACGGCCAAGCTGAATGCATCCGCAAGGCTGCCCGCCCTATGGACGCCGTCGACTTGGAACGTCGGATCTCGCGTGACCACGATCGTGTCACGTCCGTCGAGTGGCCGTCCTATGGCTGCGTATGTCTTTCGCCCCATAATCATGGGGCGTCCCATGGTGAGTGACCGGAATCGTCTGAGGCTGGACGGCATTCGCCAAGGCATGTCGCCGCCCCGCCCAATGACGCCATTTCGAGTTGCGGCGACCACGAAGGTGATCTTGAAGGGGTTCGTCTGATCCATACCGCTCTCGCCAGCGCTCGAAACGTCGCTCACACCGCAACCGGCGCCTTGATGTGAGGGTGAGGATCGTAGCCCTCGACCTGGAAGTCCTCGTACCGGAACCCGAAAATCGACGTCACGTCGGGATTGAGTCTCAGCTGCGGCAAAGCCCGGGGCGAGCGCGACAGTTGCAAGTCGGCTTGCTCGAGATGATTGAGATAAAGGTGCGCGTCGCCGAGCGTGTGCACGAAGTCACCGGGCTTGAGCCCCGTGACATGCGCCATCATCATCGTCAGAGCGGCATAGCTGGCGATATTGAACGGCACCCCGAGGAAGACGTCAGCCGAGCGTTGATAAAGCTGGCACGAGAGACGCCCGTCCGCGACATAGAACTGGAACAGGCAATGGCACGGCGCCAGCGCCATCTGGGGAATATCAGCCGGGTTCCAAGCCGATACGATCATACGCCGGCTGTCCGGGTTCGTCTTGATCATCCCCAGCACCTCTGCGATCTGATCGATCGCACGGCTGTCGGGCGCCGCCCAGGAGCGCCATTGCCGTCCATAGACCGGACCGAGTTCCCCTCTCTCGTCCGCCCATTCGTCCCAGATCGTGACCCCGTTCCGGCGCAGGTAATCGACATTCGTGTCGCCGGCAAGGAACCAGATCAACTCGTGAAAAATCGACTTCAGATGCAGTTTCTTCGTCGTGACCAGCGGAAATCCGTCCGACAAGTCGAAACGCATCTGATGGCCGAAAACGCTGAGCGTTCCGGTGCCGGTCCGGTCGGACTTGCGTACGCCCTGATCGCGCACGCGTCGCATGAGATCGAGATAGGCTTCCATAATCGTTGTCTAGGCGATTCGTTTCGCTCAATGACACCCCGGATCGGAGCAAGCACCTTTTCCCACAAGTTGCATCGACCCGGCAACGCCGATCTAGCGGCCCTCGCTCCCCTCTGCATAGCGATCGAGGATCCGCCGCGCCTCCACGACGACGGCGTCCGCGATCGCCGCCTGGCCTTCGGCGGTCGGATGGAACGCTCCGGAGTAAAGGCTCGCCAGCAACACTTGGAACCAATTCAAAGTCTTGGTTGGCAGCGCCTTCTGCAGAATGGACTGGCTGACGTGGAAGTGCGCCGTCAAGAACGCGTCGTTCGGCGTCCTGAACCACCGCTGTCGCGAGGCATACGGTTGATAATTGGCCGGATTGAACGGCTGCCATTCCCCATCGACGCGTCTCGGCAGGCGCAGATCGTCCGGAGTCGATACAGCGTTCTCGATCCAGCCGGCGCAAATGCTGCGGCCGTTGAATCGGGCGCGGTGCGCCCCGACGTAGGTCCATCCATGAGCGCGGCTCGCCGAGCGCATAACCCGGTCGAGCCGATCAGCAGCCGTCATCGAGTCGCGGGCCTTTCTCTCTGAGAGCGCGAAGTCGCTGGCCACCGTCATCCCGGCCCTGCTGTCGGGACAGACCGAGCGGCCGTCATCGAGCAGCGTCAGCGCGGGGTAGGAAACGAGCATTACGCGGTCGGACTGCTTCCAGGGAATATGGAGAACATTATGCAACGCTCTGTTCAGGGCTTTGTAACGCTCATCGAGAACGTCGAGCTGGCGCTGCGCCTCGCTGTAGCCGTGCACTTGGCCGATCCAGCCGCCGAGCCTTCGCAGAACAGACTCATCCGCAAGAACCGCATTCGCCACCAGTCGCGCAAATCCTATGTCGTTGCCTCCGATCGAGACCAGCAGGAGATCGATCTTACGCGCCCGATCCGCATCGCATTTGCGCAGGACCAGGCCCCCCTCCAGATCGGGCACTTTGCCCTGCATGTGATAGGCTTCTGGCAGATCGAAGGATGGCGCTTCCTCATGGCCGCACTGTTCCTGCGCAACAGCCGAGATCTGCGACAGATCCGGAGGTGAAGGGACCCACTCATGGCCCCTGTAGCGCAGGAAAAGTCCCCGAACGATTTCCGCCCCCGAACACGCAAAGCTGACGAAGGTGATCGCCCGTTGCGGCTTCTCGATCGCCAACTGCAGAGCGACACGCAATTGGTGCGAGTAGAGCGATCGATGGCAGGCCTGATCCACCCACCGCGGATTGGCAGCGATGAATGACCTGTCGCCGATCGCCTTCCAATCTCCGATGCGTGCCGGATATCCAGCCAGATGCGGCTCTTTATCGGGATTGCCGTAGTCCGCGGCCCGCTCCCGAGAAAACCGTACGGGAACGTCCGGGTTGCCTTCACCGGAGCCGAAGCTGTCGCCGACCCCAACGACCAGAATGTCCTCGATCTTGATAGCCGAGCGGGCAATCGTTTGTCCGCCGACCTGGACGCTGACATCCGCACCATCCGGGTATGGGATCTCGAGCTTGACGGTGACGTCGCACGGCACCGTCAACGCGGTGCCGCGACCGCCTCGCGGCGCCGTCAGCCAGGTACAGTCGATCTGGGCTGCGTCCGGCACATTCCCAAGCGACGCAATCAGGCGGTGCATCGTCGGGTGCATGTAGCCCGGCTCGCTTCGGCAGCGGTGCCGGTTGTTGACGGGGTCCCAGCAGGTCTGATCCAGCATGGTTGCTGCCCAGCCGTCGTTCGGATGTCGCTCCGACAGCGCGCGCTCCGCATAGAGCACGGGTGCCCGACGCTCCTCCTCGCCGAGAGACTCGAGCGTGGCACGGTGCATTTCCGTATTCTTTGGATCGGTGAAGAAGCGGAACGGATTCTCGAGCCGCCACTCGATCCGCGGCTCGGCCGCCGCACTGGGCATCGGCGCTGCCAGCCAGAGTGCGAGACCTGCCAGCAGAACCGCCCACATCCGGCTCACTCCAGTGCGGCTCGACATTCCGCGCCTCCCGTCACTGTCACACGCGGCCCGTGAGACGCGCCATCCCGATCCGCACGACCCGCGTGAAAGGCGAGACATCGCGCATGTCGAGGACCGACTGACGGCCGATCTGAGCTTTGAAGTAGGGCTCGACCATGGCCAACGGTAGCAGTGCAACCCGCCACGTCCTATCGATCTCGACCCAATGTGACCTCAACTGGCCCAGGGCAGCGCGGGCGCGAACCTCGAGAGCGTCGCAGACCTGCCGAAGTGGTGCCTCGCACGCCGCAGGCAGGGGTGCAGCAGCGAGCAGAGCCGGGTCCATGCCGGCCGCCTTGAGCCGTTCGGCCGGCAGAATGACACCCCCATTGTGAACCAGCATGGCTAGGCGACCGAGCAGCCTCGCGATGCCATAGGCCTCGCCGGCAGTCCTCGCAAGTGCATTGGCCTGCTCGGCACCAGCACCCAGCACACCGAGAGCCAATCTGAACGGGTGCCCCTGCGTCGCGTCAAGATACGCGGCGAGCCCCGCGTCGTCTTGCGGCATGCCGCCTGCGAGATCAAGCTCTCGCGCGTCAATCATTGCGAGCAACACCTCAGGCTCAAATCCGTGCCTCTGCACGGCGTCGATGAGCGAATCCGCAACTGGATGGCCTGATCGGCGCCCCTCCCGCCCGCCCTCGAGTGCCTCGCGCCACCACTGTAGCCGGATATCCCCGAGCATTGGCTCGCTTACGACCGAAGGTATGCGCCCGAGCTCCGCCGCAAAGGCGGCAATGGCAGCCAGATCTCCCCGCACCCGGACCGGCGCCAAAGTTGCGGCAAGATAACGATCAGGCTCCCCGAGCATCGCCGCATCCCTCACCTCGCGGGATACCGCCGGAAAGCCATCGATGCGTGGCACCTGCGCCATCAATAGAGATGCGCCGCGGCCACCATCGCAAAAGTGACGGGTACGGCCAGCATCAGGTTGACTCGAGACGCAATCAGTAGACGTTCGCGCGATTGGGCAAGGATCGACGGGTTCGCACGGTCATCAAGGATGACCTTCAGGTTCGGCCAGATGACCCGGTGGACGAGCCCCCACATGACCAGCGCCGCAATGACCCCTGCCCATAGCATCAAACCGCGCGCTGAGGGAATGTAGACAGAAGAGGGAAAGACCCAGCGATCGAGCAGATAACCGGTGGTCAGCAGCAAGACCCCCCCACTTGCGACGACCACGTGCGAGGCGATTCCGAACAACAGGGCCACGCGTGGCACGATCTGCTGCATCAGAACCTTTCGACCAGCATCATCCGACTCGCGCAACGCTGCCAACTGGATGAAATTCACGAACCAGACCATACCGATCCAGAGCATCGCAGCGCCGATGTGAACCAGGCGCGCAAGAAATGACACGAGCCCCAGACGGTCGCCGTAGCTCTGTGTCAGCCAATAGCCAAGCCCAAGCGCCGCGATCATGACACCAGCCCATAACGCGTTCCCTGGCCGAGAGAGAAAGCCTTTCATGCCGCCCTCCCTCGTAGCCGCTCGAAAGCAGTCAAGCGACGCATCGAGTTCTCGAACGATACCATCATACGCCTTGCACAAGCCCCGTGGCGATCAGTGCCGCCGCAACCCTCCGCCCCTCGCCAAGCAAGACGTTGTAGGTACGCGCTGCCGCTCCCGTCGCCATGATGTCGAGCGCCAACCCAGCGCTGGCGAATGCGGCACGCACCTCGTCGCATGGCACCCTGTGTTCTTCGCCCGTGCCCAACAAGACGAAATCGAGCGCCTCGCGCCGATCCAGTATGCGAGAGACGCTCGCAGCCGTCACTTGCGCGACGGCGGTCGGTTCCCAGGCCTCGATACCATCGGGAAGACAAAGAATGGAACCCTTGTGGCTCATCCCCGCGAACCGGAAACCACCGTTTCCGTAGGCCTCGATGGCCGCCACACCGGGAAATCGAGCTCGCACTTGCTCGGACATGACAGCCCTCTCGGACGGCGATCCGCTCCCGACGCTTCACGCAGACTTTCCGGCGATCGTGCCTTCTGCGGAGGCGCTGGCATCACGAGGAACCCCGAGGTACTCGAGCACCGGCGCCGCGATGAAGATCGACGAGTAGGTACCGACCAGGATACCGAACAGCATTGCGAAGTTGAAGTTGCGGATGACCTCACCACCGAAGAAGAACAAGGACAGCAGCACGGCGAATGTCGTCGCTCCCGTTAGAATGGTCCGCGACAGCGTCTCGTTGATCGACAAATTCAAGAGCTCACGAAGCGGCATCCGTTTGTATTTTCTGAGGTTTTCTCGAATTCGATCAGACACAACGACCGTATCGTTGACCGAGTACCCGAGAATGGTCAGGAGCGCGGCCACGATTGAAAGGTCGAATTCGAAGTTGAACAGCGAGAAGATTCCAATTGTGAGCAGCACGTCGTGCGTCAACGCGATCACGGTTCCGAGCGCAAATTGCCATTCGAACCGGAACCAGACGTAGAGAATGATGGCAGCGATGCCCGCAAGTACCGCGATCGTACCCGTCCATCTGAGCTCTGCCGATACCGCCGGCCCGACAACCTCGACCCTGCGCAGCTCGAAGGCTGTACCAAGCTCCTTCGTGACCTTGTTCAACGCCTCCTGCTGCGCCGCTTCGCCACCCGGCTGTTGCTCGATCCGGATCAGCGCATCGGTTGGCGCTCCGAACTCCTGGATTTGAACACTGCCGAGACCCAATTCCCCCATCTTCGACCTGAGAGCCGAAATGTCGATCGGTTGACGATCCCGTTGCTGAACTTCGATGAGTGACCCGCCTTTGAAATCGACTCCGAAGTTCAGGCCTTTAACCAGAAACAGGCCGAACGAAAGCACCATCAGTACGATCGACGTGTAGAAGCAGACGTCACGAAAGCGCATGAAGTCGATGCGCGTTCCGTGAGGAAAAAAGTCGAACCCCTTGAAGTTCGGCACGGGAAACATGATGCCCTCCTGGGCTCAGATCGGGACGGCAATCTTCTGCGGCCTCGCACGCTGGCTTCTCAGCCAGAGAGCGATGAGGAACCGCGTCACGAAGACAGCCGAGAAGATCGATGTGAAGATGCCGATAGACAGGGTTACGGCGAAGCCACGGATGGGCCCCGATCCCAGCCAGAACATGAGGAGGGCGGCCGCGAGCGTCGTCAGCTGGCTGTCGATGATCGTAACGGTCGCGCGCTTGAACCCCGCCTCGATTGCGCTGATGGCGGTCTTACCGGCTCGCAGCTCCTCACGTATCCGCTCGTAGATGAGCACATTCGCATCGACCGCCATGCCAATGGTCAGGACCAAGCCCGCGATGCCTGGAAGTGTAAGGGTAATCCCGATCCCGGACATGAGGCCGACGATCATCAACGCGTTCACGATGAGGCCGATGACCGCAAAGATCCCAAATGTCCCGTAGGCCGTAATCGTCATAATGAGGGTGGCAACGGCGCCGACGAGTCCCGCAAAGCGTCCAGCTTCGATGGAGTCCGAGCCGAGCGACGGGCCGACAGTTCGTTCTTCCACGATTGTCATGTCGACAGGGAGCGCGCCAGACCGCAACTGCACGGCCAATCGATTCGCGCTGTCCACCGTGAAGTTACCGGAAATCTGACCTGTGCCGCCCAAGATCGCCGTCTGAATGACGGGGGCCGAAAGGACTTTCCCATCTAGTACGATCGCGAAAGGGCGCCCGACATTCGCCTGCGTGAACCGACCGAACAGCCGGGATCCGGTCTGGTCGAACCTGAAGGTGATGATGGGCTGGTTGGTTTGGCTGTCGAACCCAGGCTGAGAATCGACGAGCTGCTCGCCCTTCACGACGGGTGTCTCGCGCAGCAGGATCGGTGCTTCGCCGGGTTCGTCGGACGGATAAACTCTCCAACCCGCCGGCGCCCGGCCCTGCTGCGCATCCTCTGCCGTAAGGGTCTGGTGCACCTCGTGGAACGTCAGCCGCGCGGTTTCCTTGATGAGAGCCTTGAGCTGGCTCACGTCTTTCAATCCCGGGTATTGCACCAGGATACGATCCTGCCCCTGACGCACGACTGTTGATTCAGCCGTTCCGAGCTGGTTGATGCGTCGATTGATGGTCTCGATCGCAGCGCTCGCGGCATTCGCGCTCCGCTGCGTGGCGCCAGCAGGAGTGGGTTGGATGACGATCCGCCCATCCTCGGCTCTGGTTACATCGATATCCGTGGCGCTAGTGCCCAACAGGGGGTTACCAATCTGCTGCTGCAGTTTGCGTAATTCCCGCAGCGCCACCTCACCTTGCTCTGGCTTCGTGGGCCGCACGACCACAGAATTACCTTGGATCGTGACACTTGCGGCGATCTTGGCATCATTGATCAGAACACGTCGCGCGTCGTCCCTGAGCCCCTGAAGCCAGTCGTTACGCAGCTGGTTGGAGTCCATTGCCAGCAGAAGGTGGGCACCGCCCTGAAGGTCGAGCCCAGGTGGAATCTGCTTGCGAGGCATCCATGTGGGCCAGCTGTCCACCGTCTCGCGCGAGAAGAAGTTGGGAGACGCGAAGATAAAGCTCAACAAGCATGTCGCGATGATCGCAATCGTGCTCAGGCGCGAGAAATGCAGCATGGGGCTTTAGCCCTTCATATTGGTGACGGACGGGTGTCTAGGCGCGGTTCGCTCGAAAGGGCGCTACCGCACCGGACCTCAGGTAGCGTCCTTCACCGGCTCGCCTTTGCCGCGCACTTCGGCCACCGCACCGCGTGTCACGCGAACCCTCATCTGCTCGTTGAGTTCGACCTCGAGCTCATTGTCGCCATCCTTTGCTTTGACGACTTTGCCGATGAAGCCGTTCCCGAGAACGACCGTATCGCCGCGCCGGACGGCGGAGATCAATTCCCGCCGCTGCTTGTCGCGTTGCTGGTTGGGCCTGATCACCAGGAAGTAAAAGATCGGGATCATCAACGCCAGCGGGATCAGCATGCTGGTGAAGGGATCGGCGCCGGGCGCCTGGGCGTAGGCCGGAGTGATGAAAAGCATCGGCTTGGAGGTCCTCGAGTGGCGCAGCGAGTACGTTGGCAGGCGTGTCATCCCGCCGATGGCGATCGCACGACGCCTCTCCGGCGTCGGCTGCGCGGCGGACTATAGTGTTCGCCGCTCCGTTTGCAACCGGAACGCAAGCGACAGGCCGCGCCCCTAACCACCCTGCAACCAGCCGCAGTGACGCGAAGGCTCTAGTCCACTATAGAGACCCGCCTTTCCTGCCTAGCCTCCGACGGAGCTCCAGACCTCATGTCCGCCGACCCGAACCTCATCGACCGTCTCGAGCGCCTCGCAGCCGCATTGGAGCGCATGGCCCCTCCGCCTGCGCCTGCAATAGACTTCTCCACTGCCGAGGCTTTCGTCTGGCAAACGGCACCCGAGGCCTTCATTCCCGTGCCGCGCGTCAATCGCCAGCCGCTGGCACTGCTCAAGGGCATCGAGCGCGCCGCCGACCAGCTCCTTGAAAATACCTTGCGTTTCGCCAAGGGGTTCCCCGCCAACAACGCGCTGCTTTGGGGCGCCCGAGGCATGGGCAAGTCGAGTCTCGTGAAGGCCTCCCACGCCGACGTGCGCCACCGCCTCGGCAAGAAGCTTGAAAGAGACGACTTGAAGCTTGTCGAGATCCATCGTGAGGACATCGACGCCCTGCCGCGGTGTCTCTTCCATATGCGCACCGCACCACATCGCTTCATCGTGTTCTGCGACGACCTGTCCTTCGATCACGACGACACATCCTATAAGTCGCTCAAGGCTGTGCTCGAAGGTGGCATCGAAGGCCGCCCTGACAACGTCCTGTTCTATGCGACCTCCAACAGGCGCCATCTTATGCCCCGGCACATGATGGAGAACGAACGCTCGACGGCCATCAACCCCTCCGAGGCGGTCGAGGAAAAGGTGTCGCTCTCGGATCGCTTTGGTCTCTGGCTGGGATTCCACAACGGCACCCAGGACCAGTACCTCGACATGGTGCGTGGCTATGCCCGTCACCACAAGCTGGCCATCAAGGAAGACGAACTCGTGCGCGATGCCCTTGAATGGAGTGTCACACGTGGTGGCCGATCCGGTCGCGTCGCTTGGCAGTATATCCAAGACCTCGCCGGTCGCTTGGGCGTTGTCCTCTGACGCCCAGCCTGACTACCTCACCGTCCCTGCGCGCTAGAGGGCCTAGGCAGTTTCTGCTGCCAGGTCGAGGGTAAGGCCGCATTCACCACTGGGCCAGTACCGCCGCAGCGCTCCGGCCAACGGACTGAGGGCCGCCAAGCGCGCAAGGCTGGGAATGGTTGCGCGTCCTCTCGTCGGCGTAATGACCAGCCCTTGTGCTTTCAATCGCGACATCAGACGGCTCATCGTATCGGGATTGAGCGCCAGATAGTGCGACATGTAAGTCCGCGAGAGTGGCAGGTCGAATGAGCATCCCGCCGCCGTGCAGTTGCCGAAACGTAGCGCCAGCTCGACGAGGAACGTCGCAACCCGCTGCTCGGCCGTTAGCTCGTTGAGTGTCATCGCATGCAATGCCGTCCTCGCTGCGAGCCGCGCGAACGCCACCGATACACACGCCTCGCCCGATGCGGAGGATGCTGCATTCGGCACAGACCGGACGAGCGTAACCGCCGTCGCCGCCGCAAGGCTCAGTGCGTTGAGCGGCGGCGCCGCATCACGTGAGAACACGTCCCCTGGAAAGAGGAGAAGAGCAACCCGGCTGCCTCCCTCGGCACGGGGCGCCTGCACGACAAGGCAACCTCGCTCCACACGAATGATCTCGTTTGTTCCGAGACGATCTAACGGCAAGCTCTGACCGCGGCGCATCTGGAAACGTCCGCTCGCCGCAACTGACGACACGGCGCCCCGCGCGGACCTGTGCGCACGCACTGTCATCGAGAGGGTCTCCTTGCTGTCATAGATGAAGCGTTCAAGCCGAGATTTGAACATAGACACTGCGCCTGTCCGGCTCCGATCTGCTTGAGAAAGATCAAGACTCGCCCGGTGCCACCGTCGCGCCCGCTGTGCCGGAGCCGCGCTTCAGCTCCCTTTTGATCCAGATCAAGAATGTGCGTGCCGTCGCTGCAACAGAGGCCTCGGCATTTACGCCGAAGCTGACCACCGTCAGACACTGGCCCGCCATTCCTCTCGCGAATCGTCCCTGTACCGGATGATTTCAGTCCTGACGGTTAGGCGAGTGATCTCGCCGCACCGAGGATGGGAGAGAATGAAATGAAGACGATGAGAACGGCCTTGGCCGCGCTTGTAATGACCGTCGGCCTGACGCAGACGACTGCTGCGGGCGACAACAACGGGAACTTCATGGTGCGCGTGCTTGGAGCCAGCGTCATCACTCAGGATGACTTGTCGTCTCTGCGGTCGGTTTCGGGCGTTCCGGTATCGGACTTGAAAGCTGCCGGGTTCGATGCCGAAGTCAGCAACGAGGTCATTCCCGGGGCAACACTCACCTACTTCCTGAACAAGAATTTCTCTCTCGAACTCTTCTGCTGCTTCGCCAAGCACAGTGTCGACCTGAAAGCACCGGCTGGGTTCGCAGCTCTCTCGGGGTCTGTCGCCGAGACTTGGATCTTCCCCCCGGCCGTGACGCTGCAATACCACTTCGATGGCATGGGCCCAATCAAGCCCTACATTGGCGGGGGCGTTCAATACATTGCCTTCTTCAGCGAGAAAACAGCCAGCAACACGCTCCAGGCCTCGAGCGTCGACATCGACGGCGCCTTCGGAGCCACGATCCAGGCCGGCGTCGATATCGCCATGGGCGGCGGCTGGTATCTAAACGCCGACATCAAGAAGACGTGGCTCGACACCACGGCCACTTGGCGCAATTCGGCAGTCACCGGCGGTGATATCGTTGCCAAAGTCGACCTCGATCCGTTGATCGTCTCCGCGGGGCTTGGCTACCGCTTCAACCTCGAGGACATCTTCGGCCGCCGCACCAGCTACGAGCCGCTCAAGTAAGGCGCAACACTCGCACGGATGGGGCGAGCAGGGTCGGGCTCGATGCCCGGCCCTTCTTTGTTGCTCGGGTTCGATCGCGGCCCATGTCAGCCTCGCCTGGCCGCCTCGATCATGGCGACGTCGATTTTACGCATGGACATCATCGCCTCGAATGCACGCTTGGCCTCGGCACCGCCAGCAGCCATGGCTTCGGTGAGAACGCGCGGGGTGATCTGCCAGGAAATGCCCCACTTGTCCTTGCACCACCCGCACGCGCTCTCTTCACCACCGTTGCCGACGATCGCGTTCCAATAGCGATCGGTCTCCTCCTGATCATCGGTTGCGATCTGGAACGAAAAGGCTTCGTTGTGCGTGAACGCGGGTCCTCCATTGAGGCCGAGGCACGCCACGCCGCACACCGTGAATTCGACCGTCAGCACGTCGCCGGCTTTGCCCGACGGATAATCACTCGGCGCCCGATGCACCGCATTGACGCGGCTGTCCGGAAACGCACTGGCATAAAAGCGCGCCGCTGCCTCGGCGTCCTTGTCGTACCACAGGCAGATCGTGTTCTTGGCCATGGCGCACCTCGCTCGAGTGACTCGGAAGATCAGGGAATATCGCAGGCGCAGTTCTCCAAGGACGTATGGTCCGAGGCCGAGCCGACACCCTCGCAACAAAAAGCCCTGCTTCGGCCCGACGACCGCGCCTAGACCTTCTTTTCCTCGAAGCCCGTGAACGGCGAAGCGATCTTCTGGATCTCGGCAACGCACTTCGCCAGCCGCGCCTCGTCTTCGTCCGCGCCGATCTGCAAGAGCACCGTATCGGCGGATCCGCCGTAGCGCTTGGCAATGGCCTCAGGCAGGGCCTCGTAGTCCACCACCGTCGCGAAGAGATCGATCAGCTCCTCCGGAATCTGCTCGGCCATTTCGCTCCAGCGGCCGGCACGCGGTAGAGGATTTACCTTCTCCCCGAGCCACTCCATGTCATGAAGCCGCAACACGTCCCAGTAGGCCCGCGTTGAGCAATAGAACGCGATGCGGAATCGCACATAGGCCCGCGCCTTGGCGACCGTCTCGGCGTTCTTGCCCGTGCCGATGAAGCCATAGCCGCCAGCGATGACTTCGACGTTCTCGCGCTTGCGACCCGTCTTCGCGAGGCCTTCCGAGATGCGCGCAACCGAAACCTCATCCAGATAGCGCCGCGTCGAGAATGGATGCAGTCGCACCCCGTCCGCCACCTCGCCGCCGAGTTTGAGCATGGCCGGCCCAACGGCTGCGATCGAGATCGGAATGCGCGGGAGCCCGCAGGGCCGCGGCGAGAAATTCGGCGTGACAAGGGTCAGGTTGTAGGTGTCGGAGTGAAAGTCGATCTGGCTCTCCGTCTCCCACGCGTGCCAGACCGCCCGCATGGCGGCGATGTAGTCGCGCATGCGCGGTGCCGGAGGTGTCCACGGAATACCGAAGCGGCGCTCGTTGTGCTGCTTCACCTGTGCACCGAGCCCCAGATAAAACCGTCCATTGGAGGCGAGATGCACATCCCACGCGTTGTGCGCCATGATCGTTGGCGAGCGCGGGAAGGCCATCGCGACCGCCGTACCGAGTTGAATGCGATCCGTGACGAGGGTTGCGGCCGCGAGTGGCAGGAACGGTCCATGCGCGTTTTCCGCCGTGACAACCGAGTCAAAACCAGTCCGCTCGGCTAGCTGAGCCACCGCTTGCGCCGCCTTGAGGTCGTTGTTCGGGATTTGCGTGATGACGCGCATGAGTAGTCCTCTTGGATCGCCGAGCGCTTTCCGGGTCGAGCTGCAGTTTGCTTGCCTGTCGATCCGGTTCAGGTTGAAGTCGAACCCTCGATTGCTTGCGTTAGAACCGCCACTGGACCGGCTCCGCCCCTGCGATAGGCGAGCGGAATGTCGCGATGCTCGTCCCTGCAAGATTGCCCATGTAAACGGTTTTCAGGTCAGGTCCACCGAACGCCACGCTGGCGATATTGCGCAGCGACCGGCGCGCGCCGATCTCGATATGCGCTCGACCACGCCGGCCGGAGTGAAAGTAGTCCTCGGCCCACATGATGTCGTCGGGATCGCTGTCGTCCAGGATCAGCGTTCGCCGACCGTTGGTCTCGATCCGAATAAGGCGGTTGGAGCAAACACAAGCCACCCAGACGCCTCCCTCGCTGTCGAAAGCGAAGCCATCAGGGAATTCACCGGGCCCGAATTCGTGCACGGTCTCGCGCTTGCCGAGTTCCCGCCCCTTGATGGGAAAACGCGACACGCGCTTCGCGCACGTCTCGTTGACGTAAAGCCAGTAACCCGTAGGGTCGACGCGGCACTCGTTGGTGAAGCCGATGCCGTCGGCGACGATGTGAGCGTTGATGCCGTCACGCCGAACGATGAAGCCATCCGCGTGCCGCGGATGAAAGGAGATTTCTCGGGGATAGGCGCGGGTCGAGACCGAGATCCACTCGACTCCTGTCTTGTCGACACCGACGAAATTGCACACACGCAGAAGCTCCCCATCGGCTTCGAACACGTGCGGATAGAGCCGCCAGTCCTGGTCGAGACGCCACACCCCGCCCGGAGGCCCGAGGTTCGCGAGCAAAAACTCGCGGCCAGCCATCATAGCAACACCATTCGGCAGAAAACCCGGTGGTGCGCCGATAATCTTGCGCTTAGGTTTGCCGATCTCCGCGATGCCCGAATGATGGTCGCCGACGAACACCTCGCCCTTCATCGTCGTCAGAACGCACTCTGGCCGCGCCAACCCCTCCCCCACCCAGGTGACTGCGGAAAGTGGAATGAGCGGTGTCTCTGTCATAACGAGGTCCTTACGTATCATTGTCATGGGCGGTCAGCATGATCCGAAGGTCCGGCCGGCGTCCAGAGCAACTCGGACTCCATTCGCAACCCTGTGTCATTGCCGAGCGGCCCGCGACCGGGCAGCATAACCATCACTCGACAGCCGCCGGAGGCGCAAGTCTACAGGGAGACCAGGAATGAGCGACTGCCTGCAGATTGCGGAGTTGAAGACGTTTGTTTTTCGCGCGCCTTTAGCATCGCCAGTTCAAACGTCGTTTGGCTTGATGCTCGATCGCCCCATGGTGCTGGTGCGCGTCACCGATCGGGACGGCATCGTCGGCTGGGGCGAGATCTGGTGCAATTTCCCAGCCGTGGGTGCTGAGCATCGTGCACGTCTGACTGCCAGCATCTTCGCACCACTGGTCACGACGCGAGCATTCGAAAGCCCCGAAGACGCATTCGAAAAACTGACTGCCGCAACCGCAGTTATGGCGATTCAGTGCGCCGAGCCGGGTCCCTTCGCGCAGGTCATCGCCGGTATCGACACTGCAATGCACGACCTTTGCGCCCGGCGCGCGGGTCTCCCGCTGTGGAAGCATCTCAGCGGCAAGAGCGGACGTATCGCCGTCTACGCCAGCGGCCTCAATCCGACCGAACCGGAAAAGCTCGCGGCCGAGAAGCTGTCCGCTGGCTACCGTGCGTTCAAGCTGAAAATCGGCTTCGGACGCGACCGCGACGTCGCCAACCTTCAGACACTGCGCGACTTGGTCGGCCGCGAGACGCGCCTGATGGTCGACGCCAATCAGGCTTGGAGCATCGATGATGCGCTGGCCGCGCTGCCGGCACTTGCTGAGTTCGATCTGGATTGGCTCGAGGAGCCGCTACGGGCTGACCGTCCGTTGGCAGAATGGAAACGCCTGGCTGCCGCGACGTCGATCCCGCTCGCCGCGGGCGAGAACGTCATCGGCACCAATGCTTTCGCAGCCGCCATCTCATCAGGGACGCTTGGTGTCATTCAGCCGGATCTCGCCAAATGGGGCGGACTATCCGCCTGCTTGCCTGTCGCGCGCGGAATCATGGCCGCTGGCTTGCGATTTTGCCCGCATTACCTGGGCGGTGGTATCGGGCTCCTGGCCTCGGGGCATCTGCTGGCCGCAGTCGGCGGTGACGGCGCCCTCGAGATCGACTCGAACCCCAACCCCTTGCGCTCGGCGATCGCACAGGCTTGTGAGACCGTCATCGATGGCCATATCGAACTGGGCGACGCCCCAGGCCTCGGCATTACGAACCCGTTGCCGGTGATCGAGCAATTCAGCGTCGCAGTCGCGGTGTAAAGCATGCCCGACCACCCGAGACCCTGGCTTCACGTCACTGTCTCGCATAGGTTCGCGCAAGCTCTCGACCGAGGCCCATCATGACCGCCGACCAGTACCCGCGCTTCGATACCCTCGCTCTCCACGCTGGGCAGCGACCTGACACGGCAACGGGTGCTCGCGCCGTGCCGATCTACCAGACCACGTCTTATGTGTTCGAAAACACCGAGCAAGCTGCCGGGTTATTCAACCTCGAGCGCGCCGGACACATCTACTCCCGGATCTCCAACCCGACGGTTGCCGTTTTCGAAGAGCGGATGGCTGCTCTGGAGGGTGGCGTCGGCGCGGTCGCAACCGCCAGTGGGCAAGCGGCCCTGTTCCTCGCTGTCTCAACGCTCATGGGTCAGGGCGCCCATATCGTGGCCTCATCTCGCATCTACGGCGGCACGCACAACATGCTTGTGCACACCCTGCCTCGATTTGGCATTACCGCGACGCTGGTGGATCCGCGCGATCCGCAATCGTTTGCCAGAGCGATCCGCCCCGAGACGCGTCTCGTCATTGCCGAGACCCTCGGCAACCCCGGCCTCGAGGTTCTGGACATTCGTGCCGTTGCCGATGTCGCCCATGCCGCGGGTTTACCCCTGATGATCGACTCCACGTTCTCGACGCCCTACCTCAACCGCCCATTCGAATGGGGCGCGGACATCGTTATGCATTCGGCGACCAAGTTCATCGGGGGCCATGGCATCGCCATCGGCGGGGTCGTCGTCGACAGCGGACGCTTCGACTGGTCGAGATCGAAGATGTTCCCGACGTTGACCGAGCCTTACGCCGGCTACCACGGGCTTGCTTTTGCCGAGGAGTACGGCCCAGCCGCCTTCATTATGCGAGCACGAGCAGAAGGCCTGCGCGATTTCGGCGCCGCGATGGCTCCACAGACCGCGTTCTATCTTTTGCAGGGCCTGGAAACTTTGCCAGTCCGCATGGCCCGTCATGTCGAGAATGCGCAAACGGTGGCTAAATTCCTCGAGCTGAACTCGGCCGTCGCCTGGGTCAAATACCCAGGACTCGAAAGCCATCCAGACCATGCCCTGGCGAAAGCGCAATTTCCACGCGGCGCGAGCGCCATGATGAGCTTTGGCATCAAGGGTGGCCGCGCAGCCGGTGCCAAACTGATCGAGCGACTGCGTGTCTTCTCGCATCTCGCCAACGTCGGGGACGCCAAATCGCTCGTCATCCATCCCGGATCGACCACGCACCAGCAGATGACCGCATCCGAACTCACGGCCGCCGGGATCGGCGAGGAACTCGTCCGTCTCTCCATCGGTCTCGAGGATCCGAAGGATCTGACGGAGGATCTCGACCAGGCCCTCAAGGCCTCGCAGAAGGGCTAAGCCGATGCAGCTCACCGTCAATGGTAAAATCGCCTATGCTGCGACCGGCGGACGCGAATTCGATTCCTCGAAACCCGTAATCGTCTTCATTCACGGAGCCGGTCTCGATCACACCTGCTGGCAACTCCAGAGCCGCTGGTTCGCTTGGCACGGCTGGTCCCCACTCGCTGTTGATCTCCCGGCGCATGGCCGTTCCGACGGGTCGCCGCTCGACACGATTGAAGCGATGTGCGGCTGGGTCCTGGCCGTGATGGATGCTGCCAATGTCGGCAGCGCCGCCTTTGTCGGCCATTCCATGGGCGCCGTGATCGCCCTCGAGACGGCAGCGAAAAGTCCAGGGCGCGTCACGGGGCTAGGGCTCCTCGGGATCTCCTCTGCGATGCCCGTGCATCCGGCACTGCTCACCGCCGCCAAGGAAACGCCCGAGCGCGCCTATGACATGATGACGGGCTGGTGCTTCGCCAATCCAGCCAAGATCGGCGGCAATTCCGTGCCCGGCATGTGGATGACCGGCGGAGCACGCGCACTGTTCGCGAGAGGCCATGATGGCGCGCTTGCCGCTGATCTCGCTGCCTGCAATGCGTGGATGTCGGCCACGCAATCGGCGGCCTCAGTGAAAGTCCCGACCGTCCTCGTGCTCGGCGACGCCGACGTCATGACCCCCGCCCGCAAGGGGCAGGAGTTGGGAAGCCTCATTGACGGCGCTAGGTGCGTGACGCTGCGTGGCTGTGGGCACATGATGATGCAGGAGAAGCCCGACGCCACACTCGACGCCCTGATCGGGCACTTCGGCAGCAGATCTTGAAACCAAATCCATTGCACTTGACGGAGTTCCGATGCCCACCGCCCGCAATCTCTGCTCTCCGAACATCTCGCTTAAGCGTCAGGTCTCGAAACCGTCGACGCGCTCGAAGGGTGGCATCGTCGTCACTCAAAATCGAATCGCCTCCGAGGTCGGTGCCCGTGTCCTGAAGGAGGGCGGCAATGCTATGGATGCGGCCGTCGCCGCCGCGTTCGCCGTGGGCGTCGTTGAGCCGTGGATGAGTGGTATCGGCGGCGTCGGCGCACTGCTGCACCGGAGCGTCCGGACGGGCCTTGTCACCGCAATAGACTTCGGCGGCAGCTCACCGAAGGGCCTGAACATGGCCGACTTCAAGCTTGCGGGCGGGAAGGACGAGCACAATCTTTTCGGTTGGCCCTCCGTCGTCGGCAACGTCAACACGGTCGGCCCGAAAGCCGTTGTTGCTCCAACGCAACCCGCCGGCCTCGCGCTAGCTCATCGCCTGCTCGGGTCGAAAGCCTGGAGTCGCCTGCTCGCCCCGGCCATCGAACTGGCAGATCAGGGCCTCGTTGTCGACTTCCACACGACTCTGATGGTCGCTAATGCGCTCGCCGATCTCCAGAAGGATCCGGGCTGCGCGGACCGCTTCCTCCGTGGCGGCCTTCCCCCGATCGCACCAGCCCCGCAAACCGGACTCGAGGTGCTGCGCCTTCCTTGCAAGGTTCTGGCCCGGACGCTTAAAGCCATCGCGTCCGATGGCGCTGAGGTCATGTACAAGGGACCCCTTGCCCGTGCCATGGCCGAGGATGTCCAGGCGATGGGCGGTTATCTCTCGACCGATGACCTCGCCGCCGTGGCCCCGGTCGAGCGTGAACCGCTGTCCCGCACCTATCGGGGCCAGAAGATCACCGTCCTTCCGGAGCTGAACGGCGGCCCGACACTCCTTCTCGCCTTCGAGCATCTCGCTATGAACGGCGGCAGTCCCGCAGACGCGCCCGATGGCGACCGCTTCCTCGCCTACGCCAAGGCCCTTGATTTCGCCTGGAGGGACCGCTTCGAACGCATGGGCGATGCCGGCGAGCGCGGCCTGCCCACGTCCACCACCCACCTATCGGTCGTCGATGCGGAAGGAAACATTGTCACGCTGACACAGACGCTGCTCTCGCTCTTCGGCAGCCGCGTGGTCCTGCCCCAGTCCGGCATCCTCATGAACAATGGCATCAATTGGTTTGATCCGCGCCCCCAAGGCCCGAACGGCCTCGCGCCCGACAAGCGCGGGCTCTCCAACTACGTACCGACCATCATGGAGAAAGACGGCATCGCCGTAGGAATTGGCGGCTGCGGCGGCCGGCGCATCATCCCGGCCGTATTCCAGCTTCTCGCCCAGATGGCCGACTTCGGCTGGGACCTCGACCGCACTTTTCATCAGCCCCGCATCGACGTCTCCGGAGGTGCCGCGGTCACCATCGACCGCAATCTCCCGCCCGAGACCAAGGTCAAGCTCGCCTCCGCTTTCGACACGGTCGAGGTTGATCCGCTGCCACATCCCGTCAACTTCACCATTGCTGGCGCTGTGCGCAGGACAGGCGCGATCAACGAAGGAGCGACCGAGCCGCAGCAACATTGGAGTGAGGCCGTGAGCGAGGATGACGTGTAGTCTGCCCAGGCTCTCACCATTATCAGGAGGAATGCCATGCCATTGAAGATCGAGCAGATCGCGGCAAAGGGCGTATTCGACCCGCCGGGATATACGCAGACCATCAAGGTGACGGGCGCGCAATCCATCGTCCTCATCTCGGGGCAGGTGGATTACGATGAGAAGGGTCAAGTCGGCCATCCCGGCGACTTCGCGGCCCAGGCTCGCGCCACATTCGCCTCCCTGAAGGCGCAGGTCGAGGCCGCTGGCGGCACCGTCGCCAACATCGTCAAGCTCAACACCTATCTCGTTGACGTCCGCCACCGCACCGAGCTTGCGGCAATCCGCGAAGAGGTCTTCGGGAAGAAGGCCCCGGCGTCGACACTCGTCGGCGTCACCGCGCTCGCGCTGCCAGGTTGGCTGATCGAGGTCGAAGCCATCGCCGTCATCTAGTTCCGCAAAAGGAGTTTGCCATGTCGATTACCGATCCGAATAAGACCATCCTCACCGGTGAGAATCCGTTCCTTCGCCTATCGGCGACGGATGGCGGTCCGCTGACGACCAACGCCAGTTTCTGGCGCATCTACTTGTCGCCCATGGGCCCAGGCCATGTGCTCTACTTGAAGAGCGACGTCGCCGACAACAAATGGCGCATCTACTCCGACAACATCTCCATGACGCGATGGCTGCAGGATACGGTGCAGGGCATGCTCAACGCCGAGCTGGCGGACAAGGACATTCCCGTCCTCGATGCGGAGTTCGAGAAGGAGGGCGATCCCCGGACCTTCTGGACCGAGCGCGTCGTCACCAGCACCGAGGAAATCTCGCTCACCTGGTACGACATCGGCGACCCGCTGATGATCCATCACCAGCCGGGCCACAATGGCCGCAAGTACGGGCTGAATACCGTGCTGATCCCGGCACTCGGCGCCCGACTTATTCACAATGGCGTCGTCGCATCCGGCAAGGCTTGGCCGCTGCAGCGCGAAGGCCGCCCGTTCTCGACCTCCGCGCTTGCCTTCTCGGAAAGCTGGACCGAGCCGCGCTGACGGAAGCGGCTAGCCGCAACGGTGAGAGGCGAACGTGCCTCTCATTCGCGATGGCGAGACCGATCGTGGTGTCCGAGCCAGGAGCGACCCATATGACCGACAGAATCGCGGAGCACTACGCCAATGACGGGATCGCCGAACGGATCCTTTCGGCGGTGACGGCCACCCTGGCTCCGGGGACGCCATTGACGGCCGAGCTGCTCGCAGCAGCCGACCAGCTTCACGGACGTGGGCTTGATGCGACGAAGGAACTGGCGGCGTTACTCGATCCGAAGGCAGGCGAGCACATTCTCGACATCGGATCGGGCGTGGGCGGTCCCGCGCGATGGATAGCATCCAAGTTCAACTGCCACGTCACGGGGATCGACCTGACCGCGGCCTTCTGCGAGGCAGCCGACGAGCTGAACCGCGCCACGGCTCTCACGGACCGCGTAAGCATCGTCCATGGCAGTGCCACTTCTCTGCCGTTCGCCGATCGAACATTTGATCGCGCCTATTCGCACAACGTCATCATGAACATCTCCGACAAGAGCGCGTTTTATCGCGAGGCACGGCGCGTTCTGAAGCCCGGCGGCGTTCTCGCGCTCTTGAACCTCATCGCTGGATCCGTCGGCAGACCCCACTATCCGGCGCCGTGGGCCGCAAGCTCCGCAACGAGCTTCCTTGCCACATTCGAAGAAACCCGCGCCGATCTCCTCGCGGAGGGCTTCGAGATAATCGAGATCGAGGACACGACCGAGCGCTCACGCGGTGTCCGCCGCGCCCACGCCCAGCGCCTCGAGGCTGGAACCGCGCCTGTCCTCGGTGCCCATCTGGTCATGGGCCCCCGCATGAAAGAGCTCCAACTCAATGTCATCAGGAGTGAGGAAGAAGGGTCTATCGGCTCGATGCAGGCCCTTGTGCGGCGCCCACTCTGACCGGGTTACAGATCGCGCTCCCACGTCTCGCTCATCATCTTGTATCCGAACGCGATGACCGGCTGGGAAGCGGTCATTGCAAAACCCAGACGTTGATAGAGGCCGCGTGCCGCTATCAACGGATCGTTGGTCCACAAAGTCATGCGCCGATAACCCGCGCCGCGCGCGAAAGCCAGGCAGTCCTCGACGAGACGGCGTCCCAGGCCCGCCCCCCGCGTCCCGGGCTCCACATAGACGAGCCGCAACTTGGCGACATCCGGTACGTCGGTACGCACCACGAACGCCGAACCGACCACCCGATTATCCACTTCAGCGATTCGGCAATAGTCCCTGCTTGGCTCGAACGTATCGACGAACTCGGCCGCCACTTTCGCGACGAGCGCCTCGAACGTCCAATCCCAGCCATACTCTAGGTTGTAGAGGACGCCATGCCGATGCACGACCCAGCCAATATCACCCGGTCGAGGTTCGCGCAGAACCACGGTTGAGCGTGCCAAGAGGTCACGAACAGAAGGCATGAGGTTTCACGACACGTTCGCCCGACGCTGGAAATCGCCCGAGGCGATCGGCCGGCCGAACGGGACGCCGCACGAGTTCACCCCCGCAGTTGGGGCATCGTCCTCCCGGCAACCTCGTCTCGGCACAGTCCCGGCAGAACGTACACTCGAAAGAGCAGATCCGAGCGTCGGCAGAATCTGGCGGGAGATCAACGTCACAGCATTCGCAATTCGGCTTCAGTTTCAGCATCACATGACCTCGTCCGGTATCGGCGCGCCTTCCAGTACCGTAGAAGGGCTTCGGTCCAATGCGATAGGCCGACCTAGCCTGCCGGAACCTGATGCCCGTATCATGGCACACTTGCCATCCGGGCCGGGCGACTGATAGTGCACTGCATTAATGCTTCAACTCAAGCGCTAGCCGGGTCGAGACCGAGTGCCACCCCGCATACGCGCCTCGGCGTACCCGAGATGTAACACGCGAAAGAGAGTCAGATGCCTTCGTCCGCACTCATGAACGTGATGGTCGCGGCCGTCCGCAAGGCTGGTCGCAGCCTCGCCCGCGATTTCGGCGAGGTCGAGCAGCTTCAGGTCTCGGTGAAGGGCCCCGCCAATTTCGTCTCCGCAGCCGATCACAAGGCTGAGGACATCCTTTATGCGGAGCTGTCCCGCGCCCGCCACGGCTACGGTTTCCTCATGGAGGAGCGTGGCCTCGTTGAAGGTCCCGACAAGTCCCACCGCTGGATCGTCGACCCACTCGACGGCACGACGAACTTCCTTCACGGGGTTCCCCATTTCGCCATCTCGGTCGGCCTCGAGCGCGATGGAGAGATGGTCGCGGGCGTGATCTACAATCCCGCCACCAACGAGCTGTTCACCGCCGAGAAAGGCAAGGGCGCCTTCGTCAATGACCGTCGCCTCAGGGTTGCCAACCGGCGCGCGCTCGCTGATTGCCTGGTTGTGACAGGCATCCCGCATCGAGGCCGCCCCGGACACAAGCGTTTCCTCGCCGAATGCGAGGCGGCCATGCGGGAAACGGCAGGCGTTCGCCGTTTGGGATCTGCAGCACTGGATCTCGCCTGGGTCGCCGCCGGTCGGTTCGACGCCTATTGGGAGCATGCCATCCAGGCCTGGGACATCGCAGCCGGCATCCTGATGGTTCGCGAGGCGGGCGGTATCGTCACCGATGTGGACGGCGGCACCACCATGCTCGAAAGCGGCAGTGTGCTAGCCGCCAACGGTTCCATCCAGAAACATATGATGTCACTACTGAAATCGACTTAACGGCGTTCATCTGACATGCGTTCCCAACGGTAAGCTCGATTGGCACACTGTGTTGTGCTGCCATGATCCGTGTCTAAACTCTACGCCGGAAGCGGAGGGAAACGATGGCGAGAGTTCGAACAGCTGAGGCCGCATCACGACCATTCTCGCGGACGCTCAACACCCCGGGGCGCTTCCTCCGCGGCATGGTTGTCTTTATTGTTCTGGTCGGATTTCTCGTCGCGATTGTCAGCAAGGACTTGATCGTCGCGTTCTGGAACAACCCTGCATTGAACGGGCTTATCGTCGCCGTGCTGCTGATCGGCATGCTGCGAGCGCTTGGGCAGGTCGTCCGCCTTTATCCCGAGGTCCGCTGGGTCAACGCTTTCCGCATCGCAGACCCGGGCCTCGCGATCGAGCATAAACCGGTCCTGCTTTCGCCAATGGCAACGATGCTGCGCGATCGCACTGGGGCTCTCTCCCTTTCCGCGCAGACGATGCGCTCGATCATGGATTCGATTGGCGGGCGGCTCGACGAATCCCGCGAGACCGGGCGCTATCTCGTGGGCTTGCTCGTTTTCCTTGGACTGCTGGGCACTTTTTGGGGCCTCCTCGAAACGATCCAATCCGTCGGCAAGGTGATCAATAGCCTCGACACGCGGCAGTCGGACAGCGTGCTCGTCTTCGAGGAGTTAAAGAACGGGCTCGCAGCGCCGTTGCGCGGCATGGGAACTGCCTTCTCGGCCTCACTTCTTGGGCTGGCCGGCTCCCTCGTGCTCGGTTTCTTGGAGCTTCAGGCCAATCACGCCCACAACCGCTTCTACAACGAACTCGAAGAATGGCTCTCTGGCATCACCGATCTCTCGCCGGCCGCAGCTGGGCTCGGCAGTGACGCGGCCACCCACCAGCTTCAACTGGCGATTCTCGACTTGAACCGCGCTGTCACGGAACTTGGCGACCGCGTCCAGGGCGGAGCGGAGGGACTCGACGCCCAGGGCCAACCGGTGAAGGAGCTCGCACAGGGCGTCGATCAACTCGTGCGGCAGATGCGCGCCGAACAGAAGGTCGTCCGCGAGTGGATCGACGATCAAGCGACACGCCAGACCGAGGTCGCGACCGTGTTGAAGGATCTCGCCCAGACCATGGCGCGCAGAGAGGCCTGATCCATGGCGCGAGGACGGTCCAGGCGCGGAGGAGAGCACGGTGAGTTTTGGCCGGGCTACGTCGACGTCCTTTCGACGCTTCTGCTCACGGTCACGTTCCTGATGTCGATTTTCATGATCTCCCAGTATTTCGTTGGCCAGGAATCGTCCGGAAAGGACAACGCACTGAAGCGGCTAACCCGCCAGATCGCCGAGTTGACGAGCCTGCTCTCCCTCGAGAAAGGCAAAGGCAAATCGCTCGAGGACGAACTCGCGGCCCTCAAGGCGTCCCTCGCTTCCGCCCTCGCGGAGACCGATCGCCTCAGCAACATCGCCGGTCTGGGCGACAGCCGCGTCCAGACTGCAGAATCCCGCATAGCAATCTTGAGCAAGGAACTGGCCGACGAGAAGAACGTCTCCGGTGAGGCACTGGCCAAGGTCGATTTGCTCAATCAGCAGCTTCTGGCGCTGCGCAGGCAGATCGCCGCCTTGAATGAGGCCCTGCAGGCGGCCGAGGCAAAGGACAAGGATTCTCAGGCCCGCATCACGGATCTCGGTGCCAGATTGAACCTCGTGCTTGCCCGCCAGGTGCAGGAGCTGCAGCGCTACCGCTCGGACTTCTTTGGCAGACTTCGCGAACTGCTTCGTGACCGCAAAGACATCCGGGTCGTGGGCGACCGTTTCGTATTCCAGTCCGAGGTGCTCTTCCCTTCCGGCCAGGCCCAGATGACGGTCGAGGGGCTCGCGGCGATCGATCAGCTGGCCCAGGCCATCGTCGAGGTCGAGCGCCAGATCCCGGCCGAGGTCGATTGGGTCATCCAAGTCGATGGACACACCGACCAGCGCCCGATCGCAAGCCGCGAGTTTCCGTCGAACTGGGAGCTGTCGTCGGCGCGCGCCATATCTGTCGTCAAATACCTCATCAGCAGGGGCGTTTCGCCCCACCGCGTGGTTGCCGCCGGCTACGGTGAGTTCGCTCCACTCGAGGTCGGATCAACCGATGAGATACTCCGCCGCAATCGGCGCATCGAGCTGAAATTGACCAACCGCTGAGATCAGGCTCAGACTTTGCCCGCCTCGGCGCGACGCTCGAGCCCTGCCCGGTCCCTGACGCGAATGCCGCGTCCGGACTCGATCGCGATCACCCCTACCGTCGAAAGTCTCTTCAACATGCGGCTCACCGTCTCGATGGTGAGACCAAGAAACTGAGCGATCTCCGTTCGAGATAGCGGCAACTCGATCCGCACCTCCGTAGCCGGCACATGGGCTACGCAGTCCGATGGCTCGAGTCGCGTCAGGCACTGCAGAATGAGACTGGCCATACGCTCCTCCGCAGTCTTATGGCCAAGAAGCAGCATCCACTCTCGCGCGGCGTCCAGCTCTGCCGTCACCTGGCGAACAAATACTTCCTCCAGCCCCTTGTGCTCCACCAGGAGTGCCTCGAACCTTGGTCGGTCGAAGAAGCAAAGCTCAACGTCAGTCGCAGCTTCGGCGAGTGGAGCCACTGGCGCCGCGAACGGACGCCCGATGAAATCCGATGGGAAGTGCAGGCCGACCACTTGTGTCCGCCCATCGGCCAGAGACACCGACACTTTCGCCACTCCGGCGAGGACGGTCGCGACGACGTTGTTCGCCTCGTCCTCGTTGAAGAGTGCTCGGCCGGCCGGCACCCTCCGCCGTCGTGCAAGCCTGTTGATCTGGTCGAGGGTCGCCTCCGGAAGCGCCCGGCAGAGCGCCCGAGATCGGATCGAGCAGGACCGGCATGTAAGACGCATAGGTCGCCCCTTGGTCGTCTTTCGCTAGAATCGCAACACCGATCACGACGCAGACACCGTCATTCCGCCCGGCAAACCACTTCCGTTCAAAGACGCTATCGGTCGCAGTTTTCTTTGATCTGTATCAAGCGCGCCGCGCGCCCACGATCGACCTTTCAGCGAGTCGCAGTTGCCCCATTGGCGAGGACCTCTCACCTGAGGAACGCGACTTCGCAGCCGCGGGAGGGCCGGTTCCACGCATTGCGCCAGCGCAACGCAACTGATGGCATCAGCGCCTAGACAAGTCGTCGGAGCGGCGAGGAGAGCGACCATGGCGGCAAGTGCGGAGCTGATTGAACGGCATGCACGACCAGCACCACGCTACACGAGCTACCCGACGGCCAACCACTTCACGGCGGCCATTGACGCCGATCGCTACGAGGACTGGCTGTCTGCCCTGCCTCGCGATACGTCCCTGTCGCTCTATGTGCACATTCCGTTCTGCGAGACGCTTTGCTTTTACTGTGCGTGCAGCACCAAGGCATCGCGCAGATATGAGCCCGTGAAGCGCTACGTCGAGGCCCTGGGCGAGGAGATCTCGATGGTCGCCTCACTGCTGCCGCCACAGCTCCCCGTCACGCACATCCATTGGGGTGGAGGTTCGCCCAGCATCCTCGCTCCCGAAGACATTCGGCAACTCGCCGGCGCACTGAACCGGAACTATGCCATCACCGAAGGGGCGGAGTTCGCGGTCGAGATCGACCCGAGAAACATCACGTCAGAAAAAGTGGAGGCCTTTGCCGAAACCGGCGTCAATCGTGTTTCGCTCGGCGTCCAGGACTTCGACCCGCGCGTCCAGACTGCAATCGGTCGCGAGCAGAGCTTCGAGCTGACGCACGACGTCGTCGCCCGCTTCCGCGACGAAGGAATAGGATCGATCAACATCGACCTCGTCTACGGCCTGCCCCACCAGACGGTCGAAAGCCTGCGACGCACCATCGAGCAAGTAATGCTGCTCAAGCCTGACCGTATCGCAGCGTTCGGGTATGCTCACCTGCCGCAGCGCGTGAGACCACAGCGCCTGATCGATGCCACGGCTTTGCCGGGCACTTGCGCCCGCTTCGAGCAATCTGCCCTCATCGTCTCGACTCTGGAGAATGCCGGCTACCGAAGGATCGGCATCGACCATTTCGCAAGAAGCGCCGATGGTTTGGCTCAGAAGCCCCTTCGACGCAATTTCCAAGGCTACACCAGCGATGCTGCAGATGCGCTGATCGGCTTTGGCGCTTCGGCTATTGGCAAGCTCGCCGGAGGCTATGCACAGAACGCCGTCTCGACGCCGGACTACGAGCGGCGGTTAGCGGCCGGGCGCCTAGCCACGGCACGCGGCATAGCCCTCTCGCAGGAGGACCGCATCCGAGCTTACGTCATCGAACGCCTGATGTGTGATTTCCGCCTGTCGACCCGCGATCTCGTCGCGAACTTCGGCGAAGCCGCGCGTCCTGTTCTCAATGTGGCGGCCAGCGTTGTCGGTCGGGATGACGACGGGCTGGTTGCCGTCACCGATGACGGCCTCGAGATCACCGACCTGGGCCGACACTTTGTACGCAGCATCTGCACCAGGTTCGACAGCTATCTCGACGGCTCGGCCACTCATTCGGTTGCGATATGAGTTCCGTTGCCACTGGCTCGTCACGCCAAGTCCCCCGCTTCAATCAATGACCAGCGGCGACAGGCATCGTTCGATAACCCATTCCAGAGACGACTTGGTGGCTGGCGAGACGGGTCGTTGCCCAGCCGCCCTCAGGCTCCTTTCCGCTTCTCCAACGCAAGAATTGATGTGCCAAGTCGGAAAAGAGCGATTTCGTCTCCCGGTAATGCAGCGGCCGTAGTAGATCGGATGGTCAAATGGCCGGCCTTCCCAGGGCAGATTGTGAAGAGTCAGATCCGTGCCCGGCCGTTGGATCCGCACATGGCTCGGATAAGTGTACTGCGCCCCTCCATAGAATGCGGTCAGCGCCTCTCCTCCCCGGTATCGAACCTCGTTTGCAACCGCATCTCGTCGCTCGAATTGAGCAGCCCGCTGATCGTCGTGCTCGACATGCCGAGAGGGGCGATCTTTCCATAGTGCTGCTGGACACAGACTCTGGACAGCAAGAATGCAGACGGTCAGACACGCCGCTAGCGCAGAAATGAGTTCGATCTGCCCTGCAGAACCAGATTTCTGACTTGAGCCCCAGCGAAAAGACCACGCCGCGAGCGCAGCTTCTGCGAACATGTCAGGCGAGCTCGAACGTATCTCGCCAAGTCGGCGCGACGTAATTGATGATAATTGACTTCCGCACCCCCGTGATCGGGCGTGGCGAAAACCCGTGCCAAGTGTCCTTGCCGGGAATGAAGATCAACCCCTTGTTGCGCTCGTAAGGCGCCGTACCGACGCGTCTGTGTTCCGGCGTCGCGTCGTAGATATCCGTGCCGGCTTCCCTCAGCTCTGGCTCTGCCGAAAGGTAGACCAGCATCGTGAAGAGCTTGACAGGAATGTCGACGTGCGGCTCCAACCAGAACCCATCGACATCCTGGCAGTATTCGATGCGCAGTTGCCCTTGCGAAAGATCGGTTCCCGTCTCGCGCTCGATCGCCGAAGTCACAAGCGCATGCTTGAACGCGTCTGCCAAGTCTCGGCAAACTGGAAATCGTCGCTGGTTCTCCGGCGAAAAATAAACCCGCGCCGAGTTGTTGGTTTCACGCCGCCCGTCGAAATGCGCTTCTCCTGGCGGCAGGAATGGCAAGCCCACGATAGCATCGACCACAGACGTGGGAAGTGCACCAGCAAGCAGCCAGTAACGGAATGGGGTCGTTCTCCGTTCGGAATTAGCAAGGCAATGGAGAAATTGCAGTGCGACGGCATTTGGCGCGATCAATTGATCCATGGAAAGTTCCTCACCGAAATGGATTGAGGCGCTTGAGACTGGCCGAAACGCGATGTCGCAGCACGTTGCGCGACAACGCTGCACTCGATCGAACCCAGTTGAACATGATGTACCGCCGCTGCCCCTCGAAGGGCAGGTGGCCATGCCACGAGTTGTCGGAGCGCTTGAAGGCGACCAGCGTCCCGCCGTCGGGCGGAACCTCGACGATGTAGTCCTCGATATCGCTCTCGCTACGCAGTAGCCGGAGCCGACCGCCCCCGCTCACCCAGGGTTGATTGAGATAGAGCAGACACGTCACGACCTTGTCGGTCGAGTCGGTGTGAATGCGACCATCGCGTCGATGACAGTGACCTCGGACCGTGACCATCAACGGTAGATCAGAAAGCGCGACGTCTAGTTTTTCCTCGAGCAGAGCCTCGAGTTCGGCACTTCGGATCTCGTCGATCAGGGAATTGAAGGCGCAGCCTCCGGAAACTTCCTCCAGAGGAAAGATACCGGGCTGAGAGATCGACGGAAAATCCGCGGAGATCCGCGCCAGCGACGAAGCGTCGAGAACTCCAGTTGTCTGAAAGAACGAGAATGGCTCGCGGGCGACGGCCGAACGCCGCATGGCATCGAGATCGAGCATGTGTCCCCCATGATCGGCAGCAGGGCGCCGGTCCCGACGACGCCGCGAATCGTCGACTTGGTCGATTCCCTCGCGCTCGCAATTGTCCTGGGTCGCCGCCGCTGCGCTTGATCGAGGTCAAGCCGGCCGGCGGCAAAGTCGTCGGTCGAACCGTCGTCCAGCCGATGATGAACAGGTCCGCGAGACAGGAGGCCGGCTCGCACCAGCGGTGGAATAGAGGGATGCGTTATTGAGCCGCTTCGGGGACGTGGAGCTGAAGTTCCGCCAGACGAGCATAAAGCCCCCCACGCGCAACCAGAGCCTGGTGCGTCCCTTCTTCTGCGATCCGTCCAGCATCAATGACCAGGATGCGGTCGGCCCTGAGTACCGTCGACAGCCGATGCGCCACGATTAATGTCGTCCGGCCGACCCGTAGAGCATCTAGCGCGCGTTGCACGGCGACCTCGCTCTCTGCATCGAGCGCACTGGTCGCTTCGTCGAGCAACAGGATGGGAGCATCCCTCAGAACTGCGCGCGCAATCGCAATCCTCTGTCTTTGCCCGCCGGACAGGGAAACGCCCCGTTCGCCGAGCTGCGTCTGGTATCCGAGAGGCAGCGCCTTGATGAAGGTGTCGGCCTGTGCCGTGACCGCCGCACGCTCGATATCTGCAATTGAGGCGCCCGGCATCCCATAGCGAATGTTTTCGGCAACCGTGTCCGCGAACAACGCCACGTCCTGAGGCACGAGCGCAATGCGTCGCCTGGCAGCCTGCAGATCGGCCTGAGCCAATGGAACCCCATCGATCAGAACCCGGCCTCCGGTGGGATCGAAGAAGCGCAGAGCGAGCGCGAGGATCGTGCTCTTCCCGGCCCCCGACGGCCCAACAATCGCCACGGTCTCACCAGCCGCGACACTGAACGAGACACCATCGAGTGCCGGCAATTCGGAACGCGTGGGGTAGCGAAAAGAGACGTCTTCGAAGGCGAGTCGCCCTTGGGGAGGGTTGGGCAGCGCCACGGGCGTCTCGGGCGAGACGACGTCGGGACGAACGGCCATCATTTCGGTAAGCCGTTCCGCTGCGCCAGCCGCCTGTTGGATTTCGCCCCAGACCTCGGAAAGGCCGGCGAGCGAGCTGCCGGCAAACACAGCGTAGAGAACGAACTGGCTGAGCGTGCCGACGGTTATGTCGCCTCCGGTCACGAGCCCAGCACCATGCCACATGACCCCGACAACCCCGACGAACACCAGCAGGATAACGAGAGCCGTGAGAGCCGCTCTCGCCAGAAATCGCGATCTCGCCGCGGCAAACGAACGCTCGACGGCCTGCTGATAGCGGCCAATCACGACCGGCTCGGCTGTCGATGCCTGCATGGTGCGATAGGCACCGAGATGCTCGGCCGCATACCCCGCGGCATCTGCCAGAGTATCTTGCGCCGATCGTGAAAGCCGTCTGACCGAGCGCCCGTAGGCCACAAGCGGCAGCACAATCACCGGAATCGCGACAAGCACCAGCCCCGACAGGCGCGGACTCGTCACCACCATCATGGCGAGCGCACCAAATAGCATGATGGTATTGCGGATCGCCTGCGATAAGGCGGCTCCGGCAGCCGCTGTGATCTGCGTCGTGTCGGCCGTGATGCGGCTCATCAACTCACCCGACCGCTGCCGCTCGAAATAGGCGGCATCGAGAGTCGCCAAATGCGCGAACACCTTGGCGCGCAAATCGGCAACGACCCGCTCTCCAAGCCAGTTGACGGCATAGAAGCGGGCTCCACTGGCCACCGCGAGCGCGGCGCCGAGACCGATCAACCCGACGAAGTACCGATCGATCGCGCCCCCGTCGCCACCGGAGAAGCCAAAATCCACCATGTGACGGACCGCCAATGGAACCGCCAGCAGGACCAGAGCCGACAGGATCAACGCGGTGCCGGCTAGCGCCAGCATACGGCCGTGGCCCGCGAGGTGAGAGACGAGACCAGCCAGCGGCTTCAGCGAACGGGCTTTTGCCGGCTGATCCGATCTCTCGCTCACGTCAGTGCCTTGCGTCGGTCGCCGCCTCACCTGGGCCTCTCGCTGTCAGATCTTGAATGCCGATCTCTCGATGCCCGAGACCACGGCGAGGCTCAAGTACGCATTTTGCGGCTGCGCGATCGCGTCCAACGACGATCGGCGCAACTTGACGCCCACAACTTGCGGTGTGGAGCACAAAGGATGGGCGCGTGTTTGACAAAATTGAGCCATAAGCGTGTTTGGCATACGTGATCTGCTGGCATCGCACCGAGACCCGGACACCACCATGGCCGAAGACCCCTATTCCACCCTGGGCCTCCAGCGGACCGCGACCGAAGATGACATCCGACGCGCGTTCCGCAGGCTGGCGAAAGAGCTGCATCCAGACGTCAACCCAGACAATCCTGAGGCGATGGAGCGCTTCAAACGAGTCTCCACCGCCTATGAACTGCTGGGTGATCCGGCGCGAAGGCAGGCCTACGACAGGGGCGAGATCGATGCCTCCGGCGAGCCGCGGCGCACCCGCCAGCACGCCGGTGGTAGAGGGCCGGCAGGAGGAGCAGGACCCGAGTTCGGCTTCGGAGACATTTTCTCGGACCTGTTCGGCCAGCGCGCGCCTCGGGGTCCGGGAGCAGGCTTCAGCCTGCGCGGCCAAGATATGCGCTACACTCTTGACGTCGACTTCATGGAGGCCGCGTTAGGAGCCCGTAAGCGCGTCACCATGCCCGAGGGCGGCCAACTCGACCTCAATGTGCCCGAAGGTGTGACCGACGGACAGGTCCTCAGGCTGAAAGGCAAGGGCGGACCGGGTATTCGCGGCGGCGAGCCAGGCGACGCCCTGGTCGAAGTCAGGGTGCGACCGCATCAACACTTCAAGCGCCAGGGCGATGACATACTGCTGGACGTGCCGATCACCATCGACGAAGCCGTGCTCGGGGGGAAGATCGAGGTTCCCACCACTGGCGGCCGCGTCTCATTGACCTTGCCCAAGGGCACCAGTTCGGGACGCGCCTTCCGCTTGAAGGGCAAAGGCGCCCGCAATTCGTCCACCGGCGCCTATGGCGATCAGATAGTCACCGTGCGCATCGTTCTGCCGGACACAATCGACGACTCGTTGGCGTACTTCCTGACAGAATGGCGGAAAAAGAATGCCTACGAGCCGGAGCGCCCCTGAGGTGGCGATGAGACAGAACTCCATCTACGCGGCCCGTGACATCCGGCAATGTTCTGTCCCGGCTTGGTTGAGCCCTCTGCTCGGATATATCGTAATCGCCGCGACACTAGCCCTGTCGAGCCACGACGCCATCGCTCGGCGCGGGGGCCAACCTGAAGTGATCACCTTCAACGGACGCGACACGAGCCGTCTCGAGGCACTCGAGCCGCGCTCGCCTGGGGCCCACTGGACCCAGACCGTACGCAAACCCGTCTCCGACCTCGTGCTGCGCCTTCGCGGATCTGGCGGGCAACCGCTCGATGCAGCGCTGGCTGCACCGGGGCTCGACCGCCCGGGACAATTGACCGTGTTGTTCGAGGCCGAACTGATCCTGGCGGCGGCCGGTCGCATCCACGTCGAGGATAGAGCCGTCTGCGGACCTTGGCAGGGTGACATCATCGTATGCCGTACCGAATGCGATGGCGGTGCCTTCGCTCTCTCGCGCCGCAACAATGCCGGTGACCTCGCGCTCAACCTTCTTGTGGGGAAGGTTCCGAGCCTGTCCGACGCTGGCTTCGGGGACACCGTGCGGCTCGGCGCATGCTCCGACACCCAGGCATCGGGCGGTTTGGGTGCCAAAGCCGGAACGGTGGCGGAGATCCCACTTGATCGTCGGTGAGGTGGGCGTCACTTTCTGACAGATGCAGCACTCTGTGCCCTCCGGCGGATCGGACTGACTTCCAGGCAAACGCCCAACCAGGATCACTGCCATGACGAATGCCTTGCGCGCACCCCTGAAGGGCGTACTGCCGATCGCCCCTACCCCGTTTCACGACAACGGCGACCTCGATCTCCATGGCATGCGCCGTGTCCTCGACTGCATGATCGACCAGGGCGTCGATGGCATCTGCATTCTCGCAAATTATTCGGAGCAATTCGTATTGAGCGACGCAGAGCGGGAAACGCTGCTCCAGCTCTCTTCTGAACATGTGGCCGGCCGAGTTCCGATTATTGCAACCATCAGCCATTTCTCGACGCGCATCGCGGCAGAACGTGCAAAGCGCGCCGCCGCAGCGGGTGCCGCCATGGTCATGATGATGCCGCCCTATCACGGAATGGGATTGCGTGCGGACGAGCAAGGGATGCTCGAGCATTTCGCTGCGGTCGCTGACACCGGCAGATTGCCGATCATGGTTCAGGACGCCCCACTGTCGGGTGTTACACTCACCGTCCCCTTTCTCGCCCGCCTCGCTCGGGAGGTGCCGCTGGTGCGCTACTTCAAGATCGAGGTGCCGGGCACAGCCGCAAAGCTTCGCGCGTTGCTTGCGGCAGCTGGCAATATCATTGATGGCCCCTTCGACGGCGAGGAAGGCATAACCCTTATGGCCGACCTCGACGCAGGCGCAACGGGATCGATGACGAGTGCCATGTATTCGGATCTCGTCAAACCGATTGTCGAAGCGCATGCCTCGGGGCGGCGCCAGCAAGCTGCGGCACTCTACGGAAGACTGCTGCCACTGATCAATTTCGAGAACCGCCAATGTGGCCTGCGCGGGACCAAGACGGTGATGATGGAGGGTGGCGTGATCAAGAGCGACGCGGTACGCCATCCGCAACCGCCATTGTCGTCGGCAACGAAGGCCGAACTGATGGAATTGGTCCGGGAGGCCAATCCCTTGGCACTACGGTGGGGCAAGTAGCTCGACGCCCGGCAAGAATGCGGAGCGCATTCAGACGCCGACGCCAGGCATCGCAAATCTGCGAGTGTCACAGGTACGGCTGGCTATCGTGCGGTATACCGCCCAATCGCACGAAGGGCTGACCGGCTCTGACGCCGGACCTTCGACCCGACGGCGATGTCAGCTGCGATCCACGGCGCTGGAGGCAGTAGTTAGGCAGTTCTAAGGAAAGTGGCGCGAGCGACGGGACTTGAACCCGCGGCCTCCGGCGTGACAGGCCGGCGCTCTAACCAACTGAGCTACGCCCGCGCATTGCGGCGGGCGCGAAGCCCGTCGAGGCCTTTCTGCTACGTGCTCGAAGCGCCGGTGTCAAGAACGACGATACAGGATCGAGAGCTTTCAGGATCTGCGCGGTCGGACGCCGCTACGGCCTCACCCATTCCCGATCTCCGGGTCAGCCGCACCAAGCCTCGAAAACGAGACCGGATAGCTCCGGGCCACGACCACTGGCGAGATGCAGTGCCAAGGTGGCGACGTCCGCCGTACCGCTCAGCACTTGGCCGAAGCCGGGCGCCGCAGCGGCAGGAACGATCGCATTGATTCGAATTGCATCTTTGGCAGCGGCGGCAGCCTCCGACCGCGTAAATGAGGCCAGCGCATGACGCGCTATGACGGCCAGCATATCACCGGCAGGAGAGGCGTCGCGAGGCGCCACAACAATGTTCACGATCGAGCCTTCGCTGAGCATTGTACGCATTCGATTGATGGCCACGCGTGTCGCGAGAACCGGCATCGCCAGGCTATCAGCGACCATGCTCTCGATCTCACCATCGTCTGCCTCCGGCGACGGCTCGGCTGTCCGCGCCAGATTGACGACAATATCGAGCCCCCCGAATTTTTGTGCCGCTTCGCGTGTGAAGCGCAACATCGCATCAGCTCCCTCCAGGGCACCAGGAAAGAGGCGTACGTCCATGGCATGCGGTGCAATGATCTCAGCGAGTGCCTGCGTCTCGGGGCCATCATCGACCGCCTGCACGACGAGCCGGGTGCCGGCCTCGGCGAACGCACGGACCACGTCGACGCCGAGTGGACCGGCGACACCCGTCACGAGCACACGCTTACCGGCCAGCTCGGGGTACTCTGGGGCGAACTCGACCTCATCGAGCGTGCCAATCAACATGGGCGTCTCCTCCACGCATGATGCGCGGCGCAGATCACTTTCGACGCGCCGCCGACAAACCGACAAGACGCGATTCACTCCTAACGAGTGCTGAACTCGACCCCCGCCCGAACGCCTTTTCGGGGTCGGCTCCATCACGCTTGCAACTCTCGCCTAGATCACCCCCGATTCGGGTGCGGGCGGGACGGGAATCGGGCGGAGCCGTGACCTTCATGGTCGAATGCGGCACAAGCCGGCGACTTACGCCCTGTTCGCAGACCGCAACACGGCCAATGCTCGACCCCAAACTGACCCCTCAGGTTGCCTATTGCGCTCCAAGCAACCGACTGCAAGTCGAAATTGTGGGAAAAATAGCACGGCCAATAAATAACGACTGGGATATCTCGATGTGAGCTTTGACAAGCTGTCGAGCGGCTGTTTTTTGATTCGAGAAGTGGGACGATGCCGCAAATGGCATCATCGGGCGTTGCATACACGTTGATGTATTCTGGGGAGTTCAGGCAATGAAGTGGTTCAGGAGTTTCGGGTGTGCGTTGGTAGTTGCGGGTACGGGCCTGTTCACTGAAGCAGGAAAAGCTGAGGCCCAGACCTACAATTGGACCGGCCTTTACTTCGGCGCGCACATCGGTGGCGCCTGGAGCGAGGCGACGGCGACGGATGTGTTGCCACCAGCAGGCGGCTACTTTACGCCGACCGGGAACTCATTCAGCTTCGAATCGAGTGGCTTTGCCGGTGGCGGACAGCTCGGCTACCAGCATCAGTTCGGTAACTGGGTGATTGGGGCTGAAGTCGCAGGCACGTGGGCAGACCTCAACGAGAAGCAGGTGAGCCCTTATTTCCCGGCTTCCGACACAGTATCTCTCCGGATCAGCCCGATCCTCACTGCAACGGCTCGCCTTGGGTATTCTTGGGACCGCTGGCTGATCTACGCCAAAGGCGGTTATGCTGGAGCCAATGTTGAACTCAACGCCTTCGATAGCATATTCGGCGTCGGCTTGAGGAACAACGACCACTGGGTGAGTGGCTACACCGTTGGTGCGGGCCTAGAATACGCCCTTTTCGAAGGCGTTCGCATCGGCATTGATTACAGCTACATCGACCTGCAGTCCGAGACGCTGATCGCTTCCAACACGCTCGGTGGCGACGAGCGTTTTGCCACTGAGGGTCAGATCCACAGTGTCAGTGCTCGGCTCAATTTCCAGTTGAGCCGTCCCGCTCCGGCGTACGAGCCTCTGAAATAGACAGGGGCTCGCAAACGCCTGAACTCCGGGACTGCTTGCAAGGGTCACCGACTGTCGGTTGGCCCTTCTCGTTCAGACTTCCACCGGGCGCGATTGCCACGCGAGGCCGTTCGCTCGTAAGGTCGGCCGAGCCAACCTAACGAGACCCAGGAGATACAAATGGCGCCGCTCGATATGAAGCCCAACGAACTCGAGCCTTATTGGCTGCCGTTCACACCGAACCGTTCGTTCAAGAAGCGGCCCCGCCTGTTCTCAGGCGCCAAGGATATGCACTATCTGACCCCGGACGGGCGCAAAGTCATTGATGCGACTTCGGGCCTGTTTTGTGTGAATGCCGGCCACGGCCGCGAGACGATCGTTAAAGCGATCCAGCACGCCGCCGCCACGCTGGATTTCTCACCGCCCTTCCAATACGCGCACCCGGGCGTCTTCGAGTTGTCGAGCCGCCTCACCCTGCTCGCGCCCGGCGATCTCGATTATTGCCTGTTTGCCAATTCTGGCTCCGAGGCCGTCGACACCGCGCTGAAGGTGGCACTGGCCTACCATCGCAATCGCGGTGAAGGCAGCCGCACCCGCTTCATTGGTCGCGAGCGCGGATACCATGGCGTCGGCTTTGGCGGGATCTCGGTCGGCGGCATGGTCGCGAATCGGAAGATGTTCGGCAATATGCTTGCCGGCGTTGACCACCTGCCGACGACATACGATCGGTCCAGGCAGGCTTTTTCCAATCAAGAGCCGGAGTGGGGCGCCGAAACCGCCGACGAACTCACCCGTCTGATCGGGCTGCACGACGCATCCACCATCGCGGCTGTCATCGTCGAGCCGACCGCCGGCTCGACCGGCTGCATCCCCCCGCCCAAGGGTTATCTCGAGAAGCTCCGCCAGATCACCGAAAAGCACGGCATCCTGCTGATCTTCGACGAGGTCATCACGGGCTTCGGCAGGCTTGGCTACTGCTTCGCTGCCGAGCGCTACGGCATTGTTCCGGACATGATCACCTTCGCGAAGGGAGTGACGAATGCGGCCGCGCCCATGTCGGGCGTGCTCGTGAGGAAGGGTATCTACGAGGCTCACATGAATGGGCCGGAGCACATGGTGGAGCTGTTCCACGGCTACACCTATTCCGGCCATCCGCTCGCTGTTGCCGCCGGCCTCGCGACGCTCGACATCTACAAGGACGAGGGCCTGTTCGAGCGGGCCCGCAGTCTCGAGCCGAAGTTCGCCGAAGCCATGCTGAGCCTGAAGGGCTTGCCGAACGTGGTCGATATCCGCCCCATCGGCTTGATGTGCGGCATTGATCTCGAGCCCATTGCCGGAAAGCCCGGAGTGCGCGGGTACGATGCCATCGAGCGCATGTACCATGAGCACGACCTCTACGTTCGCGTCACTGCCGACACCCTGGTCGTGGCGCCCCCGTTGATCGTCAGCGAGGCGCAAATCGGCGAGATCACCGATCGCCTCTCGCGCGTGATCAAGGCCGTCGCCTGACGCATCGGCCAACGCGAGCGAAGAGATATCGGGGCGGAGGCGCAGGTCTGCCGCCCCGATCATTTTTCTGGGTCGGGAAAAGCAATTGCGGAACCACGCGGTGGCCGAGCGTGTCTGTTGGGCCTCCCCGATAAGACAGAACGAGCCAGATTGTGAAAATCCTGTAGATTTATTTCAGCTTCGCATTGAACCAACGAGAGAATCCACCTGTCATTGTCGCAATCAACGGATTGCGAGTCGCCCTATGATCGAGCCGCCAAAACTTCCCACCCGCCAACCAGACACCGGAAAAGGTACGGAGGTGTTGCTCCTGGTCTCGGTCACGATCCTGTGCAGTGTATTGGCCGGCCTGTTGCATTTCGTTGCTGACGTCCCGCCTGCCACGGCCGCGCTGACCGCTTTGGCCTGCCTCTCAATTCTGCTCGCCGCGAACGCAATGGTGAGGCGCGCGACGACGGTCGCCGCGCTCAACGCTGAGATCAAAGATCTGCGCTCCGAGATTATGGGGCTTCGCAGCGCCCGTGCAACGACCCCTCACTCGGGCGCGATCTCGCGGCCGCCACCTTCCGCCCACGCCCCCGCCGGGGGTGCCATCGCCGGCATCGAACCAGCTCCGTACTCGATGAGTGCTCCGCACGAGCCGCGGCCGGGCATTCCCCAAGCCGGTGGCCAGAGCGCATCGTCCGCCTACCCAGGACACTCGATCCCTGGTCCAGCCAATCGGCAAACGGTGCCTTCGTACCGTCCCGCCTATCCAGCGGGGACCGTCGCAGGATCGATAGCGATGTCGCCAGTTGCAGCGGCAGCAAAGCCAGCGCCAGTGCCGTGGCCCGACGCCATGCAGGGGCCATCGCAGGCGGTTGGCCAAGATACGCGAATCGAGTCCGGCGGCGCTCTCGACTGGTCACTACGGCCTGGCACCCATCGAGAGCCGACGGCACCGATTTCAGAAGTGGCGCCGAATTCGGTAGCCACCGGACCATTGCCGCTCATCGAGCCTCATCGCCTCCCTGTTGATCAACGGCTGAGCCAGCCAGCGACGACTGCCGATCATATCGAGCAGTTTGAGGTCCCGATTCTGCGTCCAAGTCCCGAGGCGACAGAACCAACGGCATCAACCGAGGCTGCGGCAGCCCCAACGATGCAGCCGACACTTGGGTCGGCCTTTGCGTCGCCCGATCGGTTCTCCTCATCGGATCTGGCACTGCCTATCGAGGAAGCAACGCCGTCGGG
Source organism: Hyphomicrobiaceae bacterium (assembly GCA_022844225.1). Classification (GTDB taxonomy): domain Bacteria; phylum Pseudomonadota; class Alphaproteobacteria; order Rhizobiales; family Hyphomicrobiaceae. The sequence continues at coordinate 94,292 of JALHMC010000004.1, read as the reverse complement.
TTCCGGATCATTTCTCGACGACCTGCGGATGCCAAAATCCGACGGCGCACCCCGAGCCATGTCCCGCCCCGACACCGGCGCATGGCCTCAAGCCGTGCCAAAGACGCCCACGGCTCCACTCGATCTCGGAACGATGCAGAACCTGATCGAGCAACTCTCCGGCCAACTTGATCCGACGACCAATAGCTCAGGCGCCGAAGGCAGCACCACGGCAGCCCCCACCGGAGCAAAAACTACTGCTGCGGCGGCCGGTTCACGTGTCCCCCCGAGACTTCCGCAGCGCGCGATTCCTCAAGCAACAATGGCAACCTCATCAAGTCCACCTGCCGCTCGCGACGACCTAGCCCCATTCGGTCATCTAGCCCTCATCGCCGAAGCACTCGAAGCCAAGCGAATGGACGTGATGCTCGATCCCATCCTCGGACTTGCCGATCGGCGGGCACGGCACTTCGAGCTGTCCGTACGGTTGATCAGTGAAGACGGCGCGGATCTAAATCTGACGGAGTATCGGCGAGCGGCAGCCGGTACCGGGCTGCTAGGCCGTATCGACGCCGCCAAGCTGGCTGGCGCGGTCAATGTGCTGCAAGGACTGAGAGTTCGCGGTTCAGCTGCTTCGCTTTTCTCGGCAGTGGCCGGTGAATCTCTCTCCGATGACAATTTTGCGCATGCATTTGTGGACTTACTCGAGGCAGAGCAAGGTCAGGCGACGCGCCTCGTCTTGACGTTCGCCCAATCTGAGGCCCGCAACTTTACCGCCGCGCACTGGCGCGCCGTTTCCGATCTGAATCGGGTCGGCCTCAAATTCGCACTGACCGACGTCACCGATCTCGACATGGACTTCGAGGTTCTCAAGCGTCATGGCTTCGATTTCATCAAACTCGACGCCTCGGTCTTCCTCGAGGGCCTACCCACGCCGAGCGGCCACATACCCGCTGCAGACATCTGTCGGCATCTCTCCGACCTGGGACTTGCGCTCATCGTCGGTGGCATCGTTGCTGAGAAGGATCTTGCCCGCGTCCTCGGCTTCGGCGCACTGCTCGGACAAGGCACGCTGTTCGGTGGACCGAGATGCGTCGAACTAGAACGGGAGCGTCACGCGGCTTGATCCGGCGAACGAGGAACGGGTGTGCAATGGTGCATATGGCGTCCTAGGCCCGACCGGCAGACCATGCCAAACTCGGGAACGGTGCCGCCCTCCCCGCTCGATGGGAAAGCTCAATGCCCCCCAATTCGCACGACATCGTCGTCCTGGACTCCGTTGCGGGGCTCGCTTCGTCAGCGGAAGCCTGGATCTCCGACATTTGGGGAGTCCTGCATAACGGGCTCACCGCCTTTCCCGGCGCAGCTCCCGCGTGCATGCGCTTTCGCGAAATGGGCGGGACGGTTGTGCTCGTGACCAACGCCCCGCGCCCGGCAGCCGCGGTCGTCCGCATGCTCGATCGCCTGGGCATCTCGAGTGCGGCCTACGACGCCATCGTCACATCGGGCGACGTCTCCCGCGGACTGCTCGCCGATTTTTCCGGCCGTCACGTCCACCATCTCGGCCCCGATCGCGACGCTGGAATCCTCGATGGGCTCGACATCCGGATCGGTCCCGCTGAGGCGGCCGACGTCGTGCTGTGCACGGGCCTTTTGCACGACGAGACCGAGCAGACCGAGGACTACCGGCCAAGTCTTGCGGCTTTAGCGAGCCGGCATGTACCGCTCATTTGCGCCAATCCGGATTTGGTCGTCGAGCGCGGGCCGAAGCTCATCCCGTGCGCTGGCGCCCTCGCCGAGATCTATAAGTCCCTTGGCGGGCCCGTTCTCTACGCGGGCAAGCCTTACCCCGCCATCTACGCACGCGCCTACGCAGAGATCGAACGAGCGCGCGGACGCCTTCCAGCGAAGGAACGCATCCTCGCCATCGGTGACGGGATCCGCACCGACGTCGAAGGCGCAGGGCGCGAAGCGCTGCCATGCCTATTCATCGCGAGCGCACTCCACGTCGACCATCGGCGCGAATTCGACTCGGGCCACGTTGCGGACCTATTTGCTGGCCACGCGCATCCGCCCGCGGCAGCCATGCGTTCGCTCGAGTGGTGAGCACGACCTCGAGCACCCTACTCGGCAGTTGCAGTGTTTGCCGGGGCAGAAGCAGAAATCAATTCGCGAACCGGAAGTGCATCACATCGCCATCGGCGACGACGTACTCCTTGCCCTCGAGGCGCATCTTGCCGGCCTCACGTGCGCCGGCCTCGCCATTGAGCCGCACGTAGTCCTCGTACGCGATGGTCTCGGCGCGAATGAAGCCCTTCTCGAAATCCGAGTGGATCACCCCCGCGGCCGCAGGCGCCTTAGTGCCTTTGGTGATCGTCCAGGCCCGCGCTTCTTTCGGCCCGACCGTGAAGTACGTGACGAGGCCGAGCAGCTTGTACCCCTCACGGATCAGCCGATTGAGGCCGGCTTCCTCGAGGCCGAGATCGGAGAGGAAGGCCTGCCGCTCATCCTCGGGCAGACTGGCGAGCTCGGCCTCGATCTTGGCCGAGATTACCACAGCGCCGGCGCCTTCCGCCTTGGCGCGCTCGAACACCTTTGCAGAGAGCGCGTTGCCGTTGGCCGCCGATGCCTCGTCCACGTTGCACACATAGAGCACCGGCTTGGCAGTCAACAACTGAAGCGCATCGAAGGCAGCGCGCTCTTCGGACGCGATATCGGCCAGGCGCGCGGGTTTGCCTTCGCGCAGCAACACCAGCGCCTTGTCCATCAACGCAACCTGCGTCTTGGCATCCTTGTCGCCAGACTTGGCCTTCTTCTCGATGTTGGTGCGGCGCTTCTCGAGGCTATCGAGATCGGCGAGCATCAGCTCCGTTTCGACCGTCTCGGCATCTGCGACTGGATCAATTCGGTTCTCGACATGCGTGATGTCGTCGTCCTCGAAGCAGCGCAGCACGTAGGCGACGGCGTCGACCTCGCGGATATGACCGAGAAACTGATTGCCAAGCCCTTCGCCCTTCGACGCGCCTCGGACGAGCCCAGCGATATCGACGAACGTCAGCCGGGTCGGCAGGATCGTCGCCGACTTGCCGATCTCGGCAAGCTTGGTCAGCCGCTCGTCGGGTACGCCGACTTCACCGACGTTTGGCTCGATGGTGCAGAAGGGATAGTTGGCTGCCTCGGCCGCCGCAGTCTGCGTCAGCGCGTTGAAGAGGGTCGACTTGCCGACGTTGGGCAGGCCGACGATGCCGCATTTGAAGCCCATGATGTGCGAGGCAATAGGCAATAGGCAGTAGATAGCAGGGGTGCGCGCGATCCAGCGCCATGTGGCATCGTCCCCACTGTCGACTACCTACTCACTATTGCCCTTTCTCCTCCCTTCCATCCATTTCCTGAGATTGTCGGCGAGCGCCGACTGCCGTTTTCCCGCCCGCTCGCCCGCCGGATGACCGCCGGATTTGAGAGGGCTCGCGGAAGCTTCACCGGCGTCCCGGTCTTTCCTTAGCCTGTCGGTTTTGGTCTCGACCTTCGGTGCGTCCTGCCCCAGCGCCAGCGCAACGTCAGTCAAGAAGCGCTCGTTGCCGCCCGTGACCAGCCGCCCCGCCGCGCCAGCGATCGCATCGAGCAGCGGATCGAGCCAAAGCTGGTCCGCCTTGGCGAAATCATTGAGCACGAAATTGGCGACGAGGTCCTTGTGTCCCGGGTGGCCAACACCGATACGCACGCGCACGTAGTCATTGTCGAGGTGCGCAGAGATCGATCGCAAGCCGTTGTGGCCCGCGTTGCCTCCACCTACCTTGACCTTCAACTTGCCGGGTGCGAGGTCGATCTCGTCGTAAAGCACGACAACGTCGCCTATCGGCAGCTTGAGAAATCGCGCCGCCTCTCCGACTGATCGGCCACTTTCGTTCATGTAAGTCTCAGGCTTGAGAAGGAGTACCTTCTCGCCCGCGATCATCGCCTCGGACACCTGCCCCTGGAACTTCTTCCGCCAAGGCCCAGCACCGTGCCCCGACGCGATCCGGTCGACGGCCATGTAGCCGACGTTGTGACGGTTTCGCGAATATTTGGCGCCGGGATTGCCGAGACCGACGAAAAGCTTCATTGCAAGCCCTCATGAGTCCCGGTCGCCGCGTCCATGCACGCTGCGTCAGGCTATTTCTTGGGGGCCGGCGCCTTCGCTGCAGGAGCCGCGGCCTTCGCGTCGCCTGCCGCTGCAGCCGGAGCCGCACCTGCCTGAGCCGTTTCCTCTTCCGCATCACCCTTCGCGGACGAGCCGGCGATGGTGGCAATCGTGAAATCTCGGCCCTGGATCGTGGGCCTGACCCCGTCCGGAAGCGTTACGGCGGAAATATGAATTGAGCGCCCGATATCCAGGCCCTCGAGGTCGATCTCGAATACCTCGGGGACTTTGTCTGCGGGCGCCCACACCTCGATATCACGACGCACCACATTGAGCACACCACCGCGCTTCAAGCCCGGCGACAGCAGTTCGTTGAAGAAGCGCACGGGTACGCGCAGGCGCACCATATTGTCGCCGCCGATGCGCTGGAAATCCACGTGCAGCGGCACGTCGCGCACAGGATCGAGCTGGACGTCGCGCGGGATCACCTTGGTCTTGCGGCCGTCAACCTCGATTTCGAAGACGCTGGCTAGAAACCGGCCGCGGGTGATCGACAGGCCGAGTTCCTTGGCATCGAGCGAAATCGTCTCTTGCTCGGCTCGATCCCCGCCATAGATGATGCCGGGCACACGACCTTCGCGCCTTACGGCCCGAGCGCCGCTCTTGCCGTTCGAGGGGCGTCCCACTGCCTTGATGACTTGCGTGTCAGCCATGTTTCCCAGTCTCCCAAAACGATAAGGGCCCCGGCCGCGGTCTTCGCGCGGGGCCTTTGATTCCTGGGCGAGGTCAGGCCCGCTTGGCCCCAGTGCCGGCATGCCTGCCGCACGCGAGCTTCGCCCCACGCCCTGTGTTCATGAGACCGCCCTTATATAGAGACACGTGGCACCGGGCAACGGCCTCTTTGCCTAGGCCAGTGGGCACCCGCACCACGCCATCCTGCAATCTGCGGTCGCACAGGTTCGGCCTCTCGTTTACACCTTGTTTACCAGCCGAATCCCGTCGATACGAGAAAGGAACGACCAGCCGAGGCACCCATCCGTGCTCGAGATCGCAATCATCCTGCTCCTGATCGCCGCAACGGTGGGTGCTGCCGCTTTCTATCTTGCACCGCGAATTGCCGCGCCGGTGGTCGTATATGCGGCCGATCCTGACCGACCCAAGGCATTCGGCTATCGGATGTGCTGGCTCGCCATCCGCACTCGCGACACCGAGGGCGTCGTCGAGCGGCTGGGCTTAATCGATCCTGTCACCGCCAACTGGAACAATGGCATCGGTACCGTATATGACGAAGCGCACGAGGACTCGTCGGTCTTCGTCTCGCCGCCCGTCAATGGCTGGACCTTCGTTGTTGGCCTGGCTCTTCCTCAGCCGATCAGCAAGGCGTTTGTCGACAAGACCGTCCCCCTAATGCTCGACCTGGGCAGTCAGTTCATCGAGGTTCAGTACTTCCTCGCGTACCCGGCCCTCGACGCCTTCGCCTGGGCACGCGTCATCGACGGCAAGCTGGTGCGCGCCTACGCCATCAACGACGAGGGCGTGATTTGGAGCAAGGCCAAGCCGATGAAGGAGGAAAAGACCCTCGGCATCAAGCTCTACGAGGTGCGCGGCGTGAAGCGGAGGAAGGATGACGCAGCCGGCGAACTCGTCCTCTATCCGACCGAGCAGCACATCATGAAGCTCGCCTCGAAGTGGAGCCTCGACCCGACCGCACTGGAGGACCTTGCCGTCGGTCCCGCGCACGGCATCCTCGGCCACGCCCCCTCGCGGTGGCGCCCCGAGCGGTTACGCAGGACGGGGTGAAGCGGCACACAAGACGATCGTCAAGGCACGGCCTTCACCAGACCATCCGCGAGTTGCGCGCCTTCGGCGAGAAACCGTCCAATGGCCGTCTGTGCACTCGGTGTGCAGGCTTGATAAGTGCGCCCGAAACTGCGGTAGCCGTTGTTGAAGCTTCGCGTCAGCATCGCTTTGCGCAAGGCCGATCCGCCGTCTGCCGTCAGAATCTCGCGCATCTGATCGCGCCACCGTTGCCCGTCGTTCTGCCCGCACAACTCGCGCAGGTAATGCACCGCGCCGAGGATCTCGGACAGCCGAACCAACTTGTCGTCATACGGTTTGGCATCTTCAGGCTTCACATTGCCGCCCCCACGCGAACCATCGAACTCGGACCGTGTAACCGGCGAGCCCTGTGCGATGGCCTGAGTCGCCCCAATTGCCAACATCGTCAGTGTCGCCGCAACGAAACCAAGTCGGCGGCTGTCGACATCATACCGACGTTGATTGCTCAACCACCGCATACCCGAATGCTCCTTCGGCACCCTCATTCGTCCGATAATGCACGGATTCGGGGCGTCTCGATGATCCAGGCGGATCCTTCGCGCCTCACTGCGCCCCACCGAGCAGCCGATGCGCCCGCCGAATGATCGTCTCCGCGCCCTCGGTCAAAGGCACCGAATGAAGCGCGTCAAGGGCGACAAAGCGCGTTGCCCGGCAATCGCTGGCCGGCATCGGCTCGCCGTTCCGCCAAAGACCATAGTGCACCGCAATCACGTAATGCCACGAAACCTCTCCACCAGGGCTTTCCCGGCGAATAACCTCGTGGAGGTCGACCAGACCGAGGATTTCCGCGACGACCCCCGTTTCCTCGAACACTTCCCGACGGGCTGCACCGGCCACCCGCTCCCCAGGCTCGACATGACCACCGGGAAGGCTCCACATGCCCGCAAGGGCTCCCTTGCCACGCTCGCCCAGCAGAACGGTCCCGTTCCGGAAGATCGCCGCACTCGCCCCGAGACGCGGCCAGTACGGGCGCTGCTCCACTGTGATTGCCATATCGCTTTGCCCCAAGGCCCGCGTTGCCAGTCGCCCAGCCCCGCGTCATGTGTCGCGAGCCGGAGGCCAATCGTCAACCTGACTTACAAGCTCTATGATCGTTCGCCGCCGAGGAGCGACTGGTTGCATGTGCTCGCGCTATAATCTGACATCTCCGCCCGACGCGGTCCGAGCCTACTTCGGGCTCGCCGAAAGCGACACGTTCCCGCCCCGATATAATATTGCGCCGACCCAGCCCGTGGCGATCGTACGCCATTCACCGGCCGGCATCCGAGAGCTTCGACTTGTCCGTTGGGGCCTGATTCCCGGCTGGGTTAAGGACCCGCGCGACTTCGCCCTGATCGTCAATGCTCGCGTCGAAACCGCTGCCCAGAAGCCGTCGTTCCGTGGTGCACTGCGTCACCGACGATGCCTCGTACCAGCGAACGGCTTCTACGAGTGGACGGGTCCACCCAGAGCCCGAACACCATTCTTATTCCGACCAGTGACGGGAAGCCTTATGGCATTCGGAGCCGTTGCCGAGCATTGGCTTGGCGCAGATGGCAGCGAAATGGAGACGATGGCGATCCTCACTGTGTCGGCGAACTCCACCGTGGCACCTTTCCACGATCGGATGCCGCTGATCGTAGTCTCGGAGGCTTTCGACCGATGGCTGGATTGCAGGTCGGGCGAAACGACATCCATCGGCGACCTTCTCACTGCCCCTAAAGGTCCCACGCTTGAATGCCTCGACGTGAATCCTGAACTCAATCGGGCGGACCGCGAAGGTCCTGAACTCCTGCGGTCGCCAACCCCTCGCCTACTTTGAAGAGGCCCCTTGCAGAAGGCGCAACCCTTTGTCACAGCAGGGCTCTACCCTCGTCAGGTCTCGAAAAGGTCTTATGAAGAGGCTATTGTGCAACAGCTGCCGCAAAAACGGAGCCCCGTTAGCGCATCGCTGTTTGCGTTAACGCTACGGGAACTGGGACACGACGACGGTAGCCGGCAATATTCTGGCTGCTGACGTAAGTATCGAGGCGGGCTGGGGAATCGGGACGGGAGCGCGGGCTGCGGGAATGGCTCGCGTACCGATGGATTTTCAACGCACCGGCGGGACCGGCGCGCCGAGGAGTCGACGACGATGCAGTACAAGGGTGAGGATCTGGACCTGCGCGTGCCCCATGGTCGGGCCCCACGCGAGATCTATGGGTCCGATTATGAGGCAGCCGCCCCCAACGGGCGCTGGTCTCGAGGGCCGTCGTTCGCGACCGTCAACGGTGAGCCCCTGTGGGTCGATGAGGTGCTCCTGGCTTGCTGCAATTACGCGTTCGACGTCGCGCAGGCCAATGGCGCCGCCGAAGTTGACCTGGAGCATCTCGTCAACGCGCTGACGAGAGTTGATGCCGCCGCCAGGACGCTTGAGACTCGTGGAGTCCGCGAAGGACACCTGAGACGCGAGAGCGCAGCTCTAATCGCCAGCGAGATTCCCGCTGCCAATGCTGGCGAGGCCATGGCTCCGCGCCGCTCGGGCGATTTGGAGGACGTGCTACGGCGCGCCTCCGAGATTGCTCATCGCCGCGGTTCGCCTGCCACTGTAGACGACGTGCTCTGGGTGCTCTTGCACTACAACCGCGACCTGCCCGTCGTGCAGTTGCTTCGCCGCCTCACTCCTGAATGGCAGCGGTCTGATTGGGCCCGGATTCGCGAACCCCAGATGCCGGAACCCATGCCCCGCCCCGTTCCGGTCCAGCTCGTGGCAAACGAGCAGGCACGGATGTCCAGTATCGAGGACAGCCTCCGTCTTATGCAGGCCGAGTTCGCACAGGAGCGCAAGCTGCTGATGGACCTCGTTCGCGACATTCAGCGAGACGTCGTCGCCCAGCGCGGCGACGGCGCTGCTTTCCGCGGCGACCTTGGTCAGCGGCTGGAGGGCCTCGAACGCGCCGTGGCGCTTCGTACGGATAACGGTCGCTCACAGGCACTACTTGCCGAGCGCATCTCCCATCTCGAGCAGTCCGTGCAAGGAGGCTTGGGCGAGACGCTTCGTGGCACGCGAGAGATCGGCCAGAGGTTGGGCGCACTCGAGGCCGTTGTGTCTGATGCGAAGGCCGTCCCCGGCTCCGGCCTTCTCGTCGAACGGATGACGGCACTGGAGAAGGCCGTCCATGGCGGTTTGAGCGAAGGGGCACGCAACTGGGCAAATCTCGGTCAGCGCTTGGCGCAGCTCGAGGCAGTTATCAGTGGGCCCCGCGAGACAATAGTGCTCGACCCAGTCATGGAGCGCATTGCGGGCCTGAGGGACGCCGTGCAGGCAAGCCTTGCTGAGGGAGCACGCGGTTTCGGCCAGATCGGCCAACGTCTCACCGCGTTCGAATCGTCGATCGCCGGTGCCGGAATAGCTCCGATCGTCGAAACCCTGGAGCCGCGCCTTGTCGCGATCGAGCGGCGCCTCGAAGAGTCCGGTAAAGAAAGCCAGCGTCGTCAGACCGAGGTCGCTCTCCATCTGCAGGAGGTCGGCAAGATCCTCGAAGCAGGCCGTGGCGAGGCCGACAGAGTCCGCGGCGATGTGGCGGATCGGCTCTCGGCAATCGAGAGTTATCTGGCCGAAGCCCCGATGTCGGCTCAGGCTCCCAATGACCCGGCCTTTCGAGAACTCAATGAGCGCGTGGGTGGTCTCGAGCGCGCCGTTCGAGCAGGCTTCGGCGATGCCTCTGCTGCGACCAGCCAGATGGTGGAACGCCTCATCACAGTGGAGCGTGCCGTTCAGGAGCGGCCTCGCGAGGACGATGACGCAACCTTGCTGGCGATTGGCGATCGACTATCGGCACTAGATCGCATGCTGGAGTCGCGCAGCCAGCAGACACTGTCTGCAACGGGTGAGATCGTCGAGCGCCTTCGCTCGCTCGAGCAGCGCCCCGTGACGGAGGCGCAACTCGCTGTCGACACGACGGCGTGGGCGACACCGATCGAACAGCGCCTCGTCTCTTTGGAAGGCTCGAGTCTCACCCGAGTGGAGGCCGTGCAAACCAGTATCGAGGCGCTTACGACGCGCCTCGAACAGCTCGATGAGCGGATGCGCTCAGAAGCGCTTGTGACCGAAGAGGCGTTGCGCGGGCGCGATCAGGACTTCGATTTCATCTACAATGAGATCAAACAGGTCGCCCAAAGCCAAGCGACGCTGAATTCAGCCGTCAGCGACTGGCGCACGGAAAGCCAGGAGCACTTCGGCGCAATCGCATCCCGCCTCGACAAACTGGGTCAGTCGCATGTGGTCTCGGTCGGCTCCGATATGTCTTCACGCGACACGGGCCCGACGACCCAGGCCTTCGACTTGCCCGCCGCCATCAAGCCCAAAGACGGCGTCGACATTGTCGTGAACGGCGCGGCACGGCAGAACGGCACCCCCCGTATCAGCGGCATCAGTGCCGACGACTATGCGCTTCCGTCGGAGCCGGATCGCGGCTTCTGGTATTGGCTCTTCGGCACGTCGAGCGTTGCCACCGCGAACCGCCAGTCCAACATACAGGTCGACCGGATGCGCCAGGGCATTCGTGACGCGCGCGAGAAACGTCGTCCCGAGGCTTGAGGAACCGGGACAGCCGGACTGTTCCGAACGCGTCCGGCGGTCCGGCCCCAACTTCTCAACCTTAGTCGAACAGGATCACCTGACGCACCACCGCCGCATCCGCGAGGCGATCGAAGCCCTCGTTGACCTCGTCGAGGCCGATGCGGGCCGAAAGCAGGCGATCGACCGGGAGCTTGCGGTCCTTGTAGAGCCCAATGTACCGGGGCACGTCGCGGGCAATGACGCAACCGCCCATGTAGCTACCCAGGACCTGACGACCGTCCTGCACCATCTGGTAATGCGGTAACGTCAGTTGCGCCGCTGCTGGTGACAGGCCCGCCGATACCGTCTTGCCCCCTCGCACCGTAATCTTGTAGGCGAGCTCCATCGCCTTGACCGTGCCGGCCATTTCGAACGCCGCATCGACGCCGCCATCGGTCGCTTTCAGAATGCGCTCAATGCAATCCGGCTCCCGCGCATTGAACGTCTCGGTGGCTCCCAGCTGCCGAGCCAATGCCAGTTTATCGTCATGCACGTCGACCGCGAGGATGCGGCCGGCCCCCGCAACGATGGTTCCGAGCAGGCACGAGAGCCCTACGCCACCGAGCCCCACGACAGCGACGACGTCGCCTGGCTTGGTCTCGGCCGTATTCACGGCCGCACCGACACCCGTCACGACAGCGCAGCCGAAGAGAGCAGCATCGGCGAACGGCACGTCCTTCGGAATCTTCTGGACTGAGTTGCGCGGCACCACGGCCTGCTCTGCGAAACACGACAGCCCCGCGTAATGCGCGACTTCCTTGCCGGCGAGCTGCAACCGCCGACCTCCGGTTGCGAGATCGCCCTTCTGCTTGGCAGCATTGAACGTGGTGCACAGGTTTGGGCGCCCGCTCACGCATTGACGGCACGCCCCACAACTCGGCGCGAAGATGAAGACGACATGATCGCCGACGGCGAGATCGGTCACGCCCTCACCCAGAGCCGCGATCTCGCCGGCCCCTTCATGGCCGATTACGGTCGGTAGAGGACGCGGCCGAGCGCCTTCGATGGTTGAAAGGTCCGAGTGGCAGAGCCCCGCGGCCCGCACCTTGACCAGCACCTCGCCCGCGCGTGGCCCCTCAAGGTCGAGCGTCTCGATTCTGAGCGGCCGGCTTTGGGCGTAGGGGCGAGGCAGTCCTTGCTCGTAAAGGACGGCACCTTTCACTTTCATCGAAGACTCCGGGATGTGATGAGCGGTTCAAGGCCCGCAAACGAGGCGACTATATCGACCGTTCTGCATCGGGTCAGCTTAGACGCCAAGGCCGGAGAACTTTCGAGTTGCCTTACCACCTCTCATCGGCAGAATGCCCGCGCCGACCAAATGATCTTCAATGACAGGGAGTTGCATCATGAGTTTGAGGAAAGCCATCGCCGTCGGTACAGGCGCCATCCTTGTAGCAACACTGGGTACGGTTGCGGTATCCGCTCGCGACGTGGTCACTCGGGAAAATGGTGTCACCCGTGTCGACGCCCCAACCACGCGGGTCCGCGTCGACGAGGATACCGGTGACACCCGCGTCAAGGTCCGCGCTCCGGCGACCAAGGTCGATGTGGACACCGAGCACCGTCACGTGCGCATCCGCGTCCCCTTTTACAGCGGCGACATTCGCTGGTGATGCGTCCGTCGGTCAGGACGGAATAGACTTGGGGTGGACTACGGACGAGTAAAGTGCGTTTCTCTTGGTCGATCTGCCGCTCGTCGGTCCGAGGGATCAACGCCCATGACGACGTTGTCTAGCGATTCCTCCCCGCGCACCGGTCTACCCCTCTGGGCCGTGATCGCCGCGGCCGGATTGATCGTGGGAACCACAGCCGGCCTGCGTCAAGTGGTCGGCCTCTACCTGCCACCCGTGAGCGAGAGCCTTGGCGTGGGCGTCGAGCCCTTCTCGACGTCCATGGCCGTAGCGAACCTGCTGTGGGGAGTCGGCGGCGTCGTCGCCGGTGCCATTGCCGATCGATACGGGGCGGGACGCGTTACGCTGCTGGGCCTCGTCTTGATCATCATCGGCTACTACATGCTTTACTTGGCCCAGACCGGACCAGACTTGATGTGGAGCGGCATATCTCTGGGATTCGGTGTCGGTGCCTGCGGTATCTCGGTGATGGTCGGCGTTGTTGGCCGCGCTGCGCCACCCACCCGCAGAACAGCCGCGATTGCGGCTCTCGGCATGGCCAACGGCATCGGCAATTTTCTCGCATTTCCCTATACGCACCTGCTCATGGAAACGATGGGCTGGCGCGCTAGCATACTGGCCGTGATCGCCACTCTGGCCCTGATGCTACCGTGCGTCTGGCTGGTCAGCGGCAAGACGCAACCGATGGTGGGGGCCAAGTCACAAGCCTTCGGGGAGGCCTTTCGCGAAGCCTTTCGCCTGCCGAGCTATTGGCTGCTCACGATCGGCTACTCCGTATGCGGTTTCCACGTCGCCTTCTACTCGGTGCACTTACCGGCTTTCGTCGCCTCGCAGGGTCTGCCGTCCTCCGTCGCGGTCTGGGCGCTCACGGCAGTGGGGATCGCCAACATCATCGGCACCTATATCGCCGGGCAGTCGAGCCGCTACATTGAAAAGCGCTTGGCTCTGACCATCATTTATCTGGCCCGCTGCTTCGTGTTTCTGGGCCTCCTCTACCTGCCACCAAATGGACCGACAATCATCGTGCTCTCGACAATTCTCGGGTTCTTTTGGCTGGCGACCATTCCTCTCACGAGCAGTCTCGTTGCGACCTTCTTCGGTACCGCCTGGCTGTCCATGCTCTTCGGCTTTGTCCTGCTCTCGCATCAAACAGGGTCGTTCGTCGGCGTGTGGCTGGCCGGCATTCTCTACGACATCACCCAATCTTACGACACGATGTGGTGGATATCGATCGGCCTGAGCCTCACGGCAGCTGCCGTTCACTGGCCCATTCGGGAGCGCCCCGTCCCGCGCCTGGCAACCGGGCCCTGAGCGTTGCCGTTATCGAAGGGTCCGGCAGTGTGACGACGCCCTCGTCACTCCGGATCAAGGGCTTCGGATCTCTTCTCTGGAGATTGATTTGGCTGGGGCGGGAGGGTTCGAACCTCCGCATGGCGGAATCAAAATCCGCTGCCTTACCACTTGGCTACGCCCCATGAGGGGCGGGACCATAGCCCGCGACCGGCACGGCCGCAACGGGGCCGGCACAGCAAAAACACAACATCGCCGCCAGGGCTGCGGCAACCGAGCCGACGAATGGGCCAAGAAATCGCCGATTGCGATCAAGGCGTGGCAACCTTGGGTTCATGTGAAGCGTGAAAAAAACGAGCGTACGCGCTTATCCACAATCCATCCCCAGAAACCCCCACAGGACCAACGACTTTCGTCTTGACATGGGCATTTATGCCTCATCAATATAATTGAGGAATAATTGTCGCATCCGGGATCCAAGCCCGGGTGGCGGACGTTGACCCCGCAGCCTGAGCGTAAACACGAAGGCAGCTGTTATGAGCATCGAGCAATTGAATAAGGCTGCGAGTGCGGCAGGGTACGCGATGGCGACCCCTGACGAAGACGGGGTCGTCCAGACACGTGCGGAGGTCGAGGTTGTGCCCGCCCCGTCCCGCGCAGTGGTCGTGGCAGAGCCTGCACTTAAATTGAGCCCGAGCGAAACCGTGGCCAACCTGACAAATTGGGCCAAGGGCTACTGGGCTGGCTCCGGTTGGCGTCAACCGGCTTAGATTGGTTCGGAGCCGGGTGGGTCCCTCGCGGGACACACCGGGCATTGAGAAGCCGTCTGCTCCGAGGCGATCTACAAACGATCGAGATTCTGAGGATCTGGGCCGGGACGGCGCGGGCCTCCCGCATATCCTCAGCCGCACATCTTCAATTCGGCGACCGTCAACCGACAGCCCAATTGACGACGATCAAGCCGAGCACGACCAGCGTCATGCGGCGGTAACGGCGACACGTCGCGCAAGCCCTTGCATCGCGAAGCCGGTCGGTGAATGTCATCGTCACCTGCAATCCGGGTTGCGTTGACTGTTCGTGGAACACGACTGCAGCACAAAAATGGAAACGAGAGGGTAAATCACCCTCCCGCGAAACAATCCGTCCGACAGCCAACCACTAGTTCTTCTTGACGCGGTAGTCGTCGTGGCAGCTCTTACAGCTCTTCGTAACTTCACCAAAAGCCGCCTTGAACGGCTCCAGGCCTTGCGCGGCCGCGGCGCTGGCTTTGGCTGCGTCAGCAGCCATCCGCTTGCCTTTGGTGTCGAAATCCTCGAACGTTTCCCAGATTTTGGGAGCAGCCGTTGTCTCGCCACCCGTCTCAGTCCCTTTGGGGTAGAGCTTGGCGAATTCACCCCAAGCACTGGCGATCGTATCCATGCTGGCCTTGGCCTTGTCCGCCTCGAAGGGAAGCTCGCCCTTCACCATTTGCGAGCCGGTCTTGGTGGCGCCGCCGACGGCCTTCATCACTTCCTTGCGCTTCGCGATGGCGTCCTGTGCGATCGCGGCCCCTGACGCGACCACCGCAACGGCAGCCAGTAGTGACAAGCCGGCCAAAACGTTTGATTTCGACATGAAAACTCCCTGCAGTCCGCCTTCCGCCCATATCGCGGACTCGCTCAACCGTTAATTCAGGTCCGCTCCTGGCTCGATCAAACATTTCGTGATCGGTCGTGATTTTCCGTGAGCAGACACCCGTGCGGCTACCTCAGATTTCCGCAGAAGCGTTGAATACGTCGACACGCTTCCTCGAGGCTGGCGTTGTCGAGCGCATAGGACACCCGAAAGAAAGGTGACATCGCAAAAGCAGCGCCGTGAACGGCAGCCACGCCCTCTTCGTCGAGGAGACCGGTCACGAAATCCTCGTCTGTCACGATCTTCTTGCCGCCAGCCGTGGTTTTGCCGAGCGTCCCCGCACAGGAGGGATAGACGTAGAACGCGCCTTCCGGCTTCGGGCATTTCACGCCTTGTGCCTGATTGAGCATAGCCACCACCAGGTCCCTCCGCTCGCTGAACTTGGCGGCATTGGTCTTGATGAAGTCCTGGGGCCCATTCAGCGCCTCGACACCGGCCCATTGTGAAATCGACGACGGGTTCGAAGTCGACTGGCTCTGCAGCTTGCCCATCGCCTTTATGAGAGGCTCCGGCCCACCGGCGTAGCCAATGCGCCAACCCGTCATGCAATACGCTTTGGACAGACCGTTGACCGTCAGCGTCCGCTCGTAAAGGCGCGGCTCGACCTGAGCGATCGTGAAAAACTCGTGCCCATCGAAGAGCAAGTGCTCGTACATGTCGTCCGTTAGCACCCAGACGTGGGCGTGTTTGACGATCACGTCGGTCAGCGCCTTGATCTCGGCCTTGGTATAGGCCGCTCCCGTCGGGTTCGACGGCGCGTTGAACATGAACCACTTCGTCTTTGGCGTGATCGCGCGGTCGAGAACCTCCGGCTTGAGCTTGTAGCCATCCTCCATCCGGCAATTGGCGAACACGGGCTTGCCGCCCGCAAACAATACGATATCGGCATAACTCACCCAGCACGGCGCCGGAATAACCACCTCGTCGCCAGGATTGATCGTGGCGCAAAGGGCGTTGAACAGGACCTGCTTGCCACCGGAGCCGATGGTGATCTGGCTCCGCTTGTATTCGAGGCCGTTCTCGCGCTTGAACTTCCCGACGACGGCATCCTTCAACTCGGGCATGCCGTCCGGATCGGTGTACTTCGTCTTCCCCGACTGAATAGCCTTGATCGCCGCGTCCTTGATGTTCTGCGGCGTATCGAAGTCCGGCTCGCCCTGAGACAGAATGATGATGTCGCGCCCCTCGGCTGCGAGCGCGCGCGCTTTCGCCGACACGCCCATGGTCGCGGACGGGGTAATCCGGTTCAGGCTATCGGAGAAAAAGCCCATGGCACGTCGCCTTTCGGGGTATCGAGTTGCTCGCGTGTCCCTCGCATCCGGCGAGGCGGCGCGGACCATAGGCGCAGAGGCGCCGGAGAGCAAGGAAGACGGCCGCAATGCGACCAGAAAATCCGCTCTTCTTGAGCGCAGGGACTGCGCCCTCGCCCTCTCGAACCCACCATTCATTGGGGCTTGGGCCCACGCCCTCTCTTCGATAGTGTCCACCTAGCAAGAACAAAGGACGCCCGACGATGAAGCTGAAACTGCACCATCTGAACCTGTGCACGAACAATGTCGCCGCCATGGACGAGTTCTATACTAAAGTGCTCGACATGCAGTCGGAGCCATCGCGCAATGCGACGCGCGACACCTCGCAAGGCTACTCTGGCAAGGTCGCTTTCGTGACCGATGGCCAGTCCGAGGTGCACCTGGCCGAGCGGGATCTCCAGATCGGTTTCAAAACCGGACAGGCCATCAACCCCCTGGAGAAGGGCCACATCGCCTTCCGTACCGACGACATCGCCGCCTTCAAGAAGCGCCTCGAGGAAAAAGGCATCCCGTATTCCGACTTCGGCGCCTGGGCCATGAAGGGTTGGCAGCAGATATTCTTCCACGACCCGGACGGCAACGTCGTCGAGGTCCACCAAGTCGACGCATAGATGGAGATCTGGCGCCAGGCCGGAGCATAACCCCATACGGCACAAGAATGCCCTCGAACACCGCGCCGCTTCCCGCTAAGCAGGCGCCATGAGCACAAGCGCGGAGTTCGAGATTTTCTTGAGTGCGACCCCCGGCCTGGAGGCACCACTCTGCGCGGAAGCTATCGCGCGGAGCTTCAAGGCCCCTAAGACTGTTCCCGGTGGCGTCACGATCAAGGGCCGCTGGCTCGACGTGTGGCGCGCCAATCTAGAGTTGCGCGGAGCCGGGCACGTTCTGGCTCGCGTCGCGACCTTCCCGGTCATCCACTTGTCGCAACTCGACAAGCGCGCCCGCAAACTGGCCTGGGGCAAGGTCCTCCGCCGTGACGTGCCGTTTCGCGTCGAGGCTTCTTGCAAAGCATCCAAGATCTATCATTCCGGGGCTGCTGCGGAGCGCATCGAACGCGCCATCAGCGAGGAACTGGGTGCGTCCCCGTCTCCCGACGCTATCGTCTGCATCAAGGCGCGCATCGAGCGCAACATCTGCACGATCGCGGTCGATACCTCAGGCGAGTCGCTCCACAAGCGCGGGTTTAAGGAGGCCGTCGCCAAGGCACCGATGCGCGAGACCATGGCTGCCATGTTCCTGCGCCAATGCGGCTACGACGGCTGCGAGCCCGTCCTCGATCCGATGTGCGGCTCGGGCACCTTCGTCATCGAGGCCGCCGAGATTGCCGGGGGATTGAAGCCCGGGCGCGGGCGACGCTTCGCCTTCGAGCACCTCGCCAACTTCGACCAAAAGGCCTGGGCGGAGATGCGTCAGTCTGGAGGCATTGCGCCAATCACTGTTCGCCTTTACGGCAGCGACCTGGACATGGGCGCGGTCCGCATGAGCTGCGCCAATGCCGAACGCGCCGGCGTCGGCGACATCACCAACTTCAGCCAGTGTTCGGTCGAAGACCTCACCGCGCCCCCTGGACCGCCCGGCCTCGTCATCGTCAATCCGCCCTACGGCGACCGCATTGGTGACAAGAGAAAGCTGCAGGCGCTCTATCGGAGCCTCGGCGCCGCGCTGCTGTCGCGTTTCCCGGGCTGGCGCGTCGGACTGGTGACCAGCGAAGCGGCACTTGCCGAAGCCACGGGACTTCCGTTTTCTGCCCCGTCACAACCTGTCCTTCACGGCGGGCTACGTATTTGGCTGTTCCAGACAGCACCGCTCGCTTGAACGCGGTCGCGCCTGATCAGCGCGCTGGGTTTCGCCCTCCACCATCGCGGGTGTCGTCCTCATCGAACAACGGAAGTTCCGCAACGGACGTTCGTGCCGGTCCCGCCACACCAAGGTGTCGATAGGCTTTCAACGTCACGATACGCCCACGTGGCGTGCGACCGATGAACCCCTGCTGCAACAGGTAGGGCTCGACGATCTCCTCGAGAGCATCGCGTGGCTCGGAAAGTGCGGCGGCGATCGTCTCGATGCCGACTGGACCACCATCGTAGTTCTTGACGATGCACGCGAGGTAGCGGTGATCGAGCGCATCGAGACCCTCGTTGTCGACCTCGAGCATGCGCAAAGCCTTGTCCGCGACAGGCGCGTCGATCACGGCGGCGCCACCCACGGAAGCGAAGTCGCGGACGCGGCGCAAAAGCCGGCCGGCGATGCGCGGGGTTCCTCGTGATCGGCGCGCGATCTCCATGGCGCCATCCTTCGACATAGGTGCGCCGAGCACGCGGGCACCCCGCGATACGATGAGCTCCAGCTCCTCGTGCGTATAGAAGTTGAGACGCACCGGAATGCCGAATCGGTCACGCAGCGGGTTGGTCAGAAGCCCCGCGCGCGTCGTTGCTCCGACCAGCGTGAACTTGGCGAGATCGATCTTCACGGAACGCGCCGCAGGTCCCTCGCCGATGATGAGGTCGAGCTGAAAATCCTCCATCGCGGGGTAGAGGATCTCCTCGACAGCCGGGTTGAGCCGATGAATCTCGTCGATGAACAGAACGTCGCGCTCTTCGAGATTGGTGAGCAGCGCCGCGAGATCGCCCGCTTTGGCGATGACGGGTCCGGACGTCGAACGAAAACCAACGCCCATTTCCTTGGCCATGATCTGGGCGAGGGTAGTCTTGCCGAGACCGGGCGGCCCGGCGAACAACACGTGATCGAGCGCGTCACCGCGTCCTCTGGCAGCCTGAATGAAAACCTTGAGGTTGGCGCGCGCCTGTTCCTGCCCGACGAAGTCGTCGAGGGACTGCGGCCTGATCGTAGCCTCGAAGGCATCAGCCTCGTTGCGCTCTCCCGTGACGAGCCGCTCAGCCGTCATGTCGCGCTGCCTCCGATTCGGCTACTTCCTCGTGTCTGATTGCCGGACGGCAGCGTGATTGGCAACCCTGCGCGGAGCTATCGGCACAGGCGTGCGATGAACGAAAGTTGTGACGTACGTTCACAGACAGTTCATGCGGCGAACCATAGTTGTGCTAGTAGACCCGCGCCCGGCGGGCCAGTCGCGGACAACGATCGCCGGTGGCATGGAAGGGGAGTAAAATTATGAATTTCAAGACACTAGCTCTGGGGATTTCCCTGGCGCTAGCCGCCGTCTTGCCGGCACAGGCACAGCGCGGCGGCGGAGGCGGAGGCGCCGGAAACTGGGAACTGCTCGGTGAAAATCAGGTCAACCTGGGCAACGAACGTGATGTGATCCGTCTCAATCACGATGAGAATTTCTATCGCAACAAGGCCTATCGCAGGCTGCGCTTCGAAGCGGATGGTGGCGAAGTCCGGATGAAATCCGTGCGCCTCGTCTATCTGAACGGCCACGGCGAGGACATCGACGTCAGCCGGACGCTGAGGCCCGGTGAAGAAGTCGATCTCGATTTGCGCGGCGAGCGCAGCTATCTGCGCCAGATCGAGATGAGCTACAGCGGCAAGCTCGGGCTTTCGCTCGGCGGCGGCGGCATCCGGCTCAATCAGGCGACGATTCGCGTCCTCGGAGAGAACGCGCGCGGCGGACCTCCGCCAGCACCACCCTTTGCTGGTCGCCCCGGCGGCGGCGGTCGTGGCTTCGACGAGATCGCTCGCGAGCGCTTCAACACGCGTGACAATCGCGTCGACATTCGCGTCGGGCGCCGTGAGGGCCGGTTCGGTCAGATCCGCCTGAGCAACGTCGGCAGCGAGCGCTTCAACTTGGTTGAGGTGGTCGCCGAGTATGGCAATGGTGAGCGCCAGCGCGTGCGCGTCAGCGAGCGTTTGGAGCCCGGTGAGCAGACGCGGCCGATCGATCTCGAGGGCGACCAGCGGTTCCTGCGCAGCGTCAGCATCGTGCTTGATCCTCGTCGCCGAGACGTCCCTGCCGAGGTCGCGCTGCTCGGCACCGAGCGCCCGGGACGGGGCGACAGCGACGGCCCGCGCGGCGGGGGCGGTTATCGCCCGAGCAACGCGGCTTGGAAACTGCTCGGCCAGCAGGCGGTGGGCGTTCGCGGCGACCGCGACGTCATTCGCGTCGAACAATCAGAAGACTTCTATCGCGATCGGGGGCTCGACGCATTGCACTTCGTGTCCGAGAACGCCGACGTACATCTGATGTCGATCCGCGTGGTCTATCAGAACGGTTACGGTGAGCACATTCGCGTCGACCGGCTGATCCGCGCCGGCGCCGAGCTTTCCATCGACCTGCCCGGCAATCGCAGCTACCTCCGGGAGATCGAAGTCACGCAGCGTAAGTTGCCCGGACAAAGGGGCCGTGCGCTGGTGAGCATCTACGGAGAGCCGGCTTCGCGCCGCCGTTGATCCACGCCCCTGGTTGATCATTGTTTGGGGGATGAAGGGCAACCTTCATCCCCCATTTCGTTGTCCTGCCGGCGTTGCCAGACAACGATGTTCTGAGAATTGAGCTTACGTCGTCTTCACACCCGTGGGTCAGGAGCAAACGGCGATCCTCCTGCGAACAGGCCGTCCGCGGCAGGTGCTGGGCCCGGATCAAGTCAGCTCGATAGAGAAGGCGTGATGCACGCTGGATGGCATGACTCGGCAACCAACGTCATCGTTGCGTGCGCGGCTGTGCACTGACGGTCAAGGTACCGATGCGACCGTCGAGACGACGCAGAACGAGGCGGTAGACGAACCCGCTATCGCCCTCACACAGCAGGATGCGCACCACGTCGCCAGCCATCTCGTCCCGCGCCATGTCCTGGACGTCCCGGGCGGACCTAAGCTTTTCGCGTGCGACGATGGGAGCCGCGTCCGACCACTCGCCGTAGCAGCGGTCCTCCGCGGAAGCCCGGCCGCCAAATGTCGCCGCCAAAACGGCGGCGGAAGCTATGGCGGCGAGACTGAGGGCGGATCGACGTGACATTGCGGGGGCTCCAGTAATGGGAACATAGGGCACACGGACTGAACCCCTGATGAATGCCCGTCGGCGGCTTCAGACGCGGATCGAAACCGGTCGGCGGCCCAGGGGCAAAGCTGCGCGTGAGCGGCCGACAACGGTCATGATGGTTCCCACGAGGCCTCCGACAGCCTGCGCCACAGCCACGACGTCGTTGCCGAGCTGCTCGATCAGGGCGCCCGGGACATGCAAACCGAACGCCGACAGGACCGCCGGCGCGACCGTCGAGATGGCGGTTATCAGTGTTCCCCAGATGGTGAGGGAATTGCCCCACCACTTCGAGACCGCCTCGGAGGGTGCAGTCGTGGGATGATGTGACTCGGGCATGAAGCTCTTATCCTTTCTTTTCTGAGAAGGTAGAGAATCGACTTGAGAAATCGGAGTGCTGTCCGAAAAGGAAAGGCGGCCGTCCTCGAGGCTCAGCGCCTGTGCGAGAGACTTGTCCACGCGCGCAAGCCAGCCGCGGCCGAAGCGCCAGAAATGACCGAGTGCGCGATACCGGCGCCGGCGGATGTCCGCATAGCGCTTGAGTGTGTCCCGCACGGGTAGGCGAGTGGCGGCCGCCAGCGTGATGGGGCCGATCTGGCCGTCGATTGCGACACCCAGCGCCTCCTGCATCATCCGGGCCGCTCCACCGACACCCTGATTGACGGCTGCATCGAAGTGGAAATGAGCGAGCGGCGCCGGCAGAGCTGGGCAGTACGCAGCGCGCCAGTAGCGCTCGCGATAGATGCGCGTGACGGTTTCGTCCGGAATAGCGCGAAGCTCGGATTTCAACCGTTCGCGCACAGCGGGCACGAGCGACTTCCCCGTGAAGGCAGCATAAGTCGCAAGCGTGATGCCCTTGTTCGTCGGCCCGCCCGGATCGAAGGCGTCGTCGCTGTAGCCGCCTTCATGCTCGAGAATGCGAGCAAGCGACCACGCGAAGGCCGAGGTATCGGGGACGACGGGTCGCGGGGAGCCCCCGGTCGGATCCGGAGGACGCCTAACCCCCAGCAGACGATTGCGGGCGAAGGCCTCCACCGTGACCGCATCCGACTGGTTGCCGCCGAGCAGGATCACGCTTTCGTTGGTGAACCCCACCAGGAAGCCGACGTGTCCGAGAGCCGGATTGGCTCCGCGCGACAGGACCGCGATGTCGCCCGGTTCGGGCGCGGTCGCCGTCTGTCCCCAACCAAGATAGGAGCGCGCCATCAGCGATCGCGTCCCTGCTATTCCGGCTCGCTCGAGGCAGGCGCCGACGAATGCCGCGCACCACGCCGTCGCATCGTCGGCCAGTTGAGGGTGGCCGACCTCGCGGATGTAATCGTCGATCCGGGAATTACTCTTCGGCCCTGGAATCTCGCGCTGCCCGAGTTGGGCCCAGGCATGGGCGAGCCACGCGGGCTGGCGCATGTCGCCGAGGCGCATGGCTTTAGCTCCCTACTGAAGTTGTATAAGTCCAAGTCAAACGACGGCGTCACGCGGCGCACCGCGTCCCATCACGGCGCTGACCTGGTGCACGCGGATGGAGAGCGTGGATTGCGGCAGACCGAAATCGGCCGTCTGCTCGGCAGCCGAGTAGGTCGCAATCGGCTCGCTCGTAACCATCGTGCGAACAACGGTTCCAGCAGACAGGATGTCGACCTCGTAACGCTCGATTTCCTCGGCGAGAGGCACCTCGACCGACGTCCAACTGTCTCCGCCGATCCGTGTGCGCCTGAGCCAGGTGATTGTGAGGTCACCACCATCGCGTCGGCCACGAACGTGCACCGGGCTGAGTGGCCGTAGACCGAGGCCGCGGAAAGCATGGATCTCTGTTTGATACGAGGCGTCGCCCAGCGCACGGGCGGCCGGTCCGTAACGCCAGACGAGTGGCAGCCCGACGTCCGTCATCGTGAGTGGAACAGGCGTCAAGGCGCCGTCCAGCAGCACAAACCGTGCCCCCGCCGCAATCGGTGCACGCATCGCCCGTTCGGTTCCGGCTTGTCCGCGCAGAAGCTTCGCGAGTTCGTACGTGCCCGGCGCCACGAGCGTCGCCGTCTCGAACTGCAAGACCTCCCACTCGCCGTCGTGACCTTCCACGGCTGCCGCATTGCCTCCCGCCAGGAGGTTGAGTGTCGTGGTCGACGTCAACATACCGGAATCGACACGCACTCTTATGCGCGAGGCAAAATCGAACCGGCATTCGGGACCCGGTGCCAAGTCTTCGAGAAGGACACCAGTGATGCCCTTGCGGCCCGCAACCGCTGCGAGCGTGAAGTCTGCATCGGTCGGCGAGCGGTAGAATGCCGCGCCACCGCCCGGCCAAGGTTCCCGGACCGCAACCACGTAGCCGTTCGCAGGCACTTCCCCTCCCGTGAGCAAGGGCAGATCGAGAAATACGCCGAGAACCGGACCGATCGTGCCGTCGTCTCGAGGCTTCTCGGGCCTGACGACGGTGCTGCCTCCTGCGTAAACCGCCGGATCGATTGCGATCGCCTCGATCTCACGCGCCCCATGGTCACCGACCTCGATGATGCGGAAGAGGCGGGAACGTTCTGCATGCTCGAAGACGACCACATCGCCGGGCTGGAGAGCCAGCGCCGAGGGCGGGAGCAGGAATCGAGCCCGCTCGCGCGCGGCCCAAGTCTCAAAGAGCCAGGTGTCGGCAGTGCGAACCGCCTGTCCGGCGTCCATGACGAGGGCGAGTTGCGCGTCTGCGACGCGCCCGGATGCTCCAACCAGGCGGCGCGACTGGGCAACGGCCTGCCGGTAGTCGGATTCGAGCGCCGAGTAAGAGACGCGTGCCGCGGCGGGAAGGTCCGTCTCCTGGGCCCGGGTGAGGCGCACGAGATCGGAGCCGGGCTTGGTCTCGACCAGATCGTCTATCGTGAGCACGACAAGCGGCGGCTCGGCTCCGCGATGGGCAAACCGGATCGCGCCGCCGTCGTCGATCGCATCGAGAAAATAGGCGAGTTCCAAAGGCTGCATCGCATCGCGAGCCGACATCGGTCGGTCGATGACGAGGCCCGTGACGAGCGCGTCGAGCGCAGAGACGTCGTAATCGGAAAAGCCATACCCCTCGAGCAGCGCGGCGATAACCGCGCCGAGTTGTTGGCCGGTCACGCGTCCGTTGATCCAATGACCGAGGCGCCAATTCGCGCCGTCGCTCCACACGAGATCGAGACTTGGAAAGGCCGGATAGGGACGCGCGTCCCACGCGTAGACGTAGATATGATCGATATCGATCATGCGTCCGCCATAGCCCGCGGACACGGGGTTTGCCCCGTCGACATAGCCCGGATGCAGCGGATCGAGAGCCTCGAGCAGGGCCTGCAGGTAGCGGCGCTGCATGAGATCGTCGCGCTCGCCGCTCGAGTGATAGGGCAGGAACGATTCCGAGCTCTTCGGATCGACGAATACGTTGGGCTGATTGGCACCCTTGTCGACCGCAGGGCACCCGATCTCAGTCAGCCAGATCGGCTTCGATTGCGGTACCCAACCGGTCAGTGTAGCGCCCTCCACACCACCGGGTCGCTCGAAATGCGGGTTCGACCACCAATTGCGCACATCCTTGTAGCGAAACACCCAAGGCTTGCCGGCAACGCCGTCCATGATCGGTATGCGGATTTGAGCCGCGCGGTCGGCAGGCGAGGCGTAGAACCAGTCGTAGCCTTCGCCACCGAAGACATTGGCCTTCAGGTAGTCGACATCGTAGATCGAGCGAGCGCCGGCTGTGCGATCGAGATGGTCGTTGTCGCGCCAGTCGGCGAGCGGCCAGTAGCAGTCGATGGCGACCGCATCGATCGCAGGCGATGCCCAGAGCGGATCGAGGTGGAAGTGCACGTCGCCCGAGCCGTCAGCAGGTTGATGGCCGAAATACTCGGACCAGTCGGCGGCATAGGTGACCTTCGTGGCAGGTCCGACGACGGCCTTCACATCGGCGGCAAGCGCGGCGAGGGCTGATACGAACGGATACGTCGAGGACCCGGACCGCACCTGCGTCAGGCCACGGAGCTCGGTTCCGATCAGGATGCCATCGACACCGCCGGCAGCAACCGCGAGATGCGCGTAGTGCAACACCATGCGCCGGATCGTCCACTCGGCCGGCCCCGAATAGACGACGCTGTCGCCGTCTATCGCGTAGTGCGCGGGAAGAGCGGCGCCGACGATGTTTGCAACTTGTGTGGCGGCGAGCGCCGTCTTGTCAGGCGAACCGGACAGGCCCGGCGCAGGATCGACAGTAATCCGCCCACGCCACGGATAGGCGGGCTGCCCGACCACACCCGTGTAGGGATCGAGCAGTCCATTGCCATGCGGCACGTCCATCAGGATGAAAGGGGCCAGCAGCACCTTGTGGCCGCGGGCTTTCAGATCGCGAATAGCCGAGACGACGGTCTGATCGGACGGCGTGCCACCGTAGGCGGCCTGCCCGTCGTTGCTCGAAACGAGCGGAGCCGTCGCACGCGTGAGCCCCGCGACAGTCCATTCGAGCGGCGGGGTCTGCTTCTCCGTGGCATCCACCGCTGGGCGTACGAGACAATGCCCGGCCCTGAGATCCGAGCCGAACCAGCTCACCACGAGCGACGTCGACCGCGCATTGGGGAGCGTCTCGGCCAGCTGATCGAGCGCAACCTCCCAGTCGGTGCCTCCTCTGAGAGTATTCGTGTTCTCGGCCGCGGTGCTGACCGAGCCGGTCCGCCGCGTGACCGGCTCGGAGGCGTAGACGAACTCGCCCGACCCCGGGATCATGACGACGCCGCGAACCAGATCCTCGAAGGCATCGACGGATCGGTGCACCTCGAACGACAGCTGCGGCAGGCGATTGCCGAAGGTGTCGAGCGCCATGCGCTCGAACACGATATAGGCGACACCTCGGTAGGCGGGCGCCGCATCGGCCCCCTCACGCGCGACGATCAGACCGTCTGGCTCCTGCGTCTCGCTACCGTGGTAGAGCCGCCAGACGTGCTGTCCGAGATCGAGTTCCTGCCCATCCGCCCAAACGCGACCGATCCCGGTGATCGGCCCTTCGCAGAGAGCGACCGCAAAGTTGGCATAGTAGCGATAGTCCGTGCGATTGATCGCGGAGCCGCCCGACGGAGCCCCTTTCGAGCTGCCGCCACCACCGTTTGTGACGGCTTCCTCCTCGAGATCGGTCGCCCAGATCACTTGGCCGCCGAGCCGCGCCCGTCCGAACAGCCGCGGTACGGCGGCCCCCTCTGTCGACGTCGTGACCGTGAGATCCGACAGCCGTGGACCGGCAACAGCACGCCGGCTCGAGCCGAACAGCGCCTGATCGACGAACGTGCCGGCGATCGCGCCGATCTGCGAGCCGATCGCCGTACCGGAAAGGGTGGCTCCCAGGAAGGAAACGCCGGCGGGCAGCAAGGCTCCGCCGACAGCGGCGCCAGCAACGGTAAGAGCGAGTGTTGCCATCAGTCGATGATCCCGGGAAATGAGAATGCAGCAGCGACCCGCCGCCACCACCAGCCGATCAGAGCCACTTCACTGACCGGAGCGCCTTCGACGGCATGAATGATCGTGAGCCGAGGCCGCGCATCGAGGGGAGTGTTCGCGGCACTAAACGTCTCGCCAACGATGCCGGCATGCTTGGCGGTGGCGCGCGCCCGGTAGCGAAAGACGAGCACGTCTCCCGGCCGCACAGCCTGCGGCGCGATCTCAATCAGATGGCGGCGGGAGGCCTCGAGCAGCGTCTCTTGCCCCGACGCCTCCGACCAGTCGCGGCCATACCCCGGCAGCGCCTCGGGCTCCATGCCATAGAGATCTCGCCACACGCCGCGCACGAGCCCGATGCAATCAGCGCCAACATCGAGCCGGCTCGCCTGGTGATGATAAGGCGTGCCGATCCATCGGCGTGCATGCGCGACCACCGCCTCGCGCCGGATGGACATGAGGTCGGACATGAGGGACACCCGGTTAGAAAAGATGGTTCAGCCCGAAGGGGGCGATGCGAGGAAGTCGTTCCCGGGCATATGCGGAAAGCCGCGATAGTTGACGGAGTTCGTAAATTTTTCGCGACATGTCGCATGCTGCTTGTCGCAGCCCGCGGTGAGCGTGAAAGCGTCCCCGGCGACGATGACGGCGCCGGGCGCCTGCCAAAGCTCGATGGTCGTCTCTCCGGCCCGCTTCTGGTGACGCTTGACCTCGACGGCCCGCCCCACGTTAGCCCCCCCTGTGAACGTAAGGAGACCGCGCGTGAACCAGCCATCGGAGAATGCGGCGAGATCAACAGTCGAAAGCAAACGATCGCCAAGTCCCGCCGTGACGGTGCCGCTCGCTCGATAAAGGCCACTCGTCAGATCGATTCCGCAACGAGCATCACCGAGTTCGGCATCGCAGGCGTACTGGAACAAGCGACCTTGCGGTTGCTGCAGGTAATGCGCCAGCCCGCGAACCTCGGCCGCGAAGGCATGACCCGAGCGACGCACCTCTCCGAGCGAGCCGCGTCTCAGGAGGGCGCGCGAGGCAACGTCCGTCCAGTCGACGCGGAAGATCTCGACGAGAGCGTCGTCGAAATCGCCAGCCGCGAGCGCCTCCTCGGTGAGGCTCGGTGAGACCAGTGCGCTCTCGACCTCGAGATTGTCGACGGCGAGCCCGACGGATTCACGCAGCTCACTCGAGGAAAAACCCGAAGCCGCCTCGAATGTCGTGCCATCGAACATCAGATCGCGGTCGTGATCGGTGAAGCCGAGCGCCGGCCTGTTCCGCGGGGCGATACGCCAGCACCAGCAGAGCGTAGTGGCGCCGCTGTCGAGGGCAGCCTGCAGGCCGGCGGGAAGGTCTCTCATGTCACGTTTTCCTAAGGCCTGTTTGTCGCGCTGCTCGGAACCTCGCGCCCCGCCGGCGGTTGCGCCAGAACACGTCAAGAATGGGAGAGATCGACATGCAGACCATCAATGTTGTCGCCTGGTCCTGCTGATTGTCGGAGGTTTGAATTGGGGCTTGGTAGGCCTGTTCAACTTCGACCTGGTGGCCGCGCTGTTTGGAGGAACGGCCGCGTCATACAGCACTCTTTCACGCATCGTGTTCGTGATAGTCGGCATCGCGGCGCTGTACGGCTTCGCGTTGTTGTCCCCGCTTACGGAGCGGCGAACCCGCGACGTGGGCACGCCCCGCGTCTGAGCCGCCGATCGACCGATCAAACCCGCACTTCGATAATCGGAACCGCGGGAACAGCCCCGTGGCGGAAGCCCGTCAGATTGACGTCGAGGCGATCGGTATCGAAGCGAACGGGAACGTCGAACTCGAAACCGGCTGTGACGACAGCGCCGGCCAGTGGCACGAACCCCGAGCGGAAGGCAACCACACCGGTCGTGCTGTCGACGTCGAAGACCACGCCTTCGATCGCCTCAGCACCACCGACGGCAACCGTCACCGTCCCGGCAACCGGCTTCGCAATGGGCCGCTCGTAGGGGGCGTGCAGCGAGCCATACCGCTTGACGAGCGAAAATTGGGCCCTCGCCCCGTCGCCGGTGCCGAGGATCTGGTCGGTCGCCGCGATGGCCTGCTCCGGAGGACACGACTTCCAGTCTGCTTGATCCTTCCAGCGAAAGCCGTAGAGCCGCCCGCGCCGCTCCTCGAAAAAAGCGATGACGGCATGGAGATCGTCGAGCGACCGCACGCCGTAGCCGGCGTTGTAACTGCGTCGCGCATGCGCCCACCGGGCGTTGCGCTCCTCGTAGCCTGAGCCCAGCACCACGACATCCGTGCGTCGCTCGGGGCCGCCAGTCGCCCCGTGCGAAATCTGGGTCGGGAAGCGGATCTCGTGGAATGACATGGTGCCTCGCACTGCGTTCGTTGGGCTCGCGCTTGCACTTCCGCGTTCGCCTCAAATTCTCAGAGATTCCTCTGCCCCTGCCCCACGGCCCTCGCGAGAAGCGCCGCGAGCTGTGTCTCGGAGCGGCGAAAGCTTTCCGCATCGGGGGTCGTGACGTTGATTACGATGCTCGGGGCGGGGGCCATAATGCTGCTCGGCGCTGCGACACTGCCAACGACCCCGCTGCTGGTCGTCAAGCCGCCACTGATCGGCACGCCGGCAGCGACGGGGAAACCCGAAGGCGCGGCAACGCTCGCGCCGCTGAACAGCGACGGCCCCGAGATCAGCGACTGCAGTGCGCTTCCGAAAGCCGTCTCGAGGGGCTTGAAGGCGGCACGCAGTGCGATCCTTGAAAGGCTCATCACGAGCGTATTCAAAACGGCACCGAAGCTCTTGCCCTCGACGGCGAGACCAATGAAAGCATTGGTCAGAGTTCGGCCGAACTGCCGACCGATCCGATCCGAGCTTTCGAGCGCTGTCGAAAAGCGACGCTGGCTTTCGCTGAGACCGTCAATGTGAAGGCGCAGCGCGTCGATCTCACCGGCGCTCGCAAACGGCTCCGGCGTCATGGAAGTCTCGGGCATGGGTTGTCCTGTCGGAGCGTGGTCTACGCTGATCAGTGCTGATCGGGAAAGCGCTTCATCAGGCTGAGGAGATCGCCGCGGACCATCGTCGACCGCGCACCGAGCCCCAGGCCGCCCCTCAAGGCTGCCGCAAGCTCACGCGGGGTCATGGACCAGAACTGGGCCGGCGGCAGACGGAGGAGACCGAGGCCGGCCGCCATCACCTCCGACCAGGGAAAGGGCCGGGATCGCGCGCCTCGCTCGTCGCTGGCACCTCGCCGGTCGGATCGCCGCCATAGCCTTGGACCGGCGCACTTTCACCTGCTCCGAACGTGGCGGTGAGAAGTCGCGCGACCACCTCGACAAAACCCGCCGCGCCACCGTCGGCCTTGAGGCGGGCGACATCCGCATCGACAAGATCGTTGCCAGCTCCGCGAAGCCCCGCACCGAGAATGCGGATGGCATCGCGCGCGGAAAGGCGCCCGGACGAAAGACGATTGGCGAGCGCCAGCATGTCCTCGTCGCCGAACGCCGCCTCGAGCTCGGCGAGCGCTCCCAGCGTCAGGCAGAGGACCATTGGTTGACCGTCGAGAACAGCCTCGATCTCGCCCCTGTGCAGATTTGCCATGGATCGGTTTTCCTATCTGGGGACTCAAGCAGTCGCGAACGTCAGTTCGCCAGCGGATTCGAGCGTGATGTCGAAGGCGACCTCGCCGTCGTGCCGTCCCGAGATCTCGAAGGCGGTGATCTGGAACGGACCAGACACGACCCCGAAATCCGGTACCGCGATTTGCCAATTGCGAATGGTGCCGGCGAAGACGTAGCCACGCACGATCTCGTCGGAGGCGGCATCCTTGAAGATGCCGGCGCCGGTGACGCGCGCCGACTTCGCGCCCGCCCCCGACAAGAGTTCGCGCCAGCGACCGACCGATTCCGAGTGCGTGACATCGACGGTCTCGGTGTTGAACGAGATCGCACGCGATCTGAGGCCGGCGACCGTCGTGAACGATCCCGATCCGTCGGCATCGACCTTCAGCAGAAGGTCTTTGCCTCTCTGCGCTGCCATGGCATTTTTCCTGAACCAAATGGTTTGTGATGGGATGGCGCGCTGCTTCGGCAGCGCTTGCCCTCGCTCTCGCTAGAGTGGCTCGGTGACGGCTCTAAGCCGCACGATGCCGTGGTAGGTCTCGCCGTCGGCTTCGCGCCGCGCCTCCGAAAGCTCATGGCGCAGGTTCACCAGGCGGTGGCCTTCGAGGGAGAGTGCGCGCTCATGCAGCGCTTCGCGCAACGCCTGCATGATCTCGTGCGCTTCCTTGCGACCTTCGGCACGAGACCAGACGTGGACCGTCAGCAGATGCTCGTCGCCGTCCTCGCTACCCGTGCTCCAATCACGCAACGTCGATTGGCCGAGCGTGATGTAGGGGAACGCGCTCCTTTGCGGCGCATCGTCATAGATCCGGGAACTTCCGAGAAGGCCGATCACGCCGGCATCAATGGCCAGCGTCTCGTAGATCGATTTCTGCAGGGCCCAGCCCGAACTCGCCATGATCAGTTCCTCCGCTCGGTCTTGCGCCGGGTCCGTACCGCGACACGCTCGAAGATTGCGCCGCCGAGCGGCACGAGCACACGCCTCAGCAGTGGCGACAGCATCCGAAGAATGGCACTCACAGCAGCTCCTCCCGGCAAAGACAGCGCGACTGGCGCCGACGCTCGTCGACGTCGAGAACCGCACTGATCTCGAAGATCCTCGCGCCGAACCGAAACCGCATGGCGGGCACGATATCGCTGCGGTGACGGACGAGGATTTCATGGGTGATCCGCCCCGCGATGGCTTCGGCGACGATCGTCTCCGATCCCGTCGAGGGCGTGATGGACGCCCAAAGCTCGGCAACCGGCAGCCAGTTGACGACCGCGCCACCGCCCCCGTCAGACGCCCTGGCGGCACCTTCGAGCACGATGCGGTGCCGCAACGCTCCGATACGTGGCTTGCTCACAGGCGTCTCCGCCGGTAGGGCGCGAGAAGGTCCGAGACCATTGCCGGAACCGCGTTGACGCCGACACCGATCTCGACCGGCTCACGATGCTCGTACCAGTGCGCGACGAGCAGCAGCAGGGCATGCCGGATCGTCGCCGGCACGTCGGTCGAAGCGGCACCGAAGCCGGCCGTGAAACCGACCTCGATCCCGTTGGCGACCCGCCCCGGCGTGAGCGGCAGCGCGCCCGCCAATGCGACCAGCCTCGGTGGCATGCCGTGTCCGTCGAGGAGAAAGCCGGAAAGGGCAAGCGACTCGCTACCCCCCTCCTCGTTCCACACGCGAACATGGCTGATCGCCGCCACGGGCCCGAGCGGCAGAACCAGTCGACCGCCTTTGGGCCAACGATCGAGGAAGTAGGACCAGCTCTGAGTAATGAGCGCGAGGCCGAGTGCCGCCTCAATGTGCAGTCTCGACGTGACGATCAGGCTTTGGATGAGGGCATCCTCGGCCGTGCCGTCGACGCGCAGATGGGCTTTCGCCTCGGCCAGTGAAACCGGCTCGAGCGCGGGCCCGCTCGTCATGACGAGGGACATGGGACTCCGGGGGCAGGAGGTGGACAGAGACGAAAGGGTCAAGCGACACGAATGAACCAGGAAGCAGAAGCGAGACGGTGGGAGATGCCGCCGCCTCGCGTTGCTTGCCTTTGGGAACGCGTCTGTTCGCTCAGGTCAGACGGCGAACCTCAGCAGTTTGATGGCGTTGAAGTCCTGCACGCCGCCGCCGACGCGCTTGGTCGTGTAGAAGAGGACGTAGGGCTTCGACGAATAGGGATCGCGCAGAACGCGGATGCCGACCCGATCGACGACGAGATACCCCCGCCGGAAATCACCGAAAGCGATGGCCGTCGCGCCGGCCCCGATGTTCGGCATGTCCTCGGATTCCGCGACCGGATGGCCGAGCAAGGTCGGAGCCTCCCCGGGACGCGCCGCCGGCTGCCAGATGTAGTTCCCGTCGGCATCCTTGAACTTGCGGATGGCCGCCTCCGTCGCCCGGTTCATGACGAAGTGCGCATTGGCGCGATAGCCGCTCTTCACCGAATAGGCGAGATCGATCAGCTTGTCGGTCGGATTGGCGGCGGGAAACGCACCGGCCACGCCGGTCGAGATGAAGCCGATGTTGCCCCACGTCCACGAGCCGTCCGCGACTTGCGGATAGTTGAGAAATCCGCGCGGCTTGTTCACGCCATCACCGTTGACGAAGGCCGTGCCTTCCTGCTCGGCGAACGCGACCCGAACTTCGTCCGCGATCCACTCGTCGATGTTGACGGCGGCGTCGTCGAGAAGCTGCGGGGTAGCAGCCGGCATCGCGTAGAGTTCCATCGTCGGGAACGAAAGCTCGGCGAGCGTCGGCGTCGTGGTCTGCGGGCGGGCCGCGGTCTCGCCGACCCAGCCAGTGCCAAAACCGGTGAGCGAGAACGGCTTCTTGAACACCGATCCCGACACCTGGCGCACACCAGAGATGGCGCGGATCGGAGAAATACCCCTGAGCGCCGCGTTGACGGTGCGTTCGGTCTCGTCGGGAGCGAGATAACCGCCATCTGCGCCGGTGCCGGCGGAGAGTGCCTTGGCCTCGATGCTGGAGAGCGCTGCTGTCTCGCCCTTTCGGACGTAGGTATCGAAGGCCGACTTGTGGGCGAGGTCGGCGTGCGTGTGTTGCGGACCCGCTCCGCTGAGCTGCGGCCGGCGCGTCTTGAGCGAAAGCTCATCCAGTGTCCGGTCGAGACGAGCGAGCTTGTCGGCGGTGACGGTATCGCTGGCACCGCGCGTCTTGATCTCGGCGAGCGCCTGATCGTTGCTCTCTTTGTAGACCTCGAACGCGCGTGCGAGATCGTCGATGGCGGTGGCAAGGTCGCCCGTGCCCTTGGTTTCGTAAGCGTCGTGCATGGTGTCAGATGGTCCTGTGATCATGAGGGGACGTGCGAAGGAGGCGCGCGACCGAGGCGATGCGCTCGGCAAGGCGGGCTTCCTCGGGAGGTCCGGCAGCAGCATCCCGCGTGCGGCCGAGACCTTTGAGGCCGTCGCGCAGAAGCGCCCGTGCCTCGGAGCGCGTGAGCCCAGCGTCCCGCGTGAGCCAGCGTTCCAACTCGCGCTCTGTCGGGCGACCCGACTCGAGCGAACGATGCTTGACGTTGCGGATGCGCGCGTCGGGAAGCATCGGAAAGGTGACGATCGAGATCTCCCAGAGATCGACCGTCTGGATCCGGCGAATGCCCCGGGCTTTGTCGCGATGCGCCTTGAGTGCGCGAAAGCCGATCGAGAGGCCGTCGATGGCGCCGGCGCGCATCAGCGACAGCACCTCGCGAGCGCGCGGCACCTCTGTCGCAAGGCGGCCGCGGGCGAAAAGCCCCTTCGCATCCTCGACGAGTTCCTCCCAGACCCCGATCGGCTCGTCGGGTTTGTGCTGGAACAGGAGCCGCACGCCGCGAGCGCCTTTGGCCGCCAGCGTGTCGCGAAAGGCGCCGCGTTGAATGACGTCGCGTCCGAGATCTTGGCGCTCGAAGATCGAGGCGTAGCCGGAGAAGGCGCCGTCGTCGGCAATGGACTTCAGGTCGAGCGCAGTAAACTGCGCCTCGGTGGGGTGAGACATGGATGGCTCCGGACATGAGGTGTCGAGCGCCCAGGGGCGGGGCCCGAGGCGGATTGGTTCGATTTTTATGTGCGCTGGCGGCCGTGGGTACGGGGCGTGGTGGGCGTCGCGCCCCCCGGGCGGCGTCATGCCGAAGGCGTGCAACTCAAGACGTGGCGGGCCTCGATGAAGTCCATGTCCTTCGGCGAGAGCGACATCGCCTTCCAGTCGAGCCCGCCTTCGAGCAAGAGCGGCCGGCCGGCGTTGGCCGAACCCTGGAAGCCAGCCTCCAGCTCCGACTTGAGGCGCTCGATCTGCTCGCCCGTCAGGTTGCCGTCGCGCGCCGTGTAGACGATGTCGCCGGAGGGACGCGCCGAGTTGTCGAGCAGCGCCTATTGAGTTGCGCGCCTCCGGCACGACGTTCCACTTGGACGCGGTGTTGTGCAGGTCGATCGCCTGGGCGGCGGCCTCCAGCGGGGAGTCAACTACTCCATGGCCTCAAAGATGCGAGAAATTCTCCGAACGACCTCGCGATGAGGTAGAGATCCTTTTCGCGCCACTCGCCAGTTCCCCAGAAGTGTCGATGGTCCCAGAAGACCACGTGCTCTTTGCCGTTGCGCAGATCGAGGCATATGTAGTCACCCATTCCGTTCTCGGCTATCAAGACGATCCCCTTTGGTAGAGCATAGAACTCGTTCGTCTTTTGCAGATCATAGCTCTCTGGAGATGCTCCAATGCCAAAGAAGAAATTGACGTGACCGATTGGGTTCGAGTGCATGCCCGCAATAGGAAACACAGGCCGCAACGGTCGCCCACCATTCGCATTCAAGAGGAACGACCGGTAGGCTTCCGGCAATGCGATGCTCAAAGCGTTCTCCAGCTCAGCAATCGCTTGCCCACTAGTGGGCTCATTTCCCTCTTTCAACTCGATCGACATCGTCTTACCTATTTCTTCCCGGAAGGTTTCCGACACCAATCGAGCCGGTGTGCCCCGTGCGACGATGCAAATCGTATGGGACCAACTGCATCGTGTTTCCGTCTTGATGATGGTGCCATGTCATTCCCTTCGGAGGCGTTGGCAAGCCACCAAATCCCGCTGCTTGGTTGGCTGCGCGAAAATCGGCTTCTCGGTTGCCCGTATGTGGCACCTTGACTGTTTTCGTAGCAACACCGGAGAAATCGGGAAAGCCATCCTTGTCGAAGGGGATGCCGGTGTCGGGGTGCTTCTTGCTGGCGAGATCATGGTTGCGCAAACGTTGGTCAGGCGAGATTGGTGGATTCGGTCCGGGCTTCGGTGGCGCCGACTGAGCAGGGCCCCTTCCGGGTCGCCGTGATTGCGAGGGATCGACCGGGGTGCCATCGGGGGAGCGACCGAAGTCACCTACACCACCATCCCCGTCGGTTCACTGGCCGCCGCCGGGCTGACCGGACGGGACACGCGGTTGGCCGGGGTTGAACCTCTTCGCATCCGCGCTAAGGGTCGGCGAGAAGCCGGCGAGCATGCGCTTCTCGGCGTCGGTAAGGAACGAGGTCTTTTCGAGTGAGGCCCAGAGTGCCTCGCGCTCGCCGGCCAACGCCGGGAGCGTGTCGATGTCCACGCGCAACTCGACCGGATCGCGGAAAGCAGGCGCCAGCCAGTGCGCGAACTCGGCGGCGATGCGCTCGACGAGGGGGAGCACGGTCGAGCGCCAGAAGGTGCGCTGAGCCTCGGCGAGGTTCGAATAGGTGTTGTCGCCGGGAATGCCGAGCAGCATCGGCGGCACGCCGAGCGCCAGCGCGATCTCGCGGGCGGCGACGTGGCGCGCCTCGATGAAATCCATGTCCTTCGGAGAAAGCGACATCGCCTTCCAGTCGAGACCGCCTTCGAGCAGGAGAGGACGGCCGGCGTTGGCCGAGCCCTGGAAGCCAGCTTCCAGCTCGGATTTGAGGCGCTCGATCTGCTCGCCCGTCAGATTGCCGTCGCGCGCCGTGTAGACGATGGCGCCGGAGGGCCGCGCCGAGTTGTCGAGCAGCGCCTTGTTCCACTTGGACGCCGTGTTGTGAAGGTCGATCGCCTGTGCGGCGGCTTCGAGCGGCGAGAGGCCGTAGTGGTCGTTGGTCGGGTGGAAGAGCTTGACGTGGAGAACAGAGCGGACGCCGTCGACCGCCTCGCCGCCGATGCGCACGGTGCGGCCGGCGACCGTGTAGTCGAACGCCTCGGGCCAGCCATCGGCACCCGGCACGACCTTGACGCGGTCGGGGCGGAGGAGATGGATTTCCCGGACCGCGCCGTCGATCGCAACGGCTTCAAGGTACGCGTTGCCGGAGACGAGCAGGAAGCCAACGAGCTTCTGCATGAACTCAGGCCAGCTCTCGTGGCCGTTCGGGCGGCGCACGAGATCCTTGACCGGATGCGCGTCGATTTCCTGATCGCCCGCGTAGAGAAGCAACGGGATGTGGCCCGCGCACTCCGCGATCATGCGCACGCATCGGTAGACGATGGCGTTCTGCATGAAGCCTTCGTTGGCGAAGGCCGTGTAGTCGCGTGGCGTCCAGACCGGACGGCGCAGGTGCTCGAAGGCGATCAGCGGGCCGGTGGCAGAGGCTTTCTGATCGAGAGGCACGTGGGTCTCCGCCTTCGCGGGGATGACGGGGCTGGGATGGGTCGAGTGGGCGTCGAACGCCGCGTTGCTTGCGTGGCCGACGGTCGTGGGCCTGTCCTGTTCCGGCTTTTCGTTTGCACGGCGCGGGTGCCACGTCGGCACCTGAAGCGCCCACGAAGAAAGTCGCGCGGCGAGGCGCGCGCCGAAGGTAGGTGCGGCGTTGGGCATATGCGCAGCTCCGTGGTTGTGGGTGGTCGCGCCGAGCGCGCAAGGGGCAAGGCTGATGAAAGGAGCGTCAGGCACCGGCGGCGGCGCTGCCGTGCGGCGCGGCTCGAGCGGCCGGTGCCTGACGCAATCCGACGGGCGGGAGAGGAGACACCCGTCGGAAGAGGTTGTTCCGCGCGGGAGGCGCAGGCTAAAGCCGCCGTATGACCGGATCGCGGGTGGAGACGAGCATCAGCTCGGTCAAGGCCCAGACGAGGGCGTCGACGCGATCCGGCGAGCGACCTTCGGAGAGGCCTTCGGGGCCGAAGTCGCACATCTGGTTCTCGAGCGCGGGAAACTCGCCGACGTGGACGACGCGCGCCTCGGCGTAGAGAGCGGCAATTGGCTCGGCGCGAGCGAACTTTCCGCGGCTGGCGTGCACTTTCTTGACGGGCGCATTCTGGTCCACCGATCGGATGACGTTGACGACGAGATCGCCGCCCTGGTTCGATTCCGCGACGATGCGATCGGCGGCGAAATCGCGAAAGGCGGCGATGACGGCGCGCGCCCAGGTGGCGGGATCGCGCCCCTGCAGCGAGCGGTCGGCGAGCACGTAGGCGCGATTGTCGGGACCGAGCCCGGCAACGACGATGCCGCACGTATCGGCGTTCTCGGTGGCGGTCACGGGCGGATCGACGGCGACCACGATGCGGCGCATTTCCGGCGCGATTCGAGTCCGAGCCTCGACCATCCACTTCCTCTGCCAGAGGCTATCCGGCCGTTCGGTGACGACCTCGCCATCGAGTTCCTGGCGGCCGAGCGCGGTGCCGGCATACATGCGTGTCACCTCGGCGATGAAGGCGGG
Source organism: Hyphomicrobiaceae bacterium (assembly GCA_022844225.1). Classification (GTDB taxonomy): domain Bacteria; phylum Pseudomonadota; class Alphaproteobacteria; order Rhizobiales; family Hyphomicrobiaceae. The sequence continues at coordinate 56,291 of JALHMC010000004.1, read as the reverse complement.
GGCGAGATGTGCCGCGTTGTCCACGGTACGTGCCCGGGTGATGGCGGTCGCCTCGTCGGCAATGATGGCCTTCAGCAGTTTCGTCGCGCGCGGCGTCGTGGTCACCACCTGGCGCGGCAGCGTCCCGAGACGAAGCCCGAACTGCAACATGTCCCAGGCCCGGTTGCCCCGATTCCAGCGGGCGAGCTCGTCACACCACGCGGCGTCGAACTGCGGCCCGCGCAAGCCCTCCGGATCCTCCGCCGAGAAGAACTGGGCGATCGCTCCGGTCGCCGGCCAGAAGAGCTGCGATTTCGAGATCTCGAGCACAGGCCGCTCGCCGCGCGGATGCACCGACATCAGACCGGAGACACCCTCGACCATGACGGCGCGGACATGCGCCTGCGTCGGCCCGACGAGCGCGATCCGGGCCGCGCGCGGCTCACCGGGCCACAAACCCAGCGCGACGGCGCGAACCCACTCGGCCCCGGCGCGGGTTTTCCCCGAGCCTCGCCCACCGAGCAACAACCAGGTCCGCCAGTCCTTGCCGGTGGCGGCATGGAGCGGCGGGAGTTGATCGTCCCGAGCCCATAGCTGCCAGTCGTGGGTGATGAAACGCGCAATCGCATCGTCGGCGAAGAGTGCCGACAACGCTCCCTCACGCGCCTTTCTCGGCAGCCTCGACGATGCGATGAAGGCGCTCCGCAAGCTCGCGGCGGCAGCGCTCCGCCTCGTCGGCAAGATCGGTGGCGGGGACGGTGGAGCCGGACTTGCCGGCAGGTTTTCCGAGCCCAGTTTCGATCTCCGTGATCTTGTCGAGGTTGTCGATCAAAGCACCGATCGCCCGCGCCTCGCGCTCGTGATCGGTCGCGGTGGAATCCTCGCCCGCAGCGAGATCGTTGGTCATGCGGCGCTCCAATTGCTCGAGCTTCATCGAGATGGCGGCAACCAGCCGTTCGAGCAGACGGCGGCGTGCGACAGGCGTGGCAAGGAGCCGAGGCGCGAGGGCCGGCGCTGGAGAAGGCATCTCTGGCAGCGGCAACTCCTCGATTTCGTCATCGCGTTCGATTTGCGTCGGAGCCGCCGTCTTGCGCAGCGGTGGAAATGGTTTCGGGTTTCGACGCCGCCATTGCTCGCGCTTTCGCACTGTCTCGAAGCGGCTCTTTGCGATTCCGGCGTCCGCGCAGATGGTGGTGATGCTGTCTTGTGTCTCCTCGTAGCGGCGGCGAACGGCAGCCCACTCGGGCGCAGAATGTGCGGTCATGAAGCCTCCGGCAGATGCGCGAGCACGAAGCTTCACCGGCCGGGTGCGACAACAAAAAAGCCGGCTCGCGGGGCGGCCGGCTTGCGTGTGCAGTCCTTCAGCGGAGAGAGCGGTACGAAAGGGGGCCGGGAACTCTTCTGCTTGGTCGCATCGCCGATGGCGGGAGAGCCAGCAGGTGTTGTCAGGCCCAACTGTCGCGTTATACCTCAAATGTACCGAATGAGCGGCACGCTGTCAACGTGTAGTTATGGATGAAGACTTCAATTGCAAGATTAAATGGTCATTTTACTTGCATACAGAGAAGCTCATCGGCAGCATATCACAAGTCTTGAGGGCGGGGATAACTTAGCGCGGCGTCCGTACGGAGATGACGTAAAGCGGGTCGTCACCCAGCGCACGCAGCTCCAATCGCTCGTCCGCCGAACAGAACAGGGCATCCTGTGCCCCGAGCACCTCGCTGCGGCCATCGCGTAGGATCACGCAACGGCCACGGACAACGACATGCAGTCCATCTCCGTCCGGCGGCAACTGCATCCGATTGGCGGGTTGCACGACGGTGAGAACAACCGAAAGCCTATCGCTCGGTCGAGCGACGTCCGGATTGTGATTGGGCCCGGCGCGACTGCAGGCGACCCAACTTGCGCTCCAGCGCTGAAATCCGGCCTCTTTGGCGCGCGGGCCGTCCCAATTCGGCTCCAGCGCCATGAAAGGGATCAGCCGGACCTCGTCCTGCGCCGCATGCGGACCTGGACCTTCCTCGTAGACCGAGACGCCCCAGCGCTCGATGTCGTCGTTCACCCAGAGCAACCTCAAGGTCTTGTCGCCGACCGTTCGCACGCCATGTGGAACACCTTTCGGGATGTAGAGGCAGTCGAGCGGCCCGGCCCGATGACGGTTGCCTACACCGTCGAAGCTCTCGGCCTCGCCTTCGAGGATGACGTAGATCTCATCCATGGTGTGGGTATGCACCCCAGGCTGGCGATTGCCCGGCCCCATGTCCATCCGTCCCACGGCACAATGGCGACTTTCGATTGCGACACCGGGATTGGTGTTGATGTAACCCTCGGGGCCGCCCATCCACGTCACCAGCGAGCGCATGAAACCGGGCTCCTTGGCGCGAAGTACGCTCCACGTCGGCTCGAGGTCGCTATTGCGGACGATGCGCATGCGTGGCGTCTTTCATGTGGCAAGAGTGAGGTGATTGATTAGCCGATGCGATAGACAGCGCCGAGCGTGTGGGTCTCACCGGGACCGAGCATCACGATGTCGTCGCCGGCATTGGAAGTTTCTACACAGAGCATCTGGCGGAACGCATCGGGCGAGCCCATATCGCCTAGACGCTCAGTCTTCTCGGTCCAGGGGTTCCAAACCACGGCACTGCCGCTACCGGCGCTTTCGATGACGATGCGACGGTTCGGGCCATTGTCGAAGATGGTGATGGGCGAGGTCCGGCCGAGATAGATGCGATCCACCTCCCCGGCAAACAGGATCGGACCCGCCTGCCGTTTCCTGGCGAAGCCTTCGAGCTTGTCGAGATAAGCGACCCCCTCAAGCCCGATCACCGATACATTGGCGATGTCCGAGACACGGAAATAGGTGTGCAGCGCCTCGGTCAGCGGAAACGGATCGGTGCCCGTGTTCCGCGTCTTGAGCGCAACCGTCAGCATCTCTCCCAGCGTGACGGTAACCAGCACCTCGGCCGAGTGCGGCCACATTGAGCGGTCGCCATCCGTGGTCGCAGTTGTGAGCGTGATCGAGACCCCGTCGGGGGTGGAATGCGTCGAAGCGACCGACCACGCCCGGTGGCGAACGAAACCGTGCGCGGGCTTGCTGGCATCGGTCGGGTGATCGGCGAACCATGGCCAGCAGACGGGAATGCCGCCACGGATGCCTTTGCCGTCGCGAATGCGCGCCACGGGCGAGAGCCAAAGCAGGCCGTCGCCGCCACAGGTCCAGTTGAGCACCTGCGCGCCGTGCAGCGCGACGAGGGCCTGGAAATCACCGTGGGTCAGACGCGCGACCGGGCCGCCGAGCGGGCTCGCCTCGAAGTCGAGGCGACTGGGTAGCGTGTGAGCCGCGAGGCCCGATGGAAGTTTAGCGTTGGACATGGCGGACACTTTAGCCGGTGCGTCCACCCGCGTCATTGTGCCAGATCGCGCCCCGGCGGCAATCTCAGGCGGAAGCGATGGTCCGGCACGATCCTACTGTTTCGGCGCTGCTTCCTCTTCCTTCTTCGGTGCCGCCTTCTGCTTCTCGACGATAGCTTTCTCGACGCGAATCTCGCCGGTGTCGAGTGAGTAGAGATCGGCCGGCTTCAGGATGAGTCCGCCCGCCATACGAATGGCAACCGCGAGAACCAGAATGCCGAGCAACGCCCGCAACTGCTCGGGATTGAGCCGCCCCGCGACGACGACCCCGAGATGTGCGCCAATCACTCCGCCGAGTATCAACGGCAGCGCCAGCGCTGCGTCGATCGCATAGTTCTGCGAGGCTTGCAGCAACGTGGCGTAGGCGGCGACGAAAATGATCTGGAATGCCGAGGTACCGAGCGCGATGCGCGTCGGCATGCGCAGCAAATAGATCAGGGCCGGAACGAGAAGAAATCCGCCGCCCACGCCCATGATCGCCGTGAGCCAGCCGACGAACGCACCGATGGCCAGCGGCGGGATGGCGCTCATGTAAAGTTTCGACACGGGAAAGCGCGTCTTAAGCGGCAGCTTCAAAAGCCAGTTGTGCTGCCCACCGCGCCGCGCACTCCCCTGTGGCTGCCCGGCCGCCTGACGTACGAGGGCACGCACGGCCTCGATCACCATGAGCCCGCCGACCACGCCGAGCATCACGACGTAGGTCATGGTCGTGAAAAAATCGAGCTGACCGGCAGCTTTGAGAAGTTGCTGTAGCCAGATCCCGGTTGTTGCGCCCAGCAGCCCGCCGCAGATCAGGTAGACGCCCATCTTTACGTCGACGTTGCCACGGCTCCAATGTCCGAGCGCGCCCGAGACGGAAGAGGCCACCACCTGGCTGGTGCCGGTGCCGACCGCCACGGCCGGTGGCACGCCGAGGAAAATCAACATCGGCGTGGTGATGAAGCCACCACCGATGCCGAACATGCCGGAGAGCACACCGACCGCCACGCCGAGGCCGAGAAGCACGGGCAGCGGCAATGCGATCTCGGCGATCGGGAGATAGAGGTTCATCGGACGGAACGGCTCGGATTGGTCGGCGGGCGAGGTGCGGCCGCCCGGCGGAGGCGGTCGTTGATGGCAGCCCCGAGACCATGCTCGGGAATCGGCATCACCGCCAGTCCCGTCGCACCGGATTTATCCAGACGGCGGAGCGCAGCGAACAGGTTGGCGGCGGCCTCGGCGAGATCGGCACGGGGACTGAGGTTGAGCAGCGGCCCGTCGTAGGCCGGCACATAGGGCCCGAACGCCAGCAACGCCTCGCCCTCGCGCGGGCTGGTGGCATCGAGGCGAACCGGCAGTGTGGGCGCATAGTGGCTTTCGAGTTGCCCGGGTGCGGTGGGGCGATCAGCCTCGCGCGGGGCCGATTGCACAGGTAGAGCCCCCACGATCTCCGCGATGGTCTCTGCCGTCACGGCACCTGGACGCAGCAGGACAGGCCGCTCAGCGGTGACATCGAGAATGGTCGATTCGATTCCGTGCGGTGTCGCCCCGCCGTCGAGAATCATCGCGACGCTCTCCCCGAGATCGGCCGCCACGTGCTGCGCGGTCGTGGCACTCACATGGCCCGACCGGTTGGCCGAGGGCGCCGCCACTGGCCGGCCCTTGGCCTTCAACAGATGGAGCGCGACCGGGTGTGACGGCACCCGCACCGCAATCGTCTCGAGACCCGCTGTCACGAGACTTGTAATCGCCGAGCCCGGACGCTCTCGCAAAACCAGAGTGAGCGGCCCCGGCCAGAACGCCTCCGCAAGACGCCGTGCCAGAGGCCCGATCTCGGCAATCGCCTCGACGCCCGCGATGTCGCCAAGATGCGCGATCAGTGGATTGAACCGCGGCCGACCCTTGGCCTCATAGATGCGCGCGACCGCCTGCCCCTGAGTTGCATCAGCGCCGAGCCCGTAGACCGTTTCCGTGGGAAACGCGACCAGCTCGCCGGCCCGCAGCAGGTCGGCGGCCTCGTCGATCGTCGATGGGCTCGGTTGAGCGACCCGCACAGAGCGTATATTCCTCGTTTCCGAATGGGCGACCGGCCAGGACAAGCTCCCGGCGCCGCCCCGACGTCACCACACGCCCGACCGTCACAACCAGGATGGCAGCGAGCCCATGACCTACCGCGCTCCAGTAGACGACATCATGTTCGCGCTCAAGACGGCAGCGGGCCTCGACGACCTGATCGCATCGGGAACCGTGACCGTCGACGAAGACACGGTCAAGGCCGTGATCGACGAGGCCGGTAAGTTCGCCTCAGCCGTGCTCGACCCCCTGAATTGGTCCGGCGACCGGACGGGCGCCAAGCTCGTCAACGGCAAGGTGGAGACGCCTCCCGGCTGGAAGGAGGCCTATCAGGCCTTCGCCGACGGGGGCTGGGCGTCGCTCGCCTCCGATGAGAGCCTCGGCGGCCAGGGCTTGCCGGAGGTCGTCTCGATGGCGACCAGTGAGATCTGGAACTCGGCCAACATGGGCTTCGGTCTTTGCCCGTTGCTCACGCAAGGCGCCATCGACGCCATCAAGGCGCACGGCAGCGACGAGCTGAAAGCCACCTACTTGCCGAACATGGCCTCGGGTCGCTGGACCGGCACCATGAACCTCACCGAGCCGCATGCCGGTTCTGATCTCGGACATCTGCGCGCCAAGGCCGTACCACAGCCGGACGGCACCTATCGCATCACCGGCACCAAGATCTTCATCACTTACGGCGACCACGAGTTGACCGAGAACATCATCCACCTCGTGCTCGCCCGCCTCCCAGACGCACCGCCCGGAACGCGCGGCATCTCGCTGTTCGTCGTGCCGAAGGTGTTGGTGAACAAGGACGGGACTTTAGGTGAGCGCAACGACGTGATCTGCGCCGGCCTCGAGCACAAGCTCGGCATCCACGCCTCGCCCACGTGCGTGATGAAGTACGGCGAGAGCGGCGAAGGCGCGGTCGGCTACCTCGTTGGCGAGGAGAACCGTGGCCTCAACGTCATGTTCATCATGATGAACGCGGCGCGCCTCGCGGTCGGCGTGCAAGGCGTTGCCATCGCCGAGCGCGCGACCCAACGGGCGATTGCCTATGCGCAGGAGCGAAAGCAGGGCCGTTCCGCACGGGGCAAGGCCGGAGAGATGAGCCCGATCATCGAGCACGCCGACATCCGGCGCAATCTCATGACCATGAAGGCCATGACACAGGCTTCGCGCGCCATCTGCCTCGTTACGGCGGCTGAACTGGACAAGGCACATGCCGCGAAAGATGCAAACGCACGCAAGGCGGCGCTGGACCGGGCTGCACTGCTGACACCTGTTGCAAAGGCCTTCTCGACCGACATCGGCGTCGAGGTGGCCTCCATCGGCGTGCAGGTGCACGGCGGCATGGGCTTCATCGAGGAGACGGGCGCCGCGCAACACTATCGCGATGCGCGCATCCTTCCGATCTACGAGGGCACCAACGGCATCCAGGCGATCGACCTGCTCACCCGAAAGCTTCCCTTGGAGGGCGGCAAAGTCGTCGAGGCCTACATCGGCGAGCTGGCCCAAACCGCCGAAGCCGTGCGCGCCTCGAACCGTCCCGAGTTCGGCCGTATGGGCGAGCGCCTGACCGACGCCGTCAACGCACTTGCCGAGGCCTCGCGCTGGATGGGCGGCGCGTTGCAGAAGAATCCGGAAGCCGCCATGGCCGGAGCGCAGCCCTACCTGCGTCTGTTCGGGCTCGCGGCCGGCGGCATCTATCTAGCCCGTGGTGCCCTGGCCGTGGTCCGCGAGAGCGCCAATGCTGGCACCGCGACGGCCGGCATCGATCCACGCATCGCACTCGCCCGCTTCTTCGCCGAGAACCACGCCGTTGCCGCGGTTTCGCTGAAGGACACCATCACCACGGGCGGCGACTCGACGCTGCTGCTGGAGCCGGAGGCACTGGCGGGGTAGCTCGACGAGCCCGAGAAGCGTCGTTCATAAGCCAACGAGGGCCGCCTCATGCTGGAGCTTGCCACGAAGGCCCTGCTGTCAGGCGTCATCATCGCTGTCGTGTCCGAGGTCGCCAAGCGGAACCCCGGACTCGGCGCCTTGATCACGGCACTCCCGCTCGTCTCGATCCTGGCTATGATCTGGCTGTGGGGTGAGACCGGCGATCCGGCGCGCATCGCATCCTATGCCCAGGCGACATTCTGGCTCGTCCTGCCGTCGCTGCCGTTGTTCCTCGTGATGCCATGGCTGCTGCGCTCGGGTTGGGGTTTCTGGCAGGCGCTCGGCACATCATCTCTTCTGACGTTCGCGCTCTATCTGGCGTTGATCTGGGTTCTGGCCCGCTTCGGTATCGACCTTTGATGTGATCAATCTCTCGGCCGCGCGTCGGGCGTCGTCCGCCGCGCCGTCCGGGCCCAGCACTTGCGCGAATGCGATTGCGCCCTCGTGCAGCATGACGATCTGGCGCGCCACTCGCCGCGGATCTGGGATGCGTGCGGCCCTGACCAATTCCTCGAAATAGGCGAGGGTGAGCCGCTTGTGTAGGCGCACCTGCTGGAACACCGGATCGTTTGTTGCATCACCAAACTCCGCCGCTGCCGCGACGAACGGGCAGCCTTTGAACTCCGGGTCCCTCAACCAGATGTCGAGTTGCCCGAACGTGGCAAGGATCCGCGCCACGGGGTCGTCCGAGGCGGCCTCGACGAACGCCCGCAACTCGTCCCGCGCCGCCTCGTCGATGCGCGCCAGCGCGGCCACGATCAGCTCCTCCTTCGAGCCGAAATGCCGGTAGAGCGTCGTTTTCGCGATCCCCGTCTCCTCCATCAGCCGATCGATTCCGGTAGCGTGGTAGCCATGCCGGTTGAACAGGCGGATGGCGGCATCGATCAGGTCGTCGCGTTTGGCAGCTCGGGACATGCTGAGGCATCCGTATGATACAAATCAGTATCGATTATTTGGAACAACTCGTCTCTTCACACAAGACGTCACTGCCATCAGGTCATCCTTGTGCCGCTAAACCCATAATATGCAGCTCACAATCGGCTCACGTCGACGTGACTCAAGGTGAATTGCACGGCACGGCAGCTTGGCTCATAACAGCGCTCAGGAGAGATACAGACCGGTATCGAAAAACAATCGGTCAAACGCAGAGATCACGAGCCAAGACGACCAGAAACGTCGACGTCGCCATCAAAGCCTTTTGCCCAGGAGATGATCCCATGAAGACCGCCATCGCAGCCCTCCTCGCCCTCGGCCTCATCGCCGGCCAGGCCAGCGCCCGCACCGTGTTCGACGACCTCGGCGCCTCCGCACCCCGTGCCGAGATCTTCGCCGACATCAACACCTCGGCTCCGCGTAGCGCCTTCGACGACCTCCGCAACAGCGCACCTCGCTCTGGCTTCGATAGCCTTCGCGACAGCGCCCCGCGCTCGGACGGCATCTACGGCACACTCGAGACCGGCGCGCCCTGAGCCTGCGAACGACGCTCACCAATCGCCACAGAAAAATCAGAACTTCGATCAGGAGATGATCCCATGAAGACCGCCATCGCAGCCCTCCTCGCCCTCGGCCTCATCGCCGGCCAGGCCAGCGCCCGCACCGTGTTCGACGACCTCGGCGCCTCCGCACCCCGTGCCGAGATCTTCGCCGACATCAACACCTCGGCTCCGCGTAGCGCCTTCGACGACCTCCGCAACAGCGCACCTCGCTCTGGCTTCGATAGCCTTCGCGACAGCGCCCCGCGCTCGGACGGCATCTACGGCACACTCGAGACCGGCGCGCCTTGATCCGGCGACCAGCTGCCAGAACGCAAAAACCCCACGGGATCCGCTAGATCCCGTGGGATTTTTGTTGCCTCGCAATCGCTCAGCGGCCGAAACCACATGAAATGAGCGCCATCAGCGCCGCGTATTCACATTGAAGCGTACCTCGGCCGACTTCTTCTCGCGGCCAGCCCGCGTAATGGTGACGCCGCGGCCGCTGCACCTGTAGGGCTCCGCGAAATCCAGCACCACGCACGGGCGCGTCCGCACCCTGAAATCGAGATCGCGCTTGCCGTCCAGGCGATTGATATCGATGGCGTCGTCTTTCGAGAGCACGTCCTTGTCGAGTATCTCGACCTTCACCCGATGCGTGCCCGGCCTGACGCGCTTGCTGATCACCCAGTTCGGGCGCACGACGTCGGCCTTGCGAACCACCGGCGTCCGGAACACCTGGCCGTCGATGGTGACTTGAGCGAAGAAGTCGGCCTGTCCGCCACCCGGATCGATCCTGTCGAGGGACTGGATGCTCTCAATCGTGACGATGATCTCGTCGGCCTTTGCCGCCTGAGCGGAACCAGCGATCAAAGTGGCGGCGCACGCACCAGCAATCGCCCCCGCGCGCACCACCGCCCTCCCAACCCCGAAGATGGACATATCGACAACTCCACGTCTGCTCTCAGAAGCCAACACTCGCCACGCGGAGGGATGCACGTACTGCCGCCGTCGACGGATCGAGCCCCCCGGAACTGACGAAGTCGCTTATACATCGGTCCATCCGGACTGCGGACGGATCAGGCTGGACACCGGCCTCTTTCGAGCCCCCAAGTGACTGAAAAGTCGCACTCAATCAGACATCGGTGCATTCAACACCGAGGCGGCCGAGCGTTGCACTCCGCCGCTACTTGGGCGGTCAATCCCGCTTGAGGTCCGGCGGCGTCGCCTCGTCGCGAAGCTGAGCGATCGCCTCGTCGAGGCTCATCACCGTGCTCTTGTCCGAGCCGAGGCGACGCACGGAAACCTTGCGCTCCTCCGCCTCGCGCTTCCCGACGACAAGCAGCACCGGCACCTTGGCCAGCGAGTGCTCGCGCACCTTGTAGTTGATCTTTTCGTTGCGCGGGTCCGTCTCGACACGCAGCCCGGCCTTGCGCAGAGCCTTCACCGCCTCGTTGGCATATTGATCGGCGTCCGAGACGATGGTGGCAACCACGGCCTGCACCGGCGCGAGCCACAGCGGCAGATGGCCCCCCGTGCTCTCGATCAGAATGCCGAGGAAGCGCTCGAGCGAGCCGCAGATCGCGCGATGCACCATCACGGGCTGCTTCTTCTCGCCGTCCGCATCAACATAGAAGATGCCGAACCGTGCCGGCAGGTTGAAGTCGACCTGCGTCGTGCCGCATTGCCATTCACGCCCGATGGCATCGCGGAGCGTGTACTCGAACTTGGGCCCGTAGAACGTGCCCTCGCCCTCGTTGATGCCGGTTTTGATGCGGCTGTCCTCGGCCGCCATCTTGGCAAGTACCTTGCGTAGGATGTTCTCGGCGTGGTCCCACATGGCATCGGTGCCGACGCGCTTCTCCGGCCGCGTGGCGAGCTTGACCGTCACCTCCTCGAAGCCGAAGTCCTTGTAGACCGACATCATCAGATCGTTGATCTTGAGGCATTCCGCCTCGAGCTGATCCTCGGTGCAGAAGACGTGGGCGTCGTCCTGAGTGAAGGCGCGCACCCGCATCAGCCCGTGCAGCGCGCCCGACGCTTCGTAGCGGTGAACGCAGCCGAACTCAGCCAGTCGTACCGGAAGATCCCGATAGCTCTTCAACCCGAACTTGAAGAGTTGCACGTGCCCCGGGCAGTTCATCGGTTTCAGGGCGAAAACGCGCTGATCGCGCGCCTCGTCGCGCGGGTTTTCGAACGCCGACGCCGACTTCACCGCGAACATGTTGTCCTGGTACCAGCCCCAGTGGCCCGAGGTCTCCCAGAGCGACTTGTCGAGCACCTGCGGCGCGTTCACCTCCTGGTAGTCGCCGGCGAGGCGCCGCCGCATGTAGGAGACGAGAGCCTGGAAGAGCGTCCAGCCCTTGGCGTGCCAGAAAACGGTGCCCGGTCCCTCTTCCTGGAAATGATAGAGATCCATCTCGCGGCCGAGCTTGCGATGATCGCGCTTCTCGGCCTCCTCGAGCATGTGGAGGTGCGCGGCGAGGTCTTTGTCCGAGGCCCAGGCTGTGCCGTAGATGCGTTGCAGCTGCGGCCCTCGCGCATCGCCGCGCCAGTACGAACCCGAGAACCGCTGCAGCTTGAAGGCGTTGCCGATCTGCCCTGTCGACGTCATGTGGGGCCCGCGACACAGATCGAGCCACTCGCCCTGCTTGTAGATCTTGACGTCCTCGCCGTCGGGAATCGCGTCGACCAGCTCGACCTTGAACAGTTCGCCCTTGTCCTTGAAGAACGCCTTCGCCTTGTCTCGTCCCCAGACCTCTTTGGTGAACAGCGCATTCTTCGCGATGATCTCGCGCATCCGCTTCTCGATACGGGGCAAGTCATCAGGATGGAACGGCTCGGCTTTGGCAAAATCGTAGAAGAACCCGTGCTCGATCACCGGCCCGATCGTCACCTGGGTGCCCGGCCACAGATCCTGAACGGCCTCTGCGAGAACATGCGCACAATCGTGCCGGATCAGTTCGAGCGCCTCGGGATCTGTGCGCGCGACGAACTTGATGGCAGCATCGCTTTCGATCGGATCCGCGGCATCGACGAGCACGCCGTCCAGAACCATCGCGACCGTCCGCTTGGCCAGCGACGGGGCGATCGACTTCGCCACCTCGATGCCGGATGTACCCTTCGGCACCGCGCGCTTGGCACCATCGGGAAATGTCAGCGTAATCTCGGTCACGGCCTTCCTCCACTCAGTCTCTGCCTACCATGCAGGTAAATGGGCCCCCCGCTTTCGCGCGAGCGTCGCGCATGTGATCCGGGCGGCAGGGAATGTCAAGGTAATGAGCCGTCTCTCGGCCCCCTGAACAACCAATGAGGACACGGACCACGTCCCCTCAGACGATCCGTAAGCCGCCACGAAATCCGCAAAAGGAACGAGTTTCCGCCACAATTCTTCACGCTGGCGCCGCAAAAGCGTCCCGTTGCGGGGAGGATCTAAGGTTGTGGAGCACATCGACTGCTCCACTGCGCTGGGGGCGCAAGGAAAAGGGAGCGGACAGGTCGGACGAGAGGCGATGCCACCGTATCGCGTCGTCTCGGCCCTAACCAACGCGAGTCTGCTGATCCTTCCGTCGCCGCGTAGTGCGATTTGTTCAAACGTCGTCCGTGAGGCGTGCCGTCGGCACCACTCTCGTCGTGGCACGGCCGGCACCGTCGAGCCGCCGCAAGGAGGAAAAGCAATGCGTTGGCGTAGAGCACTTTTGGCCTGGGGGGCCGCGCTTCTTGTCGGCTCGCTCGCCGGTCTCGGGTCGGGACAGACGCAAACTCGGCTCGAGGCGGCAGGCTCTGACGACGGCCGTGTGCGCATTGCCCAGGTGCAGCAGCCGCCTCGGGCCCGTGTCGCTCCGCGAGCGCGCCCCGACAGCGAGGCGCGGCGAAAGGAGGCCCTCAATTCGAACACCGTCGGCCTCGCCGCCGGACGTATCGAAGGCGCACCCTTGCAGTTTGCCGCCGAACTCGCCCGCGTGCTCGACGACGGCGACAACATGCGCGTCTTGCCGATCGTGACGCGCGGCATATTCGATAACGTCTTCGATCTGCTCTATCTACGCGGCGTCGATGCCGCGATCGTCTACGGCGACGTCCTCGAGCACTTCAAGAAGAACCCCGAGATCTCCGGTATCTCGCGCCGCATCAATTATCTCGCGAGCCTGTTTCCCTCCGAACTCCACATCTTCGTTCGTCCCGAGATCACGTCGCTGAAGGACCTCGAGGGCAAAACTGTCAACTTCAACACCGAGGGAACGGCTGCCGCCTACTCAGGGCCGATCATCTTCAGTCGCCTCGGCATCAAGATCGACGCCAAGTTCGATCCCCACTCCGTCGCCATGCAAGAGATGCGCAAAAGCGACAAATACGCGGCGACCGTATGGGTCTCGTCAAAGCCCCTGGCCCCGTTCCTCAAGGGCCAGTGGCCCGAAGGCTTCAAGTTCGTTCCCGTCCCCTACGCCGACAACCTCGAATACTACCTCCCCGCCTACCTCGAGCACGAGGACTATCCCGGACTCATCACCAAGGGCCAACGCATCGCAACAATTGCCGTTCCGGCCGTGCTCGCCGTCTACGACTGGCCGGCGGACACCGAGCGCCACCGCCGCATGGTCCGGTTCGTCGACTACCTGTTCGAGCGCCTTCCGAAGCTGCAGCAAGAGCCCGGCTATCACAAGAACTGGAAGGACGTGAACCTCGCCGCGGCGGTACCCGGATGGCAACGCTTCAAGCCGCTGACCGATCGCCTCGAGAAGACCGAACGTGCTCGGCCAAAGGTCTCGGCACCGTCCGCCTCGGGCGCCACCGCCACCACGACTGCGGCTCAAGAGGAGGTCGCCCGCGGACAGGCAGCTCGCGCCGCGCCGGGCAATGCCGCAGAGCAGGAGCGGCTGTTCCGGGAGTTTCTCGAATGGCGCCGGCGCCAGCAGCAGTGAGTGGGGTGAAGCCGATGCTGGGGGGCGCCGCAGGCACGCACGCACGATCCAGGGCCAGCGGCGAGCTGCGTCGGGACCTCGTGATTGGAGCACGATGGCTGCAGTGGCGGCGGCATCTCCCGGCGGCCACCGAGACGGGCCAAAGGGTTGCCGTGATCGTCGCGATCGGCTTGGCGTGCTTCGCTGTGCCGGCACTCGCACAGCAAAGACCCGGTACGACACGTCCCTCCGCGCTCGGCGCAGCCAACATCCCTGGCACCGCGCCGCGCCTCCAGGTTCCCGCCGTCGTCATCGGCGCACCAGCGAGCGAAACCGCCCTCGGCATCGCGCTCGACTCTGACGGATCGCTACCCGCAAATAGCTATGTGCGCATTCGCGGCCTCAATCCGCAGATGGCGCTAACTGCCGGCCATGTCATCGCCCCTGGTGCCTGGGCCGTCCCGATCGCAGCATTGGCCGAACTCCGCCTCATCATTCCAGCCGGTGCAGCCGGCAAGAGCGACGTCGTCATCGCGCTCATGGCCGTCGACGGCGGCGTCATCTCAGAAACCCGGACGGCGGTTGTCGTGGCCGGCGCCGCCTTAGGCTCGCTCGCCACGCCCCCCTCCGCGCCGATCGCGCAGCCGCCACCCATCGCGCAGAATTCGCCCGAGCCGGCCCGCTCCCCCCCTCCTGCCGTCGCAGCACTCCCGCCCGCGTCCGCGCCCGCGGCAAGTCCGCCGCCCGCCCCGCCCCGGGATGCGCCAACGGCACCCGCGCCACTCCCGCCGGCCGATCGTGAACGGGCTGAAGCCTTCCTAACCCGCGGCCGAGGGCTCCTCCAGTCCGGCGACATTGCCTCGGCACGATTGTTTTTTCGCCGCGCTGCGGATGCGGGACTAGCTGAGGGCGCGCTGTCGATGGGCGACACCTTCGACCCCATCGAACTCGATCGACTGCGGGCTGTCGGCGTCCGGCCCGATACAACCGAGGCACGGAACTGGTACGAGAAAGCCCGCATCCTCGGTGCTGGCGCCGCTGCCGATCGTCGCCTGGAACGGTTGGGCAGACGATAGCACTGAAACCCCGATGCCACGCTTCGGAGCCGGATTACGGTCGCAACCCAATGCAGCACCGCAGCTTTCCGCCGCACCGGGGGACGCTCGAATGCGGCTCGGCACCGCTTGCGCAATCTCGCCTCAACTGAGAGTGTCGCCGCGCCGCCCGGGGGATTCGTGACGTCGACGTCCGGGCGACCACCATCAGGCGAGGACTTGGAATTTGAACCGGAATGAAACCATTGGGGCGATCCGTCCGACCCCCGAGCAGGATCTCGTTCGCGAACTGGCCCGTTTCACGACGCCCGATTGGCGTCGCAGCCTGACTGAGATCGCTGTCACGATCGTTCCTCTCGTCATTCTGTGGTTCCTGGCTTGGCAGGCGATGTCGATCAGCTATCTGCTCACGCTGCTGATCGCCATCCCGACGGCAGGACTGCTCGTGCGCGTCTTCTTGATTCAGCACGATTGCGGCCACGGCGCCTTTTTCACGAGCCGCAAGGCGAACGACTGGCTCGGACGCGTGCTCGGCATTCTGACCATGACCCCCTACGAGGTCTGGCGCCGCGCTCACGCTATTCATCACGCTTCATCGGGCAACCTCGATCGCAGGGGCATCGGTGATCTCGATACGCTGACCATCACCGAATATCGGGCGTTGAGCTTACCTCGTCGGCTGCTTTACCGCCTCTATCGCCACCCGATCGTCATGTTCGTCATCGGCCCGGCTTGGCTCTTTCTTCTCGGCCACCGCGTGCCGCCGGGACAACTGCGCAAGCATTGGCAATCTTGGGCCAGCGCCATGGGTACGAACCTCGCCATTGCGCTCTTCTTCGGCGGCATGATGTGGCTCGTCGGCGTGCAGACGTTCCTCATGGTGCACCTGCCGATCGTGATGATCGCCGCCTCGATCGGCGTCTGGCTTTTCTACGTCCAGCACCAGTTCGAGGAAACCTACTGGGCCGACACTCGGGACTGGTCCTTGAAGGAAGCCGCACTCCATGGCAGCTCCCACTACGACCTGCCGCAGCCGCTCCGCTGGATCTCCGCCAATATCGGCATCCACCACGTGCACCACTTGATGAGCCGTATCCCATTCTATCGGCTACCCGAGGTGCTCGCCGCCCATCCGCATCTCGCCGAAGTCGGTCGGATCACACTCGCTGACAGCTTGCGCACGGTGCGCCTGAAGCTTTGGGACGAGGACCAGCATCGCCTCGTCTCGTTCCGAGAAGCCCGAGTCTGAGTCGACGCGAGCGTCTTCCGGCGAAGCCAGTGTCTTCACCTGCTGGGCCACCAGAGCAGCACCGCCCTGGTGGATGTGCTTCTGTTACGGGCAGAACCAAACCGGACCGACGGTGACGCACCCGCGACGTCGCCAATCGCGCGGACGCGCTCCGTAGCGCCGCCAACGCGGAGGTGGTCGGTCGTATCGCCGGCCGGGAACCCATCGCGGCCCACGATTCCAATCACGGGAAACGGTCCCGATCGCGGCGGCCCTGCACCTCGATGATGGATGACGGCTCGAGCGTAACACTTGCTTTCGGGACAACGGCGGCAGACGCACCGGTGGCCCAGACGGTCGCAAGGGCGGCCGCCGCCAACGAAACTCGGAAGTTCATTCTGGTACTCCCATCTTGGTACGACGCTAAGCGCCGCGCACGAAATCCAACAGTTCGGACGCCTCGTTGGTTCCGCTGGGTGCATGAAGGCTGACGTGTCGTGCGACGGGATCGCGCGTGTTCGGTGCGAACGCTGGCGGTTCTCCCGAACACACGCCAACATAGGGGGATCGAGATGACCAGGGAGACCGACATGCAGTCCGGCCGCATCGTATTCGGCAGAATGGAGGAGGTGATCTATGGCCGCCCGGCCGCCGAGGTTATCGGCGAGATCTCGCAGAGATCAGAGGCGACTCGCGTCTTCCTGATGGCCTCGAGCACACTCGACAGGACCACCGACGAGATCGCCAAGGTGCGCGCCGCACTCGGAAACCGTGCAGCCGGAACCTTCGCGGCCATGCCGCCGCATACCCCGCGCTCAGCCGTGATCGAGGCTGCGCGGCAGGCCCACGCCGCCAAGGCCGACCTGATCGTCACCATCGGCGGTGGATCGATCACAGACGGCGCCAAGGCCGTTCAGCTCTGCCTCGCAAACGACATCGACACGCCTGACGCCATGGACACCTTCAGATCCGTCAAGGGAGCGGACGGCTCGCTGGCACCGCCACCGCTGAAGCCGCCGCGCGTGCGCCAGATCACGGTGCCGACCACGCTCTCGGCCGGCGAGTTCTCAGGCATTGCGGGCGTCACCGACGAACGCACCAAGGTGAAGGAACTCTTCCGCCATCCCGTCATCATTCCGCAGGTGGTTATCCTCGATCCAGCCGTCACAGTGCACACGCCCGAATGGCTCTGGCTTTCGACCGGCGTGCGTGCCGTCGACCATTGCGTCGAAGGCATCTGCTCCAACGAGGCCAATCCGTACGGTGACGCGCAGGCTTTGAAAGGCCTCTCGCTGCTGACCAGCGGCATGCCCCGCGTCAAGGCCGATCCGGGCGATCTCGCGGCCCGCCTCGATTGCCAGATCGGTTCTTGGCTCTCGATGGCCCCGCTGGCCTCGGGCGTGCCCATGGGCGCCAGTCACGGCATCGGCTACGTGTTGGGCGCCGCCTTCGACGTCCCCCACGGCCACACGTCGTGCATCATGCTTCCCGCCGTCATGCGCTGGAATAAGGCGTCCAACGCGGCGCGACAGGCGCTCGTCGCCACGGCAATGGGCCGCCCCGGAGACGAGGCAGCCGCGGCGCTCGATGCGTTTATCGCCGGCCTCGGTATGCCGCGCAGCCTCGCCGCAGTCGGCATCGGCCGCGAGCACTTCGATCGTATCGCCGAAGGCGCCATGGGCACGCCCTGGGTGCCGCGCAATCCGCGGACCATCAAGAGCCCAGCCGACGTACGCGAGATCCTGGAGATCGCCGCCTGAGGCAATAACGTGTGCGAAAAAAGGGCAGCAGCCTCCACCGCACTAGTGTTCCGGCGCCGACATTTGCTTCCCGTCGCTGCCGGGTCGAGAGCAAATGTCGGCACCAGGGGAACACTAGCAACATCATAATTCTAGTGTAGCTTTTGCATCTGACGTTTGGTGACGAGCCCCGTCGAGAGCGGGTACCAAACGTCAGATGCGCTACAATAGCGGCAAGGCTTCTGCCCCCTGCTTCCGATGCCGGAACGCTATGTTGTAGCGGATACTTCTGACGCCTCGCGCCGATAGTCTTACGAGACGTGCCCGTTCGTATGACCGTTGGCATAACCGTCGTGAAGGCCCGTCTCCGAGCCGAACATGCCCGGCAACGAGATCACGTTACCCGGAGGCGACTCGGACGCCGCGACGGCGACCTCCGCGTCCTGCTCGCTGCACACGATGTTGCCGCGCAGCCTGGCGCCGGCCTGGATCGCCAGCGTTCGATAGCTGACATCGCCGGTAACGTTTCCGGTGCTCTCGATCTCGAGATGATCGTGGACGACGAGCGTGCCTTCGAAGACGCCATGGATCTTCGCATTGTCCGATTGCACCGTGCCCTTGATGCCGCCGCCCTCGCGAACGACGAGCAAATCGGTCACGACGTCGGCTTCCAGGATACCGTGCACGTCCAGTCGCCGGCAGTCGCCGATCTTGCCGTGCACCCGTGTGCCTTTGCCGATGACGACCCAGCCTTCTTCGCGGAGCGGATCGACGTTCTCATGTCGGCTGTCGCTGGGCGCTGGACCTGTAGACGCGATCGGGCTGGGAATCCGGGGTTGTGGGAGCGGGCTGGACACACGTGGCTCTACTTCGGACGATGGCCTACGAGTGAACATGGTGCGACTCCTGGATAGCGCTACGGAACTGCGTGGTCGCCAATGTGAACTGAATGGGATCAGCGAGCGCGGTAACTCAATGCCACACAGGTGCTAGGCGGATAGTTTTTTCGCAGAGCATTGCATTGCATTGAATTATAACGGAAAAAGTTATCCACACCCCCGCAATCAAGAGTTGCAGAACGAGAACGAATCTCTATTCGCACGATTATGAATTCGACAAAATGCTCAGAACGCAGATTTAAGGATCTCCATAACTTGCTCGGGTTTATCGATTTTCCGCGGATTCGAATAGGTCCAGTCGTCCAGCATGCAGTTTTTGGCTAGACGCGGCAGGTCGGTCTCCACCACGCCCACCTCGCTGAGCCGCCGCGGCATGCCGAGCCTCGCGATGAAGCGATCCAGCACCTCGGACGCGGCAACCTCGGGATGTCCCATCGCCATCGAGACCTCGCGCTGGCGCTCGCCATTGACCGGCGTGTTGTAGTCGAGCACGTAGGGCAGCATCACGCAGGACGTATGCCCGTGCGGCACGCCCGCCGAGCCGCCGAGAATGTGCCCGATGGCATGGCTCGCACCGAGCCGCGTGCCGGTCACGATGCCGACCATCGACAGCCACGCGCCCATCATGCATCTGAGGCGCGCATCGAGATCACCAGGATCGGCTTTGACGCGCACCAGCCCATCGCCGAGCGAGCGCAGAGCCTGTAGCGCTGTTCCGTCCGTGTAGTCGTTGGCATCGAGCGACAGGAACGTCTCGACGGCATGGTCGACGGCGCGCACGCCGCTGGAGAGCCAGAGCCATTCCGGAGTGTGCACCGTCACGGCGGGATCGAGGATCACCGTTTCCGGCACGATGGATCGGTGCATGAAGCTTTGCTTGAGCTTGAGCCGCGTGTCCGTCACGCCCGCCCGCGCATTGAACTCGCCGGCCGAGAGCGTCGTCGGCACCGCGATCTGGCGCACGTTCGGCGCCCTGAAATCGGGAACGTGGCGCTTCCCGTCTTTCACGACGCTGCGAAACGGCTCCATGCCGTCTACGTCCCGAATGTCGTGCTCGAGGCAGATCGTCACCGCTTTCCCGCCATCGGTCACCGAGCCGCCACCGAACGTGACCAGGAGATCGCAGCCTGCCTCGCGCGCTGCATTCGCGCACGCCACCACGGCGTCCCGAGGCGAATGGGCCGGCATGTGGTCGAAGACGCCGGCAAACCGGTCGCCGAGACCGGCCCTGACCTTGGCGATCTCGTCGGTTTGCCGGTTGAGCGTCGCTCCCGACAGCACGAACACCCGCTTCGCCCCGAGGCGATCGGCCTCCGCGACAATGGCGTCGACGGCGGGTTTGCCGAAGATGACCCGGTTCATCGCCGTGAAGACCATCGTGCCGGATTGCATCGGGACTTCCTCTCTGTTGTCGAGTGATTCGGGTTATTCGCCCTCACCCCCGCTTGCTGCCGAGCCACTCCATCATGATCCGGTTGAACACGTCCGGATGCTCGACGTTGGGGAAGTGCCGGGCATCGGGGATACCCACATAGCGCCCTCCCGGGATCAGCTCTGCAATCTGCTTGTTGCCGGCCGGAGGCGTCCCCTGGTCGTCGTCCCCGCACACGACCAGCGTCGGCACCTTCACCGACGGCAGCTTCGGCACAAAATCGAAATTCAGGATGGCGGCCGCGCAGCCGAGATAGCCGGCCGGCGTCGTGTTGACGATCGTCGAGCGGATCTCTTTCCAGCGAGCAGACCGACGTGGCTTGAACGCATCCGTGAACCAGCGCTCCATGGTCCCGTCGCCGAGCGGCTCCAGCGAGCCCGCCTTCTTGACGGTCTCGATCCGGGGTCCCCACGCTGCCTGCCCACCCGGTGGGGTACCCGGTGCCGTATCGCACAGCATCGACGAGTGCAGCCGGTGGCCGTGACCGATGGCGAACGCCTGCCCGATCATGCCGCCGATCGAGAGGCCGATGTAGTGCACCTTGTCGATCCCGAGAAAATCGAGCGAGAGCGCCACGTCGTCGGCGAGCGCCGCCATCGTGTAGTCGCCCTCGACCGGATCGCTGCCGCCATGTCCGCGCATATCGAGTCGCAGCACCCGCCACCCCGCGGCCAGAAGCGGCGTCATCTGCTCGGCCCACATCCCGCCGTCCGAGGACAACGAATGCGTGAAGCACACCACCGGCCCGGCTTCCGGTCCGACGAGATCGTAATAGATGCGGCGGTTTCCGGCCTTGATCAGCATGGCGTCGCTCCTTTGGCTTGATCGTCGCGGCGAGTTTCGGACGATCGGCGCCTGTTTGGCAATCACGCTTCCCGAGCGCAGCCGTTTGAGGCAGTGTTCCGTCCGACTGCGAATGGCCAAGGTGGCCGAGGGAGAGAAAGCGAATGGCACGTAAATCGTTGCGGCAGCGCGCTACGGCGGGCGAGCAGGTGCTCGGCGCGATGGTCTTCGAGTTTTATTCGCCCGGCATCGCCCAGGTGCTCGCACACGCCGGCTGCGAATACGTCATCTACGACATGGAGCACACGGGCACCTCGCTCGAGACGATCAAGGCTCAGGTCGCCCATTGCCGCGGCCTGCCGATCGCACCCATGGTTCGCGTACCTCGCGGCGAGTACCACTTCCTCGCCCGCGCCCTCGATATCGGTTGCCAGGGCGTCATGATCCCGATGGTCAACAGCGCCGATGAGGCGCGCGCCATCGCCGAGGCGACCCACTACCCGCCCAAGGGACGCCGAGGCGCCGCATTCTCGTTCGCCCACGACGACTACGCACCCGGCGATCCCCTCTCGAAGATGAAGGCCGCCGACGCCCGCAACCTCGTCATCGCCCAGATCGAGACGGAGCGCGGCCTCGAAGCCGTCGAGGAGATCGCCGCTGTTGATGGCATCGACGTGCTCTGGGTCGGCCACTTCGACCTGACCAATTTTCTCGGCATTCCGGGACAATTCGACAACCCGCTCTATACCAACGCCCTGAAGCGCGTCGTCGCCGCCGGCCGCAAGCACAAGAAGGGGCTCGGCTTCATGGCCGCCGACGCCACCTGGGCGAAGCAGTACAAGAAGCTCGGATTCAACATGCTCGCCACCGGCCCGGATCACACCATGCTGATGGCCGGCGTCAGGAATGTCCTGCAGTCGGTCGCGGGCTGAGGGAGACGCTGATGACGTTTCTGGTGGGGGTCACCCGCGATCTGCTTCGTGCCGACGGCACTCCGGCCTTCGACGCTCGCGCGTTCGACGAGCTCGCCTCCAATTCGGATATCCGCTGGGAATGGATCCCGGAGGACGTGACCGAGATCACACCCGACATTGCGGCGCGCTACGACGGCCTCCACGTCAACCTCCCCCGCGTCACGGTCGCGACGGTTGCCCGACAGGATTGCCGCGTGAAGATCATCGCCCGCAACGGCGTCGGCTTCGACAGCGTCGATCTCGAGGCCACGACCGCCAAGGGCATCGTCGTCACCAACACGCCGATTGCCGTCCGCCGGCCGGTCGCCGTGGCGGCCCTGACGATGATCTTCGCGCTCGCCGGCCGTCTCCTGAAAAAGAACGAGATCGTCCGTGCCGGCCGCTGGAACGATCGCACCTCCTACATGGGCCAGGGTCTGACCACGCGAACGCTCGGCGTCATCGGCGCCGGCAGCATCGGCAGGGAGATCCTGCGTCTAGCTGGGCCGTTCTTCAAGCGCAGGATTGCCGCCGACCCCTATGCTGACCCTGCCGAGGTCGCCGAGGCGGGCGCCGACATCGTGCCCCTCGAGACCTTGATGCGCGAGGCCGACTTCGTGCTGGTCGCATGCCTGCTCAACGACGCCACGCGCCACCTCTTGAATGAGCCACGCCTGCGCCTGATGAAACCAACCGCCTATCTCGTCAACATGGCCCGCGGCCCCATCGTCGACGAGGCCGCGCTGGCACGAGTGCTGGCTGAAGGCCGCATCATGGGCGCCGGACTGGACGTCACCGAGCGCGAGCCGATCGAGCTGACGAGCCCCCTCCTGGCCATGGAGAACGTCATCATCACGCCGCACGCGCTGTGCTGGACCGACGAATGCTTCTATGACATCGCAGCCGCCGCGCTCCGCTCCATCGCCGACGTCGCGGCGGGCAAGCGTCCCGTGCATGTCGTCAATCCGGCCGTCTACGGCGTCATCCCCCACGCTACCCGATGAAACAAACGACCGGCAGCAAGGGTGACCGCCGCCACGGCCCAAGAACAGAATCCCGTCCCCTGCCGCACGTCGACCGCGGCGGTCGGCCCCCGTCCGACCCGGCGCGCGAGACCGGCGACGGAACCATCCGCATCTGGGGCAATCACGCAGTCGAAGCCGCGCTCGCCAACGAGCATCGCATCGTCCGCCGACTCCACTTGACCGAGAATGCCGAGCGCCGTCTGGCCGTCGCGATCGCAGCGCGTACCCCTGTCGTGGTCCCCAGCACCCCGCGCGAACTGGATCGCCTCGCCGGCCCCGAGGCCGTCCACCAGGGCATCGTCGCCGATGTCGAACCACTTCCGGAAAGCAGCCTCGCCGATCTCGTCGCGACGGCCGAGGCGACCGGCCTTCCCATCGTCGTCCTCGACCAGATCACCGATCCTCACAACGTCGGCGCGATTCTGCGCTCGGCAGCCGCTCTCGGCACCGCCGGCATCGTCATGACGCGGCGTCACTCCCCGCCCATGGCCGGCGTCCTCGCCAAAGCCGCTTCCGGAGCCCTGGAGCTGGTTCCCGTCGCCCTCGTTGGCAATCTCGCCCAAGCGCTCGGCGCGCTCGGCGAGGCAGGCGTTACCCGTCTCGGTCTTGATGGCGAGGGCGAGCACCTGATCGACGACGAGCCCATGGCCGGGCCCTTTGCGCTCGTCTTCGGAGCCGAGGGCAAAGGCCTTCGTCGTCTGTCGCGCGAACTGTGCGACCGTCTTTGCCGCATCGGGACGATGGGCGGGCTAGCAAGCCTGAATGTATCCAATGCGGCCGCGATCGCCCTTTACGCCGCAAGTCAGCGCCGCAAGTCACGATAGATATAGGAATGTGTGGGTAACGACGAAAGGCCGGACATAAGGCGCCCGGCCTTCCGATTCGAACGCGCTGATCCGATCAGTCGCAGATCTCGCGGCGATAGCAGCGCACGTCGTCCTTGCACACGTATTCGCCGTAGCGATTGTGCCAGCAGCGCTGCCCGACCACGTCGCAAACCCGCCGTCCCGGGTAGCAGGAGCGATAATAGCCCCGCTCGCGTCCTGCCGCGTAGGCGCCGAGCACACCGAGACCGATGATCGCGCCAGCAACAGCGCCTGCTGCATGGCCGCCGTGATACCGACGATGAGCTTCCGCGTTCTGCACCGATGCGATCGTCGTGGCAGCCAGCAGTGACCCCACCAACGCTAGATGCTTGATTGTCTTGAGCATGGATCTAGTTCCTTGGCTCGCCGCAACTGGCGGCTGTAAACCGGTCCGTCGGAAATCGTGCGACCCGACGTGGCACCACCACAACTCAGTGCGCCTGAACCGATCCTGAACAGCACCATTACGGCCAAGACATGGCATTTACATAACGAAACGAGCCCCGCTGCCGGGGCTCGCCCTTATGCTCACCAATGCCAACGGTGATGGTAGCCGTGGTGCTTCGCATGCCATTCGCGATGGTGCCAATTCTTCTTCGGGTGGCCCCAGCTCTTGTAATAGCGGAAATGCGGCGGCTGCCTGTTCCACACATTCAGATGCTCACGATTGCGCCATTTCACGTACTTGGCTTTCGCCCAGTACTGCGAGCCATAATACGGATAATAGCCGCGCGGACTGTAGCGCCAAGCATACGGGTCCACCTTGTAGTGATGAACATAGCGCGGATAGTACACGTGGTGCTTGATGTGCCGCGTCTTGCCCCAGCCATCCGGCTTGCGGATCCCGTCGGCCGACGCGGGCTCGGGGGCGAGGATCGCGAGGCCGATGAGTGCGAAGGCCGCGGCGAGCAGGGTTTTCAACTTCATGAGCCAGGACTCCCTAAGGACGCGTCGAACCTTGTGCCTGATTAAGGCCCGAGTCGTAGGAGTCGAGAAAGCCCCAAAATCGCTAACCGATCCTTAACGGCTGCATAATTTCCGGGTCGGCGTGCCGAATTGGCATCGCGGTTTAATCGAAAACTCACCCTCCTGGCGTCAGATACCCGTCGTGCACCTCCTGTCGGCCTATTCGGGCTAGGCGAAGCCGTCGTGACGTCAATCGGACAGCATCCTTGAGCAGCGTCGACCAAGATCCGCGCGAAACCGTAATGCGCCCCGAGTTCTCGGGCCCAGACCAGCTCGACCGGGTGCTCATCCACCTGCGCGAGGCGCGCGAGCGCACGGCCTTGAAGGCGCGCCTCGAGAAGCGGGGCGTCCGGCCATCAGCGCCGCCCGAAGAAAAGCTGTCTTTCGATCGCGCGCCGCTCACACCTGAAGTGCCGGCCGAACCCCTCGATCCAACTCCGGCCGCCCCTACCGACGCGCCGGTCACCGTGTCCACGTCGCCGCGTGCCCGCGAGCCGCGCCTGACAGGCGAGCGCACTACCGCGCCCCCCGCAGCACCACCACCTGCTCCGACGCCCGAGCGGCCAGCCACCTCGGCTGCCGCCATGGCCCGAGCCACGGCGCGCCTCGCCCGGGCCGCCGCCAACGTCGTCGCCGAGACCGCGGCTCCGCCTCCGATCCAGACGGCTCGGCCCGCAGCACCAGCCGAGCCCGCCTCCGCCAAGGGCGCGGGCCTATCCGCCCCGCGTCATTCCGCCTATGCCACCAAAGGCGAGCTCTTCCGCTCCGTGATGGGGAGCATGCCAGCGTTCAAGGCGTTGGCCTGGTTCAGTTTCGCGATCAACATCCTGATGCTGGCCGGTCCCCTGTTCATGTTGCAGGTCTACGACCGCGTCATGACCTCGGGCTCGATGCCGACGCTCGTCGCCCTTTCGATCCTCACTGCCGCGATCTATGGCGTCATCGGCGCGCTCGAGATGGTGCGCTCCCGCGTGATCGTTCGCATCGGCGTCGAACTCGACCAACGCATGAGCGAGCGGGTATTCGCCGCCGCGTTGCGGCGCAGTCTTGCCCAGCCCGGAGCCTCCGTGCATGCACTGCGCGAACTCGACCAGCTTCGCCAGTTCATCTCCGGACCCGGCCCCATCACCTTCTTCGACGCCCCGTGGACGCCGGTCTACCTGCTTGTCATCTTTCTCACGCATTGGACCCTCGGCATCGCCGCCACCATCGGCGCCGTGATCCTGCTCCTCATCGCGTGGGCGAGCGAAGTCCGCACACGGGAGCCGCTGGCTGAGGCCGGCAAGGCCAGTCACAAGAGCCTCGAGCTTGCCGAAGGCGGACAGCGTAACGCCGAGGCGATCACTGCCATGGGCATGCTCGGTGCTTATCGCGACCGCTGGCAGATTGCCAACCGCGATGCCCTGGCGTGGCAGGTGCTGGCCGCCGACCGCCTGTCCGGCCTCTCCTCGACCTCGAAAGCTCTGAGGCTGCTGTTTCAATCGATGATGCTGGCGATTGGTGCCGCCCTTGCGGTCAACGGCCTCATCTCGGCCGGCGCCATCATCGCTGCGACGATCATCTTCGGCCGTGCCCTCGCTCCGGTCGAGCAGGTCGTCTCGCAGTGGCGTGGCTTCGTGAAGGCCCGCGAGTCCTTCGAGAAGATCGAGGAGCTTCTGAAGGCCCATCCCGAGCCGCCGCGCCGGATGACGCTACCCGCCCCGAAAGGCCATCTGGAGACGCGAGGTCTGCGCGTTTCGGCACCTGACGGCCGCGCGGTCATCCTCGCCGATATTTCCTTCGGCGTCATGCCGGGACAGATGGTCGCCGTTATTGGCCCGAGCGCCTCCGGCAAGTCGACGCTCGTGCGCACCCTCGTCGGACTCTGGCCGGCCGCGGCCGGCGAGGTGCTGCTCGACGGCGCCCGCCTCGACCAGTGGAATGCCGACGAACTCGGCCGCCACGTCGGCTATCTGCCCCAAAGCGTCGAGCTGTTCGCTGGCACGGTGCGCGAGAACATTTCCCGTTTCGAGCCGGCTGCCACCGACGCGGCTGTCGTCGACGCGGCTCGCGCCGCTCACGCCCACGACATGATCATGGCGCTTCCAAAAGGATACGAGACCGAGCTCGGCGCGTTCGGCGCCTATCTCTCGGCAGGTCAGCGCCAACGGATCGGACTTGCACGCGCCGTCTACGGCGACCCGGCCCTGGTCGTTCTCGACGAACCGAATGCCAACCTCGACCGCACCGGCGACGAGGCGCTCTCGGCGGCCATCGACGGGATGCGAGCCAGGGGGCGCGCAGTCATTCTCGTCTCGCACCGCGTCCAGGCGATCGGCAAGGCCGACTTGCTGCTGTACCTCGAGCGTGGGCAACAGCGAGCCTTCGGCCCTCGCGAGGACGTCCTGCGCTTCCTGCAGCAGGGAGGCCAGGCACAGCCTTCGCGCGCACCCGGCCAGGAGCCGCCCTCGGCCGGCGGGAACGGCAAGCGCTGAGACCCACCGTCATTAAGGAGTACCCGATGGCGATGCCAGCTGCGACCAGCGCCGATAAAGAAGCGACCGACATCTATGCGACTGGGCCATGGATCCGCGCCGGCAACCGCGTCCTGATGGGCCTTGTCGGCGGCCTCGCGCTGTTCAGTCTCGTCTCGATCAGCGGTGCCGTGGTCGCGACCGGCGTCGTCAACGTCGAGAGCAACTACAAGACCGTCCAGCATCTCGACGGCGGTATCGTCGCCAAGATCCTCGTCAAGAACGGCGACGTCGTGAAGCAGGGCGATGTCCTCCTTCGGCTCGACGAGACCGCCGTCAAGGCGAGCCATCAGGTCGCCGTCGCACGCGCCAACGACCTGCTCGTGCAGCAGGCCCGCCTGGAAGCCGAGCGTGACCGCCTCGAAGTCATGCCGATCCCGGCTGAGATCACAACCATCAAGGACGATCCGGGCCTCGAGCGCCTGGTCGCGACGCAGCGCACGCTCTTCGCCGCGCGCCGAGCCAACCACGTCGGCGAACTCTCCGTTCTCACCCAGCGCCGCGCCCAGATCGTCGATGAGGTCAAGGCCGCAGAGCGCCTCCTCGCCGCACGCAGTAAGGAAGTAGCCATCAACAATCGCGAGCTGGCCGCCGTCGGTCCTCTTTACGAGAAGGGATATGCGAGCCAGCAGCGATTCCTGCCGATCCAACGCGAGGCGGCCCGCCTCGAGGGTGATATTGGCCGCCTCACGGCCGAGGTCTCGAAAGCCAAGGCCGCCCTCGCAGAGGCCGACCTCAAGCTTACCCAGGCCGAGAAGGCCTTCACGCAGAATGTCGTCGATGAGCTGCGCAAGGTGCAGGCCCAACTTGCCGAAGTCCTGGAGCAGCGTACGGCCCTCGAGGACAAGCTCCGTCGCGCCATTGTTCGCGCCCCTCGCGGCGGCCGCGTCCACGCGCTGGCCGCCCACACCGAAGGCGGCGTCATCGCCCCCGGCGGGGCCATTATGCAGGTGGTGCCCGAAGGCGAGCGCTTGATCGTCGACGCCCAAGTGCAGCCGCAGGATATCGATAAGGTACGCAAGGGTGGCCACGCCCAGATCCGCTTTCCGGCTTTCAACGCCAGATCGACGCCCAACCTTGCTGCGACCGTCGTCTCGGTTTCCCCCGCCCAACTCACCGACCAGCAGGGCCGCAGCTACTTCACAGCCCAGGTCGCACTCGCCGAAGGCGAGCTTGCCAAGATTGCGGCCGGCCACGCTCTGGTCCCGGGCATGCCCGCCGAGGTCTATATCGAGACCGGGGCGCGCTCCATCCTGAGCTATTTCCTGAGGCCTCTGACCGACGTCCTCTCGAGAACCTTCCGCGAGAGCTGAGGCCCACGGCCGCCATCACAACCAATGCGAAAAGCCCCGTGGGATCGCCTGGGCACGCGCGTTTCTGTGGCACATCCGGTCTGGCCCGCCCCCGGCCAGACAGCGCATCGACATCATGCGCGTTCCGCTGATCTGGCCAATTAACCAGTAGTCTGAAAATCCGGCGCGGAATAATCCCCCGGCTGAACCGCGGCATTAAATTCGGATTGCCGATAGGTATTCATTCCTACACGTCGGCGGTCGGGTCAAATCCGGACAACCGGTCCCGAAACGGAATTGAGGAGTTCGCTGAAGATGCCACGAACCCTGTTCGAGACACCGCTCGCCGCGGACACTGACACACGGGCAGCTTGCCCGCGGCGCGAAGCACCCCCACCGGATCGATTGAGGACCGTCGTCGAGGCGGCCGTGTCCGTGGTCTTCTCCGTCGACATGGCACGCCTCCATGCCGGATCACGTGGCGAGGCTCAGGTGGCGCACGCCCGCCAGGTTGCGATGTACCTGATGCACTGCGCCTTCAGTCTCTCCCACACAGACATCGGCCGCGCCTTCGGCCGGGACCGCACCACGGTGGGCCACGCCTGCGCCATTGTCGAGGATCGGCGCGACGCCCCCGTCTACGACCGCACATTGAGCAACCTGGAAGAGATTGTCCGCCGGCTGGCTACGGTCTCGATCCACCACGAGGGCTTCTGACGATGCGGGCGAAGCAGAGCAAAGCACACCAGGCGGCCGACCTCACCGGTATCTTGGCTCTTCTCTCGGCGCTGGCCGGGCGCGGACGCTCGGCGGTTGCACCCGCACCCGGTGAAACGACGGTCACAATTCGTGGCGCGGTCGAGCCACTCTCCTCTCGGCCGACCGTCGCGGCATTCGTCGCCGCCCGCGAGCGCCGCTGGGTAGCCGCAGAAACGGATGAACCGGGCCAATTTCGACTCACCCCGGCTGGCCGCGAAGCTCTGCGCCGCTCACGCACCCGTCTCACCGCCCTCAAGGCGCACCTGCGCTGCATCCAAGTCGGCGGCTCGAGCGACGGAACACCCGCGGCCGCGCCCATTGTGAATGGCGCTGAGAGCCCGCTCGCCTGGCTCGCGGGTCGGCGCGACGCCGCGGGCCGCCCGATGCTGTCACCCAGCGAAGTCCAGGCCGGCGAGCGCCTCCGTGCCGACCTGAGCTTTGCCCATCTCGTGCCGCGCGTCACGATGGGTTGGTCCGGCATCCCAATCAGCGGTGATCGCGGCGCCTCGGCCGCTGGCTTCGGTCGCGACCTCGCCGACAACGTCATTGCCGCACGGACCCGTGTCAGTGCCGCTCTCAAGGCCGTCGGGCCGGAGTTGTCCGACATCCTCGTCGACGTCTGCGGTCATCTGCGGGGCCTCGAAGAGATCGCACGCGCCGAAGGTTGGCCACGCCGCGCCGCGCGCCTCTTACTTCAGCGCGCACTCTCGGCTTTGGCGCGCCATTACGGCCTCGCGCCCGAGATCAAGGTCGAGGAAACCATCGCCCGCCGTCTGCGTCACTGGGGCACCGATGATTACCGCCCCACCCTCTCGCGCTGGTCGAACGGCGCTCAGGCTGACTGAGCCACCGCTGCCTCGGCATCCGTACGAACCCGCGTCACCATCGCCGCAAACCCGTTCGATCGTTGCGGCGTCAGGTGTTCGGCGAGTCCCAGCTCCGCAAACGCCTTGTGCGCATCGACGGACAGGATCTCGTCCGCACGCCGGCCGTCGGTCATCGACAGCAGCACCGCGATGAGCCCTTTGACGATATGCGCATCGCTGTCGCCGCGTATGGCGATATGTGGTCCGTCGGGAGCCCTCTCGATCCGCGTTGCCAGCCACACCTGGCTGGCACAGCCCCGCACCTTGTTGGTCTCGGTACGGTCACACTCGTCGAGAGGCGCCAGCGCGCGGCCGAGCTCGATCAGGTAGCGATAGCGGTCCTCCCAGTCTTCGAGGAGCTCGAAATCGGCGCGTATGTCGTCGAACTTGGCAGTCATGGTGATCCTGCTTTGGGCGATATCGCTTACTTGGCGCGGCCGGCGGCCGGACACAAGTGGCGATCCGCCCGGCCTCGGCTGGGCATCCGGTCTTGACACACCGCCTGCCGACAGTGCGCCATGTCGCCTCCATGGCCAGCGAGGAGCCCTTTTACCATGACCGGCGGCAGTGACAGCGCGGACGTGATCGTCGTCGGAAGCGGCATCGCCGGCCTCTCGGCCGCTGCCTCGGCGCGCCAGAGTGGTGCCCGCGTCATCCTGCTCGAGCGTTCCCCGCGCGAGGACCGCGGTGGCAACACGCGCTGGACCGAGGCTTTCATGCGCATGCGTAGCGAAGACGAGGTCGCGCACGACTTCGTCTCTCACTTCGCAGCCAACTCCGGCGCCCATCTCGACCCCGCGCTCGTCGCCGAAGCGGCCGGCGACTTCGACGCCCGCTCCGCCCTGTCGCGCACGCACTCGATGACAGACCCGGATCTGATCACGACCTTTGCCGACCATGCGGGATCGACCCTCGCCTGGTTGAAAACATTCGGCGTCCGCTTCGACTTCCTGCCGAGCTATCTGATCACCACCTCGACCACACGCCTCGCACCAATCGGCGGCGGCCTCGCCCTGGTCGAGGCGCTCGGCAACTGGGCCGAAGCCAACGGCATCGATGTCCGCTACGAGACGACCGCCCGCGGGCTCTTGACCGACGACAACGGCGCCGTGATCGGAGTGACCGTCTCGACGGCCGGCGCCGGTCGCCGACAACTTCTCGCCCCCGCTGTGGTGCTCGCTTCGGGCGGCTTCGAGGGAAGCGCTGAGATGCAGGCCCGCTATCTCGGCGCCCAGTCGCGCTACATCCGCCCGGTCGCACGCGGCGGCTACTACAATAAAGGCGAAGGCATCGCCATGGCGTTGGCGATGGGCGCCGCGCCCGCCGGCGACTACACGCTTTTCCACGCCGAGCCGCTCGATCCCCGCTCCGGCGCGCCCGAGCCGATCGTGCTCGTCTTCAATTACGGCATTCTGGTCAACGCGCGCGGCGGGCGCTTCGTCGACGAGGCACCCGCCACCGTCGATGCCACCTACGAGGCGATCACGCGCCAGATCCTCGCCCAGCCGGACGGCATCGCCTACGCCATCCTCGACTCTCGGATCGACGACGTACCCTCCTGGCAACGCTCCGTTCGATCCGATGTACCCCCCGTGAAGGCCCCCACCATCTCCGCGCTCGCCGGTGCCCTGTCTATCGACGCGCCAAGGCTGGAAGCGACGGTCGCGGCCTTCAACGCCGCCTGCTTGCAGGACCGCCCGTTCAAACCGCTCCAGACGGATGGGCTCGCCACCCGTGACAGCTACGCCCCTCGCAAATCGAATTGGGCGCGCCCGATCACCGAGGCCCCCTATCTCGCCTTCCCGATCATGTGCGGCAATTGCTTCACCTTCGGCGGCCTCAAGGTCGACCCTGCTGCTCGCGTGCTCGACACGGATGGCGTCGTTATCCCGGGCCTTTATGCCGCCGGCGAGACCATGGGCATCTACTACGGCACCTACACTGGCGCCACGTCGGTGCTGCGCGGCGCCGTGTTCGGAAAGATTGCGGGCCGTGATGCTGCGACACGCGCCGCCCGTCTTCGTAGCGTCACAGCTTGAGCCAGCCCCAGCCAGAAGGCCAGACCATGTCCACCATTGAAGTCGCCGTCGTCACTGGAGCTGGCTCCGGCATCGGGGCCGCCACGGCAGAATTGCTAGCCGCACGCGGCGCCCGGGTTGCGCTGGTCGACCGCAATGCCGAAGGTCTGGCGCGCACCGCCGGGGTCATCGAGAAAGCCGGCGGGACCAGTTTGTCCATCGTTGCCGACGTCGCCGACGCCGCGGCGGCCCAGCGCGAAGTCGAGGCGGTTGTCGCCACCTGGGGCCGCATCGACGCCCTCGTGACCGGGGCCGGCATCTCCACGGGCGCCGGCACTGTCCTCACTCAGGACGCAGAGATCTGGGAACGTGTCTTCCGCATCAACGTCATGGGCACCGTCAATTGGGTGAAGGCCGCTCTGCCGGTCATGATCGCCGCCCGACGCGGGGCCGTCGTCACCATCGCCTCGCAACTCGCCTTCAACAGCGGCGGCAACGCCTGCGCCTACATCGCCTCCAAGGGCGCCATCGTCTCTTTCACGAAAACCACAGCCGTCGATTTCGCCAAGCAGGGCATCCGCGTCAACTCCGTCGCCCCGGCCGTCATCGACACGCCGCTCTCGCGCTTTTCGATGAGCACCGCCAAGGACCCCGACGCCATGCGCCAGTGGCGCCTTCAGCGCCATCCCATGGGCCGCATCGGCGAGGTCGACGAGGTCGCCCGCGCCATCGCCTTTCTCGCAAGCGACGAGGCCAGCTTCATCACCGGCACGGTCCTCATGATCGACGGTGGCTGGACCGCGGCCTGACCAGCTCTTTGCTCGGTTCTCCGGCGCGATGCCGACGATCCTTGCAGGCCGTCGCTGGGTCCTCGGCGGTAGCCTATTCCAACTCCAACCCGAGGTGACGCCCATGCCCGACCTTCCCAGCGCACTCCACGACCTCACCCTCGCCGAGGCCGCAGACCTCATCCGGATGCGCAAGCTCTCCCCGGTCGAGTACACCAAGGCCCTCCTCGCCCGCACCGAGGCGCTCGAGCCGCAACTCAATGCCTTCATCACCCGCACCGACGACATCGCGCTCGACGCAGCCCGCGCCGCTGAATCCGAGATCGCGCGCGGCGGCTATCGCGGGCCCCTCCACGGGGTGCCGTTCGCCGTCAAGGACATCTACGACACGGCGGGTATCCTCACGTCCGGCCATTCCCGCACCAACATCGACCGCGTGCCGTCCCAGGACTCGACGGCCGTGGCCAAGCTGAAGTCGGCCGGCGCCGTCCTCACCGGAAAGCTCGCGACGCACGAGTTCGCCCACGGCGGCCCCTCGTTCGACCTTCCCTGGCCACCCGCGCGCAATCCGTGGAACACAGCGCACTTCAGCGGCGGTTCGTCATCGGGGTCCGGCGCCGCGCTGGCCGCAGGCCTCGTTCCCGTCAGCATGGGCTCCGACACCGGTGGCTCCATTCGCGGCCCGGCGGGGCTCTGCGGCATTGCCGGCCTCAAGCCTACCTACGGCCTCGTCAGCCGCGCCGGCGTCATTCCCAACTCCTACAGCTACGACCATTGCGGCCCGATGGCGCGCACCTCCGAGGACTGCGCCCTGATCCTCAATGCGGTTGCCGGGCGTGATCTAGCCGATCCCTCGTCGGCGGATCGCCGCACGGCCGATTACACGGCGGGCCTCGGCGACGGCATCAAAGGCTTGCGCATCGGTGTCGTTCGCCACTTCTGGGAAACCGACATCGCCCCTAATGCCGAGCTTTCCGCCGCTATGGAGGCGAGCCTCGCCGTCTTCCGCGATCTCGGCGCAACGATCGAGGACGTGACGCTGCGTCCCCTGCTCAACTACTCCGACGTCAAGATCGTCACCGCAGAGAGCGAACTTTTTTCGCTGCATCTGAAAGAGCTGATCGCCCGCCCCGAGGCATTCGGCCAGGATTTCCGCTCCCGCAGCCTCGCCGCCTGCCTGTTCACCGCCGAGGATTACGTCACCGCTAGCCGCGAACGTCGCCGGATCATGGACGAGATGCGCCCGATCTATCGGCGATTCGATCTGCTCGTCACGGCCAACAACTCGTCGGCGCCACGGCTCGACCGCCACGACCCGTTGAACTTCTGGCAGAAAGGCGCACTCACCACGCCCTTCAATTGCACCGGCGGTCCAGCCCTCGCCGTGCTGTCCGGCTTCAGTGCGGCGGGCCTGCCGCTCTCCCTGCAAATCGTTGGACGCCCGTTCGATGACGCCCTCGTGCTACGCGCAGGCCACGCTTTCGAGCAGGCGACCGGCTTCACCAGGCAGCACCCGAAGCTGACGCCTGGAGCCGCGCCGGCACCGCTCGACGTCAAGCCTTGGACCCCGGACACCTCCAAGGTCGAGCCGGCCATCCGGACACGGGCCGAGAACGCGGCCATCGCCTCTGGTCTGCGCCTGCCTCCGCGCATCATGGAGGAACTCGTCGCCGTCGCGCCGTGGGCCCTCGCTATGGCCCGTCGCCTCGGCCGCGGCCTGCCGCGCGAGTGCGAAATCATGTCCATTCTCGATACGTCTCGCGAGATCGACTGACCGCGTCGCCATTCAGTGGTCGTCGTACGCACTCTGCAACTGCACTGTTTTCCGGCACGATGCCGAGATGTTGGGATTGACCTGCTGCCCATTTCACCGCGAAAGTGCCGTTGCTCAGAGTTTGTGCAACGACACTTGGCGGTGGGGAGACGATGACGAACGCCTTTGAGGCTGCGACCTACGGCGCATTACCAGTCGGTTTCGGCGAGCGCGCAGCGGTGCTCGTCGTCGACTACCAGAAGGGCTTCACCGACCCGCGCTGCGCCATGGGCAAGTCGCCACGCATCCATGCCGCGCGCGATCGGACGGTCGAGTTACTCGCTCATGCTCGACGCTGCAACGTGCCCGTCGCATCGTGCTTCACTGCCTATCACTCCGCGCGCGACGTCTTGCGCTGGAAAGTCGGTGCCGTCCGAGACGGCTTTCGCGAAGGCTCACTCGAAGCCGAGATGGACGATGCCATCGCCGATCCCGCCTACGACTACATCTTCCAGAAATCCGGTCCGTCGATCTTCTTCCAGACGCCGCTGACCGGCTTCCTGACCAAGCATCGCATCGACACGGTGCTCGTCACCGGTTGCGTCACTTCCGGCTGTGTCCGCGCCAGCGTCATCGACGCCTTCTCGTCGGGCTACCGCACCATCGTCGTCGAGGACTGCTGTGGCGATCCCGGCAAAGAGGAACACGAGGCCAACCTGAAGGACGTCGGCCGGCGCTATGCCGACATCGTGACCACCGCCGACGTGCTGCCCTACCTCGAGGCTCAGCGCGGCCTCAACGCGTAAAATCTGCCTCCGAGCCGGCACAACCGGCCGGAGCCATCCGTCGCCTCAACAGAAAAAGGGAGTATGTTCTGTGTCGAATAGAAATCGCCTGAAGCATCGCTTTACAGCCCTTGCAGCGAGCGCCCTGCTCGCCTGCACAGCGCTAGCCGGTCCCGCTGCGGCCCAGGGCCATCTCCGCATCGGCATGACCGCAAACGATATCCCGCTCACCTGGGGGCAGCCCGACAACGGCTTCGAAGGCTACCGGTTCATGGGGCTTCTGCTCTATGACGGCCTGCTCAACTTCGATCTCACGTCCCCTGACAAGCCCTCGGGTCTCGTTCCCGCTCTGGCGGAGAGCTTCGAGGTCAGCAAGACCGATCCGACCAAGTGGACATTCAAGCTGAGGAAGGGCGTCAAGTTCCACGACGGCAGCGAGTTCAACGCCGACGCGGTCGTCTTCAACATGGATCGCCTGTTCGACGAGAAGGCCCCGCAGTACTCGGCGCAGATGGTCTCGCTGACCAACTTCCGCCTGCCGGCTTACAAGGCCGTCAAGAAGATCGACGATTACACCGTCGAGTTCGAGACCAAGACGCCGGACGCCTTTTGGCCCTTCCAGGTCTGCTACGTGATGATGGCTTCGCCCAAGCAGTGGGAGGCCACGGGCAAGGACTGGACGAAGTTCGCCGCCGCGCCGTCCGGAACGGGCCCGTTCAAGCTGACCACGCTCAAGTCTCGCGAGCTGGCGGAGCTCGCCCCGAACAAGGAGCACTGGGACAAGACCCGCGTGCCGAAGCTCGACAAACTGACGCTCGTGCCGATGCCCGATCCCTCGGCACGCACGGCGGCCCTGCTCTCCGGCCAGGTCGATTGGATCGAGGCCCCGTCTCCCGACGCCATGCCGCGCATCAAGTCGTCGAACTTCGACATCGTCTCGAACATCTACCCGCACATCTGGTCATGGCACCTCAATCGCGTCGAGGGCTCGCCATGGAATGACATCCGTGTCCGCAAGGCAGCCAATCTCGCGGTCGACCGCAAGGGCATCGTCGAGCTGCTCGGCGGCTACGGCGTCGAGGCGGCCGGTCACGTGCCGAAGACGGATCCCTGGTTCGGCAAGCCCTCGTTCGACATCAAGACTGACGTCGAGGCCGCCAAGAAGCTCATGACCGAAGCCGGCTACAGCGCGTCGAAGCCGGCCAAGATCAAGATGCTGATCTCGGCGTCAGGTTCCGGGCAGATGCTGCCGTTGCAGATGAACGAGTACCTGCAGCAAAGCCTCAAGGAGGCCTACTTCGACATCGAGTACGAGGTCGTCTAGTGGCAGGCGCTCCTCAATCTTTGGCGCGCCGGCGGCAAGTCGCCCCAGATCAAGGGTGCCCATGGCGTCAACGTCTCCTACACGACGCAGGATCCGTTTAACGCAATGACCCGGTTCCTGCGCTCGGACCTGCACGCACCGACGGGCGTCAACTTCGGCTTCTATAGCGACCCGGAGATGGACAAGCTGCTGGCAGCCGCCCAGGCCGCGTTCGATCCGAAGGAGCGCGACGCCGCACTCGCCAAGGTGCACACGAAGATGGTCGACGACGCGCTGTTCGTCTGGGTCGTCCACGACGTCGCACCGCGCGCCATGTCGAAAAAAGTGAAGGGCTTCGTCCAGTCGCGAAACTGGTTCCAGAGCCTCTCGCCCGTCTACATGGACAAGTAGGCCCTCGGCTCAAGGGTGGGCGCGCTCAGTCCAGCGCCCACCCAATTTGCGTCGTGACGCGGTCACTCCCGAGTCGCCCAACCACGCTCCGCTAGGAGTGCGAGCCACGTGCTGCGATACATCCTGATCCGACTGCTCTACACGATCCCGATCGCACTCGGCGTGACGATCTTCGTCTTCGCGCTGATCCACCTCTCGGGCGACCCCCTGAACGCCGTCGTCGCCCCGGACGCGACCGCGGAGATGGTGGCCAAGCTGCGAGCCGCCTATGGGTTCGACAAGCCACTGCCGGTCCAATACCTGATCTGGCTCGGCAAGGCCCTGCAAGGCGATCTCGGCAATTCGATCGTCAACAGCCGGCCCGTTCTCGATACGCTCCTCGCCGCAGTGCCGAACACACTGATGCTCGCCATCTTCGCCACCATGATCGGCTTCGCCTTCGGCTGCCTTCTCGGCGGTCTCGCCGGCTATTACCAGGGCAGCATCATCGACAAGCTCGCCACCGGCTTCGGCATCGCCGGCGTGTCGGTGCCGCATTATTGGCTCGGCATGGTCCTCGTTATCGTCTTCGCCGTGAACCTGCAGTGGCTCCCCGCGACCGGCATGGGTGCAGGCGGCTCCGACGCCTGGAAGTGGGACTGGGAACACATCAGGTTTTTGATCCTCCCGGCCGTGACCCTCTCCGTCATTCCGTGCGGTATCATCACCCGCACTGTGCGTTCAACCGTCGCCGAGATCCTCAGCCAGGAGTTCGTGCAGGCGCTACGGGCAAAGGGCCTGCTGCACGGGCAGGTCATGCGCCACGTCGCTCGCAATGCCGCGCCGACCGTGCTCGCCGTCATGGGACTTCAGCTCGGCTACCTGCTCGGCGGCTCGATCCTCGTCGAGACCGTCTTCAACTGGCCCGGCACCGGCTACCTTTTGAACGACGCCATCTTCCGGCGCGACATCCCGATGCTGCAAGGCACCATCCTCCTGCTCGCCATGTTCTTCGTCGCCCTCAATCTCGCGGTCGACATCCTCCAGACGTGGGTCGACCCGCGCATGCGTCGGAGCTGACACCATGAACCTCATGACGCCTGCCGCGCCGGCCACGGTCGACATCGCACAGACCATCGCGAACTCGCCCGGCTATTGGTCGACCGTCCTGTCGCGCCTGTTGCGGGACAAGGTCACCCTCTTCTTCGGGCTCGTGCTGTTGCTGATCGTGTTGATGGCGATCTTCGCGCCGCTCATCGCTCCGGCCGATCCCTACAAGGCCAGCATGATCCGCCGGTTGAAGGACATCGGCTTTCCCGGCCATCCGCTCGGCACTGACCATACCGGGCGCGACATGCTCTCGCGCCTCATCTACGGCGGCCGCCTCTCACTGTTCATGGGCGTTCTACCCGTTCTGAACGCGCTGGTGATCGGTGGCCTGCTTGGCGTCATCGCCGGCTATCTAGGCGGCGCAGTCAACATGGCCATCATGCGCACCATGGACATCTTCTACGCCTTCCCGTCCGTGCTCCTCGCCATCGCCATCTCGGGTGCCCTCGGCGCCGGCATCGGCAATGCCATCCTGTCGCTCTCCGTCGTCTTCATACCGCCGATCGCTCGTGTCGCCGAAACCATCACCACGCAGGTCCGCAACCTCGATTACGTCGAGGCGGCCCGCGCCTCCGGCGCCTCCTCCCTGCGTATCATCCGCATCCACGTCCTCTCGAACGTGCTTGGCGCCATCTTCGTCTACGCGACCAGCCTGATCTCGGTCTCGATCATCCTCGCTTCCGGCCTCTCGTTTCTCGGCCTCGGCACCAAGCCGCCGGAGCCCGAGTGGGGCTTGATGCTGAACGAGCTGCGCCAGGCGATCTACGTCAACCCGTATGTTGCAGCCTTGCCCGGCGTGATGATCTTCCTCACCTCGCTCTCCTTCAACCTGCTCTCGGACGGCCTGCGCTCGGCCATGGATCTGAAAACATGACCGCTCCCGCCCCCCGCCCCTCCAACGACGACGCCCCCCCGCTTCTGGCGGTCAAAGGCCTCGTCAAGCACTTCCCCGTCGGCCAGACGATGTTTGGCGGAGGCGCGCTTGTCCGCGCCGTCGACGGGATCGACTTCGCCGTGATGCCCGGCGAGACGCTCGGCATCGTCGGCGAATCCGGTTGCGGCAAGTCGACCGCCGCCCGTCTCGTCATGCACTTGATGCAGCCCACTGCCGGCGAGCTGCTGTTTCAAGGCAAGACCGTCGGCTCTCCCGAGTTGCCGCTGACAGAGTTCCGCCGGCAGGTGCAGATGGTCTTCCAGGACAGTTACGCCTCACTCAATCCGCGCCTCACCACCGAGGCCTCGATCGCCTTCGGCCCTGAGGTCCACGGCCTCTCGCGCCGTGCCTCCATTGATCGCGCTCATGACCTCCTCGCCCGCGTCGGTCTCGATCCGAGCCGCTTCGCCGGCCGCTACCCTCACGAGTTGTCGGGCGGCCAGCGCCAGCGCGTCAACATCGCCCGGGCACTCGCCTTCGAGCCAAAACTCCTGATCCTCGACGAAGCGGTCTCGGCTCTCGACAAGTCCGTCGAAGCACAGGTTTTGAACTTGCTGCTCGACCTCAAGGACGACTTCAACCTCACCTACATTTTCATCAGCCACGACCTCGACGTCGTCCGCTTCATGGCCGACCGCGTGCTCGTCATGTATCTCGGCCGTGTCGCCGAACTCGGCCCCGCCGACGCCGTCCTCGAGCATCCGACCCACCCCTACACGCAAGCGCTGCTCGCATCGGTGCCGAGCATGGACCCGAAGGCACGCGCCACCGAGGCTCCGCTGGCCGGCGACCCGCCGAACCCGATCAATCCGCCGACCGGCTGCCGTTTCCATCCCCGCTGCCGGCTTGCTGAGGACATCTGCAGCCGCACCGAGCCCGCGCTCGCTCGGCATGGTGGCGGACACCCCGTCGCGTGCCACGCCGTCGATGCCGGTTCGGGGCATAGCCGCGCTGCTGCAGTTGCAAAGACCGGTCCGAGGGCCGCAGTAGGGGTGCTGTCATGACAACCGCTACCATTGCCAAGCCCACGGCCAGCACGGCATCGAGCACACCCATCGTCGATGTGAAAGACCTCAACGTTGCCTTCCGCACGGGCAAGTCAACGACGGTCCGCGCCGTCAATGGCGTCGACCTCAGCCTCGGGCGTGGCGAGGTGCTGGCGCTCCTCGGTGAATCCGGCTCCGGCAAGAGCGTGACACTCCGCGCCCTGATCCGGCTCAATCCGGGCCATATTACCACCGTCACCGGCCGCATCGTCGTCGGCGGCATCGATGTCAACACGCTGGCCCCGCAAGCACTGCAGGACTTCCGTGGTGGCGTCGCCTCGATGATCTTTCAGGATCCGGGCCTTGCCCTCGACCCCGTGTACCGTGTCGGCGACCAGATCGTCGAGACGGTCATGCGCCACAAGGGCGTGCCGCGCGCGGAAGCCAGGAAGCGTGCCCTCGAGCTGTTCGAGCGCGTCCGCATCCCGTCGCCCGAACGCCGGCTCGATGCCTACCCGCATGAACTGTCGGGCGGCATGCGCCAGCGCGCCATGATCGCCCTCGCTCTGTCGTGCGACCCGGAGGTGCTCCTCGCCGACGAGCCGACCACCGCCCTCGACGCCACCGTCCAGATTCAGATCCTGCTCATCCTGCGCGAATTGCAGCGAGACCTGGGGCTCACCGTCATCTTCGTGACACACGACATCGGTGTCGCCGTGCAGGTCGCCGACCGGATCGCCGTGATGTACGCCGGCCGCATCGTCGAGACCGGCCCAGTCGAGGAGGTCATCGCACGCGCGCGCCACCCCTACACTCTTGGACTGCTGTCGACGCGCGCCCACGGTGGCCGGCTCGAAGGCAAACGGCTTGCCACCATCCCTGGCAACCCGCCGGATCTGTCGAGCCTGCCCCCCGGTTGCCCCTTTGCCCCGCGCTGCGGCTATGCCGAACCTCGTTGCCGAGAGGCCGACCCGCCGGTCGGCGAGATCAGCCCCGGCCACGTCGTCCGCTGCATTCGCGCGGTGGCTTAGCTAACCGGATGTCGCGGACGAAGTGGCGGCAAAGCGCCTCGCGTCACCACCGTAAAGCCGTTTGTCGATTTCGTTAGCGATGTGCGGATCGCGCTCCAGGTCGAATTTCCGCGCGAAATAGCAGCCGCTGGCCAGCACACGATCGAGATCGGAGTGCGAAATCAGCGCTGGC
Source organism: Hyphomicrobiaceae bacterium (assembly GCA_022844225.1). Classification (GTDB taxonomy): domain Bacteria; phylum Pseudomonadota; class Alphaproteobacteria; order Rhizobiales; family Hyphomicrobiaceae. Next base: position 14,901 of record JALHMC010000004.1, on the reverse strand, counting down.
CGCCCGAGCCGCGTCATCGAGAAATCGTAGTAGCGCAGTTCCCGTCGCGACAGAAGTATGTCCGCCCGGTTGGCGAGAACGGTGTGAAAGAATGCCTCGTCTGGATTGAGCACATCGCGAAAATACGCAACGACATCGGGTCGCTCGTCAACGAAGTGGAGGAGTGCCCGTACGCTCTTGCGATTGATTGTCACCCAGAAGCTGCCGCCGAATAGACGGAACGACGGCGAGAACGGCGTTGAGGACCGTGCTCCGACCATCAGAGCGTAGCCCGTATGCAAACGGTATCCTAACGTCCTTTCGAGCAAAAGACGCGGCGCCTTGAGCACAGCACGCAGCAAAGCTGTCGTCTCCGGCTTCAGCAATGCATACCGGAAATGGTAGCGGTTCTCGACCTCGGCCTGCGACCACGACATCGGGCCTTCCGCCGCCTCGGTCGGATTGAATGCATCGAAATGGTGGAAATAGCCGTCCACCCCTCCGCGAGCGAGTTCGTCCTCCAACTCCCTGATGGGACGGATGGGATAATCCTGCCCGCTCAGCTGCACGAGCCAGTCGTAGGCCTTGGGCTGTGCCTCGAGCCATCGCATCGCGCTGAGCGCGGCATCGACCAGACCGAACCGGCCACGACCGCCAGGCGAAGGCAGCACCTTGTCGATCAGCCGTGACGCCGCGAGTCGCTGGCGCTCCTCACTCGGCCCGTCGTGACATACGACCACGAGCCGATCCCGGCTCCCACGCACGAGGACTTCCGCGACACGTAGGATAGCATCGGGCCGGCCGTGAGTTAGCAGTACGAACGCAAGCGTCATTGGCGAAGGAATCCCACGGTGCAGTTGGTTTCGACCACACCGCAACGATCGGCCCGCGCCGGAGTTCCTGGCTCAGAAGCACGTGCTCCTTCAGCTCATCGCGATCACAATTTTGCCGAGATGGCCCTGACCTTCCATGTGCCGATAGGCCTCGCGCGCCTGGTCGAAGCGGAACGTCTGATCAATGATCGGCCTCAGCTTGTGCGCCTCGATGGCCTGGATCATGTCGAGGAACATGCGACGCGAGCCGACGTAGATGCCTTGCATCCGGATCGAGCGCCGCATGAACAGCGCCGGATCAATCTGCCCGCCATGCATTGCCCCGATCAGCGCGATCGTCCCCGCGATGCGCGTCGCGTTGATCGTCCGCGGCAGATTCTTCGCCCCCGTCACCTCGACCGCGACATCGACGCCTCGTCCGCCCGTCGCCTCCAGCACGGCATCCTCCCAATTCGGATGCCTCTTGTAGTTCACGGCCACCGTGGCACCCAGTGACCGCGCCTTCTCGAGCTTGTCGTCGGAGGACGACGTGATGATCGTCCGCGCGCCCATCATGTGCGCGAACTGCAGCGCAAAGATCGATACGCCGCCCGTGCCCAGCAGCAGCACCCAGTCGCCCGCCTTCACGCGGCCGGTCTCCACGATGGCATTCCATGCGGTCAGCGCGGCACACGGCAGCGTCGCCGCCTCGGCATATGAAAGGTGCTCTGGCACCGGCACGACGCCGTCCGCCCTCAGCACCGCCTCTTCCGCCAGCACGCCATCGACGGCGCCGCCCAGCGCACTTGCCATCGCCTCGGCCGAGCATTGCCCGTCCGTCCATCGCTGGAAGAAACATGACGCCACCCGGTCGCCCACCTTGACGCCTGTCACGCCTGCTCCCACCGCCGTCACCTCACCTGCGCCGTCCGAGTTCGGTACGCGCGGATACGGCAGCTTTCGCGACACCGGGTCCGTGATCGTCAGGAAATCGCGATAGTTGATCGAGTTGGCGTGCATCCGCACGACCACCTCGCCCGGACCCGGCTGTTGTGCCGCGACCTCGTTCAGCTCCAACGCCCCGATGCCCCGATCGGATACGATCTGCCACGCCTTCATGTCATCCTCACTCGTTCAAAAGAAATCGGCAGCCATGTCATCCCCGAGGAGGTGGGGACCCACGCGCCTCGTCGTGTCGCAAGGCCGTCGCGCCATCCAGCGGCTCACCGCGCCCCACCCATCGCGCCAGATCAGCCAGCGCCCGCTCAGCGACAGCGCGTTTCTTCACCGGCCCTTTGTCCTTACCCTTGATCCGCCGGCCTTCCGCGTTCTGTTGCGGCACCTCGACCGGCGGAAAGAGCCCGAAATTGACGTTCATCGGTTGAAACGAGCGCGCACCGCCTTGCTCAGCCGTCGCAAGATGCCCGCCGGTGATATGTGCGATCAGCGCGCCAAGCGCCGTCGTCGGAGGCGGCACGTCGATACTCTGTCCTGCGCGCTCGGCCGCCGCCAACCTCCCCGCCAGCAACCCGATCGCGGCACTTTCAACATACCCTTCGACGCCCGTGATCTGCCCTGCAAATCTCAGGCGCGGCATCACCTTCAAGCGCAATTGCCCGTCGAGCACCTTCGGGCTGTTGAGGAACGTATTCCGGTGCAGCCCTCCAAGCCGGGCGAACTCCGCGTTCTCGAGCCCCGGAATCATGCGGAACACGCGCTTCTGCTCGCCATGACGCAGCTTTGTCTGGAAGCCGACCATGTTCCAGAGCGTTCCGAGCGCATTGTCCTGCCTGAGTTGTACGACCGCCCACGGCCTCATCCCTGTCCGCGGATCGGATAGCCCGACCGGCTTCATGGGTCCGAACCTGAGCGTATCGCGGCCACGCTCGGCCATCACCTCGACCGGCAGGCAACCGTCGAAGTAAGGCGTCCCTTCCCACTCCTTGAACTCGGTCTTCTCACCGGCCAGCAGCGCGTCGACGAACGCCTCGTACTGATCCCGGCTCATGGGACAATTGAGATAATCCGCCCCAGTGCCACCTGGCCCCGGCTTGTCGTAGCGCGATTGTTTCCAAGCGATGTCCAGATTGATCGACTCCGCATGCACGATCGGGGCGATGGCATCGAAGAACGCCAGCTCAGCCTCGCCGGTCAACGCGCCGATGGCGCTAGCCAAGGCTGGCGAGGTCAGCGGCCCCGTCGCCACGATGACGCTGTCCCAGTGATCGGGAGGCAAACCTTCCACTTCGCCCCGCGCCAGTGTCACCAGCGGATGGGCTTCGAGCCGCCGTGTCACCTCGGCCGAAAACGCGTCGCGATCGACCGCCAGGGCCCCGCCTGCTGGCAGCTTGTGCAGGTCCGCCGCCGCCATGATCAGCGACCCGAGCCGGCGCATTTCCTCGTGAAGCAGCCCCACCGCATTGGCCGTCCAGTCGTCGGCGCGGAACGAGTTGGAGCAGACCAGTTCAGCAAGCCCATCCGTCTGGTGCGCCTCCGTTTTCACCTCGGGCCGCATCTCGTGCAGCACCACCGGCACGCCGGCCTCTGCCGCCTGCCACGCCGCTTCCGAGCCCGCCAGCCCGCCGCCGATGATGTGAATGGGATTGGTCATGGCCGAGATGTAGGCCGGATTTCTCCGCCATGCCAGATCCTTGGCGTAGGCCTACCCCAACCGATAGACCCTCCTCGCCGTCCCTGCGAAAAGATCCGCCTTCTCCGAGGCCGAGCAGCCCGCCGCGATGCGCTTGAACGCATTGAACAGCGCCTTGAATCCGATCCCCATCTTGTCGACCGGGAAATTGCTCTCAAAGTGACAACGGTCGGCCCCAAACATCTCGATGCACGGCTCGATCCAGGGCCGCCAGTGCCGCGCCAGCTCCTCCGATGACGGCGGCGCCGCCAGCACGTTGTAGTCATAGGCGGCCACGCGCATCATCATGCCCCCGAGCTTCATGGACACGTTCGGGCACTTGGCGATCTCGGGCAACTTCGCGCGCCAGACCTTCGCCACCTCGTCGAGCCTGCCCGTATACGGGCCATAGCCGAGCGGCATGCCCGTATGGTTCATGATGATGTTGGCCTCAGGCACCGCCCGCGCCAGATCGAGAATGTCCTGGTGCTGCGTGTGATAGCCGAGCGCATCGAGCGAAAGGCCCATCCGGCTCAGGCGCCTTAGCCCATCCCGGAAGTCTTCGCGGTAATAGTGCCCTTTGCCGAACCCCTGATGATTGTTGCCGATCACCGGGTCTTCGTGCCAACCCGCCGAGTTGCGCACACCGCGAAACCGACCACGCCCCGCCTCGACCATGGCCGCCAGAACCGGCTCGACCCGCGCTCCCATCGACAGGTCAGCATTGCCGACAATGCCCTGCGCAACCTTGATCTTGCCGCCCGTCCGCTTGTCGCTCTCCTCGGCGAGCGCTGCCACCGCCTCCACCTCGCCCACGGCCTTCATCTCCTCCGGGCCGTCGGTGCGGTAGCTGTAGTGGCAGTCGATGAACACGGTGCCGACGACATTGTGGCCGCTGCCGAGATCGGCGTGCAGTTCCTCCAGCATGTAGCGCCCGCGCCCCGGCGCCTCCCAGACGTGGTGGTGCGTATCGATGATCGGCAGGTCCGGCTCGATCACGTCCTCGGTCGGCGCCTTGTCGAGCCAGTCTTGGCGCGGCGCGAAGATGCGGCCGTAGGCGGTGGGCTTGCTGCTGGCGCTCATGGAAAAGCCTCTTGGTCGGATCTCGGTGGCGTCTGGAAATCCAAGCCTGCCACCCCCGCGCCGTACGGTCCAGAACCCCGGCACGGCTTCCCTTCTCAACCTCACCTTGCACATGCCTCCAAGGCTCCGCTAGCCTTGCTCACCTCGCGGAGCAACCGCGGGGAATAAAACCGAAGGAGGAAGCCCATGCGTCTCACGCGTCGCGAGCTGACGCTCGCAGGAGGTGCGGCTTTGGTGATGTCGTCGGCCTCGATCGAACTGGCGGCCGCCCAGGGTGGCGACGAGGCCGCCGTCGCGGCCGCCGTCGAGGCTCTGCGCCAAGCCATGTTGGCCGCCGACAAGGAGAAGCTCCTCGCCGTCGCCCACGACAAGCTCTCTTACTCGCACTCGAGCGGGGCCACCGAAACCAAGGAGCAGTACGCAGCCGCCATCGCCAGCAAGAAGACCATCTTCAAGACGGTAACCTTCGGCGACCAGACCATCGCCGTCGTCGGCGACAACGCCATCGTGCGCAACACGTTCTCCGCCGATCTCGACCGCAGCGGCAAGGCGGACGCCGTCAAAATCGGCGTTCTGCAGGTCTGGCGCAAGGAAGGTGGCGCCTGGAAGTTGCTCGCTCGTCAGGGCTACAAGCTCTGAACGTCCTCGTCGGCCGCGTCCCCGTTGCAACTGCGGCACGGCCGACGTGCACCACGCCCATTCCCTGCTTTGGAGCGAATCGCTGCACTGCTAGAGCCCGATCGGGAGCAACCGGCGGGGGCGGGCGCGATGCGGTGGAGGACGACGGCAACGATCCTGTGCCTGCTTGTTGCCGGCTGCACACACGAGCGCACCGGCTCCGTCGATAGACATTTCGCGGATTTCCAGAGCCGCGAGCCCAAGGGCAATACCGTTTGGGTCTGCCACGCCTATGGATGCAGCAAGCAGACGCGCTTCCGTTTCCGCGACGAGGACGTCGCCGCCATTTCGCAGCTGATGGAAAAGACCCGGACGGCCGACACGCCGGCCGAGGAGCGCCGCGCCATCGCCTACGCCATCAGCTGGATGGAGCGCAGGGTGGGTGACGTGATCGGCACCAAGGCCGACCGCCCCGGCATGGATTTCATGGCGTCGGGCGATTCGACTCAGCAGGATTGCGTCGACGAGGCGACGAACACGACCAGCTATCTGCTCGTCCTGGCCCACAACAAGCTTCTGCGCTACCACACCGTCGGCACGCCGTTCGCGAAGGAGAATCTGACGCGCGGCATCTCGGGCTGGCCTCACTGGACCGCGGTGATCCGGGAGAACACCAACGGCCAGAAGTGGGCTGTCGATAGCTGGATCTTCGCCAACGGTGAGAACCCAGCCATTGTCGAGACCGAGAAATGGTACATCTCCAGCCTCGACGAACTGCCACCGCCGACGCGATAAACTGCGGGCTCAGGCCATTCCCTCCGCTTGCACCCACTCGTGCCCGCGATCCAGCGCACGCTCGAGGCGATCGAACATAGTGTGGATCTCGTCCCCTGGCCCGCTCGAGCGATGGCTGCCGAGGTTCGTTTCGGATGCAGCACCGCCTCGACGTCACGTGCGGCGAAATTCGTGAGCGTAGTCATGGGAGCCGACCTGTCCATCGGCGCCGCAATGGATTATAGGTCCACGACCACCCTGACGACACTGAGTTTGTCCGTGCCGGATCGTGCGCATCCCACCGGCCCCCGGGTGCCCAGATGAGGCCCGATGCACCACGCCCCCACCTTCTCGAGCCCACTCGCCCGCTGGTCCCGCAATCTCGCGGTGTTCAGCGCGCAACTCGTGGTGGTCAGCATTGTCCTGCATCGCCTCCTCTCACTGCCGACGCCGGTTGCGCTCAACATCTTCGTCGCGGCACTGGCTGGAGCAGCCGTCGCCGTGCTGCTGGCCGTTGGGTCGTTCGTCGCAATCTGGCGAGATGGGCGCATCGGTGCCTGGAGCGCCAGCATCGGCCTGCTTCTCGGCACCGCGATCCTCGCTTGGCCAGCGGGTCTCGTCCCTCTCTACCGAAGCCTGCCGGCGATCCACGACATCACCACCGACACGACGGCGCCCCCATCGTTTGCAGCCCTCGCCCCCGCCCGCTCGGGATTGGCCAACGCCGCCGGGTATGAAGGCCCGCACGTCGCGCGCCGACAGCTCGAATCGTATCCCGACATCCGCCCCGTCATCGTCCCGCGGCCCGTCGGCGAGACCTGGGACGTGCTGGGCGAGACCATCAAACGCCTCCACTGGCGCGTGGCGAGCGAGACGCCGCCGTCCGCAAAGGGCGCTCCCGGCTACATCGAGGCGGTCGATCGCACGCTCGTCCTCGGATTTTACGACGACATCGTCATCCGCGTTGCAGCCCATGGCAACGAGACGCGCGTCGATGCGCGCTCGGCATCGCGCTACGGCGAGCACGACTTCGGCCGCAACGCACAGCGCATCCGCGCCCTTTTCAAGGAGTTCAAGCTGCGCCTCGACGAGACGGTCACCGGCTCCGACCTTCCGCGTCGTCGCCGGGGATTGCCCGAGAAGGCCGTTCCTAGACGGGGGAAAGCCGATCCGGTTGCGCTACGGGGCCAGAAGCAGAAACAAGGCCGCGCTCAACCAGGCTCTCGACGTGAGCAGCAACAGACAGCGACGCAGCCCTCACGAGCCGCGGATCGAGACCGCGATAAACAGCCTCGACGACCGCCGCAATAGTCGTCGCCCCGCCCTTGATGCAATCGAGAATGGCCTGCTCGCGCATCCGGCGGTGCACGATGAAGGCCTTCACCACGCGTTGCGGCTGCTCGATGCGCCCCCCATGTCCGGGCAGAAACACCGAGTCGTCGCGCACCATCAGCTTGTCGAGGGAGTTCATGTAGGCGACCATGTTGCCGTCCGGCGGCGCCACGACCGACGTGTTCCATCCCATGACGTGATCGCCCGAGAGCAGGATGCCGGTGCCCTCGATTGCAAAGCAGAGGTGATCCGGCGCATGGCCGGGCGTATGCAGCGCGGTCAGCGCGAATCCCTCGCCTTCGAAGCGGCTTCCATCCTCCAGCGGGACGTCCGGCACGAAATCCTCGTCGTTGGCCTCGCCTCCCGCCGGGCTCGCCACCTTGGCGCCCGGGTTACGCGCCTTGCGCCCGTAACCGTAGACCTTCGCCCCGGTTTTCGCCTTCAGCGCCGGCAGTCCATCAATGTGGTCGCGATGCGTGTGCGTGATGATGATGCTCGCGATCCGCTTGCCCTGCGTCGCCCGCAGGATTGCATCGAGATGCGCGGCATCCTCCGGTCCGGGATCGACCAGCGCGAGGTCGCGGCCTTGCCCGAGCAGATAGGTATTCGTGCCCTTGAACGTGAACGGCCCCGGATTGTTGGCGACGATCCGCGTCACCCCCGGAAAGAGCTCCCGCGGCACGCCGTACTCGAAGTTCATTTCCTTGCGGAACGGGATCTCGTCGGCCATGTCGGGCGGGCTCCGGTGTCTTGCTGAAAGTCGCATCTCTTAGGCCATGTTGGCCCGCCGGACGAGCCTCATGCAACCGTCTCGCTTCGCCCCCTTGCTTCGACTGACCTAAAACCGATTGACACAAGTCCCCGCTCCACCCCATAAGCTCGCCCCATGAACCATCTGACGACCAGCCTCCGCCGACGTCGCTGCCGCCTCCGCGCGCGGATCCGATGACGGCTGCCTGATCGCACCCCTCCATCGTCGAAGCCGCGCCCGGAGCGCGGCTTTTTTGTTTTATGGCCCCCGCCACACACTCATCCCACCCGAGCCCATCGTTCCGGAGCCTGCCATGACTGCCACCACCGCCTCCGCAACTGCCTCCTCGCCCCTCGGCCACAACCGCACCCGTCCCGCCATTTTCATCGACGGCGAGGCTGGCACCACCGGCCTCGAGATCCGTGAGCGCCTGGCCAAATTGCCCTCCGTCGAGGTGAAATCCATTGACCCCGAGAAGCGCAAGGACCCCAAGGCCCGGCAGGCACTGATGGCCGACGTCGACCTCGTCGTCCTCTGCCTCCCCGACGACGCCGCCAAGGAGGCGACGGCTCTGGCCGACGAGCTCGGCACCAAGGGACCGCGCATCGTCGACGCGTCGACCGCTCACCGCATCGCCGATGGCTGGACCTATGGCTTTCCCGAGATGGACAAGGCCCAGGCCGCCACCGTCAAGGCCTCGAAGCGCGTTGCCAACCCCGGCTGCTACCCCACCGGCGGCATCGGCCTCATCCGGCCGCTCGTCGCCGCCGGACTGATGCCCGCCGACTACCCCGTTACCGTCAATGCCGTCTCCGGCTATTCGGGCGGCGGCAAGTCCATGATCGAGACCTACGACAAGGGCACCGCGCCCCTCTTCGAACTTTACGGCCTCGGCCTCGAACACAAGCACGTGCCCGAGTTGCAGCTCTACTCGGGTCTCACCCGCCGCCCGATCTTCGTCCCGAGCGTCGGCAATTACTTCAAGGGCATGCTCGTCTCGGTGCCCCTCCATCTGGACACGCTGCCCGGCAAGCCCTCGGCCCGCGACCTCGAAGCCTGCCTCGAGGCACATTACGAGGGTTGCAAGCTCGTCAAGGTGATCAAGGCCGACGACCCATCGTCCAAGGGCGGCCGCCTCGACGCGCTCGCCCTGAACGACACCGACATGCTGGAGCTGCGCGTCTTCGGCAGCGACAAGCACCGCCAGGCGGTGCTCGTCGCCCGCCTCGACAACCTCGGCAAGGGCGCCGCCGGCGCCGCCGTCCAGAACCTCTGCCTGATGCTCGGCGTCGAAAGCTGACCCTGACCTGAGAGACGCCCCATGTCCGACTTCACCCTTCGGCGGGCCATGCCCGCCGACGCCGCCGCCGTGCGCGCGCTCACCCGCGAAGCCTACGCCAAATGGGTTCCCGTCGTCGGCCGCGAGCCACGCCCGATGACCGCTGACTACGATCGCGCCGTCACCGAGCATCTGGTCGACCTCTACGAAGACGGCGGAAGTCTGCTCGCCCTCATCGAGATGATCCCGCACGCCGACCATCTCCTGATCGAGAACATCGCCGTCCACCCGGACCGGCACGGCCAGGGTCTGGGCAGCCGCCTCCTTATCCATGCCGAGGAGGTTGCCCGATCACTCGGCCTGATGGAGATGCGCCTCTACACCAACGGTCGAATGGAGACGAACATCGCACTCTACACCCGGCGCGGCTATCGCGAGGATCGGCGCGAGGACGCCGGCCCTCTCGGCATCGCCGTCTACATGAGCAAACGGCTCGTGCCCAGCCACTGATGGCGATCGGATGGCGCCCCTGCGATCGAGGGGTTGGCAGCCGGGCCCCGCTTGGCCCTACACTGGGGCTGGACCGCCCACTTCGGCGGCAACGATCAACCAGCCCACCCGAGGAAGCCCGCCATGCCCGTCTACAAGAGAGGGTCCGTCGAGATCTACTACGAGGAGGCCGGCTCCGGCTTTCCCTTGCTGGTCATTCCGGGAGGCGGGTTGAACGCGAACATCGAGTATCTATCGACGCGCACCCCCTTCAACCCGATGACCGAGCTCTCGGACGAGTTCCGCTGCATCACCATGGACCTCCGCAACGCCATCGGCGGCAAGTCCTCGGGCCCCGTCGAGGTAAACCGTCCCTGGGACAGCTATTGCGACGACCAGCTCGGCCTGATGGATCATCTCGGCATCGACAAGTTCCTGGTGATCGGCTTCTGCATTGGCGGCCCCTTCATCTGGAACATGCTGAAGCGCGCACCCGAGCGCGTGGTCGCGGCCGTCCCCGCAACGCCGAGCGGCTTCCGTGCCGAAGTGCCGGATCTCTTCTATCGCAACAACATGAAGAACTGGGCGCCGACGCTCTCCGAGAAGCGGCCCGACGTCACCATGGAGATGTGCTCGGATTTCCTCAAGAAGATGTACTTCGAGAACAACGACTTCGTGTTCAGCGTGACGCGCGATTTCGTGCGCACGGTAAAGACGCCGGTCCTCGTCATGCCGGACGACACCGAGGCGCACCCCTACGGCCCCGCCGAGGAATCCGCCATGCTCGCCCCCAACGCGCAGATGACGTTCTTCCCCTGGAAAGAACCCAAGGCCCGCGTCACCCTCGCCGTCCGGCATCTGCGGACCTTCCTGCGGGCCAATACGCCGAGGTGAGGCGCTGAGCGGGTGGTCGGCGCACCGCCACGTCCAGACATCGTGGCGGTGGTGCCGTCACCATCGCCGCCGCAGGTCGCGCCTCCGGCGCGATCGGGTCATGGACCCGAACCCGTTTGGGGGACGTGTCCCCCAAACCCCCTCCTTTTTGTGTGATGATGCAGGAGCGGACATCGACATGGCAGTAGCCAGCAAGAAATTCATCGGCTCGGCCCCGCGTCCGTTGGCAGGAGCATCGCGTCGTGCTCAATCTTAGTAGCGAGCAAAAACGGGCCGCTATTTTAGTCAATCCTCGATGCGATCAGACGCTCTGCCGCTTGCTTTATTCCATCGGCTACATTGGCGAAGGCCTCATCCTGATCGCTCCAAGAGGTCACCGCCTTGGCATCTTTCGGCAACGCCTGAAGCTTGGAGAACGGAGCGCCCTGCCAAAGACAGGCGCGCAAAATAACCGGGATAACGATGGCAGAACCTTCATCGCTTCGTTCAAGCGCGCGCTCAAGCTCAATGTCGTAGCAATATTTTGAGTTTATAAAATCAATGCTAACCAGTAGAAGAACGATGTCCGCCGTTTCTAATTCCTTGGAGATCTCATCACCCCAATTGTCCCCTGCCTTTATATTTCTGTCGCTCCACGTTTCGATTAAGTGAAGTCGCTTTAGAGGGCCAAGGTGATGAGTCAGCTTGTCCTTAAGGTTCTCGTCGGCATGGCTATATGAAATAAACAGCTTCAATTTATGCGATTTCTTTGTTTGCGGCAATCCTACGCTCCCGCCCTGCCCCTTGCCCAACAATATTTGATTGCTTTCGACTAATTGGGTCTTTATCCGATTGTAGCGAGACTCATCCCACTTGAGTGTCTCACGTAGTTTTGGATTTCTGACAGTGCCACCATTCTGGCCAGCCAGGCGGCTTAGCTCGTCCACAAAAATCCGCTCATATGTCCGTCGATATTTCGCCATTCCCGCCTCTGAATTTTGATTTTTGATTGATCCTAGGCTAGTCTGAACCGCTTGACGAATTGGCAAGTCGCAGCGATATTCCGCAGAAGCGATCTGCGATATGTAGCTATCTCGGGCGATCCGAAGTCTCTTCTCATCATACAGCCCAGAGCGGCATCGATAGGCGGCAAGCACATGTTGTCAACAGATGCGGACGTCGGCACCCACTCATCGTCGGGTGCATATCGGCATGGTAGTCGCTGCCGCTTTCGGCAGTCGAGCCGACACTGATGATCAATCCCAAGTAGCGACATGCACACAACCCAAGTGACGGCGAGCCAGCGCTGCGATCATCTAACCGTTATAGGGGCGAAGAATCTCCCTCCACTTGGCTCGTTCGCGCAGTAATGGGATCAATGGGACGCTTGCTTTGTGACTCGGCACGCCGAAGCATCTGATCATTGTGGCCGTGTAGGCGCCGAAACCGTCGTAATTGGTGATGCTCTGAACATTGCGCCTGTTAGAAGTTGGAGTTGCATGATCGAACCATAAAAATGGTTCGAACGGCTCGTGGCGCGGTGGGTTAGCATGGTTGCCGATTGTGCCGATGTACTGCGGCAATCGCAAATGCAAGTACTCGACATGGTGGGGATTTGATTTGTTTCCCAGCTCGATCTCGCACTTATCATCATACATCTCGCCAAGAAAAAGTGCCAAGTTTGCGACTACACCATTGCACTTAGCCTCGTATCGTTGGAACGCTATGGATATGGCTGCCATCTGTTCGAACGAAAAATTGTACATGGCTCTTTCTCCGGTCGTTGTCGGACGATGCAAGCTACGAAGACGTGACAAATCGAGGAGGATAAGATTGTAACGACCGTGTTGTCTAGGAGCTTCCGCAGTTTCCCCGTCAGCTGACGCCAACGCACTGCAAGTCGATAGCTTTTTTTGATCTGCATTTGTACCCTGGCCCGCTCCATTTTCTTACTCATCGGTCGAGGTTGGAGGGTATGCCGACATCTCCGTGAGACCGTCGGGGATCAAGTCGCCGGTGATGCGGCATGTCCGCTCCCTCCGCAAACCAGCCCCCTCCGCGCCGATAGCTCTCTCTTTGTCATCCCGGTGCGTGCCTGCCCCGGCGGAGGCCGGGGTCACCGGGACCCATTTCTCAGCTTGCTCACGTCGGCGTGATCCGCCGCCAGCATGGCGACCATGTCAGTTGACGGATCTTAAGGCGCGATGGGTCCCGGTGACAAGCACCGGGATGACATCTGTGGCGGCGGCGACCGCCAAGGCGGCCTCCACCCGCATCTTCCACGTCATGCCCGCCCCGGATCAGGTCCGGGGTGAACTCCGCCCGGCACCCACGACGGCATTGTAACCGCTTCGTCCCCGACGTGGGTCCCCGCCTTCGCGGGGATGACGGGGCTTTCGACGTCTGGGCCTCATAGGACGTCGGCGGCGTCCGCTTCCTCCGCGACGATGGGGCCGGATCGCATTCCAATCGTCTCTCTCAATGTCATCCCGGGGCTTGTCACCGGGACCCATTTCTCAGCTTGCTCGGTGCGTTAGGGTAGGACGCTGCGCAGTTGCGAATGGCGAGGAATGCGCTGTAAACGCTCGGCGTACTTCGGCCGCTCGAACTCGTAGCGCGATGGGTCCCGGGCACAAGGCCCGGGATGACATCGGTGGGGATCGCCGGGCGAGCGGAAGAGCATTGGCGCTGTTTCGGATTGCTCGGATCGCTTTTCGCATCCCCCAAACTTATCCCCGGTCGTCCGGCCTCGCGTATTCTCTCCGCCATCCTGTCCGCGCGGGTCGTTTTCGCGAGGCGTGCCGAGGGCGAGGGCAGGAGGCGGTATCTGACCTCTGGAGCGGTGATCGCCACTACGTAAGTCAAGCATTGCGGTGAAATGAGCCGGGGACAAACCCAGGGAGCGCTCCTGCGGATGCGAAAATATCGTCGGAGGGCGCCACGAGGCTGCCTCACAAAATCAAAAGCGGTGGCCGGACGGCGTCCTCCCCCCGTGCTCTTTGACAGTGCCGGAGTGCTCGCGAGCGCGGCCGGGCAACAGGCAGTAGCACCATCCCTACCTGCCTTGCCAACGCCCTATCCGAACAGATCCGGCGGATCGCCCTCCGCCGCCGGCACCAATCCATCCACGCCGATGCCGGCGAGCCGGAACAGCCGCCCGTCGGCCTCCTTCTCGACGATCGCGCGCGCGGCTTCGAGCAGCACGTCGGCACGCTGGGTCGGGTTCGCGAGGCGCCGCGTCCGCGTGACGATCTGGAAACCGGCCGTCTTGAGCTTGACGACCACCGCCGAGCCGGCGAGCCCCTTGCGCGCCAGCGAGCCGGCGACGCGCGGCACCAGCGCCTCGAGTGCGGTCATCAGCTCCTCGAAAGAGCCCGTGTCGCGCCGGAACGTGGTCTCGGCCGAGACCGATTTCGCCGCTCGGTCGGGGGTGACCGCGCGGTCGTCCTCGCCGACGGCGAACCGTGCGAGCCGTCGCCCGAACTTTCCGTGCCGTCCGACGAGTTCCGCCTCGCTGATCCCCTGAAGATCGGCCACCGTCTCGATGCCCGCAGCCTTCAGCCGCTCTGCCGTCGCCGGCCCGACGCCGTTGATCTTCGAGACCGCGAGCCCTGCCATGAACGCCCGTGCCTCCGACTGCCCTATCACCGAGAACCCACGCGGCTTTTGTAGTTCCGAGGCCAGCTTGGCGAGCAGCTTGTTCGGCGCGAGCCCGATCGAGACTGTGATCCCGATCTCGGATTCCACCCGGTGCGCGATCAAAGCCAGCGCCTGCGCCGCCGGCATCGGCTCGATGACGCATTCCGGCGATAGGTCGAGATACGCTTCGTCCAGCGAGACCGGCTCGATCACTTCTGTCGCCTCGCGGAAGATCTCGCGCACCGCGAGGCCGACGTCGCGGTACTTGGCCATGTCCGGCGGAATGACGGTCGCATGGGGACACCGCTCAAGAGCCTGGAACATCGCCATGGCCGAGCGCACACCGAATGTCCGCGCGATGTAGCACGCCGTCGTCACCACGCCGCGCCCGCCCGCATGCCCGACGATCAACGGCTCGTAACGCAGCTCCGGCCGATCCCGCTTCTCGACCGAGGCGTAGAACGCATCACAGTCGATGTGCGCGATGGCGAGGCGCTCCAACTCGGCATGCCGAACCAAGCGCCCTGAGCCGCAGCCAGGGCAGCAGTCCCGTCCGTGCTCGTGCCATTCGCAACAATCACGGCATAGCGCGCGCATTGCCGTCGGGTGCCCCAACATCGGTCTCGTCCGGCGCCGAGAATAG